>DATHNC010000048.1:0-62742 GCA_035486415.1 Saccharimonadales bacterium (SeqCode)
GCTTCCGTGCAGCCGTAGCCGTTGTAGATGGGGATGCCGATATCATGGAAGAACTCGATGGTTGCGGGTTCGGTGAACGCGCCGCCGACGAGCAATGCTCGTAACCCGCCGCCAAAGGCCTTGTGAATTTCTTTTAGTAGCACGCGACTCAGTCCGGGACGCGGTTTGCCGCGAGTGAGCGCGCGATTCACGCTGATCAGCGCATCAAGCATTTTGCGTTTGCCTGGCGGAAGTGCGGCAAATTTCTCGTTCAAACCCTTTTGCAGATTTTTAAGGATCAGCGGCACGACAGCCATGTACGTAATCTTATATTTGGTAAAAGCTTCACGAATGAATTCCGGCCGCAGAGTCCGCAGATGTACGACAGTCCCTCCACCCGTAAAGGGCATGATAAATCCGCCCATGAAATCGATGGCGTGATTTGTGGGGATGATGCTCAGATACCGGGCACCGGGCCAAAAGGGAAAAACAGGCGCCACGGCGGCGCACTGTTCCAGATAATTATCATGAGTGAGCACACAGCCGCGCGGATGGCCGCCCGTGCCGGATGAATACACGATGCAGGCTGTATCTTTCCGTGTGCGCGGCCTGAATTCCGGCTTGCGCGCGCCGCGAAATTCTTCCCAACGTAGCGCGCCTGCGAGATCGGCATTTGTTGGAGCTTCGCTCACGAGCACCGTTTTCAGTTTATGCTCGGCGAACGCGGGCGATTGCGTAATGGCGCGCCACAGCGGGTACTCAATAAATAAAATTTGTGCCTGGGAATGCGCCAACAACTGAAGGTGCTCGGCGGCGGCGAGTTTGTAATCAAGTGGGACAAGAATGCCGCCCGAAAAAAACACAGCGTACGCTGAAATCAGCCACTTGGGCTGATTAGTCATGATGATTGCGGCGCGATCTCCTGCAGCAAAGCCCACTTCTTCGAGCGCCGCGGCAATCAGTTCGGCGGATTCCCCGAATTGCTTATACGTGAGGCGGGATTTTTCTTTTTCGCGGTCCGCTTCGATCAGACACACTTCGTCCGGCCAGCGACCGAGCGCATCGCGCAGCGCCGCCCCCAACGAATCGTATTTAGCCAAATCAAGCATCAGCATTGCCGCAGAGACACGCAGCCGCAGAGAGAAGCAAGATTATATGAGGAAATCCTCGGAGAAATCGTCTAATTCCGCCTGAAATTTTCAGAGCCGTGCCTGAATGCGTGTTGCGAGGGTGTGAAAGTCGCTGACGCCCTGGACCTCGTAGTCTGGAAGTTCCACGCCGAAATGATTTTCCAGGCGCGTGAGCAGTTCGAGAGCCTGCAGGCTGTCGATGCCGAGTTTTTTATAAAAATCGTCTGTTGCCACCAGGTCAGTGCGGGGGAATTTAAAATGGGTCGCCGCAAGATTCAGGATTTCGTCTGTGGTTTGTTCAATAGTTTTCATGATCGTCCGTATTTTACAGTAAGCACAGTCTGCTGGCTATTCTCCTGGCATTTTTGTAAGACAGCTCGGCTGATAATCCAGGAGATCCTTATTTATGGCAGATATGGATGCGCTCCTGTATTTTCGACGAATTTACGCAAACCTTCCATTACGGCTGGGCGCGCAAAAAGGTCGCAGAAAATGTTGATTTCCCGACGCAGTTCTTCCGTTGGGAGCGGCTTGATAAACTTCTTCGCGGCGGCTGATGTGCCACGGTCGAATTTTGTCGTCTGCATAGCAGTCGAGCGTGCAGCGCGCAGTGCTTCGCCTTCTGCTGCGACTTGGCTCACCAGACCCACGGCAAGGCCTTTCGTGGCGTTGATGCTGCGCCCAGTGAGGAGAAGATCTCGAACAACGCCGTTTCCAATATCGCGCTTCAGGCGCGGGATGCCGCCGAAGCCGGGGATGAGCCCGAGCCGTAATTCCGGAAAACAAAAACGCGCCATTTTATCCGCGATGATCAGGTCGCACGTAAGCGCTACCTCGAACCCGCCGCCAAAACAAACGCCATGAACGGCGGCAATCGTCGTGAGCGATGAGGTATCTATTCTGTTGAGCACCGCGTGAATTCGCTCGAGGAATGCGCGAACTCCCTTCACAGCAGACGACGCGTCCATTTTTTGCGCTTCTTCATATAGCTCGCGCAAATCGGCTCCGGCAGAGAAGCCGGCTTTTTGCTCGCTGTGAAGAATGAGCGCGCTGGCCTTTGATTCGAGGGCGGGAAGCGCCGCGACAAATCGTTCCAGGTCATCGAGCATCGCAAGGCCAATTTCGTTGGCCGGAGGGCGATTCAGCGCAAGCTCGACGATTCCATCCGCGAAGCGCCACGAAAGTGTTTTACCCTTATATTCGTCCATTCCGCTCAGCCTTTGCCTTTATACAGTCTCGCGGCAATCCAGTTATTCGTGGCGCCGGCATCTTGCCGGCGGGTTTTCGGCCGCTATATTCAGGCCGCATCAAAAAAATCAGAATCACAAACTGCCGGCAAGATGCCGGTGCTACAAAATCTTTTCGTACATGCGTTCAATTTCTGCGGAAAAGTGTGCGGCGATTATGTCGCGACGCAGCTTTCCATTTGCGGTCAGCAAACCGTTTTCAATCGTAAACAATTCCTGCGCGGCGTGATACCTGTGAATCTTGCGGTAGTGCGGCAGGGTGCCGTTAATTCGTTCCAATTGTGAATCAATTTCCGTGCCAGCTGTCGCACCCGTAATAATCGCGGCAAGAAAACTGCGGCCGTTGCCGACGAGCATAACGTGTTGCGCGCCAGGAATAGCGCGAAATAACTCTTCCTCGATCGGTTCCGGCGCAATATTGTGGCCGGAATTCAGGATGATGAGGTTTTTAATTCTCCCCGTGATGCGCCAATTTCCCTGAGCATCCACGTCACCCTGGTCACCACTGTGGAACCAGCCTTCGCGCAAGACAGCGGCTGTCTGGCCGGGGCGGCGCCAGTAGCCGGGGAAAATATTCGGCCCGCGAACAATGATCTCACCGTCTTCGGCGATTTTCATTTCGATGCCTGGAATCGCGGGACCAACACGACCTGGTTCGACGTGTTGGGGATCGTCCATGGTACAAATAGCTGTGGTTTCCGTCAGGCCGTAAACTTGCAGTACGCGAATTCCGAGCATCATGAAAAAAAGCTGTGTTTCGCGGGCCAGCGGTGCGGAGCCGCAAATCAGCGCGCGCAGATTGGGTCCCATGCGTTTCCGAATTGATGGGAAAATTATAAGCCCAGCGAGGCCTAGCCAGAAAAAATCCCACGCGTGGGGACTTTTGGCGTCGAGCCGCAGCCACGCGGCATTGGCGTTCTCAAAAATTCTGGCAATCGCGCCGCCTCGTTTTCGGATATTGTCTCCGACGCCGGTGCGAATTCTTTCGAGCAGCGCGGGAACGTTCAAGAAATAATCCGGTTCGCCCGCGCGAATTTCGTCCGCAAGCTTCGTAAGATCCATGGACATGGTCAGGACGCTGTTTCGCGACAGACACGAAAGCAACAAAATCCACGACCCGGCAAAGCAAAACGGCAGGTAGTGAAACACGCGATCAGGAACATTGCGCGGTCCCATTAAATTATCGAGACGGGATTTCGCGCAGGAAAGCATGTGATCGAGATTGCCAACCGTCAGCATCACACCCTTGGCCTCGCCGGAGGTTCCTGAAGTGTACAAAATGGCGACGACGTCCTGCGGTGAAAGAGCTGCCGGAGGAATAGACGCGGTTGATTTGGCCGCTGAATTGGAATTAAAAATATCGTCGAACAAAACATATTCCGGCGCATCGGGCCATTGCGCTGAGATTGCGTCGCGAAGTGCCGGATCGGCGCAGCAAATCAGGCTCGGCTGGGCATCGCGCAACATCGCTGCCAATTCGCCCGCGGCTTGGCGCGCGTACATCGGAACGGCGATGAGGCCTTCGGAAATAATTGCGAGGTCGAGCGCAGCCCAACGAATTCCGTTTGGGGCGACGAGCGCACATCGAGCCCCCTTCGCGATGCCTGAAGCGCGCAAGAAGGCGCGCGCAGTGGCGACATGCGCGAGCAAATCGGAACCTGTTGCGGTGCGATTGCCTTCTGCATGGGCTTCGGCCAACACGACACGGCCAGAAGCTTGCTGTAATCGTTCGAAAATGTTTTCGATGAAGTTCAAATTGTTTAAGTAGGACAGGCTTCAGCCTGTCTTCTTTTGATTTTTTCAACTCAGCAGGCTATAAAACAATAAAGAAGACAGGCTGAAGCCTGTCCTACTATATCCGCTTAACTTGCAGCCGCGTTGACGGCTGTGTTTTCGTATGTGTCTAGGAACTTGCCGAGGTTCGAGCTTAGCGGTGGTAAATATTCTTCCCAGCCGCGCACGCCGGATCGCGTCGGAAACTCGGGATAGCGTTCCTGGACGGCGCGCTCAAGGTACATGCCCATTCGCGCCATGGTTTTCAAATTGCGCACTACGCAGCGGCCAATTCCAAGTCGAATGTTTTCCGCGTCGTTCGAGAGATTTTCCATTACGGTTAAAAGTTTCGATTCCAGATCAGGATCGTCCACGGTAAGCAGCAAATTCTCGTGCCCTCGATCACGCAGCAAATTCTGGATTCGCTCGTCCATCGTAATTCCCGCGGACGGAACCAGGCCCGGCATGGACGTCACCATGGCGTGATAACGTGAAGAAACGATCATGCTGGAACTGCGCAGGATGCTCACCAGTTCATACATATCGTGCGCATCGGACGTAAAAATCGGAACGCCGCCAAGTTGTGGCGCGAGTGCATGGCACGCTCGCGCGTCAAGACGCTCCATGGCTACCAGCACGGGAAATACATCCTTCTTCGCGCGGAACGCTTGCACGGCACTTGCAATGGACGCGAGATATTTTGCATATGCGGCATCCACCGCGGGGCCGGAATTGTGAAAATAGACAGAACTGTAATGACTTTCTTTGTACGCGCCAAAGAGATTCCGCCCAAACCATTTTGCAAGCGATGGTCTTACCGGCCACCAGAATGGGTTGATGGGGCACAAAGCGAGTACGGGTGTTCGGCCATCCCACCCTGCATCAGAAAGCGCTTTCATTCCATACGCAGCGGGATGAGGTTCAAACGTCCATGCCGTGTCCGTTCCCAATTCAGTGGGAATACCAAGCTTGCTGAGAACCGCTTGCGATTCTTCGTTACGGGTAATGACCAATGAGCGGCGGCAATAATGCGCGCACATTTTTTCGAGCATCGGGTCCATGGCACCGGCTTCGCCGCCATAGCCGATTGAAAGCTTATTTTCGGCGGAGGCGATTCCCAGAGAGCCAATAGCCATGGTCGTGAGCGCGTTGGCAAATTTGCTTTTGAACATGGAGCCTTCGCAGGTGATCACGCCGTGATGCTTGCGCACTTCGCTGAACAAAAAGGGAGGAAAAATCATGGGCAACCGCACTTGCGCTGTGCCTTCAAAATAGCCGCGCGAACGATTTGGATCGAATGTCATCACGCTGAGCGCGACATTTTCCTCGCCCAGTATGCGGCGAACCTGCCGCAGCATTTCCTCGACGCGCACATCCGACCCCGTGTTACGCGTTCCGTTGTATCCCGCAAAAAGGAGTTTCAGTTTCCCGCCACGTTGCCAGCCTTGCCCCGCGCCAAACTTCCAGAGCGCGCTCGTGAGTTCGATGTATGAACTTGTCCAAGCCTCCAGGATGAAATCCATCATGGGTGAGACCCTCGCGCGGAAGCGACGCTGGCGGTCGCTCCTTTTTCGGTCTGTATATCACCGCCGGCCGGCCACGGTTTATAGGGATAGGAGAAATGATGATCGCGGCTGAATTGCAGCAGCGGATAGCAGTACTTGGAAAACGGTTCGGGAGAACGGCCCATCTCTGCCACGACGCGAGAATTATCGAAGACCGTGTCCCATACGAGATAAGGCATAAACACTTTCAGCAATGATGCGCTGCGGCCGATCGCACCGCGCGAATTCGAGAGCATATTGACGACGGCAGAAAATTTTCTTTCCAGGCCTGGCCAGAAAAGCGGTTCCATTTTTCCGGCGGATTGAGCCAGCGCGTGCGTGAGCTGGCCGAAGGTTTCCGCGCCTGTCCCGGAAGAGAGATGATAAATCTCGTGTTCCGGATTCGGTTTTTGATGAAGCATGGCCACGGATTCCGCCACGTAATCCACCGGAACAATATCGATGCGATCCGTCGAGCGAAAAGGCAGCAGCGGCAATCCGGCGAGAAAGACGAATGCGCGGACCATATCGAATTGCGTAGTTTCCGCGCGGCGGCTATCGCCCAGTACGATGCTCGGACGGAACACTGTGCGGGGAACGTCAGGCAAAAGTTCACGCACCATGTGCTCGCAGAATTTTTTCGTGCGCGCGTAGGGATCGTAGTCAGATCGATTCCAGTCAATAGATAGATCTTCCGCCACCACTTCATGGCTGCGATGGCCCGCGACGGCCACGGTGGAAACCTGGCTGAAACGGCGCAGCCCGTGGGCATCCTGCGCGCGCCGTGCCAGCTGTGCCACTTCCAATGTTCCACGCAAATTAACATTCAGGCAGCTCTTTTCCGATTTGCGGTTGAGCGATGCCGCGCAATGAATTACGGATTCGGTGGTGCCGATCAGGTGAGTGTAGTCGGCCACATTCAGGCCGAAACGCACATCCGTTAAGTCGCCGCGAAAAATGGAAATGCGTGTCGCAAGCGCATCGCGAAATTGCGGAAAGTCCATGTGCAATTGCATCGCGTGCCAAAGACGTTCACTCGCCTCCTGCTCGGTTTTCGCGCGTACCAACAGATTCAAACGATCCGCGTGACGTTCCAGCAGAATGGAGGCGACGTGCGCGCCAATGTATCCGGTCGAGCCAGTCAGAAAGATGGCCATGGATTAGTTTTGAATCCTTGTGCGCGATTGCGCGCGCGCGTGGGGGACATTTACCGGACTTTCAACTCCATTCCCATTTTGCTGAAGAGAAAAGGAGCGATTTGGTCGGACTTCCATCGGGCGTCCTTCAATAAGCGGATAAACCCACCGGCGCAAAGCGGGGACGTGGATATTGATCCAATAATCCCACCAGTCAACGGAAGAAGGATCGTAACCGAAAGCGGTCCGTTCTTCAGCGGGGAGCGCGGCGGAAAGTAGCTGCACATTTTGAGATTCGAATAGCTGCTCATTGTGCAGGATAAAAGGTTCATAGAGTTCGATCAATTTTTCGACGCGAACCAGATCGCGTTCCGCCTTGGCGAGCGGAGGCTTTTTCATTTGCAGCGCGGAAGCGGCGCGATTGATGCCGTGTACAACAGCTTTTTGCGCCGGAACAGAAAAGGTTTCGTAGCGCGCTTTGGAAACGGGAATCGTGTCGAACTGCATGCGCATCCAGTTCTCAAGGTTCTGCTGCGAACGGTAGTGTTTGCGATGTGCGAGGCCGGTAAGTTCAATCGAGCGACCCATATCGCATGGATTGCTTGCCGACGTCGCCAATTGATAGATCGGCTCGTGACGTCGCATGATAATCGCTGCGGCGATCAGGGTCATTCCGCGGCACACCATATCCACTGGAATTACGTCGAGACACTTGCGCTCGTTGGTCGGCAGTTGCCGGAAATAGGTGCCCAGCAAATATGATAACGGCGCGGATGTGTTGATGCCCTCGTTCCAGCCACGAAACGGCTGGTCGGTGGATGTTTCCACGATCGAAGGACGCACAATCGCGATTGGAAGTCCCGCGCCATGCTTCACGATCATTGATTCCGCAAGTGATTTCGAGAGTGTGTAAGTGTTTGGCCAGCCGAGACGCCGTGCGCGGCGTGTTCCAGCGCGCGTCAATCGGTTGCGCAACCAACGCATACGATTCTTGCGGATCAGATTGTCCAGCTCAGGCCCGGCAGGTTCTTCGCTGCCGCGATGTCTGCCGAGGGCTTGCCGCCGCAGAGCTGCCGTGATCTCCGGACTTTCCGCGCGAGCCTCCGCCCTTGCAACCACTTCCTGTAGAGAGTGCCACTCATGTTCGGCATCGAAATCGGGGACTGCGAGAGGAGTGTAATTGGGCTGCACTTCTTCGACTACGCGACCGTCTTTGCCTCCCACGACGTAGCAAGTCGAAAGGTGCATCATCGCGGCGTGATCCGATTCTCGCAGGAATTCAATCAAATGAAGGACCGGAGCTACATTGCTGGCGAGGGCTTCGCGAAGGTCCGGATTAAAATCGGTCAAACCAGAACTGTTGATGACGAGGTCCAGGTTACGCGCGAGTTGCGCACGCACATCCGGGGAAATTCCCAATCCTGGCTGGCTTACATCTCCCTCGATTACTTCAACACGCTCGGAAACAAACTCCGCAAAGCGGTCGCCAAGCTGTTCCTGCAATGGATCGAAAACGGGCGACTCTTCGAATATTTTCTCAAAACGCCGTTGCGAAGTGGTTGTCCGCTGGCGGCGAATCAGCAGATAGATTTTGCCGATATTCGGAACTTCGCTCAAGATTTGCGCCAACCACACCTTGCCGATAAAACCGGTTACGCCAATCAACAGTATCTTTTTGCCAGCAAGAGTTTCCCGGACTGAAAGTGGTTCGGATTGTTTTCTTCCGTTAAACACGACCAGTGCGCGGTGGTCCACTTCCTTTTGCCGCTCGGCTGGCAGAATCGCTTTTTGTAACTCCTCCGGATGCTCGGTCATGCCGAGATTTTTCAGCAGGCGATCAAAAGGAACGCGGCCATCTGCGCTGCGTTCAAAGGCACGAGCAATGGGGCTGCGCGGTCGAATTACCGGATCGAGCAGGCGGCCTGTGGCAACTCCTTTGCGGAATTCGAGGCGGTTCGAAACGAGGCGCGACACGCCCAAATATTGGGTAAGCGGGCGCATGACGTGATCGAGTCCCTGGCTGACCAAAACAACATTCTCCGGGCCTTTTTCTGCGAGGCAGGATTTCAGGCGCTCGATACCTTCCTTCTTCAATTGCTTTTTCAATACGTATTCGAAGTACTCCTCACCCAGCGAATCAAGACGATCTCGCGTCACTCCAGCAAGCAAAGTGTGCAGTACGCGAGTGGCGAACACGCGATGACTTGCGTAGAGGAATGGACGAATCAGCGCAAGAGCCAAAGCTCCTCCGCGACGTGCCCAGCGACCCGCGAATGTATGGGAATTCCAAGTGAAGTAGGCGACGGGACGCACTGCACCCAGCGCTACCAGACTGCCTTCCACTCGCCAATACGTCAGCTCGCGAAGGTCTGGCTGCGAGCGAGAGACAGGGATTCTCCCGTTAGCAGGGTGGCCGTCGTTAATATTTTGGGCGCTCTGATTACTCAACGGTGAGTTCCGCTCCAATGATGTAAGGAAGAATCACCCAGTCTGGCCAGTTTGAAACTACCATTCCCAGCCCATGAATCGCAAGAGCTTGGGGAGACTTTTGTACAAATCGAATACTCACTGCGGATTGCAAGACAGTCTAAAAATTGAAAGGGAACCTAGAATCTTCAAAGTTCAAACCTTGCTTCAAGTCTGATTCTAGTTGGATCAAGCTGAACTCACACGCCATTAATATCCCGAATTCACGGATGTAGCCGAAAGTTAACCGTCCATTCACAGAACAGTTTTCATTGCGACTTAGTCTGATAACGCTTTATCGCGTAAAAAATGGAGGAATTTATGAACAAAATTGCGACGGGGATATTTGCCATGGCTGTCCTGAGCGTTTGCGGCTCTATGGCCAAGCCAGCATTTTCTCAAACTGCCGTGAGTCCTTATAGTTTGACGGTATTTGCCAAGGCTCCCACCGGTTTGAGTGCTCCAGATTCGATCGCCATCCTTGGAGAACATGTTTTCGTGGGATACGGCGACGGTCACTTGCCGGATGGTTCCGACGGACTCAGCAGCCAAATCGTGGAATATAAAATGGATGGGACCGTTGAGTACACCTATACGGTGGTCGGACACAATGACGGATTGAAAGTCGATCCGGTTACTCATCTCTTATGGGCAATACAGAATGAAGACGCGAATGCCAATCTCGTGATCATTGATCCGCAGACACACCGAACGAAATTTTATACTTTTGGACCGACCCTGCATGGGGGCGGCTACGATGACCTCGTCTTCCGAGACTGCAAAGTGTTTGTCAGCGCATCGAATCCCGCGAAGAACCCGAACACCGGTCCGGCAATTGTCAGCGCCAGGCTGCAAGGAAACCTGGTTGTCACCGAACCAGTTCTCGCAGGAGAAGCCAGTGCGATCGACATTCCGACGGATGCTACAATTCAACTTAACCTGCAAGACCCGGACTCGATGACGCTCGATCCGCTTGGCAATATTGTCCTCGATAGCCAGGGCGACCAGGAGCTGATCATCGTGAGCAATCCCGATTCTCCCAACCAACGCGTTCTACGTTTGCCATTGACCTATCTAACTTCCGGCGGCGCGATGTCCGTGGAAACCGATGACACGGCGTTTATTACTTCAAGCGAGGGCTTTATTCTTTTCGCCGATAAAGGTCTGAACACTGTGTACAAGCTCAGCAAGAAAGCTTTCTCGCCCGGCACAGCTTTCACAGCCGCTGACGGAGGGCCATTTGTTGGCACACTCGATTTCACCAGCGGAGTGGTTACGCCAATCGTGACGGGTTTGTCAGGTCCCGGAGGCATGATGTTCGTCGATACGTCGAAGCACGATTTCGACGATCACCGCGACGATGGCCACGATGCATGCCATGACCGTGATTGGAATTCCCACTAATTCTGATGAGTGCGTTTCTTTCCGAATCCGCAGGCTTTGTTGGGCACGGCCCCGAGGGATGAGAACTCGGGGTCGCGTCCACCTAAAGAATTCCAGAACGCCCCACCAATAAAATACAGGGAATGCTGTATTCGAATCAGCGCAGCAATTAATTTTGTCAAAAAAAATTCCTGGAATCCGAAAACATTTTCGCTTTTTACAAAGGATTCACATCTGATTCACGTAGCGATTAAAGTCCGATAAGTAAATATGCATTCCCGCAAGGGTAAATACAGATCAAGGATTGGCGAAAACTTAAGGAGGTTTTGGAATGGCTAGTAAGTGGAAGGCTGGCATCCTGACTGCCGCTCTCATTTTGTCGACCATGACGTCTGCCTACGCCGGACCGAAAGATGGCCAGTGGGACGGCGATGGTCATCACCACATCCGGCACGTGCTGTTGATCAGCATCGACGGAATGCACGCAGTTGATTTTCTCAACTGTTCGAAAGGAATTAGCGGAGTGAATGGCGGAGCACCCTATTGCCCCAACCTCGCCGAGCTTGCCGAAACTGGTGTAAATTACTTGAACACATCCACCTCAAAGCCCTCCGACTCTTTTCCCGGACTGATGGCGCTGATGACCGGCGGCTCGCCGCGAACCGTGGGAGCCTTTTACGATGTCGCTTACGATCGCGTCTTGGCCCCGCCCACGATTACTACGGGCAATGGCGTGTCGGGCGGAACCTGCACGACCGGATCTCCGAATGGCACAACCACCGAATTTGATGAGGGCATCGACATCGACAAAACGAAGCTGAACGGCGGAGCCGCCACTGGCGACGGCGGAATCGATTCCATCGATCCAAATAAGCTTGTTCGCGATCCGTTCAACAACTGCGCTCCGGTCTATCCATGGAACTTCGTCCGGACCAATACAATTTTCGGCGTCATCCATAAGGCTGGCGGATATACCGCTTGGACCGACAAGCACCCGTCCTATTCCGCGGTTGCCGGCCCAGGCGACGGTTCGAACCTGGATGATTACTATGCCCCGGACATCAACTCCATCCCCGTCAGTCTGCCGGGAGTTCCAGGATGCAATCCACTGCCTGACCAGACCGCAGTGGCTGCATCCAACGCCTGGACAGACAGCTTCCAGAACATCATCTGCTACGACACGTTGAAAGTGAATTCGGTCCTCAACGAAATCGATGGCAAAACGCACAACGGATCGGCTCCCGCTCCCGTGCCAAACATTTTCGGGATGAATTTCCAGGTCGTCAGCGTTGGTCAAAAACTGATCGAAAAATCGCTTAGCCCGACAGTGACTGGCGGCTATGTAGATGGAGATGGAACACCGACCGCGTCTTTGCTCAGCGAAATCGAATTCGCTGACAAATCCGTGGGTAAGATGGTCGAACATCTGAAGCACAATGGATTGATTGATTCCACTCTGATCATCATCACCGCCAAGCATGGCCAGAGCCCCATCGATTCCGCCCGCTATACAGGCATCACAACTTCCGGACCGGTGACCACTTCGCCGGCAACAATTCTGGACAACGGCGGATGCTTGCCTTTTTCGGAGTCGCCTTCCAACCCCACCGGAATTGGCCCGACCGAGGATGATATCTCCCTCGATTGGCTGAACAACAAGTGCACCACACTGGGCGCGGTGAGCATGCTGGAATCGCAGTCACCGGCAACAGCCAACATCGCAGGCATCGGCCAGATTTTCTATGGGCCGGGAATCACGCAGATGTTTAACACTCCCGGCATCCCGCCGAACGGCGATCCGCGCACTCCGGACATTATCGTTACCCCGAATATTGGAGTGACCTTGTCCGGAAGCACCAAGAAGCTGGCCGAACACGGCGGCTTCGCCCATGACGACGTCAACGTCATCATGCTCGTCTCCAATCCATCGTTTGACTGCAAGACGATTTACGGTCCCGTTCAAACCCTGCAGGTGGCTCCCACAGTCCTCAAGGCGCTCGGGCTTGATCCGCACGCCCTGGATGCCGTGAGAATCGAAAGCACGCCCGTTCTTCCTGGCCTCGATCTTGAGAACTAGGATTGCGGTTCGCGAGTAGACTTACAGTTAGGTTTGTTTAATTCCTTGGGAGCGCATTTTCTTTCGAAGTGCGCTCCCATTTTTTCTTCTTTGGCGAATGAATATTCGGGCAGGGAAGGCGATTAATCGCTCGAACGTTAACTGCTGTGGGCCGCGCCTGCTAATTCGGCTTGCAGACGTTCGCCAAATTCGACGCAGCCGACTTTGGTGGTGTTAGATTCAACCGTATCTGGTGTACGGATGCCCTTTGTGAACAGCCGATCCACGGCGGATTCGATCCACTCCGCTTCACGATTCAGATTGAAACTTTCACGCAGCATCATCGCTGCCGAGAAAATCATGCCCACGGGGTTGGCCACGTCTTTTCCGGCAAGCGTTGGCGCGGACCCGTGAATTGGTTCATAGACAGAAGGACCGGGGCCGCTGCTCATTGATGGAATCAGGCCGATCGATCCGGCAAGAGCTGCGCCTAGGTCAGTCAAAATATCGCCGAACATATTTGAGGTGAGGATCACATCGAATTGTGCGGGAGCGAGAACCAGCTGCATGGCTGCGTTGTCCACGTACAAATGTTCGAGCTTCACGCTCGGATGATCTGCGGACATGCGGGTTACGGTTCGGCGCCAAAGTTGCGAAGTGGTCAGGACGTTGGCCTTGTCGACCGACGCGAGCCGACCCTTGCGGGCTTCGGCACGCGCGAAGGCGTACTTCGCGACGCGCTCCACTTCGGCGGTGGTGTACACGGCTTCATCGGTGGCGCGCTCGCCGCTCGGATCGGGCTGTACATCGTGTTTGCCAAAATAAATATCTCCGGCGAGTTCGCGCACAAAATCAATGTGCACGTCTCTCACGCGGTCCGCGCGCAACGGAGAAAGGCCATATAGAGGCAAACGCAGATCGATGGGGCGCAGGTTGATGTACAACCCGAGAGATTTGCGCAGCGCAAGCAGCCCGGTTTCTGGGCGCTTGGCCAGCGGGACCGCATCCCACGTAGGGCCCCCCACGGCGCCAAGAAGGATCGCATCTGCGGATTTGCAAGCAGCAAGCGTTTCGGCGGGGAGAGGCTCACCCGTCGCGTCAATGGCGCATCCGCCAAAAGGGAATTCAGCAAAATCGAACTCGTGGCCGAATTTCGCGGCGCACACTTTCAACACGTTCACCGCGGCACGCATAATTTCAGGGCCGATTCCGTCGCCCGGGAGAAGAACAATTTTCTTTTTTTGTAGAGTCATTTTTTTACAGGACCATGCACTTAAATTTTTTAATTGTTTAAAACTTTTTATAGCCTTTCCAGTTTTATGAACGCACGGAACAGTTTCGCGCGTCCGCGGCAAAACAGTATAGTCCGGATCGAAGATACTGTCAGTGTCCGGGAAGTGTGCGGTCGTTTCGATTTAAAACGTACCGGCCAATTCGGGTGCTGCACCCTTGTGTTTCTCGGGGGTGCGGTTCTTCCGATGCCGCACGAGAAATTTCCCGCGTGCAGATTGAAGATTGTCAATTGTCCGTGCGTCAGTTGGCCTGGGTAAAAAAAATCCGCACCCTTCCCAAAAACGGGGAAGAGTGCGGCACCAGAAATTCGAAGAACGAAATTGGAACGGACAAATCGGGGAAACGGGAATAAGAATTAGACGCTTGACAATGGCTGGGAAAATCTTTAATACTAAACCGAATGGTTAAGTATAATCGAAACCTGGACGCCACCTTTCAAGCCCTGGCCGATCCCACACGCCGGGCGATCCTGGCAGCGCTGGCGCTGCGTGGCCAGGCCTCGGTTTCCGATCTGGCGCGGCCTTATCGGATGTCGTTGCCGGGCGTGATGAAGCACCTTCGCGTTCTCCAGCGGGCCGGCCTCGTCACGCAACGCAAGGTGGGACGGTCGCGCCGTTGCCGGCTGGTGGCCCGCCCGCTAAAGGACGCGGAGGACTGGATCTCACACTATCGCAAATTCTGGGAAAACCAGTTCGACGCCCTCGAGCGGTACCTCGTGCAGGAGCAATTTCAGGAAAATCCGCCACAACAGACGGAAAAGCCCCCAATGCCCAAAGACCCAAAGAGGAGGACCAGAAATGGCCAAGACACAGACATCGCCTGAGACATCTCTAAAGCTCCAGCGAACATTCCCGGCGCCGCGCGAAAGAGTTTTTCGTGCATGGAGCGATCCCAAGGAACTGGGGATGTGGTTCGCACCATCGCCGGATCATAAGCCGGTCGTAGCCGAGATGGAATTCCGAGTGGGGGGAAAGTACCGGCTCGAAGTGCACCACAAAGGCGGCAACATTCATCGCCTGCACGGAATCTACCGGGAAATCATCCCGCCGGAAAAGATTGCGTTTACCTGGAGCTGGGCAGAGGGGCCGGACGCGAACATTTCTTTGGTGACTGTGGAATTTCGCGATCTGGGAAATTCCACGGAGATCACGCTTACGCACGAAGGGCTGCCGAGCGCCGAGGAGCGTGGCAAGCACAATCAAGGGTGGACCGGTGTCCTCGAACAACTTGCAAAATACGTTTGAACGCGCAGGGCAGTAGGAATTCAACCACGGCAATACGGGGTTAAATCGCAAGTCATCACTAGGAGGAGCAATGCAAGCTATAGATCCAATTTTGATGGAAATCGAACAGGAAGCAAAAGTCACTCAGCGCGTCCTGGAACGCATCCCAGCCGACAAACTGACCTGGAAGCCACACCCGAAGTCGCTATCGCTCGGCCAACTGGCGATGCATATCGCAGTTGGGCAGGGCCGCCTGGCAGAGATCATTTGCAAGGATACTCACGAAATCGGCGAGATTACCCAACCGCAGCCAGGTCCGAATGACGATATTCTCAAAACTTTCAATCAAGGAACGGCAGACGCCTTGGGATCACTCAAGAAACTGAACGATTCCCAATTGATGGCTCTCTGGACGCTCACAAAAGGCGGGAAGGTAGTCTTGTCTGCGCCGCGTATCGGCGTGATTCGCTCTATCCTGATGAATCATTTCTATCATCATCGCGGCCAGCTTTCCGTTTATCTCCGGATGCTGGACGTTCCCATCCCCTCGATTTACGGCCCCAGCGCAGACGAAAATCCGTTTGCATAAATTGATTTGCGAATCATTGCGGCGGACATTGCGCTAAATCCAGTGAGACCTGAGTCTGGAATCGGCGCAATGTCCGTTAGGACCATTCGGCTTTTTACTTTCGGAGGTCAATGGCAACAAGAGAAATAGGAATTCGACGGAGGGCCCACTTAATCAATCCAAAGAAAAATTCACAAGGGGGAGCCATGCACGAAATGAAGCATGCGATTCTGATCGAAGCCGAGCCCTCGAAAGTATATACCCTCGTTTCGTCAGCCGAAGGTTTCAGGAAATGGTGGGCGGCTGATGTGACCGAAGACGCCGCAACGAATAAAGTGGAACTTGGTTTTTTCAATGGGGCCACTTCGTACCGGCTTCACCCCATTTCGCTGGTTTCACCCCTGCAAGCCCAATGGCTCTGCGAGACCGGGAAAGAATGGAGCGGCACAAAGCTACTATTTGACCTCAAAGCCGACGCCGGTCGGACTCTTCTCCACTTCACGCACGCGGATTGGCAGGCCGAAACCGAATATTTCGTATCTTGTACGACCGTCTGGGGAGAATTAATGTTTCGGATCAAAGGTACGGCTGAGGGGAAAAATCCCGGCCCGCTATTTTCCGGTGCGGGCATGGCGTATTAGAAGTCATTTCATAAATGACCTTTTTTATTGTTCCGCAAGGTCAACGTAAAACCACAATCTCGCGCCAACGGCACGGAGGATGCCAGCCCGGGGCAACGCCCGGGGACCGTGGCGGACGGCGCTTTCAGCGCCGCAAGACGTGGATTTTTTTGAAGCGCCTATGGATTGCTTTGTGATGATGGAAGCCAGGCATTTATGAGTTAGCTTCTAGGTAAAATGACACGTTTAAATGAACGATATTCCAGAACGAGTAGCAGGATCAAACGGCTTAAAGAAAAATAACCGCTATTTTTTACACCATCTTATTTTTCCGCCTCAAAAATTCCAAAGCGTCCTCTTCTTTATAGTCTGACACATCCAAGTTCGTCGTTTCGGAGTAGTAGATGGTGGCAGACTGTTCTGCGACTAAAACAGAAACGAAACCGCAACCCAGCTGCGACGTCACGAGGGGGATCGACATGGACGAACTCAAGGAGCTCATGGAAAAGACCAGGTTGTCAGCGAGTCGCCGATCGTTTCTTACTAAAACGAGCGGTTTCGTTGGTATGACTACTGCAGCGACATTGATTGGCGTGGTGCCCGGCTTTGCAAGGACCAATTGGATGCGCGATGCGGATGATCGCGATTCAGATGACCGGGACAACACAAGCGGCGACACGGCCCAGCAGATCTTTACGGCCGCATTAATCGCCGAGGACCTCGCTACTACGTTCTATTACAATGGCTTGACCGGCATGGTCATCACGGATCCGAACCTCGCCGGCACTGGCGGAACCGCTACCAAGACGGCTTCCAATGGGAACGAAGGCAATGTGGAATACATTCGCGCGGCCTTGAGCGAAGAGATCATGCACGCAGATCTGCTGCGCGCTCTTACCGGAGGCACGAACTCCGCGAACGATCCGGTCCAGACTTTTTATTTTCCGACAGGAACGTTCGACACGCTCAATCCGTTTACCGGCATTTTGGACGCTCTCGAAAACGCCTTCATTGGCGCTTATTTGAATGCCACGCTGGAATTCTCCCAAATGGCGGCGGACAGCAAGGCGGGCATTGCGCACCAGTTGGATGCGGGCGGAAATCGTATTCATTCCACCGACCTGGAATATTACGCGGAAGTTGCCAGCTCCATCATGGGGATCGAATCCGAACACCGCGTACTCGGCCGCGTCATCAGCAACACGAATCCCGCAAACAATCTATGCTATGAGCAGACCGACGGTTTGACGTCCGTGTATAACGGTACAAAATCCGCAGTGGTCGCGCTGACGCCATTCCTAACGCCAGGAACCGGCAAGACCGCGTATTCGTTGCAGGCAGCATTGCAAGGATCGTCCGCGGTATCGCTACCGTGCACCGGAGGCATACCGGCAGTGCCAGTTGTCAAACCTGATCACGATAAGTAGTCGCGGGCTGTAGATTCGAAATGTGGTTGTATCCATCTGCGATTTGATGGAGATCCGTTCCGTCCCAAAAAAAAGTTCGCGGGACGGAACGGACTTATCGAAACCGGCTTTATTGAAGCAGTCCGGGCTTTTGCACGGTCGGTTTCTTCTTAACATCTGCAATTCGCGCGATCATGAATTCTGGAGGAATTTATTCTCAGCGAGATTTCCCGCCGGTCGCCGCATATTCCTTTGCAAATCCGGTGCGTTCATTGGTCATGGTAAAACTTCCGTCAGCTTTTACTGACATTTTAATGTAGTGGCCATGATCGGTTTCATTCAGGTTGGCTAGAAACTGCTCCGGTGAATTGTGTTCCGTACCGCCTGCCGCTGAGCGATGGAGTTGCCAGAAATCCTCGAGGCCCGGGGATTCGTGCACGGTTTGCCAATATTCGGGCGAGCCGCCTTTTCGCTCGCCGTTGTTCATCACGGCGACGCGCGCGTGAAGCGCGTGCACAAACTGTGGCGCTCCGGAATGCGGGTCACCGTGGCGAGTCGTGTGAAATATTGTTGCCGTGCCAATCAAATTATTCGGGCACGCGAGCGCGTGCTCCTGATTCCAGGTCAGGTCGCCGAGATCCACTAGGCGAAAGCTGCCGTAGCGCACGACAACTCCCACGGATTCAAAATTTTCCGGCGTGGCGTCCTGCTCTTTTAATTTCGCATCGCGGCAGAATGGATTCGGTGCGCCTGCTCCGGGCGCTCCCGTCATGGCTTCTGTGATCACAGCTCCTGCCGAGGAAACCACCAGCACGTCGAGCCCTTCCACGGGAATGCGGTCGCCAGGCTTTGCCGTGATCGCATGCGCGTGTTCGCGAATGGGCATATAGGCCAGCATCGGAGCGTCGCGGCCTGCCTGCATTTCAACAGTGTAAGGGCCGTGATCCACAAAATGGCGGATCGGAATGCGATGAGCGAGCTCTGCTGCGTTACCAGCGTGATCGCCATGGAAATGGCTGATGACTACGTAGTCGAGCACGCCCACGTTTGCCAACTTCAAAACCGCCATGATGCGGTCCGCATCGCGCGTGACGCCTGGAGCATTGGCTTCCGCGGGCGGTGCTCCCTGATTGCCAGGAAACCCCGTATCAAAAAGCAATGATTGGCCAGAGGGAGAAACGAACAACGTGGCTTGCCCGCCTTCCGTGTCCAAAAAATAAATGTCCAGCGGCTTTTGTTGCGCGTGAACGACCGAATGCGGCAGCAACACAAAAATCACCACAAGAAAAGAGACTTTTAAGCGCATGGATATTCACCTCGGATCGGCGTGATGAGAGCTATGGAAGACGATTCCGGAGAAATTGTCCAGCGGCTTTTTCGAGATATGTGTGCGAAATCGTGGCGGGAAGATTTTGTTGTAGCCCGCCTCTTCAGAGGCGGGGAATTAGCTTTTACACGGCGACCCTGCTGCCGGGCAATCTGAACCCCCGCGTCTGAAGACGCGGGCTACAGTAGACGGCAACAACTGAAAAACTAGTTGGATTCCGCGGCCGCTGCAGGTTCGCTGCTGCGCTTGCGCATCACCTGGTGCGCGATGGCGAGCACATCGCGATTACTTACATTTTTCGACTCGTCGGCGAGCGTTACCACGCGCTTGTAGCACTCATCGAGGTCTTCACGCGTGGGCTGAAAGCCCAGATCGACGAGCGTCGCGCGCAGCGCATTGCGCCCGGAATGTTTGCCAAGAACCATGGACCGCTTGGGGACGCCGACCGCTTCGGGGGAAATAATTTCGTAGGTGAGAGGATTTTTCAGGATGCCGTCCTGATGGATGCCGGCTTCGTGTGCGAAAGCGTTTGCGCCTACAACAGCCTTGTTGGGGGCTACAGGCGCGCCGGTAATTTCCGTCAGCAGGCGGCTGGTGGCAAATAATTTTTCCAGATGAACATTTGTCGATACACCCAGAGTGGCCTGCCGGACATTCAGCAGCACGACGACCTCTTCGAGCGCGGCATTTCCGGCGCGTTCGCCGATGCCGTTGATCGTCAATTCGAGTTGACGCACGCCAGCCTGCACGGCGGCCAGAGTATTGGCCACGCCCAGGCCCAGATCGTCATGGCAATGCGCGCTCATCGTGATGCCGTCGGCGCCGTCCAGATAATCGATCACGTGGCGGAACATCGCCGCATATTCCTCGGGCACAGCATAGCCGACGGTGTCCGGCAGATTGATGATTGTGGCGCCGGCGCGTACAGCGCGGCTCACAGCCTCGCAAAGAAAACCGATTTCGGTGCGGCTGGCGTCTTCGGCGGAAAATTCAACTTCTGCGCAATGTTCACGCGCGTAGCGCACGTTATTGGAAATCGCTTCGAGGCATTCTTCGCGCGTCAGGCGCAGTTTGTGTTGCAAGTGCAGATCGGAAGTGGCGAGAAACGTGTGCAAACGCGGATGCGCCGCTCCCGAAAGGCCTTCGAGCGCTGCGTCGATATCATCGCGCCTTGCGCGCGCCAGAGCTGCCACCGTGCAGCTGCGAATTTCACGGCACACGGCGCGCGTGCCCTCTAGATCCCCGGCGGAGGCGATCGGGAAGCCACTCTCGATAATATCCACGCCGAGCGATTCCAACTGGTGAGCCATGCGAACTTTTTCCGGAACCGACATGGAAAATCCCGGCGACTGTTCCCCGTCTCTCAGCGTCGTGTCAAATATTCGTACGATCTCCATGGCACTCTCCACTCCACCCATAACACATGGAATCGTAAAGTAGATCAAATTTATAATAATTGTGAAGACTATAAGTAATAGTTATAGGAGGGCTTGCTGCGAAATGTTCTAGGAGCTCTTGAATCGTTCATCGATTTCCACCTGGTAACCTGCGGCCAGGCGGTTCGTTTCATTGGCCATGCCAACGACGGCCATGAGTTCGTGAAACATTTCGGGGGTCATGCCTTTATCGTGGGCAGACGCTATATGGGACGCGATGCAGTAGGAGCATTGGTTGGTGACGCTGACCGCGATGTAAATCAGTTCCTTGGTTAGAGCATTGAGTGCACAGGGTCCCATAATTTGTTTCACGGATTCCCAGGTGCGCTTCAGCGTCGCCGGATCGTTCGCCAGAGCCTTCCAAAAATTATTGATGAAGTCGGTTTTGCGCGTGGCGCGGATATCGTCATAAACGGAGCGCACTTCCGGACTGGCATGCTCATATTCAATCAGTCGCTCATTAGGCATTGCGCCTCCATGAGAGATATAGGATTTGGGCTAAACAAATCTGCCCAAAATAGCGGGCAAATGGCGATTATCAGTTCAGATCGCGTGAAACCATCAGCTTCAGCGTCCATCGATCGGCCCCATGGCTCACGCCAACGCCAACTCCCGTTTCGATATTCACCCATTTTGAGTTGTGGTCCACGACCGCCCATACTTCGTGGAACTCATCGCGCATCGGGAGAAACTTGCGCAAGGGGCCGTCGTCAGAGTATTCCTCGAGAGCGCCGGCCCATTTGTCGGTAAAATTATAGGCAACGCGAGTCGCTGGGACAAATTCGAGGCCCTTGAAGCCGCCGGTGTAATCTGTGTCCACAATGGGGTTATAAACCAGATCGACTTTGCCCAGGTGTAATCCTACAATTGGGCGAACTTCGGAAGTGATGTGCCGCTGTTCCCAGTAAGAATAGTTGACGCTAAATTCAAAATTGACACCGTAGAAAAATTTATGGTCGTGCGCGTGCGGCCGCACAAAAAGTTCGCGAATCTTGAAGCCGTTAATCGTTCCGCCGCGCCCGGGCGAATAGACTGTGTACACAGGCATATACAATCCCTGTTCAAACCAGTCCGTAACGCCATAGGCCCACTCGGCCGTACCGTTGAAAGAATGATTGGGAACGATGCCCCCGGGGAAGGCCGGAGTGGTGCGACCGCTGGGAGTAAAATTGCTGTGAATCATCAAATTGAACTTGCCTGGCTCTTCAATTTCCGCGTCATAAACCTGAATTTCGTCCGTTTGGGCGAATGTAATGGCAGGGGCCGCAAAAATGCCGAACGCGATCCACGCCCAAACAAAGAATAAGTTCTTCTGGAAGAATTTCATTTTTATTGATCGTCTCCCTTAAAGGTCACTTCAAAACTTTGGGTAGGTCCGGACATATGTCCGCAACGGGCATGGGTGGACACCCTGCAGCAATAAATTCAAGTTATGTATTTCAAAATTGCGATTTCGCAGGAACCACAGCTTGGCGCCGCACCCCCAGCCAAGGCCCGCTAAGGGTAACCCATGATGGAGTTTACGGCAATTCCCCTTTTCAACTTCTGTTGCCATGGGGTAGTATCGTGGTGCGATATGCGTGAGATATGCCTAGAACACATGCGGTTTCACTTTGGATGGGCTCTCGGAAATGCCCGCTGTGTGGAAGCGAAGACATATTACGTTCGCACCGCAGCGGGGTTCTGGAATGGACTATCCTCCTCCTTCTTCTCATACGGCCATTCCGCTGCCGACAATGCAGCGCGAGACATTTGACTTTTTTCTTCCGGAAACGGCGCGGACGTGAAAAAGAAACAATAGGCGTCTCTAATCCTCTCGAGGATTAGTTCCAGCCGCGAATAGAATTCACAAAATTGCGATTACGAAATTTGGGAGCTGTAAAACCAAATCAAGCTCGGGGGTGCGACTTGTCAAAAACTTCCATGAGTTGGCGAATGGTGGCATGCGTGTAACGCTGCGTGGTGGACAGGGAAGAGTGTCCCAGCAATTCCTGAATCGCGCGCAGGTCAGCACCATCGGCCAGCAGGTGGGTGGCAAATGCGTGCCGCAGGGAGTGTGGGTGCAAATCCCAATTCACATTCGCGAGGCGCGCGTATTTTTTCACAATGCGAGCCACGGACCTTTGCGTGAGCCTGGTCCCAAAATGATTCAGAAAAATGGCCTGCCGGTCCCCGCGGCCACCGGCCTTCCGCAGAAGTTCCTGGCGCAGCGGTTCATACGCTTCCAGCGACGCTTCTGCTTTTCCGCCATAGGGAACAATGCGTTCCTTGTTGCCTTTGCCACGTACGCGAAGCATCAGGTCCTTGCGATCGACATCGGCGAGATTTAATCCTGTCAACTCACTTACGCGAAGTCCCGAGGCGTAGAGCAATTCGAGAATGGCGCGATCGCGTTTGACCATCAGGTGACTGTCGTCGTGCATCCTTCTGTTTTTGCGGCGGCTGGAAGTACGCTTGGGTCCTGCCACCACTCCATCCAGAAACGCATTCAAATCTTCGGCGCTCAGAACCGCTGGAATGCGCTTTGGCAGCTTGGGAGTGGAAACCATGCGCGCCGGATTTCGTACCACAATTCCTTCCCGCACTGCGTACTTGAAGAAAGATCGAATGGCTGCAAGCTTGCGCGCAATGGAAGATTTTTCGAGATTCAGGTCATGCAGCTGGGCCATGAATTCGCGAATCATGAGATGCGTGACGTCTTGCGGGGCCGGCATCGACGCGCCCGGGGGCGTCAGAAAACGAAGGAACTGTTCGAGGTCAGATTCGTAGCTACGAATCGTATTCGGGGAAGAATTTCGCACCGAACGCAAATAATTCAAAAACTGCTTTACCGCGGAATCCATTTCCCCCCTGCTAAACTGCCGGTCGAGCGGACTTCCGCTTGTCCATGTAGGAGCCAGCCAAAAATCCCAGTGGGCTAGCAACGCAAGATTTCATGGTCACTTTAACACAGAGTGGTTTCAGGGATCACTGCGATTACAGCAGGTGCGGGTCGGGAACTCGCCAAAATTCAAGACCAACGAATCTGAGTCCGTGACTTATTGAACGGTTCCAACAGGTTCCGGCACAGCTGGGGCGGGAGCTTCCGACACGACTGCTTCCCAATCGCAGCCTTCCTTGATGCAACTTCTGATGGCGCCAAATTTACCGCGTTTTTCAACGATGAATGCCGCGCCGCACTTCGGGCAAGGTTCGGCGATCGGGAGGTGAGGTGTCGTAAAATCGCACTCTGGATATTTATTGCAACCGTAGAACGTGCGCCTGCGACCCTTTTTGGCAACTCTTTCCACCAGTTCGCCGGTCTCGCACTTCGCGCATTTGATCCCTAAAGTCTTCGATCGAATAAATTTGCATTTCGGATAGGCTGTGCAGCCTACGAATTCACCGTACTGGCCGTATTTTTTCACCAGTTGCGAATCGCATTCCGGACATTTTTCATCCAGCAGTTCGTCCGGTTGAAGAGCTTTGCGCGTTCCTGCCTTCAGGCGGCGCGTCGTTTTGCAATCGGGATATCCCGTGCAAGCCAGGAACATGCCCCAGCGCCCGCGCTTAATGATCATTTCGCGTCCGCAATTGTCGCAGGCTTCGATTTTCGTCGCGCCGTCTTCGCCTTCGGGAGGCAATTCCGGCGAGAGGTCGCGAATGAAATCGCAATCTGGGTAACGTGAACAGCCGAGGAAGAAACCGTGGCGGCTGATGCGCTCAAGAAGTTCTCCCTCTCCGCACTTCTCGCATTTTTGTCCCGTAGGAATCCCGGCTTTGTAGGATTCCATTTCGTCCTTGGCTTGTTCGAGGTCCGCATCGAAACGGCCGTAGAATTCCTTGACCGCCGTTTTCCAGGGAAGTTTTCCTTCTTCAATTTCGTCGAGTTCCTCTTCCATGCGAGCCGTGAAGCCCACATCGAAAATGTCCTCGAAGCTTTTTACAAGAAGGATGCTGACTTTTTCGCCGAGCATGGTGGGAGCGAAGCGGCCTTGATCCTTGGTCACGTATTCACGCTCGACAATCGTCGAAATGATCGAAGCGTAGGTTGACGGGCGGCCAATTCCTTTTTCTTCCAGCTCTTTCACCAGCGTCGCTTCCGTGTAACGTGGCGGCGGCTCCGTAAAATGCTGGTCGGGACGCAAATTTTCCAGTTTTAAAATCTCGCCTTCGGTGAGCGGCGGCAGAAGTGCCTTCGCTGGGTCTGCTTCTCCCTCTTCATCGTCGTCCGCTGATACCTGGTAGACAGCGAGGTAGCCGTCAAATTTCTGCACCGAACCGCTGGCGCGAAACGTGTAATCTCCAGCCGCTACATCGACTGAGGTCTGATCGAACACGGCAGGTACCATCTGCGAGGCCACAAAGCGCTGCCAAATCAGCTGGTACAGCTTGAACATGTCTTCGCTCAGGAACGGTTTTACGCTTTCGGGCGTGCGCGCGGCGTCCGTTGGGCGAATCGCTTCGTGCGCGTCCTGCGCATCTTTCTTGGATTTGAAAAAATTTGGTTTTTCAGGAAGGTACGGCTGCCCAAATTTTGCGCCAATCAGCCCGCGAACCTGATCGAGCGCATCGTTGGAAACGCGCACCGAATCTGTACGCATATAAGTGATTAGCGCGACGGACCCTTCTTCGCCAAGTTCCACGCCTTCGTAAAGTCGCTGCGCGAGGCCCATCGTTCGCTTGGCCGTGTATCGTAGGCGATTGTATGCGGCCTGTTGCAGTTTGGACGTTGTAAACGGTGGGGGCGCGTAGCGGCGCTTTTCTTTCTGCGTAACATTCGCGACTTTCCACTCCGCCCTTCCCGCAGCGGCTACAACCGCGTCCGCTTCGGCCTGCGTGTGGATTTCTATATCTTCGCCCTTGAATTTACTCAGCTTGGCTTCAAACGATGGCGGTCCGCCGGCGGCCAACATCGCGTGAATCGTCCAATATTCCACGGGGATGAACGCCCGAATTTCCATTTCGCGATCCACAATGAGGCGTAACGCAACGGTTTGCACGCGCCCTGCGGATAGGCCGCGGCGCACTTTGTCCCACAAGAGTGGCGAAATTTTGTAGCCGACGAGGCGGTCCAGCACACGGCGCGCTTGCTGCGCGTCCACCAGGTTTTCGTTGATTTCACCGGGGTGCTCGAAGGCGGCTTTAATGGCCTTGGACGTAATTTCGTTGAACATCACGCGGTAAATATTTTTGCGGGCAATCACAGGCTTGCCCTTGGCGATCACCGTCTTTACCTGGGTCTTGGTTTTCTTCTTGCCTTTTTTTCCTTTGCCCTTATCTTTTTCTTTGGCCTTGGCTTCTTCCGTGGCTATTTCTTCGTCGGTAAGGAAAATCAGCTTAGGTCCGCTCAGAACTTCTGCCAGGTGTGCGCAAATTGCTTCACCTTCGCGGTCCGGGTCGCCCGCCAGATACACGGCGTCGGCTGTAGATGCAGCTTTCTGTAACTGCGTGACCACATTCTTTTTATCCGGATTCACTTCATATGTCGGCTCAAACCCGTGAGCAATATCTATGCCCATCACCTTCTTGGGCAGGTCCATTACATGGCCGTACGACGCTTTGACAACATAATTTCGCCCCAAATATTTATTGATCGTTTTCGCTTTGGCGGGCGATTCGACGATGACCAGCGATCTTCCCATGACTTTTTTCGAAACCTCAGCGCTCCCGAAGGGGAGCTTTTTTTCCTATCAATATCTAAGCGTGGCCCTCGTTGACACTGTTTGTCAACGCTAGATAGATGCGGCTTGTGTCCTGTTTGATTCTAAGAGTGAGTGCTAAATTAAATAAGGCTTTCCTTTTGAATGAGTTATAAGAACTGACATGAACGGTATCGTTACGCGCTGGCTGCGAAGAAGGAATACCGTTACAGCAGGATTTTCAGAAATTGCTTCCCGGGCATTTGCCTTACCATTCCCTTCATTTCCATTTCGCATAGTGACGCAAGCACTTCCGATGAGTTTAATTCCGTCTTTTCCACGAGCTCATCCACATGGAACGACTCATCTGTATCCAAGAGTGCGAAGATCTTTTTCTCCGCGGTAGATAAAGCACTCTCAAACAAGGATGCACGTTCAGCCCTAGAGGTCGCTTCGACGGGAAACAGCTCTGCGCGGATTTCCGTCGGCAATTCCTCAATAACGTCTTCCCAGGACGTAACCAGCTTGGCCCCTTGCTTGATCATCTGATTTGGCGCAAAACTGACGTCCACCGTTACGTTTCCGGGAACGCCGTATACTTCGCGGCCGAACTCCATTCCGAGACGAGCGGTGATCAGAGATCCTGAATACTGCGCGCCCTGGATAACCAATACGCCCAGGGCCATTCCCGCGACCACCCGATTGCGTATCGGAAAATTTTCAGGCGCCGGATGCGTGCCTAGCGGAAATTCACTGATCAACGTCCCGCGCTTCTCTACCTCGCTAAACAATTTCTTGTTTTCTTTGGGGTAGATGACGTCTACGCCTGTGCCGAGCACACCAATCATTGCCCCGTTCGTGGCACGGCAAGCCCCTTGATGCGCAAGGCTATCGATGCCGCGCGCCATTCCGCTGACGATCACGAGGCCGCGCTCCGCCAGATCATGGCCCAGCCGTTCGGCGATCTGGTTGCCGTAGGGAGTGGGGCGTCGCGTGCCCACCATAGAGATGGCATGGCGGTTGAGCAGACTTACGTCACCGCGCACATAAAGAAGAGGCGGCGGGTCGTAGATTTCAAGCAGCCGTTGGGGATATTCGGGCTCGCTCCAATTCAGCAGGCGGCAGCCCAAGTTGCGCACTTGCGCGAGTTCGGTTTCGGCATCTTTGTGCGCAAGTTTCGTGTGGATCGCCCGAGCAGGCGCCACCGGAAGGTGGCAGGCTTCGAGTTCGGTGAGGGAAGCGCGAAAGACGTTTGTGGGGGTGCCGAATTGGCGCAGCAATTTCCCAGTCAGACGCGAGCCAAGGCCCGGCGTCATCGATAGTGAAAGCCAATCGAGGGAAGCTTCCAGTTCCACGCAAGGGCGACCGTACTACTGTGTCACCATTCGTGTCAATAGGTGATTTGAATGGCGCGGGCTTCAGCCTGCGGGGTTTTGTACTTGCAAGGGCCAAATTCCGCAGGCTAAAGCCCGCGCCACTTAGGTTCGAATCAGGCGAGGCCTTCAATAATTCGAATGTCGCGCTCGGCGGCGCCCTCCAGGACGCGGCATGCCGCCTGATATGCAGGGCTTTCAAACGTAGTAGTGGCCTGTTGTACGCTTTCGAACTCGATCACTACTGTGCGCATGCTCTTTCCCGCTTCGTAGGTTTTCGAAGGCATACCGCGGCCCAGAAAACGTCCACCGCCGCCCTGAATTGCGGGGCCCGCGAGCTTCGCGTATTCCGCCAGTTTGTCCGTATCCGAAATCGACCGGTAAAAACAAATCCAATATCCTTTTGCCATGGGACGCTCCTGAATGAAAGTTTTATCGCATTGCCGCAGAATCAGCGAAGGGCTGCATAAAGCACGACCTCGCGCTTTGACCAACTTTCCTTCTTCGATTGGAAAGTCTAGCTTTTCTATCCAAACGCCGCAAGAAGACTCAGCCGCGGGGACTTCAATCAGCTGAATAGCAGACACCAAGAAAACCCGCCCGCCCGAAAAGTGGGCGGCCTCTACAAAATCAACGTCAAAGATTTACGGTTTCGTAGCGGCCACTCTGTTGCGAGTTCTTCGCGACAGAGTGGGCTCTGGGACTTGGTCCGGATTCCGATGAACGCTTCAACGGTCATCTTCTCAGGGAAACGCCCAGCAGGATTTGGCTGGCGACGGGCTGGTCCGCATTGAATGCGGGAATAAATTTCCAGCCTGTGGTGGATCGCAACAGCTGCTCGTCGATTTTTTCGACATTACCCACAACTTCCGCCGATCGAACTTTTCCCGCTGAGTCGATCACCAGTTTCAGCGTCGATTCAATTCTTGCCAACTCCTGTTCCTTCGCGGTCAGTGGAGGTTCCCGCTCCATTAATATCGCTCTCGGCGGTACGATTGGCGGAGCAACTTTTGCGCCCTTGGGCATGAGCTCCGAAGTTGCAGACACGACGACCGTCCCATCAAAAATTTTTACATTGGCCAGGCGGCCAGGATGTGTGACGGTCAACGCTCCATCGACTTGAGAGCGAATTCCTCGCGCGCGGGCGGCCAAAATGGCATTCCGAATACGATCGATATCGGATGCAGGCCACATTTCCTGGAGGGAATGCCAGGCATCCTGCTCGCGACCGCTGTAAAGATAAGCCCAGACGATTTCCAGGACTTTGATTTTCGCACTGCGCATGCGGCTCAGTTTTATGGCCGAAATCATGGAGGCGGGATCAAGGTTGCCGTCGCTGTTCTTAAAATCTTCAAGGTCTTGCGTCACGATCTTCGCCCGTTCTTCCGCAATTTTCTGGTTGAAGTAGGGGCGGAACTCGGAACTCACATCGAGTAATCTGCCGCGCGCAAAGCGAAGGACGATTGGCGGGGCGAAGTCGAGATCGGATAGTTTTATATTTTCAAATCCCTCCACCACTGCCGCGTCGTCGGTCCAGATTTCGACGCGCCCGTCCAGATCGGTGTCCGCCGCGCTGAAAAATTCGCCCCCTGCAATTCTGCGCAGCAGGACAGGAGGCTGTTTCAAAGAATAAATTTCATAGGCCATGCAGCAATCGGTTTTCGATTTCTTCACCTGAAGCGCAAGAACAGGCGTACCCAGGCCGAGGTCCACACCCAGCGCATCAATGTCCAGTTCAGAAACCGCGGAGGTGAGTGCGAGAGTTTGGTCGCTCCAGCTGAGGGACGCATCGCATACGCGCGCTGCTAATTCCTGATTTCTTCCCGCGCCCACGTGAACTTTAACCCCTGTCAGGAATTCCGCATCGAAATCGCCTACCCCATTGCGGCAGAGGACATCTCGGTTTTGCGCGTGGCAATTACTTGCGGCGAGGAAGGAAAATATAAATATCACCAGGCCAAATTTCATCTGCGCCCGGATATGTCTGAACACGAATTCGATAAATGTTGCCAAGGTGAGGACAGGACGTCTCCCGAAAGGCACAGCGTCCTGTGCCTTCTCGAGCGCGCCACTGACGAAAATTTTCATAGCCGGCCATGCTTTCGGATGCGGCTGCACTTAAATATTGGAAGCTGCAATGCAGCCCGGCTCGTTTATAGCTTCAGCAGTTTGACGAGCGTGCCGCCAAGAACAGCCTCTTTTTGAGCGTCGCTGAGGTACGACGCGTTCAGCACCAGATCCACATTGGAATGCCAGTTGAACGGCATGTCGGTCCCAAAGACCACCTGGCCTACTCCCTCTTCCGCTACGAGATGGCGCAATCCCTCATCCGAAATAATGATCGTGTCCACAAGAACCTGGTTTTTCAAATATTCGCTGGGGTGCTTTTTGTTCAGGCAATCCGCATTGGCCCGTACCTCGCAGGCGATTTCCGTGCGCCCAAGATAGGAGGGCAGGTAGCCGCCTGAATGCGCCGCGCAGATTTTTAAGTTGGGGAAGCGATCGAACGCTCCATTCACAATCATGCGCGTGAGGAAAATCGTGGTCTCCAGCGGATTGCCGATGATGTTGCCCAGATCGCCTCGTCCCTTCCACGCATCTTGCTTGATCACATTTTCGGCGCCCTGCGGATGCATGAAGACCATCACCCCTAGCTCTTGCGCTTTGGCCCAGAAGGGATCGTACTTCGGCAAGGAAATATCCTCGCCCTGAACATGCCCGCCAATGGCGGCGCCGCGCGCGCCAAGTTTTTTTACCGCGTATTCAAGTTGCTCGGCGGCAAGATCGGGGAACTGCAGAGCGACGGAGGAGACTCCCACATAGCGGTCCGAATGTGCGTTCACCCAATCCGCCATTTTTTCATCGTGCAGCTTCACAATTTTGGCGGCGGTTTCTCGATCCGCTGCGTAAAACCAAAAGCCATTGATGCTTAAAACTTGAACGTCGATTCCCAGCTCATCAATCGCGCGGATACGGTCCGGCCCCATCAGGTTTGGTCCACGCGCGCGCGGCCCGGCATTTGGCGCAAGCGGTGTGTCTTTCACGATGTCCCAGACTTCGGGAAAAACGCAGTGCGCATGCACGTCGACCACCTTGATGCGCTTGCCGCCAATGGACACTTCGCGGCGCTTTACGGGCGTTGCGGTCGCAGCCGCTCCCTGCAGTGCCGCATTGGCAAACGTATTTCCCACTAGCAATGCCCCGGTCGTAGCACCCGCGACGGTCTTCAGGAAATCTCTGCGATTCTTCATGCTTCGCTCCATTCCATTTTCCCCGGAAACTGGGCGGCGCACGCTGATGCCGCGAACGGGGATGATCGAATATTGAATTTGATCTTCATAGCAACCTGATCGAAGTGCCGCTAGTAAACCTCTTGCCGTGGCGGAAGTCAAGAAGCCAACGGCGTCCCTGTGGGCTATGCTATATTCAATTGTTCCCTGGTGTTAGAGAAGATATGGGCAAACTGCGCATCTCCATTGTGGAATTCCTGAACACCGCGCCGCTCGTTTGGGGGTTCACGGACGGACCCTTGGCGGGCAAGTATGATCTATCGTTTGCCGTGCCTTCGCAGTGCGCGGAAGATTTGCGTGCAGGCCGCGCCGATGTGGGCATCATTCCGTCCATTGAATACCAGCGGATGGAGGATGTTGTAGCGTTGCCAGGAATGGCGATTGCTTCCAAGCAGGAAGTGCGCAGCCTTCTCGTGGTGTCCAAGGTGCCGATCGAAATGGCTCAGACGTTCGCGCTGGATACGAATTCCCGCAGCACCGTAGGCCTTACGCGCATTCTCAGCCGTCGGCACTGGAACATCGATCCCGAATTTATCGATATGCCGCCCGATCCGGACAAAATGCTCGAACGCGCCGACGCGGCGCTTGTGATCGGCGATCCCGCGCTGCGCCTCAGGCTCAAGGTCGATGCATTGATGGGCAAAACTCCGTCGGGAGAAGATTGCTGTTGCTGCGGCGGGGAAGACGAGCAGCCGATAAAAGGCTTGGAAACACTGTTTGTCTATGACATGGCGCAGCAATGGCGCGAGCTGACGAACCTGCCCGCCGTGCTGGCAATTTGGGTGGCGCGCCGTGGCGTGATCACCCCGGAAATGGCCGCGGATTTTCAGGCTTCGCGTGAATATGGGCTTTCGCACATCGGAGATATTGCCGAAGGCGCGGCGCTGAAGCTCGAGCTTCCCCCGCGCGAACTGGAACGCTACCTGATTGAAAACATAGATTTTTCTTTGGACGACGAGAATCTGGCGGGCCTGCGGCGGTATTATGAAGAGTGCGCGCAGGCCGGGCTGATTCCCCGCGCGAGAGAGCTGGAATTTGTAGGTGGAATGCTGGCCGCCGGAAAATGAAATGAGGATGGAATTGTAATGGGACTGACACAACAAGAAGCTCTCGATCTTTTTCGCTCCGATGATCTTGTCGGCATCGGCATGGCGGCGATGGAAGTGCGCCGCAAGAAAACCGATCCGCGCGTCGTGACCTATCAGATTGATCGCAATATTAACTACACAAATTTCTGCACGGAGTATTGCTCGTTCTGCGCGTTCTACCGCCCTCTGGGATCGAAGGAAGGCTACCTGCTTTCGTTCGAGACGATCTACGAAAAGATCGAGGAAATGCTCGAGCTTGGAGGCACAGGCATTTTGCTGCAAGGCGGCCTGCACCCGGATTTGCGCGTCGAGTATTACGAAAATTTGCTGCGCTCACTCAAGGAGCGCTTCCCGCAAGTTCATTTGCACTGTTTCTCCGCTCCGGAAATCGGCTGCATTGCGGAAGTTTCCGGCCTGAGTGTGCGCGAGACGATTTCGCGCCTCATGGCCGCAGGGCTTGATTCAATTCCCGGCGGCGGAGCGGAAATTCTGGACGACGAAATTCGCGCGCGCATTTCGCGCCTCAAGTGCACGTCGGACGAATGGGAAGACATGCACCGCGTTGCGCATTCATTGGGCATGCGCACCACCGCCACTATGATGTTTGGCTGCGGTGAGGAATTCCGGCATCGCGTGAATCATCTGGAGCGCCTGCGCCGCATTCAGGAAGATACCGGCGGATTCACTGCGTTTATTCCGTGGATGTTTGCTCCGGATAATACACCGCTCGGCAAAAAAGTTCCGGAAGCCACTGCTGTCGACTACCTCAAGACGCTGGCGATCAGCCGCATGTATCTGGACAACATCGATCACATTCAATCGAGCTGGCTCACGCCGGGAATTAAGGTTTGCCAGGTCGGTTTGCAATTCGGCGCGGACGATGTAGGCAGTATTTTGATTGAAGAAAACGTGGTTTTCGCCGCGGGAGTTCGCAACCGCACGAACGAAGGCGAATTGCGCCGCATCATACAGGACGCAGGCTACAAGCCTTATCAGCGCGATACACTGTACCGCTCGTACGCCTTGAAGTAGATCCGGTTTTTGTGGCGCTGGCGTTCCGCCGGCGGGTTTACCTATCCATAAAAGCAGAGCAAAAACCGCCGGCGATACTCCGGCGCCACAATACTCGCGCCCGCAAAATCCTCAGGCTTTTTAATTTTTTAAATTTGCAGCGAATTTGCTGGACTAGGCAAGAACGCTGCCGCGCTTGAACACCAGAACTTTAGTGGTCATGATTTGCACAGCCTCGTCGTGCTGATTGGCGGTGACTACGCGAACTTTTACAATTCCCCGATTCGGTTTGGAGCGAGAGGGAGTAATTTCCAGAATCTCGGTTTCTGCACGCAACGTATCGCCGGGCCGCGTTGGTCCGGGCCACTCGATTTCGGCACCCAAGCCAGGAAGCCCATCCGCAAATGGCAATCCACTGGTAACCAAGAGACGCATTGTGGCCGACGCCGTGTGCCAACCGCTGGCGCAGAGTCCTCGGAAGATGCTTTTCCGCGCAGCAACGTCGTCCAAGTGGAACGGCTGGGGGTCAAACTCCGCAGCGAACGATTTGATACGTTCCTCATCCATGCGGTATGTGTCGGAAGTGAATTTCTGGCCCACATGCAGATCTTCCAGATACAAGCCCTTGGCCGCAGGCGTGGGTTTTGAAAGAGTCGCAAGCGCAACTTTCGCTGGAGTCTGCGCGATGGAAGGAGCCGCAACTTTTGATGACGCGGCGCCGTAGGCCGGCTTCACTCCGCCAGTACTGTCGAGAGCGGCATTGGCCATTTCATCTGCGTCGCGGTTTTCTTCGCGAGGCACATATTGGATCGTAAAACTTTCGAGCCCTGCCGCCTGTTTCTTCGCGCGTTCATGCAACGGGCGCAAATCCGGGTGCTTCACTTTGTAGATACCTTTGATTTGATTCACGATCAGTTGCGAATCGCTATACACGCGCAACCTGCGGATGCCGCTCGCCGCCGCATAATCGAGCGCCGCAATTAGCGCATAATATTCGGCGACATTGTTCGTCGTGCGGCCGATATATTTTCCGAGGGACTCGTGCTTTTTCCCATCGGGCCGCCGCACGATTACTCCATAGGCCGCGGGTCCTGGATTTCCACGCGCCGCGCCGTCAATATTTGCCGTATAGGCGCCCTCCTGCCTCGCGGTAGGCATTTCCGGCTCGTCAAATAATTTTCCTGATGATTTTTGCGTTGGTTTGATCATTGACTCAAAACGCCATGATTACTTTTCATGGTTAGGGGAATTTGGCGCATCCCCAGCAGAAGCTGTGGCGGACGCGGAATTAGCAGAGAGCGCGGGATCCGCCGCGTAATACAAAATCCGCGTGCACGTCTCGCAGTGAAAAAAAGCATCGTTGTTTTCGCGCTGCAGCTGCTGAATCACGTGCGGGCGAATATGCACGCCGCACTGGCCGCAACCTTCGCCTCGAATTTCGGCAAGCGCGATCCCCCCGTGGCGCTTGGCAATGCGCTCGTAGTGATCGACCAAATCTTCCGGTACTGCCGCCATGTCAGCCGCGCGCGCGGCTTCCGCAGCGGTCAATTCCTTTTGCGCCGCATTGTATTCGGCTTGAATCGCATGCCGCTCCTTCGCGGCGACGGCTTCTACTTCCTTTACCCTTATTTCTGCGGCCTTCACTTCCCGGTCGTATTGTTCGCCGGAAACCATGCGCTCGAGCAGGCGGTCTTCTGCTTTGGCAATTTCGTCTTCCGCGTTCTGGATTTCGTGCAGCAGAGCTTTATACGCTTCGTTGCTCTTTACTTCTCCTGTTTGGTTGCGGTATTTCTTCGCGCGCTCTTTCCATTGCTCGACGTCCATTTCATAAGTCTTGCGCTCTTTTTGCCCGGTAAGCAGGGATTCCTTGGCCATGGAGACTTCGTGTTTCGCCACCGTAACGCGCGCCTCCACTTCCGCCAGGCGCTTGGGAAACTGCGCCAGCCGCTCGCGAATTCCAATCAGGCGCAGGTCGACGGCTTGCAATTCAATGAGTGGCTTGAGATGAGGATGCATGGAGGCAGCATTTTAGCACACCGCGACAATAGGAATGCCACAGACCTGAAAAGCTCAGTGGAAGGGGTCCACATCACGAGCCAACGACTCGCCAACGTGAGCTACTTTAAGAGAGGGAAGGAATCAGTGTGTGATTGGACTCTCGTTTGAGAACTTCTGTTACGGACGGAAGATCGAGCGGAGGAGCGAAAAAATATCCCTGAAACACATCGCAGCCCACGGCGGAAATGGCGTCCAATTGTTCTTGGGTTTCCACTCCCTCGGCAACGACTCTGAGGTCCAGTGACTTCGCCATAGCCACAATCGCGCGCACTATGGCTTTGCTTTCGTGCGACTCTTTTAGTTGCAGAACAAAGGAGCGATCGATTTTCAGAGCCTTGATGGGCAGATGATGAATGTAACTTAAGGAAGAGTGGCCGGTGCCAAAATCGTCGATGGAAATCTCGACACCCAAGTCCGCCAGAGAACGAAGCTGGTAACCTCCTTCCTCAAAATCACTCATGATGGCGGTTTCCGTGATTTCCACGTGCAGCCACTGGGGCGACAAATCGAACTCTTTTAGGATTTGGGCGATGCGTGACGAAAAATCCATGCGCACAAGTTGCACCGTGGAGATATTTACTGCAATGGGCACAAGTGCAAGTCCATCTTTTTGCCATAGTTTGGCCTGGCGGCAAGCCTCTCGCACCAACCATTCGCCAATTCCGAGAATTTGTCCTGTTTGCTCGGCGACGCGAATGAATTCGGTGGGAGAAATCGATTTCAGTGTGGGACTTCGAAAGCGGATTAATGCTTCCAATCCCACAATGTGCCTGGTTCCGTTGAATAGAGGCTGGTATAGAAGTTCAAATCCGTCGCTCTCCAAGGAAGTTTGAATATGCTGCTCGATTTGTTTTCTTCTTGCCAGCTTGTCTCCCAAATCTGTGGAATACAGCTGATAAACATTTCTGCCGCATTCCTTCGCACGGTACATGGCCATATCCGCATGGCGCTGCAGTTCTGCGCCGGTGATTCCGTCTGCAGGGTAGACGGCTACGCCGATGCTGGCGGTGGTGTGCAGAGTAATTCCTTTGAAGGAATACGGCTCGGCGAGTAATTGAAGAAAGGCTTCCGAAGCCTTTGCGACGCCTTCTCCATCCCGATTGTCATGAATTATGGCGATAAATTCGTCGCCGCCCAAACGCGCGACAGTATCTGTTTTCCGTAGCTGAGTGGAAAGCCTCTGGGCAACCTGCTGAAGAAGCCAATCACCTGCCTCGTGACCGTAATGGTCGTTGACTCGTTTAAAGCCGTCAAGGTCGATGCATAATACACCGACACTGCTGGTACGCCTTCCAGCGAGCGCGACGGCCTGATTAAGCCGATCTTCGAACAAGATGCGGTTCGGGAGATCTGTGAGTGAATCGTAGTGAGCTCGGCGGAAAAGTTCGTCCTGCATACGTTCATGACCCAGAGCCACGGCGGCCATGCGACTGGCCGAGAGCAGGACTTCGCGGGCAAAAGGACCCGGCTCCCGCTGATCTCGCAGAAGAAGAGCAATAATGCCGAGCTGCGGTTGTTTTTGTCCGGTAATGGGTGCAACGAGAATCGCACGGTAACCCTGAACCCAAACCTCCGCAAATGCGGTCTTCATTCGAGGATCATAGTCCCTGATCCAAAGAGCTCCCTGCACTTGCTTTTCATGGGGGAAATCAGCTTGACAGCTGAGCAAGAGAGCCGCATGCAGATTCCTGGCCAGGTCAGGAGCCAGGCTGGAAGCGATCGTTGTGGTTCCGTATTGATTTTCATTCAGCAAAATCACGCACTGACTTTCTGGAATGGATTGCTCTGTTGCAACGGTCAGCTCAACAAGAATTCCAGCGAGGTCATTGCCTTCCGCAACCCGCTCAAGCAATAAATTTCTGCCGTTATTAAAAAACTCAAGGCGCTCTCTGCGTTTAATTTCAGTACGAAGCTCGGAAGTTCTCTGCGAAACGCGATCTTCAAGAAATTTCCGTTCCCTTTGCAATTGCGCTTCGTAGTTCATGATGTTCTTGCTTAATCGTCGGGCATAGAGCAACGCTGGAAGCACAAGAAAAATGCCCAGGATGGATAAAGGCTTCAAGATTAGGCTTGTCCGGCGCGCCTCCGCGTTTTCCTTGAGCAGAAGTTCGTCCTTGGAATAACTCATTTCCTTATTAATATTGCCCAAAACCGATTGCACACGGCTAGCAGCACGGTCCGCGTAGGTAAAACGCGCGCGGACCAGCAGAGGTTCATTTTGATTCAATGCATCCTGGGCGAGGCTTGTTTGCTCAGCCACCATTTGCATTTGGGAAATTAAATCCTGGAAGTCGGAATGGGAGCGGCCGAGTGGAGAATTTGGCAGCCGTTCAGATTCGTCCAGCAAAATCTGGGCTTTCCGCAAAAATATGTTGGAAGCATATTTGACCTGCGAAATCTGAGATAACGCAGTGTCATCGGTTGGGGTTACGGTCCCTGCCGAGGTGACTCTGGAAAGCACCGCTAATTCATCGACGGCCTGATGTTCCGCGTTTACCGAACTCTCATAATCGATGTTCCGGGAGTAGGACCGTTGAATTTGATAAGCAACGCTAAGGCCTAACCCCATGATAATTAACTGAGCGGTACACAAAGCAAAGAAGAGCACACGTAGCTTGTGCCGATTTTCTGACATGAAACGAATCTCCTGAATACACTGGTCGGGGGTTAGACGACTTCCAAATTTTGCCACTTCCCTTTTGCCGAAGAAAATGAATACTGGGTTACATGTGTCCTTTCCACGACTTTATATAAGAATAGAGTTCGTATTGTTTTCCTATTTACTTTTTCGAGATAGACTTGTAAGCCGAAAATGCTTAGGAGGATACCGAAATGCCGGATGTGCATATTTTGTGGCTGGCAGGGCGCACCGTGGACCAAAAGCGAAAAGTGGTGGAAGGCATCACGAAACTCCTGGTGGACGAAGCGGGCGCGAAAGCCGAGTCGACTCATATCGTTTTTGTGGATATTCCACACACGGATTTTGCTTCGAATGGAATGCTGGTCTCGGACAAGAATAAAAAAGCGTAGCGGGGTTTTGTGGCGGGGGGCAGCCTGCGGGGTTTAGTCATTACGAGGAGCAAAATCCACAGGCTGAAGACTGGGCAACTTAAAGTTAGTCGCCCTGGTGGACTTCCATCGATTGATCGATGGTAAATGTCGGGAAGTGTGGCGGCGTCACATTTGCGGGATTGCTCACGGGCGGCGGGGTGTACGTGGCGGTCACCGTAAAAGTATCTCCAGAAGCCTGTGCCGAGTAAGTGTAGCCATCGCGTTCGGTTCGGGCGATGTTCATCGTTCCTGAGGACGATAGCGTCTGCAGATCGGTGTAGGACCCGTTCTGCGTGTAATACAATCGTTCCGCCTGCGCGATGGACACCAGGTCCATTTTCACGCCTGTTAGGCTGATGTTTTGCGTTACGGCCATTCCTGGAGCGGGAGCGGCTTGCTTCAAAGTGTATGAATAAATCCACATTCCAACGGCAGCCGTGATTAGCAGGCCGACAGCTCCGAATAATCCCTTCATGGCAAGTTTTTCCTCAAAATAAATTATACGCCGTTGCGAATTTACTGCGCGGAAGAGAACTTGGGGTGTGTAGTTCCCGGCAACATTTGGCTCGACTTGAGAATTGGCCGGGTTATCGCTTATAGTGCCTGTGCTTGTCTGCGAACCTGGGAGTCTGATTTCGAAAATTTTGCTAAGGGAGCGCTATGCAAAAAAAATCGCGGGCTGCTCGAATTAATTTCCCTAGAATTCCCCACGCATCCCACATTCTGCATCGATCTTCAAATGTTTCGTGCTTATATTTTCTGCTTGTTGTGTTCTTGTCGGCAATAGTCTCAGGCCCTTCCATTCATGCAGCAACCCGCGATAGCGCCTCTTCCGTCTTCGCCACCAGCATTATAGGAAAGCAAGTGGAATTGAATGGTTCGCCGATGCCAGCAGGCGCCACTCTTTTTCCGGGCGACGTCGTGCGGCTCGGGGAGAACTCCACAGCCTCGCTGCAATTTGGAAACAGTTCGGTGCTCGCCGCCCCGCTCACTGAACTGGTCGTCGAATCCCAAAGTTTGAAACTGCGCAATGGCCGTGTTCAGGTTCGCGTGAGCGGAAAAGAGCCGTTCACTGTTTCCGGATCTTTTTTTCATTTGAATGTTGCCAGTGCGGAAGGTACAGCTGGCTCTGCCGAAATTCGATTGGGCGGCGCGCATGCGGAAGTTTCCGCCCTGGCGGGCATGACTGAACTCACGCCCGGCGGCGATGCATCGTACAGGCTGCAGCCAGGCGAAACGGCCACGCTCGATGAAAGCACGGCGCAGCCTGCCGCAGGCCAAGGAGCGCAAAGTCCTGAGGCCGGACAAATTTCTCGCCTGATTCCACAAGTGCAGGTCGACCGCGGATCGCAGCACATTGTTGCGGAAGTTTCCAGCGCGGTCTATTGGAATGACGAGTTGCGCAGCGGCCCGAGCGGGCGCGCGCATGTCACGTTGAAAGACGGTTCGCAGCTCAATTTGGGGTCTGACTCCAACTTGCGAATTGTGCAGCACGACGCGCAGGCTCAACAAACTTCACTCGACCTTCTAATGGGGCGTGTGCGCGGAAAAATCACAAAATTATCCCGGCCAAACGCGAAATTCGAAATTCACACGCCGATGGGCATTGCCGGACTCGTGGGCACGGATTTGTCGTTGCTGGTGACCAACGATTTTACAGAGCTGATGGTATTTGACGGCACTGTGCGTTTTACAACCTTGAACGGACAGTCAGTTACCGTAACGGCAGGGAATAAGATTCGTATCTCCAAAGCCGGAACCGTCGATGGCCCACTCCCATTCGCGGCTCCGGAAGCTCAGACCGCGCAGAACCTAACCGATATCACGGGCAACACCAATTCCGCCCCAGCAACGGCTGCGGTGCGGTCCACAGTCCCCATGATCATTACGCTAACAGGCGCCGCAGTCGGCGTGGGCATCGGAGTTTGGCAGGGTACTCGCCCTGCCGTAAGCGTCTTTGTTCCCTGACAAATCGAGGCGAGGATTATTTACAAACCAAAATTTCAGCAAGCACGTTACCAGTGTGCTCCCGATTCTCCATTCGAAGCCAGCCAGGCGCCCCCTTCACTGCTTGACCCTTCTTCGGATTGACTGTTACCGTCGTAAAGACAACTCACGATGGAGCGAAATCCCCAGAGACGAATACCAGAACTCGACGGCCTCCGCGGTATGGCGATCCTTTTGGTCATGGTGGGTCATTATTTTTCTGTTCCGGGGGTAGGCTCAGTCAGTCTTCTGAATGGGTATTGGTTCCGGCTGGGCTGGACCGGTGTCGACCTGTTTTTTGTCCTCTCCGGTTTTTTGATTGGCGGAATTCTGCTGGAAGCCCGTGGTTCTTCCAATTACTTTAAAACGTTTTACGCGCGCAGATTTTTTCGCATTATTCCACTGTATTACGCCTGGATTCTGCTCTACGTCATTCTCGCGCCGGTGTTAAGAATTTTTTTGTCGGAAAAAATCGGGCCCGTTCAGCAGGTTGACGGCTCCATCCTGGCGCACCTGTTTTTCGTGCAAAATTTTCACGAATTTCTAAAGCCTGGCGCGTCGTTCTGGTGGTTTTCCTCCACATGGTCGCTTGCGGTGGAAGAGCAATATTATCTGGTCGCGCCGCTTCTGGTGCGGTACTTGTCGAAGCGCTCTCTCGCCGTTGTTCTGACGCTGGTCACGCTCGCCGCTCCGATCCTACGCTTCGTGGTGCGCAATTATTTTGCGGATGGGGCATGGCTCGCTTACCGGCTGATGCCGTGCCGGGCGGATGCGCTGGCCTTGGGCATGCTCGCGGCTTTGATCTGGAGTAGTCCCAGTGCGCGCGCGTGGCTGGAGAAACACACGCTCATTTTGTACGCGATCTTTACTTTTCTGTTTTACGGAGTCGCCTATCTGTGGAGATGGTACTCGGACCCGATGCTTCTATTGACGCAAACGGCCGGATACACGGTTATCGCGCTTTTTTTTGCGGTCCTATTGTTGATCGTGCTTACGGAACGTTCCTTCTTTCTTTCCGGCGTAATGAGGCTAGGATTTTTGCGTGAGCTCGGTGGCATTTCATACTGCGTCTATATCATTCACACGGCCGTGTATTTCTTCTGCCACCAGCTTATTTTGCACACACTCCCTGCGGTGACAGACGTGCCGGCCGCGGGCGTAACGTTCCTTGCCGCCTTGCTGACCTATGGCATCGCCAAATTATCCTGGAAGTATTTCGAGCAGCCGCAACTGAGGCGAGGACATGACTTCCAGTACGATTTTGTGAATCCCAAATACCTGCAGCCGACGGAAAGCGCTACATAAATTTGTAACCTAGTGCGCAACATTCTTCAGGTAAGAGTGGAACTGCGAGCGGCTTCACGGTAAAGTAACGCGGAATGTGCGGAATATGCGGTGTCATAGGAATTCAACGATCCGAGCTGGCCGAACTGATTACGCGCCGGATGATGGGGGCGATTACGCATCGCGGCCCCGACGAAGACGGGATCCTCGTGGCCCCCTCCGTAGCTCTCGGCATGCGCCGTCTCAGCATTATTGACCTGCCAGGCGGCCACCAACCTGTATTTAACGAATCACGAAACGTTGCCGTTGTTTTTAACGGCGAAATTTATAATTTTCGGCAATTGCGGAAGACGCTTGAAGAGCGCGGTCACACGTTCCGTACCGCCTCGGATACCGAGGTCATTGTCCACGCGTATGAGGAGTGGGGCGAGCAATGCCTGCGCGAATTGCGCGGAATGTTTGCGATTGCCATCTGGGATGCGCGTGCCTCGGGCGCAACGGGGGAAGCGGCGCGGCATGCAAAAATATTTCTCGCGCGCGACCGGTTGGGAATCAAGCCGCTATATTACGCTGTCGCCGGCGGCGCATTTTTATTTTCATCCGAGGTGCGCTCTATTTTGGCCAGCGGGCAAATTCAGCCGCGTGTTTCGCCGGATTCTCTTGAAGCTTTCCTGACGTTTGGCTCCGTGATCGAGCCTTCCACTTTGGTCCAGGGAATTTTCTCGATTCCTCCCGGCCATTGCATTTCTTTTTCTGCGGACGCACCTCCAGCCAAGCCAGCGCCGAAACCCTATTGGATTTATTCTGACGCCGTCCTAAAGCATGACGGGCCGAGCCCTAAGGATTTTAATCAGGCAGCAAAGCAATTGCGTCCCTTGCTTGAGGAAACCGTTCAGGATCATTTGATCGCCGATGTTCCTCTCGGAGTATTCCTTTCCAGCGGCCTGGACTCCACAAGCCTGGTTGCTTTGGCCAGCCGATTTAAAAGTAATCTGCACACTTTCACCGTCGTGTTTCCGGAGCAGCGATTTAGCGAAGCTGCGGTTTCGCGCGAAACGGCCAAGAAATTCAAGACGCAGCACCAGGAAATTCTGCTAGCTCCCGATATTCTTGTCGGCCAACTGGACGATGCGGTGAAATCCCTGGACCAGCCGACCATGGATGGCCTCAATACATACTTTGTTTCCCGAGCCGCGGCCCAGAGCGGATTGAAAGTGGCTCTTTCCGGGCTTGGCAGTGATGAAATCTTTGGCGGATACTCCACATTCGAATCGACTCCCCGAGCCGCATTCGTGGCCGGCCTCGGAAGGTGGATTCCAGGGCCGCTTCGTCGTTTTACGGCAGGCGCTGCCGTGCGGATTGCCGCGGGAGATGCGGTTCGAAAAGCGGCGGCTGCCTGGCGTTCGCCAACGGATTTTCCGCACGCCTATTATTTCACGCGACTGCTGTTCACTCCCTCCCGCGTTCGGCGTTTGCTGGCTCCATATTTCGAATCGAAAGAATATTCGGGCGATCACAATAATCCGTGGCGCGCGCGGATGGCAGAGACGTCACGGCAGGCCGACAAGCTGGATTCCTTCACCGGCGTTTCGTGTTTCGAACTGCAGTCTTACATGGTGAACACGCTGCTGCGGGACACGGATAGCGCAAGCATGGCCAGCTCGCTCGAAGTACGCGTGCCATTTCTGGATCATCGCTTGGTGGAGTTCGTCGGCCGTCTGCCGAAGAGCGCAAAATACAATCGCGATGTTCCAAAATCTTTGCTGGTCGAAGCACTATCAGATTTATTGCCTGACGAAGTGGTCGGCCAATCCAAGCGGACTTTTACGCTGCCCTGGGAAATCTGGCTCAGAGGTCCGCTCGGCGTGCAGTTATCGCAGGACCTGGCGAATCTTACGCCTCCGCTACGCAAATATCTCAATCCGCGAGCGGTTCGCGGAGCGTGGCAGAATTTCGTGATCGGACACACAACCTGGTCACGCCCGTGGAGTTTGTACGTGTTGAATGAGTGGATTCGCTATCATGTGACGGATGCAGCGGAAAGTTCCGCATCCACCGCGAATGCAGTTCAGGTTGCGGCAGCATCGGCCACAGCCTCAAACCCGCGATCGTAATCAGGGAAGGGAAAACAATTCTGGATGTATATCCTCGGGATTAACGCGTATCACGGCAACGCTTCTGCCGCAATCATCGCGGACGGCAGACTGATTGCCGCCGTCGAAGAAGAGCGCTTCAACCGTGTGAAATACGCGGCGGGTTTTCCCGCCGCGGCAATTCGATATTGCCTGGACACCGCGGGAATCACTCTGCGCGAAGTGAATCACATCGCGATACCTCGAAATCCCTGGGCGCGCCTCGGAACTAAATTATTTTACGCGCTTCGAATGCCGAGCTTCGCAACCGAGCGAGCGAAAGTTTTGACTCAATTTGTTGGAATCCCCGAAGCGCTCGCCAAAGCGTTCGACGTTTCGCCGGATTCCATTCGCGCAAAATTTCATCGCGTGGAACATCATCAGGCGCACCTCGCCAGCACATTTTTCGTTTCTCCTTTCGATCAGGCTGCGTTGCTTTCCGCCGACGGCTTGGGGGATTTCGCCAGCACCATGTGGGGAGTTGGGCGCGGCAACCATATGCACGTCGATGGCGCGATTGCCTTCCCGCACTCGTTGGGCCTGTACTACACGGCCATGTCTCAATACCTCGGATTTCGGAAATTCGGCGACGAATACAAGGTGATGGGTCTGGCCGCATATGGCGAGCCAGCCTACCTGGACGAATACCGGCGCATTGTGCGAAACACGCGAGGCATCGGCTTTCGCCTGGGCCTGAAATATTTCAAACATCATCGCACGGGTCCGGAAATGACCTGGCGCGACTCAGACAAAACTCCGGAACTGGGCGCGATGTATTCGGATTACCTGGCCAAACGGCTCGGGCCTGCGCGCGACCCTGTGGCTCCCATAGAGAAAAAACACCGGGACGGCGCGGCGAGCCTGCAGGCGCGGCTCGAAGAAGTGCTGTTCCAAATGCTGCGCGGTCTGCATGCCCGCACCAAACAAAAGGCAGTGTGCCTGGCCGGCGGCGTTGCGTTCAATTGCGTGGCCAACGGAAAAATTGTAGACCAGACGCCCTTTGAAAAAATCTTCGTGCAGCCCGCAGCAGGTGACGCAGGTTTGGCCATTGGCGCTGCTTATTACGTGCACCACCAGATTCTGGGACTGCCACGCATCTTCGTCATGGAGCACTCGTACTGGGGGCCGGGTTACACGCACGAAAAAATTAGCGCGGCGATCAAGGCCAGCCCTTTGCAAAGCGAGGGGCTTGAAATTTTAGAGCTGCATGAAAAAGCTATTGCCATGGAAGCGGCAAAAGAAGTGGCTGACGGTAAAATTCTTGGCTGGTTTCAAGGCCGCGCCGAATGGGGACCGCGCGCGCTGGGGAATCGCAGCATTGTCGCCGACCCGCGCAGGCCGGACATGAAGGAAACTCTGAATGCGAGGATCAAGCACCGGGAAATGTTCCGGCCCTTTGCTCCTTCGATTCTCGCGGAGTGCACGGGAGAATATTTCGAGAAGTCCGATCCGGTCCCGTTCATGACGCAAGCCTATTCCGTACGCCCGGAAAAACGCGACGTGATTCCCGCGCCTACGCACGTGGATGGGACGGGCCGCCTGCAAACCGTTACCTACCAGGAAAACCCGCGCTATTGGCGGCTGATTCGAGAGTTTGCGAATCTGACAGGCGTTCCGGTCGTGTTGAATACATCTTTCAATGACAACGAGCCGATCGTTTGCCGACCGGAGGAAGCCATTGATTGCTTTCGACGCACCAAAATGGATGTGCTGGTTCTGGGCGACTTTTTGATCCGCAAACCTAAACCTCCCGAGGCGCCGCGCTGGACCGGCGAATGACGATTTTGCAAGAATTTGATTTCGGTGGCGCGCCAATCTCTTCTTATCCCTGGATACGCCCTTGCATATTCTTCTCTTAAATGAATATTTTCCGCCGGACACAAGCGCCACCGCAAAATGCGCGGCACAAGTCGCGCAAGCTCTCTCTGAAAATCACCGTGTGACCGTTCTCGCGGGACGCCCCAGTTACGATCCAACGGAAAATCATCCGCCTTATTTTTTAAAACGCGAAGTGCGCGGCAAGCTGGCCATCGAGCGAGTGGGCTCGACCGCTTACCCTCGCTTTCAAATGCGCCGCCGTGTCTCCAATTATTTGACGTATCTATCGCTGGCAATCCCGCGAGCGCTGTCCATCCCGTCGGACATCGTGCTCGCCATGACGGATCCTCCAATCCAAGGCATCGCCGGCGCGATCGTGGCCACACTGTCTGGCCGTCCGTTCGTCTACAACATTCGCGACATGTATCCGGACATGGCCGTGGGCGGTTCGATTGTGCGCCCCGGAAGTTTCACAGCGCGGTGGGAGACCATGCACCGATGGGCGCTGAGGACAGCGTCGCGCGTTATTGTGCTCGGTGAAGACATGCGCGACCGCATCATTGCAAAAGGAATCGATCCTGCTCGCGTAGTCGTTTCGCGCGATGGAATCGTGATTCCGGAAACTCTGCCTTCGCCTGACAATCCGGTAGCGCGCGAAATTCGCGGCAATTTTAAATTTGTGTTGGTCCATGCCGGGAATTTGGGTTTCTATGGAGCGTGGCAGACGCTTATTTCCTCGGTGCGAATGCTGGAAAGTGAAGGCGTGGGCCTCGTCTTCATCGGAGAGGGCGCGATGAAGCCGCAAATCGAAGCTATGGCACAGGGTTGCGGCGCCATTCGCTTCCTGCCGTTTCGCCCCGCGAGTGAAATACCTCAGGTGCTTTCTTCGGGAGACATGCACGTCGTCACCGTGAAGAGAGGCTTGGAGGGAGTGGTTGTGCCCAGCAAACTTTATCCGACGCTCGCCGCCGGGCGTCCAGTGTTGGGCATCGCTCCGGAAGAATGCGATGTTGTGCGCACGATACGGGCAAGCGGATGCGGCATTGCCGCGAACCCGGACGATCCCGCGAGCGTCGCAGAGGCCATACGCGCGGTGTTGCATGACTCGGAACAATTGCAGAACATGGGACGCCGGGCGCGGGAAATTTCTTTTTCCTATGATAGAGTAAAACAGCTTAAGATTTTCTCCGAGACGCTGGAAGAATTGGCTCGATGAACTCAGTGCTTTTATGAATACGAGCTTGATCGCATTCGCTGTTGGCTTGATTGCCTCCATGGGGCTTACCGTACCTGTGCGCCAATTGGCTTTGCGCGTTGGCATGGTGGATCATCCAGGTCCGCGCAAAGTGCATGTGCAACCCATGCCGCTGCTTGGCGGCCTCGCGATTTATCTGGGAGTGCTGATCGCGCTGCTCGTCTCCATGTATGGCCCGGCACTGACGCAGGTAATTGGGATTTATGCGGGCGCAACGCTCGTCGCTGTGGTCGGAATCCTAGATGATCGCGGCTTGCTCCATCATCAAATTAAATTGTTCGGAGCCATGCCCGCCGCCGCCGTAATTCTTCTTCTGTCGGGAATTCGTGCACAGGTTTTTTCAAATTTTTGGCCAGGCACGCCGGGAATTGTGGCGGACACTGCACTGACTCTAGTCTGGGTTGTGGGCATCACCGCATCGTTCAGCATTCTGGATCACATGGATGGGCTTTGCGCGGGCGTCGCCGCAATGGCTTCGCTTTTCTTCGCGATCTTCGCGCTGCAAAGCGGGCAACTGCTGGTCAGCACCATGGCCGCTGCCGTTTTGGGAGCCGCTGCGGGATTCCTTCGTTGGAATTTCAAGCCCGCGAAAATTTTTATGGGCGATGGCGGCGCCATGTTTCTCGGCTTTCTGATGGCCACGCTCTCTCTCAAGCTACGGCTGGAAATCAACGCAGGCCACAACGCCGCATGGCTGATCCCGGTTTTTATTCTTGGCGCGACAATCTTTGATACCACACTGATTTCCATTTCGCGTTCCCGCCGCGGATTCATTCCATTTACCACGCCGGGCAAAGACCACACCGCGCACCGCCTCTCCAATGTTTTTGAAAGCCAGCGCACTGCCGTCCTGCTGATGTACACGATCGGCGCGTTTTTCGGCGTGGTGGCCCTGGTCATCAGTCGCCTATCCGCTGGCGCCGCTTATACCGTAGCGGGACTTGCCGCGATAGCTGTGCTCGCGGCAGTTGCCATTCTCGAACGCGCCCCCTACGAACGCCAGACGCGAAAGTAATGTGGGGAATTATTTTGAGGATTTTAATTCCTTTGTTGCGATATTAAAAACCCCCACACTTCGCGCTGTGCGAAATGTGGGGGTTTGAGATTAAGACCTCATAATTTCCGTAGAAAATTAAGGCCCTGTAATCAAAGTGTTCGAGATTACAAAGTTGTGTCTGACAACAAGACGGTTTTCCCGGTAGATTGCGCGCGCGTCGCCGCGAGCGCAATGCGCAGCGACCCCATGGCATCGTCAATCGTGATGGGCGGCTGCCGATTTTCGCGCAAATTATCCACAAAGTTTTGCAGTTGCGTAGGGTACGCATCGCGGAAACGTTCCATGAAGAAGGGAACTGTGTCGTGCGCGACGTGATTTTTCGTCATTACGAAGAGTGGCGTCTCGCGCAGATAGCCGATCCGCAGCGTGCCGGTTGTGCCGAGAAGTTCTCCAAAAATGTCGTAGCCATAGATACCGCTGCGGCTTAGATCGACGACGCCAATGCAGCCGCTCGTAAATCGGATCGTGACGATAGCATTGTCGATATCGCCCACTTCATTCAGCTCCGGATAGGCGAGCGTTCCGCCGATTGCCGTCACCGATTCGGCTTCGCCCATGTACCAGCGCGCCAAATCGAAATCGTGAATCCCCATATCCATAATCATTCCGCCGCTGCTTTTGGGATTCGCATATTCCAGCGAAGGACGATACGGATCGCGTGAAGAAGATTTAAACACGATGGGTTTACCTATTACGCCTTCCTCCACTTTTTTCTTTGCGGCGGCGTAGCCGGCGTCGAAGCGGCGCATGAATCCCATTTGCAGGAAGCCGCCCGTGCGCGCAGCGGCGTCTTTCATTTTTTTAGTTTGGCTCAGCGAAATGGCCGGAGGCTTTTCGCAGAACACAGATTTCTTACGCTCGAGAGCAGCAACGGCGAGCTCCGTGTGCGTGTCTGTGGGGCTGACGATAATGATCGCGTCAACGCCCGGATCGTCCATCATCGTTATGGGATCCGGATACCAGCGCGGAATGTCCAGCTCACGCGCGGTTTCTTCCGCAAGTTTTGCATTCGTGTCCGCCAAAGCCGCGAGCCGCACTCCGGTGACGCGTGCCGCCAAATCGCGCGCATAAACTTTTCCAAGACGCCCAAGCCCGATCAAGCCAACATTCAACTTCATTGCTTCCCCCTGAAATGTTTGTTCAGCATTGAATTATTACCTTTTCTCAGCAACGATTAACGATAAAAAATAATCCGTATTTAAAATTACGGTTCGCGCATCGTACGCTTCCGAAGCTTTCGTGGCAACGGATTTGCTTCCGCAAATTTCCTGTTCCAACCACTCAAAGCTGGAATGAAAAAAGCATGCCCACCGGCAATGGTTGTGATTGGAACAAAACAAATCGCCCTCTCCGTCCCGAATAACGCTGGACGGAGAGGCCTCTAAGAAACCGAAATGCTTCGCCTTGGCTTTCATAGCGGACGCCCGCTTTCCAGGGCGGGCAGCTTTCTGCACGCGCGCACCAAATTGATTTATGGCGAAACGTCGCCTTCCGCTTTGCCTTATGTCGCGGTTTGGCTATACTGCTCTGTCACCGTTTTGGGTTGAAGGGGATTTCTGCGTGGGGGTACGCGGTTACCTGGCTGCTTCTATCGCTTAACCGGGGAGCGCTAGCGGCCGTCCTTGGGCGTCAGGCCTCGTCATACGTCCTCAGCAAGAACCAAAATAGGAAGCGCTTCCACGTCGATGCGCCATAGGCGTTCGATAAATTAAGACGTGGACGCGGGGGAAGGTCACACTGCAGCAAGGAAATAAAAAAGGGCCAGGCAACAAAACCGGGCCGCAAGTCGCCGTGATCGGCGGTTCGGCTTCTGGTTTTTATACGGCGTCGCTTTTGGCGCGGGCCGGTTGCCCCGTGGAAGTGCTCGAGCGGGCTGACCAGCTTGACCCGACTCCACGCACATTGATCGTTACGAGCCACATGCGCACTTTGCTGGGCAAACTCGGCGAAGCCGCCGTGGTCAACGAAATTCGCAAATTTGAATTGTTCACCGATGGCCGAAGCGCGCAGGTTCCGCTGGATCGCCCTGATTTGATTGTGGAAAGATCGCGGTTGATTCGAAACCTCGCGGACGACGCACAAAAAAATGGGGCGAAAGTTTCTTTCGGCAATCGTTTCCTGGGCCTGCAAAGCAATGGCACAGGGCTGCGAGTCAGCGTCGAGCGAGCGCAGGGCGGGCAGGCGGAAGAACTGCACGCGGACGTAGTGGTGGGCGCCGATGGCGCGCTTTCGCGTGTGGCGCAAAGCGCTGGATGGCCCCGGCAGCCTACCGTGCCTCTGGTCCAGGCCATCGTGCGCGTACCTGCGGACATGTCGCAGCATACGGTGCGCGTCTGGTTCATTCCTGACGATACGCCCTACTTTTATTGGCTGATTCCGGAATCGAAGGATCGCGCAGTCCTGGGTCTGATAGGCGAAGATGGCCAGGAAACTCGCCGCTGTCTCGAACGCTTTATGGAGAAGCGCGGATTCACTCCGCTCGGATACCAGGGCGCCAAAATTCCCGTCTATGACCGTTGGACGCCTGTCGAAAGGCGAGTGGGCGCGGGCCGCGTGTTCCTGGTGGGCGATGCTGCGGGCCAGGTCAAAGTTTCAACCGTGGGCGGAATCGTCACGGGATTTCGCGGCGCAATCGGGGTCAGCGAATCCATCGTAAATGGCGGGGAAAGCAGCGAGTTGCGTTCGCTGCGCAAGGAACTCGACCTTCACCTGCTCATCCGCAAGACGATTCACCAATTCAAGCAGGCTGATTACAGCCACCTCGTGGATTTGATGAACGATTCCACGCGGCGCTCACTCAGCCAGTACACACGCGACGAAGCTTCTCGCATCCTGTGGAGCATCGCTTTGCGGCAACCGCGAATCTTGTTGCTGGCACTGCGCGGATTGATTTCCGGCGGCTCCATCCTTCCAAAGAATCGCGCCTGAATAGATAAATAATTTTTCTTCGTCAATCCAAGTGAAGCCAGGAATTTCGTAATGTCTTACGAACCGGAAGGGTTTCACGCCTATTTAACATAGAGGACACAGAGAAGAAGAGAAAAGCGGAGATGCCTGGGAGTGGATAGGGTCTCAACTACCCCAGATATCGGTGGCAGGATTCGCTCAAAAGACCAATTTCATTCTGCAAACAAATGAATCTTCACCTCCGAATTCTCAGGGTTCTCCTCTTTTCTCTTGTGCTCTCTGTGTTAAGTCTTTGACTTCCCAATCAGGAAAAAGCTTTAACACAGAGGACACAAAGAATAGAGGAGAAAAGTGGAGAGATCCGCGAGCTTATCTTTTTGTTTCTTTGCCTTGGGGGAAATCGAAATTTTTAACCTTGAAACCTCTTAACGGATTGGCGCAGCAACTATTAATAGAAAGTTGCTTTTGTTCGCCGCAAGAATCGGCGAGAATCTGTTCGCACGGGTGTTAAACGAGAGTATGTGTTGATAGGGGGGAATTAGCGTGAAACTTGCGGTCATTGGTTGCGGATACGTTGGCCTTGTGTCGGGAAGCTGCCTTGCTGAGGCCGGGCACCAGGTCATCGCTACGGATAACGACGGCGCGCGAATCGCCGCGCTGCAAGCTGGAAAAATTCCCATTTATGAGCCGAGCCTGGACAAAGTGCTCGAAGGCGTGGTGCGCGACGGCCGATTGCGCTTTACGGCGGATGCCGGAGAGGCCGTGCGCGAGTCAGATGTCATTTTCATTTGCGTGGGCACTCCGCCAACTGAAACGGGTGAGGCGGATCTTTCGGCCATCGACAACGTCGCGCGCATGATCGCAAAAGAATCGCGCACTCCAAAACTTGTGATTGAGAAAAGCACCGTGCCCGCGCAGACGGGCGAGCAGCTGAAAAAGGCTCTGGAAGTGTACGCGACAAATCCTGATGCAGAATTTCGCGTGGCTTCAAATCCAGAATTTTTGCGCGAAGGAAGCGCCGTCGAGGATTTCTTCCACCCAGACCGAATCGTAGTCGGCGTCGAGGAAAAGGAAAGCGAGCAGCAGTTGCGAGAGTTATACAGGCCGATTTTGGAAGGCCGCTTCCGCTGTCCGGTGCACCAGCCGAATTGCCCGCCCGTAGCGACTCCTGATTTTGTGGTGACGACGATTGCAAGCGCTGAACTGATCAAGCATGCGTCGAATTCTTTCTTGGGATTGAAGATTTCCTATGCGAACGTGCTGGCGGATTTATGCGAGCGTCTGGGTGGAAACGTAGAGGAAGTGACACGCGCCGTGGGCCTCGATCCGCGAATCGGCGGTCAGTTTCTGAAAGCAGGCCTGGGCTTCGGCGGGTTTTGCCTGCCGAAAGACATTCAGGCTTTCATTAAACTTGCCGATCGTGCAGGCGTCGACTTTGGTTTGCTAAAGGAGGCCGAGCGCATTAACAAGCAACGCGTGGATCGCCTCCTGGAAAAAGTGAAGAAGGCGTTGTGGGTGATGAAGGGGAAGCAGATTGGCGTGCTGGGCATCGCATTCAAGCCAAACACGGATGACATTCGGCTGGCTCCTGCGATCGAAGTCATCCGACGTCTTCTGGCGGAAGGTTCTCAGGTTCGCGCAACGGATCCGGAGGGAATGGAACGGGCGCGAGCCGTCTTTCCGAATATTTGTTACTCCGCAGACCCCTATGAAATTGCGCGAGGAGCCGACGCCTTGCTGGTCCTCACAGAGTGGGAACAGTATCGCCGCCTTGATTGGAAGCGCGTTCGAAAAGAAATGGCGCGCCCATTGGTGATCGATGGCCGCAATATGTTGCGTCCAGCGGAGATGAGGGAATTGGGATTCGAATATATGAGCTTTGGACGGCCGGACACTGTAGCTGTGAGCGCTGGGCAGTAAGTAGCGCAGGCTTCAGCCTGCGGAATTTTGTCCTTGCAAGGACTAAACCCCGCAGGCTGAAGCCCGCGCCACTTAAGGCTGCTTTACTTTGTTTAACCCGCTTGCGTTTCTGCGAACTGTTTCCTGAACGACTCCAATGTCATTCTCAAGCCTTCTTCCAGATTCACCTTGGGTTCCCACCCCAGCACGCGCCGGGCTTTGGTAATGTCAGGGCAGCGCTGCTTGGGATCGTCCTGCGGCAAAGGTTCGAAGACAATTGGTGCAGTCACTCCCATCAGGCTTCGAACGCGTTCGGCGAATTCTAGAATCGTAATCTCATGGGGATTTCCGATGTTTGTCGGTTCGTGCTCGTCGGACATCATCAGGCGATAAATACCCTCGATCAGATCGGAGACATAGCAGAAGCTTCGGGTCTGCTTCCCCGTACCATAAACTGTAATGGGCTGTCCGGTTAAAGCTTGATGAACGAAATTCGGCAGAGCACGTCCGTCATTCAGGCGCATGCGCGGGCCGTAAGTATTAAAGATTCGGACGATGTGCGTGTCCAGGCCCTTGGCGCGGTGGTATGCCATGGTAATGGCTTCGGAAAAACGTTTGGCCTCGTCATAAACTCCGCGCGGGCCCACGGTGTTTACATTGCCCCAATAGGTTTCGGGCTGCGGGCTGATGTGCGGGTCGCCGTAACACTCCGACGTGGATGCCAGAAAATATTTGGCATTTTTTGCCAGCGCCAATCCAAGCGTGTTGTGGGTTCCGAGCGATCCCACTTTCAATGTCTGAATTGGAAGCTTCAGATAGTCGACCGGACTGGCTGGCGAAGCAAAGTGCAGGACGTAATTGACGGGACCTGGGACATCGATAAACTTGCTGACGTCATGCTGCATGATTTTAAATGGGGCGTCCTTTGGAAAATGACGCAGGTTGGCGGGAGTGCCCGTCACCAAATTGTCGATGGCAAGAACTTCCCATCCGCGATTGAGAAGGTATTCGCAAAGGTGCGATCCCAGAAATCCAGCGCCACCCGTGACTACCGCTCGCAATGGACCAGCTTTCTGTTGCTGGATTTTTTCTGATAATTGGTTTTCTTCATGGTCTGGTCTTTCCTTAAGTCATCGAAATTCAATTTTCTACTGAAATTGATTGTATCCGTTGGAGCCTTCACCACAAAGGGCAACTAAATGCCGGCAACGCCAATCCGCAAATATTCGTTCACGTCCCCTGAATTGGATTTTTCAAATGATTTGGCTATATTTGACCTCCAAAGGGTGGCGGGTTACGATTTCAGAGCCGCCCGATGACTATGTCTCATCAACGATTTTATTTGTTGCGATGCTGTCCAGCTTGTAAGAGTCTTGACGTCCGGCGATCACACCGGCGCGGATTATTTGAGCTGCTCGTTCTGCCTTTCATGCTGCTGCGGCCTTTTCGCTGCGAGGATTGCACCAAGCGACACTATAATTTGTTTTTTACCAGGGCTCTCCACGAACCGGAAGAGGCAAATCGCCGAAGTGCTTCAAGAGCGAGCGGTTAGTTCCATGGTGCAGCCGATCTACAAGGCGGAAATTTGACAGAGTTGAAATTTGAAAAGCGCCGCTGGGCGATTGGCGGCGGGATTTTTATGGCAATTGCCTTGTTGGCTGCCACGGTATTCTTCACCGTTGGAAGATGGTTGATTGTTGAAGATCCTCTTTCGCATGCGGACGTCATCGTTGTTCTTAGCGGACACCTTCCGGATCGCGCTGTCGAAGCGGCGCAGGTTTTCAAGGCAGGGTACGCCGACCAGATCTGGATTTCTCCGCCGATTTCCCCCGTGGAAGAATTGAAGGCGATGAATATTTCCTTTCTAGGCGAAGATTTTTACAATGAAAAAGTTTTGATCGCTCAGGGAGTTCCACCAGACTCTATTCGGGTATTAGACAAACCCGATGCGAACACTGAAGCGGAAGTCCGCCAAACCCTGGAGGAATTGCGCGCTTTGAATTATCACTCCGTGATTATTGTCACGTCGAAACCCCACACGCGCCGCGTACGCACCATCTGGCGCAAACTGGTCGGCTCCGATCCGCACATGATGGTTCATTATGCTCAGGATGATCCTTACGATGGCGCTCACTGGTGGCGCCACACGACGGACGCCCTCGATGTGGTGCGAGAGACCTTAGGCCTTCTGAATGCCTGGGCGGGTTTCCCTCTGCGGCCAGCGAAGGACTAACCATGCCTCCCCGCCCACGTAAACCCAGTGAGCTCACGCAGCAGGTGATTCCATTGCTGCTATTGGCAATCGGCCTGGTGACCACAAATAATTCCGCGCCTGTAATCGATGACGAAGCGCACATACTGGACGTCGCTGCAAAACCGCTTCATGCAACGCTATCCGCTTTCTTTTCCGGGGCTGGAACACTCGATCATCCTCCGCTTTACAACGTCTTGCTTCACTTCTGGTTGCAATCGACTCAGGGAAATTTTGACTTCCTTCGTATTCCGTCCATTCTTTTTTTCGTTGCGGGTCTTTTTCTCCTCGCGCGAGCAACGCGCTATTTCACGGGTCCGAAAGGCGGCTATGCGGTTGTCTGGTTGGGCGTCCTTTGGCCTTTCGGTTTTCATTTTGCGCGTCTTGCTGCCGGATATTCATTTTCGTTCTTCTTGGTTGCAGGCTTAACTCTCTCGTATTTCAACTATCTGCAAGAACAAAGCGGCCGGCGTCTGGCTGCATTGTTTTTATTCGGCGCAGCATTGCTGTGGACCAATTATTTCGGCTGGGCGATTCTTGCGTGCCTGGGGCTTGATCATTTGCTTCGCTTGCGAAACAAGGAACAGGCCGCATCTTCAAAGTCACTGTTGGCAACGGCGGCGCTTCTGGCCGTCATTTCTATTCCGCTTGTTTCGCCGTTTCGTGCGCAACTTTCCCACGCAATCCACGTTCACAATGGTCCGGTTTCAATTCTTGCGAATATGGCGTTAAATATCTTTTCGCTTTTCGTTAGTGAATCTGTCGCGCCCTGGTTTTGGTGGTTGAGCGTCCCTGTTGGGGTGGTGATTTTATCCGTCCTGGGGCTTGTCGGATGGTGGCTGGCACGTCCTGCGCGGCGGTTGCTGCTGTATGGGGCATTGTTGATCATCGCAATGGCCTTGATTGGAATTCTACAAACAAAGTATTTGCTGATGATTTCGCCGTGGGTTTTGATGCCCGCAGGAATCGCGATTGAAACCGCCAAACCCCGCTGGGCTACCTTCGGATTGGCCGGTGCGCTCTTGGTGATCGGTGCGGTAGGCTGGTACGGTATCTACGCAAAGCGCTATTATTCCGCACCGCAATTTATTGAGCCTTGGCAGGAAATTGCCGCAGACGCAGCCAATCAAGTTAGCGGGGGTGCAACCGTGATTGCTGACCACCCCTCTTTTCTGTTTTACCTTACATATTATCTGCATCTTCCGATTCAAAATGTGCCATGGAGATTTGAAGGCCTGCTGCCGGATAGCGTCACGCACCCGCAGGTTTTTTCTCCCCAAGGCTGGCTGAATGCGGGGCATCCAACTCACGGCAAAATGATGGTAATCCGGGCAGGCCGCGACCTTGCCGGGACCGATCCTATCGACCAATCAATTAGTCTATTGGATCAATCCTGCGGTTCTATTTCGTCTCGATTGCGCATGCGGGACACGGGATACGCATGGAAGCAGCGGTTCTTCCCCAACCTGCATGAACCGCTCTGGAGAATTGAAATTCGTGAGTATGATTGCAACGCCACGAATTCCAAGCAGATCTATCCCTTGCCATCTCAATAGCCTTATCCAAATTCTGGTTCTGACCACTGGCCACGTTTGGCTTCTGATTTCCTCTCTCAGGTTTTTCCCCTACAAACTATTAGTACGTCGGGTCCATTGTCAGTGCCATTTGGATGTTTCAAACTGATAACGGAAGGGAGACAGATATGTTAGCGATCTTTATATTCAGTCTCTCTGCCATGGCTTTTAAGATCTTTCTCTTTTACTACTGGCGGGCGGTCACCCGAATATGAGTCAAGGCCATGTATCAGTAAATAAAAGAGATAGATTCAGTAAATCACTAGTACTCGAGGTACTTCGGGTTAGTACGATACGGCCATTGTGGCGCACAAAGGAAAAGGCGAAACTGTACTCCTGAGGACGAAACTTAAATGATCGCGGTTATCATATTAATAGTTTCGGTGGTTGCCTTCGCCCAGTTCTGGGTTTACTACTGGCGCGCAACCATGTCCGGTGTAGCCGCACAGGCTATATCGGATAGGATTCGTGTAGCAGCAGGCATTACACACGATTCGATTAGTGCGGAAGATTTTCGTAGCATATTGATTCTAAAAGATTTGTCACCAACATTGCGTGGGCCTAGCGGATCCTTATTTACGATTCGCGCCTACTACAAAGTCATCGAAAAGGTCGGACGCATGGTGCCGGCCATGGATAGCTGGGCCAATACCGAAATGGCGACCTGCTCACGCTATGTGGCAGTTCGGATGGATCAGCACTTACAGCGCAACATCCTTTGCGCGGCTCAAGTACGCGGGATGTAATCCCCAAACGGGTCTCGCTAGCACGGAAGGCCCCTGCTAATAGGCCCACCGAAGTAGGACGCCTCCCGACGTATACCCAGCGCCGACAGCAACGAGCAAAACCAGGTCGCCCCTTTTGAGGCGACCTTGCTCTACTGCATCGCATAGCCCCAGAGGGATCGTCCCTGCTGTCGTATTCCCGTATCGGTCGATATTCACCATGATACGGTCGTCTTCGAGGCCCAGGCGGTCCTGCATAGCCCGAATGATGCGCATATTGGCCTGATGGGGTACGACCAGCGCCAAGTCTTTGCTCGTGTATCCATTGCGCTCCAGCATTTCGCAGGCGAGGTCAGCCATGCGTCGAACTGCGTACTTGAACACTTGCGCGCCTTCCTGGTGGACGCAGTGCATTTTCTTGTCCACGGTTTCATGCGAAGACGGGTGGAGTGAGCCACCGCCGGGCATAAAAAGATATTTCCCGCCGGAGCCATCCACTTCGTGGACGAAGTCCAGGATGCCCTCATCCTCACGATCCGTGTGCTCAAGCAGAACGGCGCCTGCACCGTCACCAAACAAAACGCACGTGGTGCGGTCCCCGTAATCGAGGATGGAGGTCATTACGTCGCTGCCGATTACCAGTGATTTCTTTTGTGTCCCAGCACCCACAAATTGGGCGCCCACGGTAAGCGCATACAGAAATCCCGAGCATGCCGCCGACAAATCGAACCCCCACGCGCGTTTGGCTCCCAGATTGTTTTGAACGATGCATGCTGTTGCCGGGAACATCATGTCCGGCGTGACGCTGGCGACCACTATAAGATCGATTTCCGAAGCGGGGACATTCTTGTCCGCAAGGACCCTGCGTGCCGCGGCCGTGGCTAAATCGGACGCGCCTACACCCTTTTCGACGACATGGCGTTCACGAATGCCTGTGCGCTCGCGGATCCACGCATCGTCGGTCTCCACCAACTTTTCTAAATCTGCATTGGTCATCACGCGCGGCGGAACATAGCCGCTCACACCGATAATCTTTGTTGAAATACGTCTGGACATTCCATCTCCATGTGGTTGTTAGTTCCGGTAAGGGGAACCGCGATTCTACGCAATCAATGGCGGCGAAACAAGCCTCGTATGATTAGATATTGGTTTTGGGCATAGGCAGACTGTTTAACGATTCTCAATTTGAATGCGGGAAGTGATCGCCGCAGTCTTGCGAAGCATGGCCGCAACCGAGCAATATTTTTCCTCACTAAGATGAATGGCATGTTGCACGGCTGTTTCTTCCAGAGTTCCCCGAAGTTTGTAAAGAATTTCAAGCTTTGTCCAAACGCGGGGTGGCACTTCCGATCTTTCGCCAGACACTTCCACTTCGAGTGAGTCCAGTTGCTGGCGTTTTTTTGCGAGGATGGAAACAATATCGGTGGCTGTGCACGCACCCAGAGAGATCAGCAGAAGTTCCATGGGACCGGGCGCGCCGTTGGAGGCGCGATCGGAGTCCAGCGCTACAATATGTCCCGAAGGCGATTGGGCGATAAAACGTTCCTTGCCCACCCACTGCACGCGTGCTGTATCCATGAATCCCCCAGATTCTCAACACAATATCGAATATTGAGATTATCAGAGAGAGTGGAGCGCGGGAACCTGTCTTCTCAAGACGTTATGATTTAATGGAAAACTTCCGGTTCCGAGGCGAGGGCTGGATTGAGAATGAGATGATTCGGCAATTCGCGTAAACGGGAAATAAAAATCTGCACAAGTTCCGGATCGAATTGCGCCTGACCGCAACGGTCAAGTTCCTGGAACGCCTCCTCAGGAGTTCGCGCTTTCTTGTAGGATCGCTCGGAAGTAATTGTGTCATAGGCATCGGCAATAGCAATAATGCGCGCGCCCATGGGAATCTGGCTGCCGGTCAGGCCTTTTGGATAGCCTGACCCATCAAAGAATTCGTGATGGTGAGCGACCATTTCGCGGATTTTCTCAGTCCCGCGGAGCGGTTCGAGCAATTTCGCGCCGTATTCCACGTGACGTTTCATGGTTTCCCACTCATCTGAATTCAGCGGGCCGTTTTTGTTCAGGATGGATTCCACAATTCCGACTTTTCCCACGTCGTGCAGCATCGCGCCCAAACGAACCGCTTCGACCTCTGAACCCGCAAGGCCCACCGCCTCTGCGATCAATACCGCATAGCTGGAAACCTTGTGCGAGTGGCCCTGCGTGAATTGATCCTTGGCGTCCACCGCCAGCGCAAGCGAAGTGAGCGTATCGAGAACGATTGGGGGTAACGGTTCGAGGTGCGAATTACCGCATTCTCCGGGGGTTCCGTTTGGCTCAAATTGTTTGGTGTCTTTTTCGGTCTGGGCCAGCGCCTTGGCGAACTGCTCGACGCGGCTGTGAATCTCCACAAGCGCGTCCGGGCCCGTGGCGAACAATCGCTTTAGCGTGACGCCAAGATAGGCATCGAGAACTTCCCGCTTCCATTGCTTGCTGTCATCCAAATTGATTTGATCCGCGGTAGAAACTGCATTTCCGCCCTGATGCTTGGACAGATACATGGAAGAGTCGGCGACCTGGATCAACTCCTGGGGAGTGGAACCGTTGAGAGGAAAGGTAGCGACTCCAAAACTGGAGGTCACATTTTTCTCACGCAGCACGGGATCGGAACAAATCCATGAGCGAAGTTTTCCGGCGAGTTGGTTGCATTGTTCCATATCCGTTTCGGGCATGAGAATGATGAACTCATCTCCGCCATAACGCGCCACCACATCGGAGCGGCGGCAGTTCAGTTCCAGAATGTGCGCCACACGTTGCAGCACGAGGTCGCCATCCAGATGCCCGTAAAAATCATTTACAAATTTGAATCGGTCCAGGTCCAGCAGTACGATGGAGAAAGATCGTCCAGCGCGTGTCGAACGTTTCCATTCGCCGGAGAGCGCTTCCATGAAGAAGCGATGAGTCTTCAGGCCGGTCATACCGTCCGTAATGGCCTGTTCCTGAGCCTTTTGGAATGCCATGGCATTGTGCAAAGCGCCCGAAATAATATCCGCCAGGGTTCCGAGGAACAGAATTTCCTCCTGGGGGAAATCGGCAGTTTTGTCGGTCTCTACATACAAAACGCCATGCAACTGATCCGCGTAAACAATCGGCAGAGCAATCGCGCAGTCGGAGCCCTCGAGGATCGGCTCGCCGGAGGAATGCTGCGCGTCGTAGCGAACTACGGACATCTGTCCCGTACGCGCGACGTGCCCGACGATGTTGCCGTCGAAACTTAGTCGGCGCCCCAGAGCGCCTTTACGCCGCCCGGCTTCCGCCTGGACAATGATTTCCTTCGCCGAATAGTCCAGCAGCCCGATTCCCATGTGCGAATAATCGAGTGCACCATCCAATTCATCCGCAATTTTGGCGAGCATTTCATCCGGATTCAGGGTCGTAATAATATTGCGCGAAATATTATTGAACAAAGCCAGGCGACGTGACTTCGCTCGCTCTTCCCTGAAAAGGCGCGCATTTTCAAGCGCGATGACGGCTTCACTCGCCAGCACTCGCATCATTTCCATATGCCCGAAATCGAGAGAGCGTTCGAGTGGACTTTGCAGAATCATCGCCCCAATGGCACGCTCGTACAGCAGCAGAGGCACTCCGCAAAAACTTCCCTGATGCGAATTGTGCGGTTCCAGGCCCAGTTTGCGCATCTCTTCTTCGCAATTTTCACGTATCAAAACGGGTTGACGCGCGCGCATCAAATATTCAACAGCCTGATTTTCTCCAAACGGACGCGATTTTTTTGGCAAAACCTCGCCACCTCGCACTTCCACTTCGTATTTGATTTCATTGCGGTTTGTGTCGTGAAGCGCGACGAGGAAATGGCTGACATCGAACAAGCGTTTGATTTCCGTCAAAATCGTATCGAACAGCGCGTCCGGATCCAGCGTGGAGCTGAGCGCCCGGCCAATTTCATTGAGCAGGTGCAGCTCTTGCGTGCGCCGCGCGGTTTGCTGAACAAGGTAACTATTTTCGACGGCCATGCCGATCTGATGGCCAAGCGCAAGCAGGAGGCGCAGTTCTGCCGCAGAAAAACGGCGTGAATCCGCGGTTCCCAGGAATAGAACACCGAACGCCTGCTCCTTCGCCTGCAGGCTGATTCCAACCACCGTGCGCAATTTTTGATTTGTCGCGAGCTGGCGAAATCGACGAAATGCCTCTTCTCCCTCGAGGGCCGCCCACGAGGAACTGCGGCCGAGGTCGCGAAATACAACGAGTCCACCGAGGCGCGAAACCATGTCCACCAGATGGTCGTCAAGACCTTCTTCGTGCGCGATGGCGCAGAAATTTTCTGACAGGCCGACTGCCACTACGGAGGTCGGGCCATGCGCGTGGCCGTGATGCAGGAAAAGTGCGCCAGCCGGCATGCGCACAACGCTTAGAACGCGCTCCAGTGCTTGCGAAAGCATCTGCTGGATTTCCGGTCCCACGAAACTGGAAGTGGCCAGGTTGACATTGGAGAGCGCCAGCATATTGTGTTCGACGCGGCGCTTTTCCTCTTCGTACAATCCCATGACCATCAACATCGCAGCGAGCAGTTGAGGCAGAATCTCGAGCGCTCGCAGCGAACTGCCAATGTGTGCATTCGACAGCATCTGCCCGAGGAGTATCGCTCCCCAGGTGAGGAACGATATCGCCAGGAGCAAATCCGCGAATGTTTCGTGGCGCTGGGATTCCTCGTAAAACATCCATGCCACAACCGCAAGCACCGCAGCGACGCCAAGTTGCGGCGAAATCTTAATTACATTCAAATATTTTGCCGCTGACCATACCGCAAAAACGCAGCCCACGGCAATTTGAGGACGAACCCAGGGCTCGCGATTCGTGTAGATCTGCACTGTGCTTAGAAAAAGCAGGGCTGCCGCGGCCAATAGCCATTCATTAACGGCGGCCTGCCAGGGAGCGACAGAAACCCAGGGTTCGAGCGCGGGACTTAAGTAGTGCAGAGCGAGCAGGCACCACCCGGCGCTCCACAGCAAAAGGTATGCCTGGCGCCGCAGGCTATGCATGTAGGCGAAAAAGCCCGAAGTCAATGCTGAGGCAGCCAGAAGAGTAATCGCTAGTATACTTTCCGATGTCATCGATTCCAAATTGTTGTCAGGCTTGTAAATCGCATTTCCCAAAGATTGGGATTGCGAATACAGCCAGAATCGGAGAAAAATTCCAAGCTTAGATCAATGCGTCTAAGCTCATCGTCCTCCTCAGAATATAGGAATAGCTGCGACAGAGATTTCACACCTCTCCCGACAATAATCACTACTTTTGCGACTATAAGGATGTCCATCTGGACGGTCAACGGTACTGGGGTACCAGACAGGAACAAGTTACGTGCGTAATCGGACACATTATTAGCATGCAGGAATTGGGATTTAATCGTCCGATAAATCTGAATTTTGCCTACTGCTGCGTCTCGCCTTCCGTAGCAGGTTCGGCTAAGATGAATTGTTTTCAATCACAGGAGAAACTGTCAGAGGCATGTCCACGACTTCGAACGTAGCAGGAGATCTGGCAGGAAAAATTCGCGTGAGGTTTGCGCCCTCGCCCACTGGGTACTTGCATGTGGGAGGCGCGCGCACGGCCCTATTTAATTGGCTATTTGCGCGCGGCAGAGGCGGCACTATGGTGTTGCGGATTGAGGACACGGATATCGAGCGCAATCGCCCCGAACTCGTCGAAGGTATTCTGGATGGGCTGCGATGGCTTGGCGTCGATTGGGACGAGGGACCGTATTTT
>DATHNC010000049.1:0-13564 GCA_035486415.1 Saccharimonadales bacterium (SeqCode)
ATTGTCCATCACGACGCAATGCACAACGCCCATGAACTTGCCGCCCTCGCCTGCCGTGGATTCGGCGGCAGTGGCTTGCTCGCCGAACTGGCGAAGGAATTTTCCTTCCTTGTCGAACACGACGATGCGGTGATCGCCGTACCCGTCCGCAATGTAGATGTCACCATTCGTAGGATCGACCGCGATGTCCGCCGGCTTGTTCAGCAGCGTTTTGCTGCGGTTCATGGCGATGCCCGTTATCAGGCCCGTGGAGCTGTCGAATTGGCCCTTGGTGCCGATCTGCAGCAGCATCTTGCTTCCATCGTGTGTATATTTCTGCACGACAGCGTCATCGTTGCCAGCGACGTAAATATTATTTTCCTTATCCAAAATGCAGCCGTGAATAGACGCCGGGGCGGTCTTGAAATCTCCAAAAGTGTTCACCAGATTCCCTTCAGAGTCATACTCAAGCACCGGAGGCGCCGGTGTGCCGACCAGCTTTTCCTTGTCCTGCAAATCACCGCGGTTCACTTCAAAAACGTGGTCCTGCGCGTCGACGCAAATTCCGCCTGCACGCCCGGTCACCATCAACCCCGGCAGCGGCTTCGGCCACGTGGGATCAATTTCATACTTTGGAACCTGTGCGTTTGCTGGACGGGCCCCGATCAAGAGGGTTGCCACGCCCGCGATCAGCAGAATTCTGCTGCGAAAAACTTTCTCTATGTTCATTAATCTTCTCCCTGTATAAATCACCACTGATTATTTATAGCTGACCCTTGCAATAGTGCAGGACCCGAAACCTGTCTCCGTTTTTCGCATCCATTACTTCTTATTCTTCAACCCGAGTTGCAAGGCCTCCGCCAGATGCAGCGCCCGGCGTCCAGTAGCCTGATGGATCTGCTCCCTGCAACTGAACCCGTCCGACACGATGAGCGCGTTCTCGGGTGTGTTCCTCACGGCTGGCAACAGAACTCGCTCGCCCACCGCTTGCGACACTTTATATTTTTCTTTTTCAAATCCAAACGGGCCCGCCATTCCGCAGCAACCGGAATCGATCGATTGCAGGTCAGCGCCGGTTTTCTTCAGCACGGATTCTTCCGCGCCGATCCCCATGATCGATTTATGGTGACAATGCCCGTGGAGCAAAATTTTTGCGGAAAGCTGCGGCGCAAATTCCGGAGCGTAGCGTTCCAGAAATTCGCTGAGTAGAAAAGTCTGGCTGCGCAATTTAGCGGCGCGCGCATCGTGCGGAAACAGATTGCGCAGTTCGTCGCGGAACACGGAAGCGCAACTCGGCTCCAAAACGACGATCGGAATACCAGCCACAATTTGTTTTGTGAGCACGCTCATTACATTTTCGAGATATTCCTTGGCTTCGTTCAGCAACCCAAAATCGTACAGCGGTCTTCCACAACACAAATGAATTTGCGGCACGATCACATTGAATCCGGCGCTTTGAAGCACTTCGAGCGCGGCGCGGCTCGTATCCGGATGAAAATAATTATTAAACGTGTCCGCCCACAAAATGATGTCGCCTTTACTATTCGTTGACGCGGCCGGCGCTGATCCGTCAATACCGGGAACTTTATGTTTCCTGGCCCAGCTCCGGAAAGTGGAGGTTGCAAACTGCGGCATTTTTCGCTGCGGTGCCAGATGCAAAAGACCTTGCATGATTTGCTTAAAAATTGGCGCGCTGCTGAAAAAATTCGCCAGTCTCGGAGTGTGCGACGCCAGCTTGGCCCAGCGATCGATCATGCCAAACGCATAGGCGTGTAGCGGGCGGCTCTTTTCCTCGTAATAGTGAGCCAGGAATTCAGCCTTATAGGTCGCTACATCCACATTCGTCGGGCATTCCGATTTGCAGGCCTTGCAAGCGAGACACAGGTCGAGCGCTTTCTTGACGTTCTCGTCCTTCCAACCGTCGTCGATCACTTCGCCTTGCAAAACTTCAAACAGCATGTGCGCGCGCCCGCGCGTGCTGTGCTCTTCTTCGAGAGTCACCATGTAACTCGGGCACATCGATCCGCTATCCTGCTTGCGGCATTCGCCGAGGCCGATGCATCGCAGGCCAGCTTTGGCAAAAGAGCCGTCATCATCCGGAAACTTGAAATATGTTTTGGGATCGTGCGGTTTGTAGTCGGCCCCCAAACGCAAATTCTCGGTGGGCAGATATGCATTCACCACCTTGTTCGGATTCATCTTGTTGTCCGGGTCCCAAGTGGACTTGAATTCGCCGAACGCCCTGATCAATTCAGGGCCGTACATTTTCGGAAGCAGCGCGGCGCGCGACTGCCCGTCGCCATGTTCGCCGGAAAGCGACCCGCCGTAACTCACCACCAGGTCAGCCGCGCGCTCGACGAACTCTCCGTAATTGCGGATTCCCTGTTCGCTCTGCAAATCGAAGCTCACGCGCATATGGATGCAGCCATGCCCAAAATGCCCGTAGAACGCAGCGTGATAATGGTATTCGTCGAGCAGCTTTCTGATGTCGCGAAGATAATTCCCCAGCTTCTCGGGCGGAACTGCCGCGTCATCCCACCCTTCCCACTCCGGCGGCATTCCGGGTGCAGCCGCGGCCGCACGAGGACCGGACTCGCGCAATTTCCACACGTGGCGCGCTTCGGCCTTGGTGTAGACGCGAATGTTGGGGGGATCGGCTGAGCGATTCAACTGATCGACCAGCTGCTGGGCGGCAGCGTCGACCACGGCCTGATCGTTCGAACCAAATTCTACAAGCACGAAACCGCGCCCCTCGGGAATCAGTTCCAGGTGAGGAGCTTTCTTCTTTTTCAAGCCGTCAACAATGCTCCCCTCGAACCCTTCGAGGCCAATTGGGTTTAGCGGCAAAATTTCCGGCACATGGTCCGCCGCGGAAAATGTGTCTGGGTAACCGAGGCAAACAAGCGAGCGGTGCTGCGGGCTTTGGATCAGCCGTAGTTTGGCTTCGAGCACGATCATGCATGTGCCCTCTGTGCCGACCAGCGCCTTTGCCACATTAAATCCATTTTCGGGCAACAGCTGATCAAGGTTATATCCGGAAACGCGCCGCGGAATGTTCGGATACTTCGCGCGGATTAAATCCGCGTATTGGTCACGAAGGTCGCGCAGCTGGGAATAAATCTCGCCGCGCCGTCCACCCTGCTTGATGATGGCTTCCAGTTCGGCTTCGCCGTCGATGGCGCCCACAGTAATTTGCGTGCCGTCATAAAGCAGAATGCGTAGCTCAATGACGTTGTCGACCGTCTTGCCCGCCAGCAAAGAATGCGTGCCGCAGGAATTGTTGCCGATCATTCCGCCCAATGTGCAGCGGCTGTGTGTAGATGGGTCAGGGCCAAAGGTGAGCTGATTTTTCTCCGCGCGATTCCGTAGCGTATCGAGAACGACGCCCGGCTGGACTCGCGCAAATTGCCCAGCGACGTCGATCTCCAAAATTTTGTTCATATACTTCGTAAAATCCAGAACAACGGCTACGTTGCAGGTCTGCCCGGCAAGGCTTGTGCCCGCGCCGCGGGGCAGGACCGGCGCGCCATATTTCTTGCACGCGGCCACCGCTGCAATCACATCGTCTTCATCCCGAGGCACCACCAGGCCAATCGGAACCTGGCGGTAATTCGAGCCGTCGGATGTGTATAGAGCGCGGCTTCCGCGGTCAAAGCGTACTTCGCCCTTGACGACACGTTTCAGTTCTTTTTCGAGTTCGCCGGCCTGCGCGAAAGTATCGACAGGCTTGCCGTGCGAGCTCAGAGGCAGAGGAGAAATTTGTACTGTGCTCATAATTGGGTTTGATGCGTTCGGTATTCTGACTCCTCAGCCTTCACATGGCAAGTGAGAAGAAACCGCATCCGGTCCCAGCGCCATCATATGTCCTGCCCCTGAAAGAAACATGAATTGGCAACGGATCAGGTTCCGCGGAGCCGAGTCAGGTCCGCTTTCGGTCTGCTGTAGCCCGCCTCTTCAGAGGCGGGGGTTTAGATGATGCTCGATTCAAAGCCTGAAATAACGGATGTCGAAATTTGGGTCACACTTTCACCTAGACCCGCGCCCCTGAAGAGGCGAGCTACAATTCCAGCGCCAAAAACCGACGACAATTACTGCGGCGTTCAGAATGTCAACAGAGCCGCATCCCGTGTAGGAAAAAGATTGCTGCAAGGGGATGGGGCAGTGTATATCTGAAAGACTGCATTCATAAAATTGGCTGTTTTATAAGGTGAAGGGGAGGAATAGTAATGGAGAAGTCGCATTCGACAGGGCGAAGCTATGTGCGTTGGGAGGTGCTGCTTCTCCTGTGTCTGATGTACATGATCACGTATCTGGACCGCGTAAGCCTCGCCAACACGGCCACGCTGATCAGCAAAGAATACGGTTTCAGCAAAGCAACGATGGGCATTATATTCAGCGCATTCATCTGGGCTTATGCTTTATTTCAAGTTCCCGGAGGCTGGCTTGGCGACCGCTTTGGACCGCGCCGCGTTTTATCCGTCATCATGGCTTATCGCACAGTCATCGCCGTCCTCACTACGATGGTCAGCGGTTTCTATACCTTATGGGGCATTCGCTTTTTGCTCGGCGTCGGCGAAGCTGGCGCATTTCCCACCGCCACCCGCGCCATGCAGATGTGGTATCCGCGCGATGAACGCGGCTTTGTACAGGGAATCAGCCACGCCGCGAGCCGCTTTGGCGCGGCCATCGGCCCGCCAATCGCTGTAGCCATCATGATCCACTATGGCTGGCGCTCGGTGTTTTACGTGATCGGCGTGCTCAGCCTGATCTGGTCCATTCTGTATCTGCTTACCTACCGCAACATGCCGGAAGAGCACAAGAGCGTCAGCGAGGCTGAACTGGCCCGTATCCGCGGCCTCGATGAAAAAGGCGAAATCAAAAAGGCAAATATCACCAAGCGTCCCAAGGTTCCCTGGAGCGTCCTGCTGAAACACGGAAATATGTGGGCCATTATGTGTGCGTATGCCACTTACATTTATTCGCTGTGGTTTTTTCTTTCCTGGCTGCCATCTTATTTGATCGAATACCGCCACTTCACCATGATCAAGACGGGCTTGTTTGCCTCGATGCCCTTAGCCGCTGGAGTCGTGGGAGACGCCTTCGGTGGCTGGCTGACTGACAAACTTTTAGTGAAGACAGGCAATTGCAAATTCTCCCGGCGCTTCGTTGCCATCGTGGCGATGGTTGGCTGCGGCACGTTCACTATGTTCGCAGCTTTGTCAGCAAGCCCCAACGCAGCCGTTTATTTCCTGACGGGCGCCATGTTTTTCCTCGAAATGAATATTGGTCCTGCCTGGGCAGTTCCCATGGATGTCGGCGGAGAATTCTCCGGCACGGTTTCCGGCATGATGAACATGGCCGGGCAATTCGTCGGCGCGTTGTCGCCCACCGTCTTCGGCATACTCGTGTCGAGAGGATCCTGGGTCGCGCCCTTCAGCGTTTCGGCAGGCCTGCTCTTCATCGGCGCCGCGATCTGGGCCTTCTGGATCGATCCCGAGCAATCCGTCATCGACAAAAGCCAGGGAATGCCTGGCCCCACGGTGGGTGTACTCCCCACGCCAGTGGCTGCTACAAACCGGTAAAGCTGGAATTTTTTGGAATTGTTTTCGACAGAATTGGTCGCCTAAAATACAAGAACGCCAATCAGGCGATTGGCGTTCTTGTGCGTTAAGTGCTGAACCGAAACTGTTATCGAGCCGCTGCGTGTTCCGGTTTCCTCGTCGATTTGGCCAGCGAATCGAGAGCAGCCATTACGCCGCCTTCTTTATGCGGCACGCCAGCCAATCGCAGACCCATCTCCACGCCGCACAAGGTTCCCGCCAGCATCAGGTCATTGAAGCTGCCTAAGTGTCCGATGCGGAAAACTTTTCCGGCAAATTTAGACAGGCCAGCGCCGAGCGACATATCGAAATGCTCAAGAATTACGGCGCGCAAGTTGTCCGCATTGTGCCCTTCCGGCATAAACACCGCCGTCAGCGAGCTGGAATATTCGTGTGGCTCTTCGCAGACAATTTCCAGGCCCCATGCTTTCACCGCGGCGCGAGTTGCTTCCGCGTACCGGTCATGCCGGTGAAAAATATTGGCCAGCCCCTCTTCCCGCATCATCGCCAGAGCTTCCTTCAAGCCGTAAAGAAGATTGGTGGGCGGCGTATAAGGAAAAAATCCAGTCTGATTGGGCTTGAGCATTTCCTGCCAGTCCCAATAGGCACGGGGCAACTTTGCGGTTTCGGACGCGCGCAGAGCTTTTTCCGAAATCGCGTTAAAACTCATTCCCGGCGGAAGCATTAAGCCTTTTTGCGACCCTGCAACCGTTACGTCTACTCCCCATTCGTCATGCCGGTAGTCAATCGAAGCGAGCGATGAGATTGTGTCCACCAGAAGCAACGCAGGATGCTTCGCGGCATTCATAGCGCGGCGAATTTCAGGGACGCGGCTCGTCACACCCGTGGATGTTTCGTTGTGCACGACCATCACGGCTTTGATCGCATGGTTCTTATCGGCAGCCAGGCGCGCTTCGCACTCCGCAGCACTCGCCCCATGCCGCCAATTGCCGGGCACATATTCCACCTGCAGGCCGAATTTCTCCGCTATCGCCCGCCAGAGTGAGGAAAAGTGCCCTGTTTCAAACAGTAATACGCGGTCCCCTGGAGAAAGCGTATTCACCAGCGCCGCTTCCCACGCTCCTGTTCCAGAGGCAGGGTACATAACGACAGAACCCGCTGTTTTAAATACTTCCCGGACACCGTGCAGGACTTCCTTGCCGAGATTTGCGAACTCGGCACTTCGATGATCGATAACCGGCGCATCCATCGCACGCAAAATTCGGTCCGGTACATTTGTGGGGCCTGGAATCTGTAACCAGTGGCGTCCTGTATGAATCATATTTTCTCCATATGAAATTGAAAATAAATTGTACATGCTGGACACGGCAATGTGCAACCGCCTCAAATAGTTCAAGTTGACTATCAATACGGTTGTGGTGTACGAATTATTAAAGCTAAAATCGCGAGAAATCCTTCGCTCCGCGGAGTGGGCGTAGGCATTAGATTGGAATGGGAGTCATTCATGACTAAGCGGAATAAAGCCATTTTATTGGCCGGAGTATTGATGGGCGTCGCTCTTCTCCTATGGGCGAGGGGCGGGCAAGCACAATCGCAAACTGCTCAGACTGCGCTGACGACGGGAACCGGAACGATTTCCGGAACTGTAACAGCCAACAGGGATTACGCGTTGAGCGAGGCTTCGGGAAATCATATTCCGGCGCTGTACGCCGTACGTGTCAGGGCGCGTGACAACGAACGTCGCATCACTTACACCGTCTTCACGCAGAAGGGCCACTACTCGATTTACAACCTGCCCGCAGGCACTTACCAGATGTCTGCGCTGCAGGACGGATTCGATTCCAAAGGCCCCACGGTTGAGTTGAAAGCAGGCGAAACAAAATCCGGTGATGTGGCTCTTACCGCCCGCCCCGATCACCTGCGCGCCGAACTCGTAGACTTTGACTCTCTCTTTACTCCCGGCCCAACACGCGACTACGTGATGCAGAACTGCATGGGTTGCCACGGTTATGAGCACATCCCCTGGCAGCGTATGGGTGGCCGCAGCGAGGAAGTCTGGGGCAACGCCATCGCCCGCATGTTTGATATGGACGGCACCAGCCCGGTGAACCACACGGGCGTTCCCCAGGTAAACCCTGCGCCAATTCCGCCAGCCAAGCGGGAAGAAATCGCCGCCTACTTTGCCAAGATTTTCCCGGAAGGCGGAAAGCCGCGCGATTTGAAGCTGGATGACCTGAAGCTCGATGAAGCCGCCCTCTCACGCACAATTTATATCGAATACGACTTACCACCCCTCCTTCCAACCAAGCCTAACCCGGAGTTTTCGAGCCATGACGTATGGCCGAGCCGCTTCTCCCCAACCGTCTATGTATCTGAAATGGGGGATGATGTAATTCAGGGCATGGACAAGAACCGTATTGATTTCCCCGGCCGCTTTACAACCTATAAGCTTCCGAATCCCGATCAGGGACACCGCGTTCTCGGCCCACATGGAATCACCCAAGCCAAGGACGGCCACGTGTATGCCGCAGAAATCGACGAAAGCTCAATCGCCGAACTCGATCCAGAAACCGGCAAGGTTACCCAGTATGTGACGCCGACCCGCAGCACACCGCACACAATTCGCTCGGATTCCAAGGGCAATGTGTGGTTTTCGGAGATGCAGGGCGTAAGCAAAATGGGCAAACTCGACGCCGTAACAAAGAAGATCACCGAATGGGATCCTTCACCGAGCGACCCCAATGCACACTATTACGGCATGACCGTTGACCAGAAAGATCGCGTATGGGCCGTCGGCATGACCTCGCACAAGATCGTCGGCTACGATCCCAAGACCGACAAGTGGTCGGTTTACCCAACGCCTACTCAACCCTCTGGACCGCGCCGCCCGACCGTCGATTCCAAGGGCAAAGTCTGGTTCTCAGAGCACATCGGTCAGGCGCTCGGAGAACTTGATCCGGACACAGGCAAAATCACGGAGTACAAAGACCCGTTCAAGCTCGGTGGCGGCTACGAGTGCTATGCCGACTCCCACGACAACATTTGGGTGACCCTCCGAAGCTACGGAGTCCTTGCCAGGTTTGACCAGAAGACCAAGACCTACACCTACTTCCCGGAACCGTTCCCCGATATCATGGGACGCGAGCACCCGGGCCCGAATGGCACGCGTCTCGGTGGCCTGTATCCCCCGAAGATTGAAGAAGATGCCCAGGGGACGTTCTGGTATGCGGGTATCCGTATGACCACCATTACGGCTTTCAAGCCCGATGGAAACGTTCCGAATAACCAACGGGCGGGCAACTAAGCCGCCTCAAGCAAGGTCTTCCGTTCCGCAGATCAAAGCGGTATGCGGGTCCGGCATTCGAAAGGTAGAATGTTTTTCGAATGCCGGATCTTTGCTTACGCGCAGGTCCGCAAAAAATCAAAACAAGGTCTAAACAAGGAGAAACAGTGCGTAACAAAATGTGTTTGACGGCAGCCGACACGGAAACAATCTTGGCCGCATGCAAGGTCGAAGCAGAAAAGAATAAATGGAACGTCACGATTGCCGTCGTGGACGATGGCGGATATCTGGTTCATCTGGAACGAATGGATGGCGCACCGGCGCAGAGCGCCCTGATCGCGACGTGCAAGGCGCAAACTTCCGCCGCGACGCGCACGCCGACGAAAACGCTGGAAGATATCGTCAAGGATCGGCCCGCGACCGTAGCATTCCCCGGCAGAGTCGCGGTTCAAGGAGGATTGCCAATCATGTATCAGGGCGAGTGTGTCGGTGCAGTGGGCGTTTCCGGCGCTAAATCGCATGAAGACGAGCAGGTAGCAGCTGCGGGTCTGAAGGCCATCGCTTAGTAGAGTAAATCTTCAGCAGTAATTTGGCGTGGGCTTCAGCCTGCGGAATTTAGTCCTTACAAGGACAAAAATCCGCAGACTGAAGCCCGCGCCACGATTCGACCCTCTTACTTCGTTTTCGGCTCTTCGATATTTGCTTCCACATGCCCAACGAGCTGCCAGCGCCCGTCTTTCTTCACGAAAATATTCAAAAACCGGCGAGATCCTGTGGACACAGATCCTCGGTATTCCACCACGGACTTGCTGATTCCGGTCACGAAGCCGGTGTCACCGTGCATGGTCACCTGCACATCCTCATGCTTGAAAGAGTGAAAATTCAGCCCGCGGCTCTTGAGCTCGGCGAGGTGCTGAGCTTTGGTCAGAAGCGCGCCGGATGCGTTCGTGTAAATCAAATCGTCAGAATAAATGCGTTCCAGAGTCGGGATGTCGCCCGTTTGCAGCGCCTGGTTTCGTTCTTCCTCCAACTTCATTACTTCCTCTCTCCCATCATCGGGAGGCGTAGCGCTCCTCGCGGTTCGCCATGCGAATGCAAAAAAAGCAAAAACCGACAAAGTTACCGCAGCCATTCGTCGTCGCGTCATCTTATTATTTCTCCCATTCCTCGAATCGTATCTGACTTTATTGAAGAAATCCTGCTGAACCGTGATAGCACGCGCTCGCCGTGAGCGTCAAGATAGGGCGTTGGCGCTCGCTGGTCATATTGAATTTCACAGACAAAAGCTGCCCGTCCAGAAATCGGACGGGCGCTACGAAACCGGTTTCGTAGAGGACTCTTCGTCCCATTTACGGTGAACGTTCTCGGTGAACCGCGTTCTTCGGGACAAAGAGGGCGGTCGGCTAACCTCCAACCACCGACATTTCAGGATCGATTAAGAATGACCAGATTAGCGCGCCACTCAGCAGCACGCTGGCCGTAACAAAGAATGGCGCAATCCAGAATCCCCGTTGCGCGAAAAAACCAAACACAACCGGAGAAATCGACGCCGCCAAAGCCCCTGCTGTGTTCATCACACTGCTTACTGTTCCGCTGAACTCCCCGCCCACATCCATCGGCACGGCCCAAGCCGGACCGATGACCAGCTCCAGAAAGAAAAAAGAAATGGCGAGACACAGGACCGCGGTCCAGGCGCTGTGCGTGAGCGCCGTGGGAATCAGCATGAGACCGGAAACAACCAGCCCAGGCACCGCTACAACGCGTCGCGCAAGCCTCAGTCTGCCAGTCCTCCGATAGACCATGTCGCTGATGGACCCGCCAACCAAATCCCCAATCATTCCGGCGAAAAGAGGTAGTGACGCCACAAAGCCGAGCGAGCGAATTGAAAAGTGTCGGTACTCCTGCAAATAAGTCGGATACCAGGTCAGAAAAAAATATGTGCCATAAAAAAAACATCCATACGCGGCGGCGATGTACCACATGTTCGGCGACTGCAAAATGACTTTCCACGATATGTTCCGCCGATATCCCGCCTCCAGCTGTTTGATCGAGCCATCCGCGCTAACGCCGCGAATGTAAGCCAGCTCCAATTTGTTGACGCCCTTGTGATCTTCCGGACGATTCAAATACGTGACGCCGAAAACAGCGGCCCAAACCGCGCCCAGCGATCCGAAAATATAAAATATAGCGCGCCATCCGAATGCGCTCATGATGCCGACGGCTACAAACGGAGTGATCGCAACGGCAAATCGGCTGAAGCAATGCGTGATGCCCTGAATGCGGCCGCGCTCCACTTTCGGAAACCAAAGCTGCATCCCGCGCGTAGCCACGGGAAATGCGCCGGCCTCCCCGAGCCCAAGCAAAAAGCGCGCGCACAGCAAAGTGACGAAACCAACAGCGGCTCCCGTGGAAACCGCGGCAATCGCCCACCAGAACATGATCACGGTCAAAACTTTTCGCGGGCCAATGCGGTCTCCCAGCCAACCGCTCGGGAACTGGCCAATCGCATAGGCCAAAGTGAATGCGCTGAAAACCCAGCCCATGGCTGTTTTGCTTAACCCAAATTCTTTGGTGATGCCCGGCGCGGCAACGGAAATGTTGCTGCGATCCATGTAGGTGATGAGGTACATGAAGCTGATCAGAACGAGAACGAACCAGCGGGTCTTGGTCGGTTTAATTGCGGAATTTTCTTCGATGGCGGCGCTTGCTGAGGCGGACGTGCGCTTCATGTCCGGCATTCTTGCCCCCGTCGTTTTGTGAAACGGATAGTTGATCTGTAGCGCCCACCTTCAGGTGGGCATTTTTGCTCGCATGCGAAATGCCCGCCTGAAGGCGGGCGCTACAAAAAAATTCGCCCGCGCTCTTAAATTATTCCTTATATCCCGCCGGCGATTGCGCGCGAACCCCTACAAAATCTTTTTCCGCGGCGACGCGCTGTTTTCCGTCCGGCCACACAATGTCAACCGGCCGGTTTTCCTCGGCGGATTGATCCGCCGCCTGATACACCTGCATCACCATGCGGGCATGCTCCGGCGTAACGAGCGGCTGTTTTCCGTGCGCCACGCAATCCAGGAAGTGAATCGTCTCGGCTTCCATCGGCCCCGCATACACGTGGTCCACTTTTTCGCCGGGCATCGTCGAGAGCGGAAATTCAATGCCGCGCTTCATCGTGTTGATGCTGACGTCGCGGTGCGAATCGTCCACCATGATCGCGCCTTCGCTGCCGACCATTTCGATCCACGTGGATGAAAAATTCGGGTACGCGGGAGGAAGCACCCAGCCCGCGCCAATCGTAAACACGCTGCCGTCATCGAGCGTTACGATGATCCAGACGCAGTCCGGCACGCCGTGCGTTGGCTGCATGATCTTGTTCACCAGCTGCGCGTAGACGCGCACAGGCTTCCTCGGCTCAAAGCACCACAGCACAAAATCAATGTCGTGAGTCGCTTCCATCGCCGCCGGCGAAAGCTTGATGCGCCCGCCGATCTTGTTGCCCAGGTTGCGGGTGATGTGGCGGCTCACGAGCGCGCTCGAAGGCTGACCAATCGTGCCATCCGCGATCGAGCGCTTCACATACGCGAATTTTGGATTGAACCGCTGCGAATATCCGATGGTGAACAGCAGCGATTTTGACCGCGCGAGATCGATCAATTCATCCGCTTCCGCCAGCGTCAAAGAAATCGGCTTCTCCAGCAATAGATGTTTTCCCGCAAGCAGCGTTTCCTTGGCCATCGGATAGTGAACGGTTTCGGGCGTCGCGGAAACGATAATCGCATTAATGTTGTCATTCTTCAGGAGCTCGCGGTAATCCGTGGTCGCGGTCACGGGATGCGTTTTCTCCGCCACTTCCTTCAGACGCGCCTCTTTAATTTCGGCAATGTGCAATTCGCTCACATAGGGGCTCGCTGCGCAGGTTTCCGCGCGAATGCCTCCGCACCATCCCGTTCCGATGATTCCGATATTTACCTTCCGCATGTTTCCTCCGCCCAGAAATTCCGAGATTCGGGAATTGTTTTTTTCTCTTTTTCTTTGGAACAGCCCCAGTAACCCCATATGTTAGCCGATTTTTGTTTCCTGGCGCGCCATATTATCGGCGGAAAAATACTGGATAGCGCAGGGCGCTCCATCATAAACCACCGCCGCGACATAGCTTTCCGCGGGACGGTGCGCGGCTAAATGCCAGTTGCCATCCACGCCGATGAGAAACTCTGCGGGCTCCTCGGGCAATAGATTTACGGCAAAACTATCGAGAGCGATATGCAATCCCATTCCCGTCGCCTTCAGATAGGCTTCCTTCCGCGTCCAGCAATTGAAAAATCCTTCCACCTTTTTTTCCGGCGGCAAGGTTCGCAGATCGCTTACTTCCCGCGCGGAAAAATAGCGCTCGGCAATATCGTCGCCCGCCAAATCCGGACGCATTTGCTCCACATCGATCCCAAGATTTCGTTCCCTGGCAATCGCGTACGCAACCATGTCACCCGAGTGCGACAAATTGAAGTTCAACCCGCTCGTTGAATTCGCTCCCGAAAGTAAGGGCTTTCCGTGCTGCGCATAAGAAAATTCAAGGCTCTTTGGAGGTTGCTGAAGATACGCGCCAAGCAATTCACGAAGCAGACCGCGCGCGATGACATACCGATTCCTGTCCTTCGCGAAATGAAATTGGTCCGCGCGAACTTTCTCTTCTGACGAAAGAACGGCCTCCAATTCGCAAATAACGGGAGCTTCGCGATCGAGTGATGCG
>DATHNC010000050.1:0-3617 GCA_035486415.1 Saccharimonadales bacterium (SeqCode)
GGCGCGAGCGATGGCATAGGGCGGACCTTCGCCCTGGCCTATGCGCGCTCAGGGGCGGAAGTGGTTTTGGTAAGCCGCACGGAGGAAAAACTTGTGGACGCAAAGCGTTCGGTGGAATCCGCCGGAGGCCGCGCCCACATCATTCGCGCGGACGTTGCCAAAATGCAGGACATTCGATCGATGGAACAGGAAGTATCCCGGCTCGTAAAGGGCCGGGATCTCTCCCTCGTTCTGGTCAATTGCGCGGGCTTTGGATTTACGAAGTCTGCGCTCGACACAACGGAAGAAGATTGGGACCGCGTCCTCGATGTTCAGGCGAAGGGAACATTTTTCTGTTGCCAGTTCATGGGCAAACTGATGATCGAACGCGGTTACGGCAAAATTATTAATTTGAGTTCGACCTGGTCGGTCAGCACGGATATGGGCAAGAGCGTTTACGGCGTGGCGAAAGCAGGCATTTCGTACATGACGGCCGCGCTCTCCACGGAATGGGCTCCGCTCGGAGTGCGCGTCAACGCCATCGCTCCCACTTCAACGCTAACCGAAAATACCGCGCGCTCTTTCCGTGAAAATGAAGAACGCGCGCAAAGACTGCTCAGTCGCATCAAGCTGGGGAGATTTGCTCAGCCATCCGACATGGTTGGCGCAGGAATTTTCCTGGCCAGCCCCGCCTCGGATTTCATCAGTGGCCACACGTTGTTCGTTGATGGCGGCTGGCACACCGCGCTCTGATTTAAGTAGCACAGGCTTCAGCCTGTGCGGGTTTAGTCCTTGCAAGGCCTAAAACCGCACAGGCTGAAGCCTATGCCACATCAACCACGAACAGACTTAGTTCAGGGCAACACATCAAAAACTGCAACCGCCAACTGCGCGCCCTCTTTACCCTTGCCCGAAATTGCGGCATAGAAACGATTCAATTCCGGCACGTAGAGAGAAGTTTTCGCGCGGTACCCGGTGGTCACTTCACCAACCAACTCATAATGGTCCGCATCCTTCTGCGACAGAACCGTGGTTGTCTCCGAACCCGATAGATAAATCCGTTTGCGCGCAACATCGAACCACATGTCATCGTTGAACGCGGAGATTGGCACACTCGTCACAATTTTGCCGCTGTCAGTGTCGAACACAAACATTTTGGGAGGCTTGCGCGTGGCAATCAACAACCGGTGATGCGGCTCGTCGAGCGCCATCGAGTTCGGAGTTTCCGCGCCGGTAATCGGCCAGCGCGCAATCAGTTGGCGCGTCGCCAGGTCCACCACTCCTACTTCTTTCGGAGTGGTGAGATTTACGTACATTTTTTTGCCGTCGCTCGTGATTTTCATCGCTTCCGAGTGTGTTCCCGGCAACGTAAAGTCTCCCACCAGCTTGAACGCCTTGGTATCGATGATGTTGATCTTGTGCGTCGTCGCGCCTTTCTCATCGCTTCCGCTTTCGACGTAATAATATTTGTCGACAGGATTGTAGATCGCGCCGTCCACCTCGGGTGGCAGCTTGATGGTGCTGAGAATTTTATAGTCAACTCCGCTGACGAGCTCGACAGCTCCGAAGCCGTCGCCATCGGTCACGATGAATTTGTTGACGTCCAGCATGAAGTGAATCGCATGCGGCTGGCCGAACCCTTCGATGCTCTTGATTCGCTTGCCGTCCAGGTCAAACACTTCTACGGTTTTATGATCTTCGGCCGTGAGGAAGAGGCGCTTGCCCTTCAGGTCTACTGCGAAGTGGTCGAAGTCGCCCGTGAAACCGGGCAGCGGAGTGGTCGCCACCAGTTTCATGGGAGATTTTTCCTGCGCACCAGATTTCAAGGTCAGCGCAAAAAATAACAGAGCACAAATCGTCAGCATTTTCTTGGTGTGTATTCGCATCGATTCCTCCCAGACAGAATTCATCGCAACAAATTTCAAGGCCCCCACCTTGGCGCGGGCTTCAGCCTGCGGGGTTTGGTCCTTGCAAACACAAAAATCCGCAGGCTAAACCCCGCGTCACATAAAACCATCTTCAAGGAGCTACGTCGTACACGAGAATTTGCGCAGCCTGCCCGTCTTTCGCCGGAACGCCCACGTAATATTTATTCAGCTCCGGCACGAAGCGGGCCGTCTTTGCCCCGGGCTTCGTTGGCACAGTTGCGATTAATTTATAATCATCCGCGCCGCGCTGCTCAACGACGGACACAGCGCCATCCCCGCCTCCGCCCGGAATGTAAAGGCGATGATGCGCCGCATCATACGCGAGATCGTCCACGTAATCGGCCACGTCGAGACTCGCGACTTCTTTTCCGTTGTCCGCATTCACCACAACGAGCTTGGAAGGTTTTCGTGTCGCCAGAAACAATCGGTGCGTCGCTTCATCGTATTGCAGCGGCACATTATCTTTGCCGGCGGTGATTGGCCAGGTCTGCACCACGGCGCGCTTTTCGCGGTCCACCACTCCGATGGAATTAATTCCAGTCATGTTGACGAAAAGGCGCTGGCCTGATTTTTCAATTGCCATGGATTCCAGCCGGTTCGTGTCCAGCTTCATATCGGCAATTTTTTTGCCGGTTGTAGTGTCCACGATGCTGACTAGGCAGGTCGGCGTGTGCGCTTCGCGACCGCCATTCACCACATAAAGATATTTGGAGGCGGGATCGTAGACCACAGGATCGGCGTCAATCGTCAATGCCGTTTGCCCGATCAATTTGTAGGAATCGTAATCCAGAATCTTGATTTCTGAAGCCTCGCCATCTACGACATAGATTTTTTTCAGTTCCGGAAAGGGTATGACGTTGTGAGGTTCCTTAAAGTCGGTGAGAGAGCGAATATGTTCGCCCGTCTTCAGATTGAAAACTTCAACGGCGGGTTCTTCTTCCGAGGCAGCAAAAAGCCGGTTCCCCTTGATATCGACCCCGAAGTGATCCCACTTCCGCCCAGCCGGCGCGGTAATTGTCTGGACCAACCTAAGCGGCGCCTTTTCTTGGGCAGGGGATTGCACCGGAAATGAAATTGCAAACGCAAGAATAGTAAGAAGCTTTTTCATTCCAACCCTCCGACGGATTGAAGGCCTTCTCGGAAGAATAGGCGGCGTGATGGATTTCACGCCGCCCATTTTTCTAAATGCCAGCCGAACTACTTCACCAATTTAAATTTATCCACGCGCCGTCCGATATCGGTTTCAGCGACGTAGATATTTCCCTTGGAGTCGATATCCAGCGTGTGGCAGTGCGTGAATTCGCCAAGTTGATGACCGGGCCTGCCGAACTTGGTGATTTCATTTCCGGTCTTGTGATCGAGAATGTGAACGAGTTCGTTGCGGCCGTCGGCCACGATCATATATTTCTGTTCTGGATCGCGCGAAAAACGTAGCCACCACGCTGTGCCCCACGAATCAGGAGTTTCTTCCTTGTATCCCTTGATCCAGATGTTCTTCTGGAATTTGCCCATCTTGTCGAACACCTGAATGCGGTTGCCCTGGCGATCGCAAACGTAAACAAGTCCGGCATTGTCCATCACGACGCAATGCACAACGCCCATGAACTTGCCGCCCTCGCCTGCCGTGGATTCGGCGGCAGTGGCTTGCTCGCCGAACTGGCGAAGGAATTTTCCTTCCTTGTCGAACACGACGATGCGGTGATCGCCGTA
>DATHNC010000051.1:0-4112 GCA_035486415.1 Saccharimonadales bacterium (SeqCode)
TTTTGTGCGGGCGTCACGGTCTATCGCGCCCTGAAGCGCGCGAAAATCAAGCCAGGCCAGCGTTTGGCGGTTTTCGGCGTCGGAGGTTTGGGGCACCTCGCAGTACAAATCGGCCATGGACTTGGAGCTATCGTCACGGCGATCGATGTGACCGACGAGAAGCTCGCGCGCGCGAAAGAGTTAGGCGCCTCGGTGACGCTGAACTCGGCAGCAAGCAACGTGGTGAAGGAAATTCGGCGCGCCGGCGGGGTCCATGCGGTTTTGGTGACTTCTGCCGCAAAAGCAGCCTATGACACGGCGTTCCGTTGCGTGAGGCCTACGGGTTCACTGCTCGTCGTTGGGCTCCCTTCCGAACCCATCTGTTTTCCAGCAATCCAGATGGCGGCGTTAGAGGTACACATACAGGCGTCCTCTGTCGGTACGCGAGATGACATAAGGGAACTGCTGGCCATGGCTGCTGCGGGTAAGATCCACTCTCAAATAACCACGCGTCCTCTGGCGGACGCGAATGAGGTTCTTGCCGAATTGCGTGAGGGCCGCGTTTCGGGCCGCATCGTGCTGACTCCCCGGTAGCTAACCCGTTTTCCTCGTTGCTAATGAAGAGGCCTAAGCGATCGCCCTTCGCAGGTGATTGTGCCAGTAGACAAACGCCATGCGGGGCATCCAAAAAGCCAATGAACTGCACCTGGTTTTTTGTTGACATTAGTTTCTCTAATGTGTTACTTGCTAACATAATTGCAATCGAGAACCTAAGGTGCGAAGTATTGCGGCTCTGAAGAATTGCCGGGCATCCCAGTCCTGCTTTTCCGGCCATTGCGGCGGCGTGGGAATTTGAGGTCAGGAAGCCGTCGACAGTGGGATGAACGCCCTGGTGCGAAGTAGGGAAGGCATTCGCGAACGATCTGGACGAGCACGTAAGAAACACGTCGAGTGATGTTCTACGAACCAGGAGGAGTTATGAAATCGATCCTGCTTTCCTGTCTAGTGTTTTCTCTATTGGTTGGCCCGACTGCATACGCGCAAGGCGTGGGCGCTTCCGGTCAGGTCAGGGGCACTGTATTTGATCCTTCGGGCAGTGTGGTACCTGGCGCAAGCGTAGAAGCACTCGACATCCGTAAGGGGACGCGTTACTCGACGACCACCGACTCGAGCGGGCAGTACCAGTTCCCGAGCCTGCCTCCTTCCACCTATGAATTGACCTCACGGCACGGCGGTTTGCAGACCGAGATACAAAAAGGGTTGGAGGTTCAGGTCGGCGAGACCTCAACCGTAGACTTTCACATGGCCATAGCGGGCGCGACAGTGCAGGTGGAAGTGTCCGCGGAACCGCTGGCCATCGAAACAAGCCGGGGCAGCCAGGCGGATACGGTCTCGCAAAGATACATTGATGACCTGCCGATCAGCCGGCGCGACTACCTGACTTTCACACTGCTTCTGCCTGGAGTAAGCAATTCCAATACGATCGCGGACAACGCGGACTTCCGCGTGAAGCAGACTCCGCAGAGCGGCCTCTCCTTTTATGGCAGCAACGGCCGCGGCAACAGCGTGACTGTCGATGGCGGCGAATTCAATGATGATGCAGGGGGCGTACGACTGAACCTGAACCAGGATGCGGTTCAGGAATTTCAGGTGAATCGCAGCAACTACACGGCGGAACTGGGAGGCGCCAGCGGAGCGTCGATCAACATTGTCTCAAAATCCGGCACGAACGCGGTGCATGGCGCACTGTACGGATTGTTTCGCAATGATGGGATGGACGCGCGCGATCATTTCGCGCTCACCTCAGCGTTATCGCCAGGGGATGCGTTCTCGTCCGATGCAGTATCCGCGCCGATAAAGAACTCACTGAATCGGCAGCAATTCGGCGGCAACATTGGGTTTCCGGTCAAAAAAGATAAAACCTTTCTTTTCGTCGCCTACGAAGGGCTGCGCTCCGACGCGCAAGACTCCGTGCCGTTGCTGACAAACACGAATGTCTTCAATCCCACTCCGGAGCAGGACTCGATTTTCGCAGGTCTCGCGTCGCTGCCAGGCACCGCGTTGGTCCCTTGTCTGTCAAACCCGCAAAATCCCATTGGTGGAATCCCGACGTTCTTGCCGGCGCCTACCTGCGCGTTCGTGCTTTCCCACTGCTTGACCATCACGCCGACCGCTTCACCGTGTCAAACCAACCCAGCAACACAAGCGCTGAACCCATTTATCATCAATCAGGCGGAGACCAACGGAGGACTGTTCCCATTCCCTATCCGGGAACACCAGGGTTCGGGGCGACTGGATCACCGTTTTGGCGACAGCGATCAAGCGTTCCTTCGATACAGTTTTGATCACTTAACGGAAAAAGACCCCGATGTTCAAGCGCTCACTGCTTTTTCCCGTGGTACATCGGAACTAGCCTGGGACAGCACGCTTCAAGGTTCCTGGTTTCACAGCTTCAGCCCCAGGACGCAGAACGAGGCCTTGGTGCAGTGGAACATGTATCAATTCAACGTCGACACTAACGATCCCGGTGGACCGGGACTTGACGTGCAAGGTTTCGGATTTTTCGGGCGCGGGATTTTTCTCCCCAGCCATACACGCGCAGGACGTTATCAGTTTGGGGACAATCTTGGATTCGTGCGCGGGCGGCATACTTTCAAGGTGGGTTTCAGCGAAGTGGTTCGCGGCAACGACACGACCTCCCAGACCTTCTTTGCCGGACGATTTGAGTTTCTGGAGTTACCCGGAATTTTGCTCAGCCCCTGTTTGCAAGTGCCTGTCGCTTGCGGCCTGTCGGGAAGTGCAATCCCAGCAACGGCCGCGCTCACGCCGCTACAGTCGGTAAGCCTGGGCGCACCCGGGTTCTACGAACAGGGTTTTGGCAATCCCAAATACCAACAGACGAGACCCTACACCGCGTTCTATGCGCAGGATACCTGGCAAGTCCGGCCCAATCTGACCTTGAATTACGGTCTACGGTACGAACTGGATTCACAATACGGGCCTCTCCACACGCCCAAGAAGGATTTTGGCCCCCGCGTTTCGCTGGCGTGGGATCCCTTCAATAACCATAAGACCGTGGTGCGTGCCGGCTATGGAATTTTCTACTCGCAGATTTATGCGCAGATCCCGGGCGTAGTAAGCGTACTCGGCAACGTTAATAACACGCGAACGATTGCCAACACCCTGGTAAAGCTGACGGGAGTTCCGGGAGAGCCCACCATCGCGAACTCCGCGGCCATTTTCCAGACCCTGTTTGGCGAGGGCAAAATTGATTGCGGTACGCCGCCGCCGGGCCAGTTTGCGTGCATCTCGCAAGCGGACTTGGCGCAGTTTGGCTTGTCGGTTCCCAACACCGGACCCCTCCCGCCCGGAACCGTATTGTTCGCCGGGCAGCCTGGATACAAGAGTCCGACCTCACAACAGGCTTCGCTAGGGATCGAGCGCGAGATTGGTGGCGGATTAACGGTCTCCGCCAACTATATCTGGGTTCATACCACGCACCTGCCGGTAGCGATTGACACCAACTTGTTACCCGGCGCGCCGTTCGACACGGGATCTACAGGCCTGCCTTCCAACGGGATTCCATTTCAGGACTGGGGCGCGCCAGCGTGTGTTGCCACGCCATCTTTGTGCTTTGCCGATCCCACGGAAACGATCCTGCAAAACAACGTTTACAGTTCGGTTGGCTCCGCGATCTACAATGGCGCCCTCCTGGAAGCGAAAAAACGGTTTGCGAATCACTTCACCGCTCTTTTCAACTACACGTACAGCAAAGCGATTGACAATGTTACGGACTTCAACAGCGACTATTCTCCGTTTAATGCGACCTGCTTGAAATGCGACCGGTCCCTCTCGGATTTTGACCAGCGGCACAAGGTGGTATTCGCCGGAGTCTTTTCAAGTCCGTTTGACAATTCGAAGATCTTTGGCGGCTTCGAGCTTTCTCCTATCTTCAGCTACAACAGCGGCCACCCGTTCAATCTTCTGGCAGCAGCGGACATCAATAGTGACGGTCACTTCACCAACGACCGGCCGCCCGGAGCCGGACGAAACACGGGAATGGGCCCAGGCTACACCGATTTCGACATGCGTTTGAGCCGTGCGTTTAAACTCGGCGAGAAGGCTGCGCTGAC
>DATHNC010000052.1:0-5046 GCA_035486415.1 Saccharimonadales bacterium (SeqCode)
GAGCACCAACTTACCTCTATCTTGGCGACGCACAATACAGTTCTGGCGGGGCGCGCAGATCTCGTGCTGCAACTTGAGCATGGGAAGCTCCAGCCGGTTGGGACGTAGACCAAACCCTGGTTCTTAGGACTAAGGGAGAAACGAGTTGACCCGTGTTTGAACGTTACACAGAGAAGGCCCGCCGCGTTATCTTTTTTGCGCGGTACGAAGCCAGTCAGTATGGTTCGCCTTACATTGAGACCGAGCATTTGCTGCTTGGGCTCATGCGTGAAGATAAGGCGCTCGCCAACCGTTTCCTCCGTTCTCATGGTTCCATCGAATCGATCCGCAAGGAGATTGAACAGCGCATCACGATTCGTGAGCGCATCTCCACGTCGGTCGAAGTCCCTCTCAGCCAGGAATCCAAGCGCATCCTGAACTTCGCCACGGAAGAAGCCGAGCGCCTCGGGCACAGGCACGTCGGTACCGAGCATCTGCTGCTCGGGATCCTGCGCGAAGAGAAATGCTTTGGTGCGGAAATCTTGCAGGAACGGGGTCTGCGCCTCACGACCTTGCGAGAGGAACTGGCACGCAGCGCCGGCGAAAAAGCGCCTGCCGCGCGGCCCAAAGAAACCTCTCTGCTTGCTGAATTCAGCCGTGACCTTACGCAAGCCGCGCTCGAAGGACAGCTCGATCCGCTTGTCGGACGCGAACGCGAACTCGAACGCGTGATCCAAATCCTTTGCCGCCGCACCAAAAACAATCCCGTGCTGATTGGCGAACCGGGCGTCGGCAAAACTGCCATCGTTGAAGGTCTGGCGCAGCGCATTTCCGATAGCGATGTGCCGCCATTCCTCGCAGAGAAGCGCATTCTTTCTTTGGACCTCTCTTTGATCGTTGCCGGAACGAAATATCGCGGCCAGTTTGAAGAGCGGCTAAAAACCATCATGAAAGAATTGATGGAGAGCCAGAATTCCATCGTCTTCATTGACGAGCTTCACACACTGGTTGGAGCCGGCTCCGCGGAAGGTTCGCTGGACGCTGCCAATATTTTGAAGCCCGCGTTGTCTCGCGGTGAAATTCAGTGCATCGGTGCAACCACGCCGGGCGAATATCGCAAGTCCGTGGAAAAAGACCGCTCACTCGAACGGCGGTTCCAGGCCGTGAAAGTCGGCGCGCCATCCGAGGACGAAGCGATTCTTGTTCTGGAAGGCGTGCGCGAACGCTACGAAAAATTCCACGCCGTTAGCTATACGGACGAAGCGATTCGCTACGCTGTGTATCTCTCGAGCCGTTATATTCCAGACCGCTTCCTGCCGGACAAGGCTATCGATTTGATTGACGAAGCCGGAGCGCGCGTGAAGTTGCGCCAGGCCGCTTTGCCGGATGAAGTTGCCGAAGTGCAGAAGCGCGTGAAATTCATCACGCACCGCATGGAAACGGCCATCGCCAATCATGAATTTGAGAAGGCGCGTTTTTATTCGGAAGAAGAGCGCAAGGAAAAAGAAAATCTGCGCGTGGTTCGTGAGCGCCTGAAGCTGGATGACACGAATACCGGCATCGTTACGCGAGAAGATATCGAAGACGTGGTGGCGCGCTGGACCGGGATCAACGTCACCTCGATCAAGGAAGACGAACAGCAGAAACTGTTGCGCATTGAAGTGGAATTGCACAAGCGCGTCATTAGCCAGGACAAGTCCATCACTGCGCTGGCACGCGCCATTCGCCGCAGCCGCGCAGGACTGAAAGCCCCGGGACGCCCCGTGGGTTGCTTCCTGTTCCTCGGCCCAACCGGCGTCGGAAAAACGGAAGTCGCACGCCGCCTTGCCGAATTCATGTTCGGCAGCGAGAAATCGCTGATCCGTTTCGACATGTCCGAATATATGGAGAAGCACTCCGTATCGAAGCTGATCGGCGCGCCTCCAGGTTATGTGGGATACGAAGAGGGCGGACAGCTTACGGAACGCGTGCGCCGAACGCCTTATTCAGTTATTTTGCTGGATGAAATCGAAAAAGCGCATCCGGACGTGTACAATATCCTGCTCCAGGTATTTGAAGACGGGCAATTGACGGACGGGTTGGGGAATACGGTAGATTTCCGCAACACGATTCTGATCATGACCTCGAACCTTGGGGCGCGTCACCTTCAGAAGCGGTCCACGATGGGTTTCCAGTCCGCTGCGGAAGAAGGACAGGCAAAGAGCCTCGACGAACTCGTGCTTGGAGAAGTAAAGCGCGTGTTCAATCCGGAGTTTCTAAATCGTTTGGATGAAATTATTTTGTTCAACCCGCTGGGCGATGAAGAATTACTTCGCATCATCGACTTGTTGGTTGGGCAAACCAATGATACCTTGATCCACCGTCAAGTGCAGATCGTACTGACGCCGGAAGCACGCCAGTGGATTCTCGACAAAACGTGCGGCGACCGTAACTACGGTGCGCGGCCGTTGCGGCGGGCTCTGCAAAAGTACGTGGAAGATCCATTGTCGGAGGCGCTGATTCAGGGTGGATTGCAGCGACCTGCAACATTGGAAGTGTACGTGACAAATGACGGGCTTGGATTCCGACCGGTGGTTGAGGCAACCCCGGTATCCCACTAGCGAATCCTACGCGCGCAGGCCAGCTCACATTCTTGAGCTTGGTTGGGGGGAGCGTACAATTTTGTTTCGGGGCAAGCGGCCTTGAGGTTTTCTTTGGCCGCAAGAAAATACTGGTGTTTCAGCACGCCTGTGCGCGCAAGCATTTTTTGTTTTCTTGCCGCCGTTGTTGTGTGTTCGGCACCCATCGCGCACGCGTATTCCTTAACCGTCCAGGTCAACTCGCAGGCACCCGCCGCGAGTGGGCCGGCGTCGGCGGGAACTCCTACCATTGAACGCATTGAATTCCAGGGAAATAGAAGAATTCGCAGCGAAACGTTGCGCGCCCGAATTTTTTCCCGGCCCGGCGACCCCGTAAATGAAGATGCGTTGCGGCGCGACTTCCACGCGCTATGGAACACACAATATTTCGAGGATATTCGCCTCGAAATTGAAGACAGCGCGGACAAGCCCAATCAGAAAATCATTATTTTCTACGTTACCGAGCGGCCCATCGTTCGCCGCATTGAATATAAAGGGAATAAATCCGTTTCCGAGTCGGACATTCTGGACCGGTTTAAAGATCGCAAAGTAGGGCTCTCGATCGAAAGCCAGTTCGATCCGACGAAAATCAAAAAAGCGGAAGTCGTGTTGAAGGAATTGCTCGCCGAGCACGGCCGCCAGTTCGCCACCGTTAAGCCTACCTACGAGCGGCTTCCCGGAACGAATGCTGTAAAGCTTACGTTCAACATCGATGAGGGCCCCAAAGTAAAAGTAGGGAAGATCCTTATTACCGGAAACACGGCATTTTCCAGCCGCAAAATTATTCGCACGATGCGCAATTCGCGGCCGACCGCGATTCCGCTCGGCCCAGTGCCTCCGTATTACATTTCTGTGCTGTCCAAAACTTTTGACCGCCCCAAGCTGGACGAGGACATGGAAATCGGCATTCGCGGGCTGTACCAGGACAACGGCTATTTCAAAGTGCTGGTGAAAGATCCGATCATCCAAAACGCGACGGTGAAGGAAGGCGTTCTTCCGAAAGCTGTCCCCTTCGTAGGCGTGCATGAGGGCCGGGAAACAAATATTACGATTCCGATCGAAGAGGGCGAGCGCTACCACATGGGCACGCTTCACGTGCGCAACGCCAATCCGGATGAAGGCCTCTTTTTCAAAACGGCTTATCTGGAAGGCGCTTTCCCAATGAAAAAGGGCGATATCTTCAGCGTGGCTAAAGTCCGCAAAGCGATCGAAGACTATACCAAGCTGTACGGCAATTTTGGGTTCATCGACTTTACCGCGGTTCCCGACACCGAAGTTCATGACGATACGAAGACGGTCGATCTGACATTCTCGTTCGATCAGCAAAAGCAGTTCTTTGTCCGCCGCATCGATTTTTCGGGCAACACAGGCACGCGCGATAAAGTTATCCGCCGCGAATTGCTGCTCAACGAAGGCGACATGTTCCGCAATAACTTGTGGGAATTGAGCCTTTTGCGCCTGAATCAACTGGACTATTTCGAGGCCGTAAAACCGGAAAACGCCGAGATCAAGCGGAACGTCAAGCAGGGCACGGTTGATATTCTCCTCAAGCTGAAGGAGAAAGGGAAACAATCCATCAGCTTGACGGGCGGCGTCAGCGGCTTTGCCGGCACCTATATTGGACTGACCTATCAGACGAACAATTTTCTGGGATTAGGCGAAACTCTTACTTTGGGCGCGAATATCGGGACGCTGCAACGCAACATCAATTTCGGCTTCACGGAGCCGTATTTGTTTGACCGTCCGATCAGCACCGGGTTCACTGTGTTTGTGAGCCGCTATAATTTTAACCAGGCGCAGCAAACTTCACTCGCATTGGGCTATCAGGTTCAGCTCAATCCTAATACAGAGCAAAACTACATTCAGAACAGCGACGGCTTCACGGTCTTTGCAAGCTATCCCTTGAAAAAATTGGGCTTTACGCGTTTGGGCTTGACGTATGGATATACGGACACAAGCATCACGGGTTTAAGCACAGCGTCCACCGCGCTATTCAGTGTCTTGCAATTTCAACAGCTTGAGGGACCTTCCTCGCTGCAAGGCATTCATGAGAGCAAGGTTACTCCAACCTTAAGCTACAACACCGTGGACAATCCCGTGAATCCGACCCACGGAAAGAGCCTCTTTCTATCCTCCTCGTTTGAAGGCGGACCTATCGGCGGTAACGTAAATACGGTATCGGAAATCCTTGAGGCGAAATATTTTCGTCCGAATTATCATCACCGGAACGTAATCGCCATCCGGTTCCTCGGCGCGTTTGAATCCGGATATGGCGGGAAAGTGATTCCGCCTTTCAGCCGGTTCTATCTGGGCGGTGAAGATACATTGCGAGGATTTGACGTGCGAACCGTTTCGCCCGTCGTATTCGTTCCTACACTGACGAACACGACTGTCGCTTATTCCAATCCTCACGTTCTTGATGGCAACGGAAACCCGACGACCGGCTCAA
>DATHNC010000053.1:0-7876 GCA_035486415.1 Saccharimonadales bacterium (SeqCode)
CGCCTGAAATCGTGCTTTGCGGTTTCGGGATGCTGGTCATGCTTCTCTCGCCGCTCGTGCCCAAGGCGCGCCAGAGCGTGCTCGCAGGCGTGGCGCTCGTGGGCGCGGCTCTTGCTCTCGTCGCCACGATTTTCCCTGCGCTGCACCAGGGCGAGGCCTATTCGGGCCTTTTCCGTGCCGATGCTTTCAGCCTTTTCGTGCATTGGATTGTCTGCGGCGCGGCATTTCTCGCCATTCTTGGCTCCATCGATTACCTCAGGCGCGAAGACCTGGACGCGGGCGAGTTTTGCGCGCTCATCCTGTTTGCGACCGCCGGCATGGGAGTCATGGCCGGCGCTCACGAACTGCTGACAGCCTTCATTGGCCTCGAGATGAGCTCCATCGCCTCCTACATTCTGGCGAGTTACAGGCGCGACGCTCCCCGCTCGAACGAAGCGGCGATGAAGTATTTTTTGCTCGGCTCCTTCGCTACGGCATTTTTCCTGTATGGCATTGCGCTTTCGTTTGGGGCCACAGGCTCAACGCATCTGGACTTGATGACACCGCTCGCCAACGATTCGGCGCATTCGCTCCTGAAAATTGGCCTCGGACTGATCTTCGTTGGCCTCGCGTTTAAAGTCGCCGCCGCACCTTTTCAACTGTGGACGCCGGACGTGTATGAAGGCGCTCCAGCGCCTGTCACCGCGCTGCTTTCTACCGGCCCTAAGGCCGCTGCATTTGCTTTGGCGCTGCGCATCCTCGCCAGCATCGATGCCGCAGCGCCGATCTGGTTCTGGGCTCTGTGGGTGGCTGCCGTACTAAGCATGTTCGTAGGAAACCTGTCAGCCATTGTGCAGACGAGCCTGAAGCGCATGCTGGCCTACAGTTCGATTGCGCATGCAGGCTACATTCTCGTTGCGCTCGCAGCCGCTGCCGCCACGGATCATCCGGAAGCGGGCATTGCCGCAGCTCTCTTTTATCTGGTGAGCTACGCCCTCGTGAAGATGGGCGCGTTCCTGATCGTCGCGCAACTGGGCGGGCCGGGCGAGCGACATGTGGACATCGACGACCTCACAGGCCTTGGGCGTCGCCAACCTGCCATTGCCGCATGCCTTTCGCTGTATCTCTTATCGCTTTTGGGATTGCCGATTACGGCCGGATTCCTCGGAAAATTTTATGTGTTTAACGCGGCTCTCGAATCGAACCTCGTCTGGCTCGCCGTCCTCCTGGCGATTAACAGCGTCATCGCCGCGTATTACTATTTGCGCGTGATGGTCGCCATGTACATGCGTGAACCTGCCCAAGCGCCTGCTACGGAAATTGTTGCCGTGCCTGTGCCGTGGACGCTTTCCGTAGTGCTCTGGATTACGGTCATAGGCACGATCTACGCCGGACTCTTCCCCGCCCGCATCATCGGCTTCGCCGCCAAAGCCGCGCTAAGCATTCGCTAGCCTTACGTGGCATAGGCTTCAGCCTGTGGCATTTTGTCCAGTCACCCATCCATGTACTCGGCAACCAGCCAATAATGCGCCCATATTCAGTGGTGCGTGCTTCAGCCTGCGGGGGTTGGTCCTTGCAAGGCCTAACCCCGCAGGCTAAAGCCCGCGCCACATAAACAAAACGGCACGCCACCGAATTTCCGGGGGCGTGCCGCAGAAAAAAACGCAATCGTTTCTTAGACCTAGACCTTCACGATAATGATAACGAGAGTCAAGAGGGCGAGTGTCTCGATGAACACGAGACCAAGAATCATCGCCGCGCGGATTGCACCGGAAGCTCCCGGATTGCGCCCCATTCCTTCGCATGCTGCCGACGCTACTTTCGCCTGCGCCAGCGCGCCGCCGAACGCCGCCAATGCCATTCCGAATGCCGCAGAAATTGCGACCCAGTTCGTGCCGCCCGATGCCGCAGCACCCGAAGTCTGGGCGAACACAGCCGGGCTTGCCATCAGAAACGTTGCAAGTACGCCTACCGTATACATTACCTTCTTCATTGTTTTCTCCTTAAAGATGAACCGCCAAGCGGTGGTTGCCGGATATTCGCAATACAACCGGCCTCACTTTGAAACGGCCTCACGCGCGTAAAACCAAAATGCCGAATACTATAAATTCTAGTGCTCGTCCGCTGTTGCAATCCCGATATAAATCGAGGGCAATAGCGTAAAAACGTAAGCTTGAATAATTGCGACAAAAATCTGTAGCGCGATAAATGGCAGTGGGAAGATTGCCGGGAAAATGCCCAAGCCCACCCCCAGAAGAGTCGACTTTCCCAGGCCCCAAATCACCGGTTGCACAAATAAACCAAGGAAAATCACATACAGCAAATCGCTCGCAAATATGTTGGCCCAGAGACGGACCGTTAAGGAGAGCAGGCGCGCCGCGGTACTAATGAGTTCGACAGGAAATAGTAGAATGCCCAAGAACCAGTCACCCAACGACTTGGGGGATCCGGCGAACGTAAGCATATAGTAGCCAACAGTATGGTGTTTGATTCCTTGCCAATTAAAATACAAGAAGACGACGATCGCACAACCCAAAGGAACCGAAATATCACCAGTGGGAGCGGAAAAGAGCGGAAACACACTTAATCCATTCGAGAGCAGAATGAACGCGGCTACTGAGCCGACCATCGCGACGTACTTACCTTTCTTGTCATGCGCATTTTCAATAAGTAAATCGCGAATTCCGAAACCAATGGGATTGGTGATCAACATTTCGGCGATTTGTTGCGCGCCGCCGGGATTGTCCACAGACAAGCGCGGCTTCAGCCACAAAGTCACGAGCGCGCCGATCACGAACACTATCATGGACATCACCACGTGTTCGGGAATAGGAAAATCAGGGTGCGAAGGCTGAATGTGAAGCGCGTGCAACAGGGCGAGTGCTACACCGCCAAGATAATGATTCGCGAAGCGCGTTAACCAATTTACATGCCCTTCCATCTATTCGTCTCTCCGGCCCGCGGGACTCACGACTTCCCACACGGTTGCAGTCATGGCTGCGACTCCAAGCGCACACAACCCCACCAGCATACTTAATATGGGGATTTGAAGTCTCGAAAAAATAACATACACGGCCAATGCAATCAAGGCATACCGCGCAATCAAGCCCAGATAACTAAGCACGGGGACACGCGCCTTGGGAGACCCCGATTGCGCCACGGATGCCCGCATCACCGCGTTAAGCGCGTGCTCCAACCAGCGAAAATTGATCCAAGCCAGCACCGCTCCGATCAGCACGCCTCCCCCCACGCGAATTGAGTAAAGGAAAATGGCTCCCGCCGCCGCGACCGCGCCGAAGATCAGCGTGAGGCGTGCAATGCGCCGCTCGGTCAGTTCGTATTGCGCCGCGTCCGTCGTCTCCATCAGTCTCCCTGCGAGACACGCCGCAGGACATCGCGCACGCCGACGTAAAACCCGAGACAGCCCAGAATCAGCATCACAATTGGCTTTGTATGCAGCCAGCGGTCAATCAGATAGCCAAAGAAGCCGCCCACGATGATCGCGGACACCATCACAATCGGCAATTCCATCGCGCTTGCGAATTGAGTGGACGTGGACGCGGGCCGTTTTTTAGGCGGCAGTGACGGGGGCGAAACTGGTTGCTCAGTGTCCACTGAATCCAGCGGGGAAAAATAGCGAATAAGTTGCCAGCCGAACAAACGGCTCCGGGTAAACACCGGCAGCCACGGTCACGAAACACAGAATGCCAAAAGCAAATTTTTGCCCAAGGGTGATAATCGGCAAGGGCGCATTTCCGGGTTCATGCAAATAAGCATGCGCCACGATGCGGAAATAATAGTACAGCGCCGGGACGATATACAGTGCGCCGAAAATCGCGAGGCGCATGTGCCCTGTCTCGATCAATGCTTGCAAGATGAAATATTTTCCCACGAATCCGGCCAGCGGCGGAATTCCAGCGAGCGACAGCATGAAAATCAAGAGCACCAGCGCGGCAAGCGGGCTGCGGCGGTATAAACCATTTAAATCGTCTAGTTCATCGCCGATAATTCCCTGCCGTTGCAGCGAGATCAGCACGGCAAAGGCTCCAATGGTCATGAAGCCGTACACGAAAAGGTAAAACGCCACGCCCTTCATGCCCGTCAGGAAGCCCATGGGGCTGGATGCGGCGGCAACGATGCCCAGCAGAATGTAGCCTACGTGCGAAATGGAGGAATAGGCCAGCATGCGTTTCACGTTCGTTTGAGTGAGCGCCGCGAAATTGCCTAGCGTGAGCGATGCCAGGGCCACCCCAGCTATTAGCATGATCCAATCCACGCGAATGGGCCAGAAAACCGTGAGCAACAGGCGGAGTAGAAGAGCAAAGCTCGCGGTCTTGGATGCCACGCTAATATAGGCCGTAATGGGCGTAGGAGCGCCTTCATACACGTCCGGAGCCCATTGATGGAACGGAACAGCAGCGATCTTAAAGAAGAGCCCTGCGGCCACCGTAGCGAGCGCCAGGAGTACGAAAAAATCCCCATGCCCTCTCACTTCGACTGCTTTGGATATGGTGTCCAGATTCGTTCGGGGCAAAACAACTTCGAACGCGCTCTTATCCAGCATGGCCCCAATCCCATACAGAATCGAGAAGCCATAAGCCAGAATTCCGGAACTGAATGCGCCTAACAGCAGATATTTCACAGCGCTCTCATTCGAACGCTTATCCTTGCGCAGAAATCCCGCGAGCACGTAAAAACTGATGGCCATTGTTTCGAGGCCAAGGAACTGCACGATCAGATCGTATCCGGACGCCATGAACATCATCCCCGCGCAGGCGAACAGAATCAGGGCGTAATACTCGCCGTGATTTTCGTCTTCGACGTGGAGATAGTTAACCGAGAGAATGATCACCAGGCCTGTGGCGATGAGGAAAATTGAACCGAAAAACAGGAAAAACGGATCGACCAGCAGCGAATAATTAAAGCCGATCGGGCCCCGGTCCGCCACCAGGCGCAATTGCCAGAGGCAAATGCCGCTGAACATCACTCCAAGCAATGCCATCAGCGCGTTGAAAAATTTATCGCGGTCTTCGAGCAGGTAATCGGTGAGCAGGATGCCCAAGGCAAACAGGACGAGCATGATCTCCGGCAAAAGTAATCCGCCGCCGTCCACCTGCATGAATGTTTGGAACGCCTTAAGCATATGAACTCGCTGCCTCGATTACTTTAAATCTTACTGACTTCTAATCGTCACTACGTTTCTAGGTGACTTCTAATCGCCACTACTTCATATCCGGTGGATGTGCGGGTGCTGTCCCATTGCCGGACGGCATTTCCATTCCAGGCATATTCATCCCGGGCATTCCGGGCATATCCATGACTCCGCTGGCTGCAGGCGCCGGGGCTACCGCCGGAGCCGTTGCTGGTGACGCTGCGCGTTCCGCGCCGTAATAGCCGGGGTTCACCTGCTCGACAATCTCCTCGACAGGCCGCTCAAGGAAACGGAAGAGCGGCTTCGGATAAATGCCGATCCAGAACATGAGAATCACGAGCGGAAGGAGGGTGGCATATTCGCGCGCGTTCAAGTCCGCGAGGTGTTCGTTTGAGGGGTTCGTCACAGGCCCAAACATCACGCGCTGGTAGAGCCAAAGCAAATACGCCGCGCCGAGCACGATGCCGAAGGAAGCCCATGCGGTATAGCGGATGCTCACTTCGTATGTGCCGCGTAGAATCGTGAATTCCCCGATAAAACCGTTCAGCAGCGGCAAACCCAGCGAGCTGAGCGACGCGATCATGTAGATCGCCGCAAAATTCGGCATCGGCGTGGAAAGTCCGCCAAACTCTGAAATCAGGCGCGTGTGGCGGCGCTCATACAGCACGCCGATCAGCAAGAACAATGCGCCAGTGGAAATTCCGTGATTGATTTGCTGAATCACGCTGCCGGAAAGGCCGTGCGGTGTAAGCGCAAAAATTCCCAGCGTGCAAAACGCCAGGTGGCTCACCGAGCTGTAGGCGATCAACTTCTTCATGTCCTTCTGCATCATGCAGACCAGCGCGCCGTAAATAATGCCGATGATCGAAATGACCATCATGATCGTTACGATCTTGTGGCGCGCCGCGGGATCCTGCGGCAGAAGCGGCAACGAGAAGCGAATGAATCCGTACGTGCCCATCTTCAACAAGACGCCGGCCAGGATGACGGAGCCAGCGGTTGGGGCTTCCGTGTGTGCGTCCGGGAGCCAGGTGTGGAACGGGAACATCGGCACCTTGATGGCGAAGGCGAAGAAGAAGGCCCAGAACAGCAACACTTGTGAAGAGGTATCGAAATGCGAAGCAGAAGCGAGCAGCGTGGGCATGTCAAACGTGGTGGCTCCGGCCCTGAAGTACAAAGCCAGAATGCCCAGCAGCATGATCACGGAGCCGATGAGCGTGTACAAAAAGAATTTGATCGCGGCGTACAGGCGGCGGTCGCTGCCCCACACGCCGATCAGGAAATACATCGGGACGAGCATCACTTCCCAGAACATGTAGAAGAGGAAGAAATCGAGCGACATGAAAACGCCGAGCATGCCAACCTGAAGCAGAAGGAAGAGAATGTAATATTCCTTCGTGCGCATCTTGATGGCGCTCCACGAAGAAAGAATTGAAATCGCGCCAAGGAAAGTGGTGAGGATAACGAGCAGGAGGCTGATGCCGTCAATGCCGAGCGAGTAGTGCGCGCCGATGGACGGAATCCAGTCGGCGCTTTCGGGGAACTGGTAGCGCGGCGCGCCCGGGTCCAGGCTGAAGCGCCAGATGAGCGGCAGCGAAACAATCAGCCCGAGGAAAGCGAACAGATTGCCGATGACGCGGTGCGCATTCGCGCTGTCGCGCGGCACGAACAGCAGCACCAGCGCCCCTACCAGCGGCGTGAACAGCACCACCGTCAGGATGTGAGTGTTGTAAAAGTCCATCTCCCCGCCTCGCCTTCTTCTAGTTCAGCTCGTGCACTTGCTTGTTCCGATTCGCTTTTGTAGCGCCCGCCTTCAGGCGGGCATTGTGGCCCAACTCAAAACTGCCCACCTGAAGGTGGGTGCTACAGCTTGATTCCGGACGTCCACAGGTAATAGCCAAGAAAAATCAGGACGCCGAACAGCATGAACAGTGCGTAGCGCGCCACGCGCCCAGTCTGCAGCATGCGCACGGGCCAGCTGAAAAACCACACGATGCGCGCGACCAGTTTCACCAGGCCATCGACAATCCAGGAATCCCAGATTCCGGAAATGCTGGAAGTGATGCGCGTCGCCCAGCCCGCGCCGTCCACGCCCAGGCCGTTGATGAAATTGACGTCAAATGCGCCGAGCGTGAGCGCCAAATCTTTTATGCGATTGACGAACATTGCGTCGTAGAGCTGGTCCACGTAATACTTGTTGTAAAGCAGCTTGTAGAGGAATGGACTCGCTGCCGCGATTTTTTCCGGAACTTCTGGACGCTGAATATACCAGCGATAGGCCAGCCAGATGCCGAAGCAAGCGACAAGTACGGAGAGCAGCATCAATCCAAATTCCGCTACGTTGCTTGAAGCGTTTGCGGCTGCTTCCGATGATTCCGCAGCGTGCTGAGCCATCACGGGCGCAAGGAATTCCGCGAATTTGTCGCCGCCTCGCAAAATCGAGTTGGGAATGCCGACCCAACCGCCAATCACTGAAAGCGTTGCGAGAATTATCAGCGGCACGGTCATTACGCCGGGGGATTCGTGGATGTGGTGCTCGACATCGTGATCGACGCGCGAATTGCCGAAGAACGTCATGTTCACGAGCCGGAACATGTAAAACGCCGTCATGCCCGCGGTAATGAATCCGAGCAGCCAGAGAAATTTGTTGTACTCGAACGCAGCGCCCAGAATTGAGTCCTTGCTGAAAAATCCTGCGAGTGGCGGGATTCCTGCAATCGCGATGGAAGCCACGACAAATGTTTT
>DATHNC010000054.1:0-6203 GCA_035486415.1 Saccharimonadales bacterium (SeqCode)
GGTTTTGCGGCGTCCGCCAATCCGGGGATTCGCAACCGCCTCGCTTGTTGTGCGGATTCGGCGAGTATTCTTTTCCACCGCACTGCGCGCTTTGCCGCAGCGGCGATTAGTCCTTTCTCGCTGCGATCGGCGGCAAGTGGCGATATTTCGTCAGCGCCTAGCTCCGTCACTTTTTCGAGCGCCCATTCGAACCGGTCAAATTTAACGATGGCCAGCAGCAATTCAATTCGAACGGGCGGAGCCCCAGACGGAAGTTGTTCGACGAGCGTGAATTGAACCTCGTCCCGCCCCACGCTTTCCGTCCGCGCGAGCCACAAACACTGGCCGTCGCTCAACTCGTAGAGTTGCCCGGGCTCGGCACGCAACACTCGGCCCAAGTGATGAGCCGCCTCGCCGCGCAGGATGGCGGAACCATTTTCAAAATCATCCACAAAAAATCGTCTTCGCATGCGCTGCTATGGTATATCAATCCGGCGTCAAACGGCCCTTGGGGGTCTGCGCTGCTTTGTATTTCACCCTGTTGATATTATTTACGGCGTGCGGAAATCATTAAGGCTGCCGCATCAAATGCTCCAATGTCGAGCAATAGCTCTCCGGGTCCTCCTCTTTTCTCTTTGATCTCTGTGTTGAGATTTACGAATGCAAATTCAAAAGCTGAACACAGAGGACGCGGAGAAATGAGGAGGGCCACAGAGGAATTTGAGAAACTTTTTGACTAACCGAAAATGTCTTTTACTTTTTCGAAGAGGGATGAGTCGCGGTGCGCGGGACGATTTTCCACGGGCAGCGTCGTGCCAAGTTGCTCGAACAGGCGGCGCTGCTCGCGCGACAGCTTGGTCGGAATTTCCACGTGAATATTCACGTAAAGGTCTCCCTTGCCGCCGCCATGCGGGTCGGGCATGCCTTTTCCCTTTAGGCGAATAATTTCTCCGGTCTGCGTTCCTTCGGGAATTTTTACGTGCTCATCGCCGTTTAATCCAGGCACGACAATTTCGGTGCCGAGGGCTGCCTGCACGATGGAAACGGGCACGGTGCAATATAGGTCCGCATCCCTGCGCTCAAAATAAGGATGCGGCTTTACGTCAAGCACCACGTATAAATCGCCAGCCGGGCCGCTATTTCCGCCGGGCTCGCCTTCGCCGGGAATTCGCAGGCGCGTGTTGGAATCAACGCCCGGCGGAATTCTCAGATCGATAGTGCGGCTGCGCTCAATGCGTCCCTTGCCCTTGCAATCGGGGCAGGATTCACGCACGATTTGTCCTGCTCCACGACATTCCGGGCAGGTACGCGATATGGTAAAGAATCCCTGCTGGTAATGAACCTGACCGCGACCGGCGCAGGTGACGCAGGCCACCACACCTGTGCCGACTTTCGCGCCCGTGCCGTTGCAGACTTCGCAGAATTCCTGGCGCGGGATTCGGATCTTGGTGTTTACTCCCGCTGCGGCTTCCTCGAAACTTAATTTCATGTCATAGCGAAGGTCTGCGCCGCGCTGCGAACGCGTTCGTCCACGACCACCGCCGCCGCGCCCGCCAAAGACATCTTCGAATCCAAAGAAGTCGCCGAAAATATCCTGAAATTCGTCAAAGATCGTTTGATTGACTCCGCCGTCGAATCCGCCGCGAGACAAACCCTGGTAGCCAAAGCGATCGTAGGTCGCGCGCTTTTGCACGTCGGACAAAATTGAATAAGCTTCTGTGGCTTCGCGGAATTTTTCTTCGGCATCGGTTTTCGTGTGCGGATTTCGATCCGGGTGCCATTTGAGCGCAGCTTTACGGTAGGCGGATTTCACTTCGTCCGCACTGGCCGTGCGAGGTACTCCTAAAATGTCATAACAGTCGCGTTTTTCACTCATCGGCTGGGTCGCCTGCCTGGCCTAATTTTCATTGGATGTGGATTTTTCACCTTCGTCGGGATGCACTGACACACGAACAATTGCTGGACGCAGGACGCGCCCGTTAAACATATAACCATCCTGGAAAACCGCCACGACGGTGCCGTCAGGATAGTCTTCGGACACCACGCGCTCGATTGCCTGGTGATGGTGCGGATCGAACATTTTTCCCGCAGCCTCGATCGGCAGCACGCCGTGTTTCGCGATGGCGTCCCAAAGTTGCTTGCGGATGAGCGTGATTCCCTTGCGATATTCTTCGTAACGCGGATCGTCATGCGCCTGCAGGGCGCGATCGAAGGCGTCAATCACAGGAATCAGATCGATGACAAACCGCTCGACTCCGCGCTTGGCTTCTTCACTGCGATCGCGCTCAGTTCGTTTTCGAAAATTCTCGAAATCGGCCTGGCGGCGCATCATCGTCTGCATCAAATCTTCTTTTTCAGCCTTAAGTTTTTGCACTTCGGCCGCCAGGGCGGAATCGCCGCCTGCCTGCGGATCGGCGGGAACGGAATCATCCGCAACACCTTGCAAATCATTCTCTTGCTCGTCTCGATTTCCGTCGATGGGCATAACTTTTTTTTCTTCTCGTTTTGGTTCTGCCACGGTGCTAACTCCGATCCAAGGTTTCGCTGAATGCGCGCGCCACAAAGGCCACGGCGGTGATGGCGCGCTCATATTGCATGCGCATGGGGCCAAGAACACCAACAGTTCCCTGCGATTGGTCTTGAAAAGAGTACGGAGCGCTGATCAGCGCCAGATGCTCTCCGGTGCGGTCCATCCCCTTCACTCCGATTTGCACGTGCACGGGGTCGGGCGTATCGATGCAATTTGCGAGCAGCGCAATGATTCTATGTTTTTCTTCAATCGCTTCCAGCACGTCCCTGATCTGCGATTGGCCAGAGAATTCCGGAGCCGCGGCCATTTGCGCCGCCCCTTCGATATAAACGCGCTGCGCTGAGCCCTGCCCCAGCACGCCGGGATCACACAATACCAACGCGTTGCGGGCAAGCATCGCGTAACGCTCTTCTTCCTGCGCCAGCCGGTTTTGCAAATCGGCTCGAATGGCTTCCAACAAAAATCCGGTGTAGTGATGGTTTAAATATTCGGCCGTGTGGTCCAAGTCCTGCTGATTGAAAAGTTTTTCCGGACGAATAATTTTGTCCCGCGTATTGCCGCCAGTGGATACGAGCACAACCACGATGCGGCCATCCGGCAAGAGAACGAACCTAATGTGCTCCAGCACCGTTTTTGAGATGGGAGGCGATACGACGATTCCCAGCCCTTTGGATATTTCCGCTAGGACGTGCCCTGCGCGTTCAGCGATTTCCTCGCCCGAAGATGCTCCTGCGATTTCACTGCGAATCAGATCTTCGTCCTGGGCGCTCAGCGTTGAGCCGGTGACAATCTGCTGGGCGAAGAACCGGTACGCATTGGCCGTGGGAACCCGTCCAGCCGACGTATGTGGCTGAAATAAATAGCCTTCTTCCTCTAAGTCAGCCATCACATTGCGGATGGTTGCAGGGCTCAGGGCTTCCACGTGCCGGCGCGAAATCGAGCGGGAAGACACAGGCTCGCCCGTCTCGATATAGGCGCGCACCACGGCGGTGAGAATCTGCCGATTACGTTCGTTATTAGGAGTCGTTTCCGACATAGATTGCGTGATCTGAAATCCCTGATCCTCGTTTGATTTTATGCGTTGGGAACGCCAGCGTCAAATCATTCAAAAGATGTGTGTTCGGGAAGCCTTTGTCGCTCGCCTCATTAGAGGCGAGGGTTTAGACGACATTAGATCTAAACAGCCGCCTCTGATCCTTCGTTTTCACTCAGGGCAAGAGAAGCGAGCTACAGCAGAGGACAATTTTGCGAAATCCATGACAAACCATAACATTATGATTCTACAAAACGTCTCAAATTTTGTTTGGTTTGGCTTTGAGTGTGCCTACTTTGATTAGTCAACACTCAAGGTTTCTTGCGCAAATGCCGATAGCCCTCTGAAGAAGCTACAGATTCAGCACGGAATTGCGGCAACCTCACTCCCCAATTCCGGCGAAATCGTCCCGCCCCGAACAGGAGACCCATTTCGTGATTTCATTGAAGAAATATCTGGATATGGAACATGAAAAACCCCCGGCAACACAGCGGGATCCGGAACCGGCTGAAATACTGGCCGCTACCCTGACCTCCTATCGAGCCATACTTTTGATTACGGGGACGAGCAGCGTTCGGGCTTGTCCGCCCATCGGCACGGAATTGCAGAAGCAGCTTGCGGAGCTCGAGAGAACGATTTCCGGCAATGTAACGCCGGAATTACTGCGGGAGATAGAGCAAAAGGCGGAAGATCATCTCGAGGAATGGGGAGAAAACAGCGCGGCTTACCTCAAGTCCAAAGCTGATGACGTGAAGGAATTGCTGCTAGCGCTTGCGCGCACGGCGCAATCGATTGGAGATCGCGACAATCGTTATGCATCCCAATTGAGCGCATTTACGACGCGGCTTCACAGCATTGGCGACCTGGAGGACTTAACGCAAATACGCGCCTCGCTTGTCGCCGGGGCTTTGGAACTCAAAGGCTACGTCGACCAGATGACGCAGGACAGCAACTCTCTCGTCAACCAGCTTAAGACCGAGGTATCGGACTACGAGACAAAACTGAAAGCTGCCGAAGAACTGGTCATTCGCGATGAATTGACCGGCTTGTCCAATCGGAGAAATGTAGAAGAACGGATTGAATTGCGCATCGCCAAAGGAAAGGCATTTTGTATCGCTGTTCTGGATCTTGATAAGTTCAAAGATGTGAACGACAAGTACGGGCACCTGGCCGGAGACAGCCTCTTGAAACTGTTCGCGGCGGAATTACGCGCCCACTCGCGGGCCCATGACACAGTGGGCCGCTGGGGTGGAGATGAATTTATCATTGTTCTGGATTGCGATCTTGCGGGGGCCAATGAACAACTCGAACGCACAAAGAAATGGATGTTCGGCGAATATAAAATTCGCATGGCCATAGGGAACGTGGAAGTGAAAGTTCCAGTGACCGCTTCGATCGGCCTCGCTCAATGGAAGTCTGGTGAGAGCTTGCAGGATGTGCTCGAGCATGCGGACAACAGCATGTATACGGAGAAAGGGTTGAAGAAGAAACCGAAACGGTGAGGTTTTTGTGGCATGGGCTGAACTAGATGCCTAAATAGTATGTTATTTGTCGTTCCGAGTGCAGCGATGAATCTCTCTTCGAATTAACTATAAGAAAACAAAAAAAATAGATTCCTCGCTCCGCTCGGAATGACAGTGACGGCGTGTTTTTTCGCAGTCAGCGAAGCCCGTGGAGATTGGCCTTGCCAGGCTTAGATTCCACAGGCTGAAGCCTGTGCTACGTAAGGCTATGGCGTATCGATCTGTGCGCGCTGCAGCTTATCTGAATAATCCACGTACAAGGTTTTCCATTCGGAGTAAAAATCGATGGCGGCGGTTCCGGCTTCGCGGTGACCGTTTCCTGTTCCTTTTGTTCCGCCGAAGGGCAATTGGATTTCCGCGCCGATGGTGGGAGCATTCACGTAGACAATTCCGGTTTGCAAGTCGCGCATAGCCTGGTACGCCTGATTTACATTGCGCGTGTAGATAGATGCCGACAGGCCGTACTTCACATTGTTGGCAATTTCGATGGCTGCCTCCAACGAGGAAAACGGAATCATGGCAACGACAGGCCCGAAAATTTCCTCTTGCGCGATTTTCATTTTTGCATCGACATCGCTGAAAATTGTGGGCTCGTGAAACCATCCATTCGCCAGTGAACCGGATTCGGCGCGATGCCCGCCAACAGCCAAATGCGCGCCTTCGCTCTTGCCAATTTCCACGTACTTCATCACGGTGAAGAGTTGCGTTTCGTTGACCACGGGTCCGACATCTGTTTTGGGATCGAGCCCGTCGCCAAGTTTTAGAGCGCGTGTCCGCTCCGTGAAGAGTTTCAAAAATTCCTTGTAAATTTTGGAGTGCACTGCGACGCGGCTGGCTGCCGTGCAACGCTGTCCGCTGGTGCCGAAACCTCCCCAGACCGCGCCTTCGACGGCAAGCTCGAGATTGGCATCGTCCATCACGATCATGATGTTTTTGCCGCCCATTTCAAGGTGGCAGGGTTTAAAGGTAGGGGCACAAGCCTGGCTGACGATGCGACCTGTTTCCGTGGAACCCGTAAAACTTACCGCTGAGACTCCGGGATTCGTGATCAGCGGCGCTCCCGCGTCAGGCCCCATTCCCGCAACAATGTTTAGGACTCCTGGCGGCAAGCCGGACTCGATTAAAATTTGCACGAGAT
>DATHNC010000055.1:0-3080 GCA_035486415.1 Saccharimonadales bacterium (SeqCode)
TGGGCCGTGTTGCCACAGCAGTAGCGCGCGTGTTGATTGGGAAAGATAAGCCGAATTTCACTCCCTACCTCGATTGTGGCGACCACGTGGTTGTGATCAACGCGGACAAGATTCGTCTTACGGGAAACAAGCTCGAAGACAAGGTGTACCGCACCCACAGCGGTTATCCCGGTGGTCTCAAGGAAGTTCCCGCAAAGCGGATTCGTGGCAACCGTGCCGACTGGATGCTACGCGAAGCGGTTCTGGGGATGTTGCCCAAGAATAAGCTCCGTGCCAGCCGAGCGCGAAAGCTGCGCGTCTACCTGGATGAAAAGGGCCTGGCACGTCACGCAGGTCAGAAACCGCAACCGTTGGCTCTGTAAATTCGTCCAACACGTTAAGGCATCCCAAGGGTATTTTTTTCTGACCGTGTTTGAGGAGGAAATTTGGGTTCGAACGCACAGCCTACTGCGGGTGTTTTGAATACAAAAGCATATGGCACGGGCCGCCGCAAGAACGCCGTGGCGCGCGTCTTCATTCGTCAGGGCAGCGGAAAATTTGAAGTAAATGGCAGGGCCGTTGACGCTTATTTCAAAAACGTCACCTGGCTGACGCGCGCGGTGGAGCCGTTGAAGTTTACGAATACCGGCAATGAGCTTGACGTAATGGCAACGTGCAATGGCGGAGGCGTGGGAGGCCAAGCCGGCGCGGTGCGCATGGGACTTTCGCGCGCACTTTCGATTTTGAATCCGGATTTGCGGGTCGGACTGCGGAAAAACGGTTTTCTAACGCGCGATTCACGCATGCGCGAGCGCAAGAAATACGGCCAGAAGGGCGCGCGGAAACGCTTCCAGTTCAGCAAGCGCTAGTCAGCGCTCGTAAGGAGCTCTGAAGGACTCCAGTTCGCCATTGCGAACTGAATACATGGCCGGCGGGATGCCGGCAAGAAGATGCTGCTTTTCCGGAGCGAAAGCTCGGGCAAAGTTTGAAAGCATCTAAACCTAAAAGGAGGTCCATTGGCAGTTGAAATTACGATGAAAGAGTTACTGGAGGCCGGTGTTCACTTCGGCCACCAGACCCGCCGCTGGAATCCGAAGATGAAGGAATATATTTTCGGGGAACGCAACGGGATTCACATTATTGATCTACAAAAAACTCTCAAGATGTTCCGCGACGCAAGCCGATTTGTGAGCGAATTAGCCAGCCAGGGACGCGTCGTTCTGTTTGTGGGCACCAAGCGCCAGGCACAAGAAGCCATCGCCGAAGAAGGAAAGCGCTGCGGGATGTTCTTCGTCAATCACCGGTGGCTTGGCGGAACGCTCACCAATTGGGCCACTCTGCAGAAATCGATCAAGCGACTGAAGACGCTCAAGGCCATGATCGAAGACGGACGCATGGCGCAGCTTTCGAAAAAGGAAGCCGCCAGGCTCGAACGGGAATTAAAGCACCTCCAACAGAATTTGGAAGGCGTCGAGAATATGGCCACGCCGCCTGATGCCATGTTTGTGGTGGACTCGCATACGGAGCAGATCGCGGTGCGTGAAGCGCGCCGCATGGGCGTGCCTGTGGTGGCCGTGGTGGATACGAATTCCGATCCCGATCAAGTCGATTGGGTGATTCCCGGAAACGACGACGCCTTGCGCGCCATCCGGCTTTTCACCACCAAGATTGCTGATGCCGTAGTCGAGGGCCGCGCTGCCTTTGAGCAAACACAACTGGCGGGCGAAAAGGTGGGAGCCGGCGAAGGCGCCGAAGTCGTCGAGAATGTGGAATACGTGGACACCAGCGCCTATGAGTCTTACGAAAAACAGGAAGGCGATTTCGTGGAGACGCCGGAAGCGACCGAGACCGAACAGCCCGTTCAGGCGGAAGGCGAGTCCGAATCCTGATTGCGCGGCGAGCACGTGCCGGGCTTCGTTGATCCAGCCAAATCTGACCATCATTTGAGGATTTGCCGAAATGGCGACAAACCCTGAGCAGTTCAATGTACCCGCGCAACTCGTTAAAGAGTTGCGCGAACGCACGGGCGCCGGTTTTAACGACTGTCGCAATGCCCTGGTGGAGGCCACCGGCGACGTGGAACGTGCGATTGACATCCTGCGCCGCAAGGGACAGGCAGCGGCGCAAAAGAAGGCGCAGCGCGAAGCAAGCGAAGGCATGATCGGGCACTACATTCACGCCGGCGGGAAAATTGGCGTGGTCGTGGAAGTAAATTGCGAATCCGATTTCGTGGCCCGCACCGACGATTTCCAGAGGCTCTGCCACGATCTGGCCATGCACATTGCCGCGCTCGATCCGCGCTATGTGCGCAGAGAGGAAGTCACGCCGGAGATTCTGGATCACGAACGCGACATTTATCGCGAGCAGGCGCGTGCTACAGGCAAGCCGGAGCCGGTGATTGAGAAAATCGTGAACGGAAAGATGGAGAAATTCTACGAGGAAAATTGCCTGTACGAGCAGCACTTTATCAAAGACGAATCGGTGACCGTCACCGAGCTCATCAATCAGATGATTTCGAAATTGGGCGAGAACATCTCCGTGCGCCGCTTTGTCCGCCTCAAGGTGGGCGAAACTTCAGCTGCGTCTTCGGGACCGAGCGGCGCCGCCGTGTTGCAGCCAGTCCCCTGAGGATTACTTGCCAGTATTCTGCTGATTCCGTACGGAGACGCTGCGCCCATAGTAAGCCGCTGCGAATCTCTGTTAAAATGCCCGCCGAAAAACTGCCCGAATTCGCGCACTAGAATGCCATTACAAAAAGCAGGAACGGAGTGATGCCGGCGCCCCAGGGTGCGAGTCCCGCTTATTCGAAGATCGTGCTGAAGCTTTCGGGGGAATCGTTGCAGGGGCCTCTCGGCTCCGGTATCGATGCGGAAACGGTAGCGCGCGTGGCCGCAGAGCTGAAAGAGATCAACGAAATCGGCGTTCAGATCGCCATTATGGTGGGCGGGGGAAATATCTTTCGCGGCACCCGCCAGAAATCACTGGCCATCGATCGCGCTACAGCGGATTACATGGGCATGCTGGCGACGGTGATTAATGGACTCGCTCTGCAAGATGCGCTCGAAAAACAGGGCGCCCATACGCGTCTGCTGAGCGCTATC
>DATHNC010000056.1:0-13298 GCA_035486415.1 Saccharimonadales bacterium (SeqCode)
CGATCGAAGTTTCAATTAATGTGATGCAGCCGCCAAGCAAAGTCCCTTCCGCTGTACCACGCGAAAACGATTCGCCCTCGAGCGGAATAGTCCAGCCACTGTTCGTCGCCGTCATCGCCCACATAAAAGTGTCCGGGTCGAAGCCGTTCGTGGCATTCGGGCCCGCATCGAAGCCGCCTGCGACGAGAGGGCCGTAAAAAGTCACCCAGCGCAGCTTCTGCCACAAAAAAATGTGGACTGACGTCAGATCGCTGAAAGCACAAAAAATCTTGGGCTGCTTGAGACGCGCCGTGTCTAAACCGTCCAATATTTCCGTGCTGCCATATCCGCCTCGCGAACAAAACACCCCGTCAATTTCGGACCGGGTCAGCGCGTCCTGCAGCTGCTTGCGCCGCTCGGCGAGTGGCGCCGAGAAATAATCCATAGGTTTAAGTTTGGAAGGGTATCGCTTCACTCGAAAATCCAGGCTTACCAACGTTTCGCAACCACGCTGAATGCGTTCTTCTTTCGTGGAACTGGCCGGCGCAACCACGGCAATTGTGCTCCCCGGAGCGAGCGCGAATGGTTTTCGACTTTTCTGCATGAGAGAGGGCTACAAAAAAAGTATACATCGCGGAAGCCGGACAAAACCTAATTGTAAGCGCTGAATGTTGCCGTGAATGCAACGCCCGCGTTCCAAACAGCGGCGCGAGTGGCCGCAGAAACTCTCGCTTATGAAGCGTATATATAAAAACGAGCAATTAAAACATGTAGCGCCCGCCTTCAGGCGGGCATCTCGCTGAGTCTACCGTGCCCGCCTGAAGGCGGGCGCTACAAACTAAACTGAGTCATCTTATGGAAATGCTTCGCTCGCGCGCTGATTTCCGACTTCTTCAAAGCCCGCAGCCGTTCCAATCCAAATTTTTCCACCGCAAAGCTGCCCATGACGGACCCGTAGACCATGGCGCGCCGCAGCGCCGCATCATCCACTTTTTTTGCGGTTGCGAGATACCCCATAAACCCGCCGGCAAACGAATCTCCAGCGCCGGTCGGATCGTGCACGACTTCCAGTGGAAATGCGGGCACATTAAAAGTTCGATTCTGGTGCACCAGCATCGCACCATATTCACCGCGCTTGATGACCAACGCTTTCGGCCCCAGCTTGAAAATGTGGCGCGCCGCTAGCAATAAATTGTGCTCGTTCGAGAGCTGCCGCGTTTCCGAGTCGTTGATCACCAGAATGTCGGTGTGCTTCAGCGTTTCGCGCAACTCCTTGGGCGTGCGTTCGATCCAGTAATTCATAGTGTCGAGGGCCACCACGCGAGGCCTGCGGCTCACCTGATGCAGCACGGAAGCCTGCAGCGTGGGATCAATGTTCGCCAGAAAAATATGCGTTGAGGAAAGGTAGGCTTCGGGCAGTCGCGGCTTGAAGTCGGCAAACACATTCAGTTCCGTCGCGAGGGTCGTGCGCTCGTTCATGTTCTCGCTGTACTTCCCCGCCCAAAAAAAAGTTTTTCCGTTCGCCCGCTCGAGGCCCTGCGTATCGACGCGCCGGCCTTTAAATATCGATTCATCTTTTTTCGTGAAATCCGTCCCGACGATGCCCACCAGATTGACATGCGTGAAATAACTTGCGGCAACGGAGAAATAAGTGGCCGCTCCTCCGAGCATGCGGTCTACCTTTCCGTGAGGAGTTTCCACAGCATCGAACGCAACCGATCCAACAACGAGTAGGGACATTTTCAGCGGGCTCCAGGAGTGAGATATTTTCCGGCGATCACGCTCAAGCGCTTGCGCACCGCGGCAGGAATCATTGCAGGGTCGGTAACAATCGCATGGGCCAGCGCGCGTCCGCACTTGCAACTGCGTTCAGCGGGAATGTTGCGGACAGCTTCGCGAATCACGTTCTGCGCGTTTTCAGCGTTCTTATTTAAATTTGAAAGTATTTCCTCGAGCGTGACCGAGGCGTGACCCTGATGCCAGCAGTCGTAATCCGTGATCATGGCCACTGTGGAGTAGCAAATCTCGGCTTCGCGCGCCAACTTGGCTTCCGTCAGATTCGTCATACCAATCACTTGAAAATTCAATTGGCGATACACATTCGATTCGGCCAACGTGGAAAATTGCGGCCCTTCCATGCAGATGTACGTGCCGCCGCGATGCACGCGCACCTTTGCCGCATCGCACGCCCCTCCGAGAGTTTCCGCCAGTTGCGCACAGACCGGATTGCCGAAACCGACGTGCGCGACGACTCCATCGCCAAAATACGTTGACACCCGGTGCCGCGTACGATCGAAAAATTGATCCGGGATCAGAAAATCCAGAGGCTTCAACTCTTCCTGCAGCGAACCGACGGCGCTCACCGAAATAATTCGCTCAGCGCCCAGTTGCTTCATCGCGTGAATGTTGGCGCGGTAATTGATTTCCGTGGGAGTGAGGCGATGTCCGCGCGCGTGGCGCGACAAGAAGGCAACCCGCTTTCCTTCTAGCGTGCCGACGACCAGCGCGTCCGATGGATCTCCAAACGGCGTTTTGACGCGCACCTCGCGCGGTTTCTCGAGACCCGGCATGTTGTAAAGCCCGCTGCCGCCAATGATCCCGATCCGCACCGGTTCTGCGCTCGCACTTTTTCGCTTTGCTGCCTGAGACTTCTTAGCCATTCCCATGACCTCTCGTAAAGTGTAGAAAAGAATTTAGACGTCGATCATCACCGGTTCAAGATCGAATTTCCCCTGGCGTTCGCGCAAGTACCCCGCCGGAGTTCTTGCCTCGTGTCCAAAAATCACGAGCCATTCTTCTTGCACCGCCTGCGAAATCCATTTTTTTTTGTTTTCAAGCGTCGTCAACGGGTAAAGATCGTAACCCATGATCCACGGATAAGGCACGTGGGCCGCAGTGGGAATGAGGTCCGCAGTGAAAAAAACTGTTTTCCCGCCGCCTGTCAGCCGTACGCACATCATGTCCGCGTTGTGGCCCGGCGCGCGAATGACTTCCACGCCCGGAACGATTTCCGCATCGTTTTCAAGTAAATTCCACTGCCCCGATTTTTCCATGGGCATAAAGTTTTCCAGGAAATAGCTGGCGCGGTCGCGGTCCGTGGGATTTTTCGCGTGCTCAAATTCTCCGCGCTGCACATAGTAGCGCGCATTGGGAAACACAGGAATCGCCTCGCCGTTGATGATCCGAGTGTTCCAGCCGCAATGATCAAAGTGGAGATGCGTGTTAATAATAATGTCGATTTTTTCCGGCGGGACGCCGTGCGTTACGAGCTTGTCAAGCAAGCGCGGCGGTCCGTCAAACGAATAAATGTCCGATCGCTTGGCATCCCACTTATCTCCCGCTCCCGTCTCGATCAAGATATTTTTGCCCGCTGCGCGAATCAGCAGCGAATTCATGGCCATCAGGATTCGATTCCGCGAATCGGCCGGCGCAACTCTCTCCCACATTGGCTTGGGGATCACGCCAAACATCGCGCCGCCATCCAGCCGGAATGTGCCATCCGTAATCAACCAAAATTCCAGGTCACCCAGTTTCATGCTCTGCTCCGTGCGCCGTCCGCGCGTGCCAGCAATTCACGAACGGCTGCGTAAGGGTCTTTGCTGCGATTTGCGACTTCGCGCGCCAATTTCTCAAGCGCTGCTTCACCATCTTCGCCAGGTACGGCGCGCCTCAGAAAAGCTTCTCCCGCGAGCGCGAGAAGCCTGGATTTCCAATGCTCGATTTTCCGTTCCTGCCGCTCAGAACTGCTACCGGAAGATTCCCGATATTTCGCAATCGCCTGCGCAAGTTCCTCCACGCCCTTATTTTCGGTTGCCACCGTGCGCACGATCATGGGCTTCCAGCCATTGCGCTCCGGGGCCAGATGAAGCATGGCCTCAAGCTCGGCCTCCAGCCGTTCCACGCCGTCGCGATCGGATTTATTCAGCACAAAAATGTCCGCGATCTCCATCAGCCCGGCCTTCATATTTTGTACGTCGTCGCCCATGCCGGGAACAAGCAACACCAGCGTGCAGTCCGCCAGGCGCACAATATCCACTTCGTCCTGCCCCACGCCAACGGTTTCGATCAGCACAAATTGTTTTCCTGCGGCATCCAGAACAAGTGCCACATCGCCCGTGGTTCGCGCTAGCCCGCCAAGAAATCCGCGCGTCGCCATGGAGCGAATAAAAATTCCGGGATCGCTCGCGTGTCCCTGCATGCGGATGCGATCGCCAAGTATCGCGCCGCCCGTGTAAGGGCTTGTCGGGTCGACGGCAATAATGCCTACGTGATTTCCCTGCGCTCGATAATGCGCGGCCAGCCGATCGACCAGTGTGCTCTTCCCTGTCCCGGGCGCGCCGGTAATCCCAATCACAAATGACTTCCCCGTGTCGGGAAAAATTCGCTCTAAAAGCTCTTCCGCCCGCGGATCGTGGTCTTCAATCGCGGAAATCGCGCGAGAAACAGCGCGCACGTCGCCCACGCGAATTTGTTCCGTCCAAGTTTCAATGGGTGAAGACATGATTTGTAGCGCCGGCGTCTCGCCGGCGGGTTTTCCGATCCTAATCACAATGTTAAAACCGCCGGCGAGACGCCGGCGCTACAACACCGTCGCCGACCAGCCAATTTCGATATATTCATTGAAAAAAATCCCGCAAGAATGAAACAACGAAGTTACCACAACCAAACTGAAGCTCGCACACGAAAGCAGAAAATCGCGCGAAGCAAATCAGCGCGCATCCAGAATTTGCCGCGCAATCACCATGCGCTGAATCTCGCTCGTGCCTTCTCCAATTGTGCAAAGTTTGGAGTCCCGGTAAAATTTCTCTACCGGATAATCCTTCACAAATCCATACCCGCCAAAAATCTGCACGGCCTCATTCGCCACGCGCACACCCACTTCGCTGGCATAGAGTTTCGCCATGCTGGATTCTTTCGTGAATCGAGGTCCCTTCTGATCGGCAAGCCACGCGGCGCGGTACACGAGCCATCGCGCCGCATCTATTTCCGTGGCCATGTCAGCCAGCTTGAATTGGATGGCTTGAAACTCGCTGATGGCTTTCCCAAATTGCTTTCTTTGCTTCGCATAGCCAACCGCCGCTTCGTAGGCTCCCTGCGCCATCCCCAACGCCAGCGCGGCGATCGAAATACGCCCTCCATCGAGCACTTGCAAAGTATTGACGAAGCCGAGGCCTTCCTTGCCAAGGAGATTCGCGTCTGGCACAAAACAATCGCTGAAAATAATTTCGGAGGTGTCGCTCGCGCGCATGCCCAGCTTGTTTTCTTTTTTCCCGGCCTTGAATCCGGGATTGCCTTTTTCCACGATCAGAGCGGAGATTCCTTTTGTTCCGCGCGGCTTGTCCGTAACGGCCATGGCCACGCAGATATCCGCGTAATGTCCGTTGGTAATAAATGTTTTTGATCCGTTGAGAATCCAGCCGCCGTCCTTGTGCGCAGCGGTTGTGCGCGCGCCGCCCGCGTCCGAACCCGCTTGCGGCTCGGTCAAGGACCAGCAGCCAAGTTTTTGACCTTGCGCCAGCGGCGTAACAAATTTCTTGCGCTGCTCGGGGGTCCCGAATTTATAAATGTGATTAGTGCACAGCGAATTGTGCGCGGCGACGATCAAACCAATGGATCCATCGACGCGCGCGAGTTCCTCGATCACCGTTGCATATTCGATGTAGCCCAGCCCCGCGCCGCCGTACTCTTCGGGGAAAATCACGCCCATCAAACCCATTTCGGCGAGTTTTGGAATTAATTCAGCAGGAAATTGGGAAGATTCGTCCCACTCCATCACGTGCGGAGCGATTTCCGCTTGGGCAAATTCGCGGACAGTTTGGCGGAGTTGCTTCTGTTCGTCGGTGAAGGAAAAATCCACAGGTCCTCGGAACGTAGGGCCTTAAATGGGCCACAATATATTTATACCACAGGCGATGAGCGGGCAATTTTCCTTACCGGAGAAGAAGTTCCAAGCGGGGAGACAGTAGCACAGGCTTCAGCCTGTGGTCTTTCAGCATTGCATGGACAAAATTCCACAGGCTGAAGCCTGTGCTACTCAAACCTCAATTCCATCCAACATTTCCATCCAACATTCGAATCCGTGCGGATTCCCTTTTATCGCTACTCAAGGAGATGGACAAACACTTCGTTCGAAACAGAAAGCCGCTCGGCAGCAAGACGCAGCCGCGGCCCATCCCATTCCACCAATCCTTGCGCCAGGAGCTGGCCAATGCGAGATCGCAGAGATGTGCCGTACTTTGCCTCCACCGCGCCGAGATCGATGCCTGCCAGCTGCCGCAGGCCCAGGAAAAGCTCTTCCTCAAGCGCCTGCGAGTGCCCAACACTTTCTTTTTGCTCGATGGGAAAACTTCCTGCGTGGATCGCGTTCGAATAAGATGCCGGATCGTGCGCGTTGGCCCAGCGCTGCGAGCCGTTAAAGGAGTGCGCGCCCGCGCCGAATCCGAAATAGGGTTCGCGCCTCCAGTATTTCAGATTGTGGCGCGATTCGAATCCGGCCAGCCCCCAATTCGAAATTTCGTAATGCTCGTATCCAGCGGCGGCAAGCTGGCGGCAGCCTGACTCGTAATAATCCGCCATGGAATCGTCCGATGGGATAGCCTTCGCGGAATAGCGCTCGCCGCTTTGCAAAACTTCAAGGCCCAGGCGGCTGCCTTCGTCAATCTCCATCAGGTAAATCGAAACGTGCTCGGGGCCCAGGCTGAGAAGTTGCTCCACCGAATCTTGCCAACTCGCATCCGTCTGATGCGGAAGACCGGCGATCAGATCGAAGCTGAGGTTGCCGAATCCGGCGGCGCGCAAAAGTTTCGTCGCTTCAAAAACGTCGGCGCGTCGATGCATGCGTCCCGCCGCACGCAATTCCGCATCGTTGAAAGACTGCACGCCCATGCTGATGCGGTTGAATCCCCCTTCGCGCCACGCACTCGCTTTTTCGGCAGAAATCGTTTCGGGATCGGCTTCGAGCGTCACTTCCTCGAATTGCGCCGGAAATGAAACGCGAATGGCTTCGATGATTTGCGCCAGATGCGCCGGTTCCAGCAGGCTGGGTGTTCCGCCCCCAAAATAAACTGTATCCACGACGGGTTGCGCAACTTCCGCGATTCCATTTTCGGCCAGTGCGCGCGGATATTGAGCAATCTCGCGGCAAACGGCGTGCACATACGGCGCGTAGAGATCCTTTGAAAACACGCCCGTATGGAAGTTGCAGTAGGTGCACTTCGTCTGGCAGAACGGAACCTGCACGTATACGCCGAGCCGCGTCATTATTCTTAGACCATAACATGAATTTCCGGAGGATTGCGGGGATAGCACTATGCGAGATCGGGAACAATTTTCACGTGGATTTCGCGGCTTCGCGGACCGTCAAATTCGCAGAAGAAAATAGCCTGCCAGCGGCCGAGGCGTAGGTGGCCGCTTTCGATCCACACACTTTGTGAGGATCCGACCAGAGTTGCCTTAATGTGGGAATCCGAATTTCCCTCAGCGTGCGCATAGCCGGCGTTGCGCGGGACCATACGGTCAAACGCGGCTTCCATGTCGCTGGCAACGTCGGGATCGTAGCCTCCATTGATCGTTACGCCCGCAGTGGTGTGGGGAACATAAATTTGGCAAACGCCTGCTGAAATGCCCGAGGCGGCCACAAGGCGACTGACCTCGGAAGTGATATTCACCCACTCGGTCCGCCGCGACGTTTTTACGCGCAGCGTTTCGATGGACCCGCCTTCCGATGCATTGCCTTTGGAACTCATGAAACTGGGGTTGGAATTTCTTTGTTAAAAAATTTACGCGAGCGCCGAAGAAGACGTCACGCCATAGAACGAAAACCACGGCTTGGCGCTCTTCAGTCGGTCATTCACATTGTTAATGTTTTTTACACCCTGATCAAGAAGCCAATCTTCCAGGGCCTTTGCGCCTTGCTTTGCGTAGATCGGCATCCCATCTTTCCATGTCGCGCGGCCGCACAACACTCCCGAAAAATTCACGCCGGTTTCAGATGCCAGCTCGAGGGTTTCGGAAAAGGTATCGTTGCTCACGCCAGCGGAGAGATAAATGAACGGTTTCTTTGCGGCTGCTGCAGCCTTGCGGAAATGTTCTTTGGCTTCGTCGCGCGTATATGCGGACTCTCCTTTGCAGGAACGCGCGCCCTTGACGAACGCCATGTTGATGGGCACTTCGACCTTCAGCACATCTACGCCATATTGCGGTTTGCTGAATTCTTCCATGCTGCGCGTCACGGCCTCCGGCTTTTTCTTCGCGAACTCCAACCCCTTTTCGTCCACGCCTTCTTCGTAGGTCACAAATTCCAGAAAAAACGGGACGTCAGCGGCAACGCATTCCGCGCCGATGCGCTCGACCCAGGCGTGCTTTACGTCATTAATATTGTCGGTATCGAACGGAGTGTAATACAAGAGAATCTTCACGCAGTCGGCGCCATCGGCCACGATGCGACGCACGGAATAATGATCCAGCAAATCGGGCAGGCGGCCTGGTTGCGTGTTGTCATAGCCGCTATTTTCGTAGGCGAGGAGCAGACCGGCGTTCTTCGCGCGCTGTTTTGCCGCGGACAAGCCGTATTCCGGATCGAGCAAAATAGCCGTCGCGTGCGGTGTCAGAACGCGGGACACCGCTTCCTTGAATTCCGACATCATTTCTTTCGTCACGGCTTTCTTATCGATGCCCTTGTCCTTGGCAATCGCGCTCATAAGCGATCCGCGTTGATCCATGGCCGCAGCGGCGATAACGCCGCGCGAATCCGAAACCGCTTCGAGTCCCTTGCGCTTTCCAGGAGTAAGTTTCATTGGAAAATCCTCCGCTCATGAGCTAGAAAAATGATCACGTTCTAAAATATTACCACGCCGGTTAGAACCAAACCCGTCTTCTGTTCGCTATTCTAGTCAGGTTGCATCGAAAAATACATGGGGTTTAGTAGCACGGGCTTCAGCCTGTGGGGGTTGGCCCTGCACGGACTAAAACCCACAGGCTGAAGCCTGTGCTACTTAAAGTCACTTCGCGTTTGGTTGCAGATGCAGGAAGCAATGCTCGCCGCTACCTGCTTTGATGTGGCTATCGAGAAAATCCAGAAGGCCCGGTCCTTCGGAAGCAAGAAATGTGAGCAATCCAAATGACCGCTCCTGCAGCGCGTTGTTCGGCAGCAATGAAGAGGCAATCTCATTCTCATGCGTGTTAATGACACCTGAGCGGAAACCTTCGGCCCGTCCGGCCTTCGTTCGCAGGCCATTAAATTGGTACAGCATTTTTTCGGATGCCGTATTGAGCGCGCCGAGCAATGTCTGATCCAGCTTTTTAAGCGGCTCGCGCAAGGCTTCGAGAAGATTTTTGACTGCCTGTTCGCCCTCTTCAAATTTCGCCGTAAGCGCTTCCGGCAGCGCCTCAGCTTCAAGGCGTGCGCGAAGTTTGTGCTGCCCTTGCAGGATTTCTTTCGGATCGAGGTTGTATTTCTTCAGCAAACCGGCAATGTGCGACGGCACGAGCGTAAAACTCGCACGCGGCAAAATGGCCGGCGCCCTGCCCAGCAATTTTTCGTACACAAGCGAAGTCTGCGCCTGATAAGCCACCTCAGCCGCTCCGCCGATGTAGGCAACCGTAGGCAGCAGCGAATCTTGCATCACAGGTCGCAAGAGCGCGCTGGGGCTGAAATCTTCCGGCCGCTCTTCCAAGGCTTTCACTGTTTCTTCCAGCGATTCCGTTTTATCGCCCACCGCAAGCCCTTCTTTCACGGGACGAATGGCGACGCGCTGCCCGTTGACGATCCGAAATAAAAGCGTGCTTTGCTCGGTAACTTTCACCTGTGCGTGAAATCCGGCCTTTTCCAGCGCCGCTGATCGCGCCACGAGTTCCGAAGAGAATTCCGCATGTTTCAGGAGCGCGCCCTTTAACACAGGAAGCGACAAGCGATGCAACTCCGGCGACATGGGATCGAGAAAAATGAGTCCGCGCCCGGCAAAAATGCGCGTCATCAATTTTCCGTACGAAGAGCCGAACGTGTCCTGAGGCGTGTAGCTTTCGGAAATCCATCGCGCGATTTCCTCGGCCCACGATCCTTCGAGCAGTGAATCCAGTTGAGTCGAGAGCGCTCGAATATCTTCGCCCAATCGAACATCGCCAACGCGCCGGTCGGCAAGCCCGGAAGGCGGGAGATCCATGCGCTCAAAAGACCCGCGCTTCGGCACAAAAAAGTGATTCACTTCCGCAAGATCGTGGTCCTCAGTCGCCAACCAGAAAACAGGAACGGCATTTACGCCGCGGCCGTTCAATTCGCTCGCCACGTGAATCGCTGTCAGCGCTTTATAAATGCAATACGCAGGGCCGCCAAACAGTCCTACCTGTTGCCCCGTCACAACCGCGACGGCGCCATCGCGCAGCCGATCTAAATTTTGTGTTGTCCGTTCATCGCCGCCAAATGCGTGGTTCTGTTTTCTGAGCACTTCGACCACGGCGTAGCGAACCGATTCCTCGATGCGAACTTCGCGCACCGCTTCATCGATTCCTGCCGCAGTCGGGGGATGACGATAAAAATTCGAAACGCTGGGAAAATCGGAAAGAAATGCGGAATAAAGTCGCGTGGTTCCAGGCAAATCGGCCGGTGAGATACAACTACAATCCATCAGGAATTCCGTCCTTGTACTTGCGCAGCGTGATCCGCGAGCTCCGTCTCAAAGCTCATTAGATGACTTTGAATTCGCTAGGATTCAGGCCGAAGCAGCCGAAGGCACAAGCGTTGCAAGCAAGCTATCGGCTTCCTTCTTTTGCGCCTCGCTCAGCGGCATCAGCGGTTCGCGGACCGGCCCGCCGTGGTAACCGCGCTTGTCCATGGCGTACTTCACTCCGGCGACACCCATCGCCCCGACAATATGCCTTGTGGGAGGAATCAGGCGCCGCTGCAGGTCGAGCGCTTTCCGGGCATCTCCCGCAACGATTGCCTCATCGAGTGCCACGCACAATTCAGGCAGAAAATCTGCCAGCGCTAAAATTGCGCCCACCGCTCCCATCACCATGGACGAAGAAATAGTCGTGGAAGATCCGGTGAGCAGGCGAAACGTTTCCGGCACCGCGGCGAGAATTGCGCCGATGCGATCTACATTTCCCGAACTATCTTTCATGCCCGCCACGTTCGGATGCTGCGACATGCGCGCCGCGACATCCACTTCGATGGGTACGCCCGTGTATTGCGGCACGGAATACAGCAAAATGGGAATTCCCGCGGCGTCCGCAATGCGCGTGTAATGGGCCACCAGAACGTCTGAAGTTAACGCCGGCTTGAAAAATGTCGGAGGGCCAACCAGCGCATAATCATAGCCAGCTTTGGCGGCGAATTCGGTGCGGGAAATTGTTTCAGCGGTAGTTTCGACTCCGGTGCCGGCAATCAAGATCCGCCCCGGTGCAGCCGATTCGCGCACAGCCGAAAGAACGCCTTCAAATTCTGCGCGCCCAAGCAAAACAGATTCACCGGTCGAGCCCACGGCCAGATAGCCTGACAAGCCAATCCTGTTGTAGGCCTGCACATTTTCGCGCATCCGGCCAAGCGCCACCGCGCCGTCGGATTCAAACGGCGTCGTAAGGGCCGGCAATACTCCCTTCAGTAGCGGCTTGTTGGCCAATCGATTTCTCTCCTTGCGGCTATTAATATTTACGCGAATCGCCTGCCGTCAATCGTTTCCGGACGGTAGTTGCGGCGCCGCGCTTTTCTTGGAGTGCAAGGATTGCAGCGGAGCAACTTCCAGCGTCTGTTCGACCAGCGCGCGAATCCCGCGAGCGGCGGCAGTCGCGGCGGACAGCGTGGTGATACACGGGATATTGTAGCGAATGGCAGCCCGCCGAATCGACTTTTCATCGTAAAACGATTCGCGTCCGAGCGGTGTGTTGATGATCATGTCCACTTTACCGGTCTTGATAAGGTCCACAATATTCGGGCGACCTTCGTTCACCTTGAAGACCGCTTCCGCCGGAACCCCAGCCGCTTCAAGTGCTGCTGCCGACCCACGCGTGGCGATCAGCCGGAAACCGAGAGCGTGCAATTCTTTGGCGAGAGGGCCGCAGTGGCGCTTGTCATGATCGCTCACACTCAAAAAAATGGAGCCTTTGCGCGGCAAACGCTGCCCCGCAGCGAGTTGCGCTTTTGCAAAAGCCTGGCCATAACTCTTGGCAATGCCCATCACTTCGCCGGTAGACCGCATCTCGGGACCCAGAATGGTGTCCACTCCGCGGAATTTGTTGAACGGAAATACGGGAGATTTTACGGAGTAATAATCTTTTACGGCAATTTCCGCTACGCCGTCGGTGATCACCGTCGGCAAATTCATGTCGCGCAGTTTGCGCCCGGCCATCAATCTTGCAGCGACTTTCGCCAGCGGCACACCCGTCGCCTTGCTGACAAATGGAACGGTGCGCGAAGCGCGCGGATTCACTTCCAGCACATAAACCGTGTCGCGCTGGATGGCATACTGCACATTCATCAGGCCCACAACTTGCAAAGCCTTGGCCAGGCGATTGGTGTAGTCGCGGATCTTCGCCAGCACCGCTGGCGACAGGCTGACAGGCGGCAACACGCACGAAGAATCTCCCGAGTGCACGCCCGCCTCTTCGATGTGCTCCATCACGCCGCCGATGATCACGTCGTCACCATCGGCCAGTGCATCCACATCTACTTCCGTCGCCTCTTCCAAAAATTGATCGATCAGCACAGGTTTCGCCGGTCCCATGAGCGCCGCCTGCGCCACATATTCCTGCACCGTATTCAAATCGTAGGCGATGACCATGGCGCGCCCGCCGAGCACGTAGCTGGGGCGAACGAGCACAGGAAAACCAATTTCGCTCGCCACGCGCACGGCTTCATCGGGCACGAGGGCGGTGCCATTCTTCGGTTGCGGAATTTTCAGTTCATCGAGCAGTTTTCCGAATCGCCTGCGGTCTTCTGCAAGATCGATCGATTCGGGCGCCGTGCCGATGATGGGCACGCCGTTGCGCTTCAGTTCGAGAGCCAGGTTGAGTGGAGTCTGTCCGCCAAATTGCACGATCACGCCCTGCGGCTTTTCGCGATCCACAACGGAGAGAACATCTTCCAGAGTGAGCGGCTCAAAATAGAGGCGATCCGAAGTGTCGTAATCGGTCGACACCGTCTCCGGATTGCAATTGATCATGATGGTTTCATAGCCATCTTCGCGCAGAGCGAAAGACGCGTGGCAACAGCAATAATCGAATTCAATTCCCTGCCCGATGCGGTTCGGCCCGCTGCCCAGAATTGCAATCTTCGGGCGATCGGTGGGTTGCGACTCGTCCTCTTCCTCGTACGTGGAATACATGTA
>DATHNC010000057.1:0-64273 GCA_035486415.1 Saccharimonadales bacterium (SeqCode)
TGGCCGTTACTCACAAGCGTAGGCCTCCAACCCGGTGCAAGCCGCGATCGCCTGGCGTTCACGACCGATATGAAGAAGGCGCTGGCCGACGCGGACCTGGTTCAAGAGAACGGGCCCGAGCGTCCCGATTTCAAGATGAAACTTTTCGCGGATATGGATGATGCCACTCCTGTTGATTCGCTCATTGCTTCGAGTTCATCAGGAATAACGCCAAGCGTGATGCAATCCAAGTGCAAGCATCCCGAGCGCGTTGTCGTCGGGCATCCGTTCAATCCTCCCCACATTATTCCACTCGTCGAAGTGGTTGGAGGAGCCAAGACATCGCCCGGTGCGATCCAACGCGCGATGGCATTTTATGCGTCAATCGGGAAGAAACCTATTCACTTGCTGAAGGAACTTCCTGGGCACGTCGCGAACCGGTTCCAGGCCGCGCTCTATCGAGAGATGCTTTACATCATTGAGCAAGGCATTTTGAGTGTCGAAGAAACGGATGCGGCCGTTGCTTATGGACCGGGACTTCGCTGGGGCGTAATGGGGCAGAGCCTGCAATGGCACCTGGGCGGCGGCCCGAGCGGGATCCAACACTTTATGGAGCACCTCATGGATCCACTACAGGGAATGATGAAGGTGCTGGGAACTCCGAACATCACTCCCGAGCTGAAGCAGGCCGTCGTTGATGGGGTCATTCGCGAAGCGGGTGGGCGCTCCGTCGATCAGCTCGCTCAAGAAGAAAATGAGGTGCTGGTGGGACTTCTTAAGCTGCGGAATAAATACTTCGAACACGGCACTCAAGCTGACTCAATAAAGAAACCAATAAGTTCGGAAGCAAGCGCATAAGACCTGCGACCAAAGAGCGTCTACATTTTGATGCTCCCCGGTGTAGTCGATCCCGTTGAATTCACGAGGTGAGAGGGGCGCAAGTGCCACACGTAGTGAGGGCCACATGATTTACGTTCATTCACTTGGTCGGGCTTGGCGATTTTACGGTGACCGGACGGCGCTTTCTCCCGGCGGCATCCGGTTAACGTTTCAGGAACTGCACGAGCGCGTCGAGGGCATCGCAGTGGCGCTCAGCAATCAAGGTTTTCGCGCGGGCGACCGGCTCGCGTTGCTCCTGCCCAACGGACCCGAATTTATCGAGCTCGTGTACGCCTGCAGCCTGATGGGTGTCATCGCGATTCCTTTAAACACGAGGCTTTCCACAGCAGAAATAGACCACGTGCTCACAGATGCAAGTCCGCACGGCATGGTGCGGCACTCCTTGTTGCCAAGCCCGACAGTGCAGCTCCCGTGGCAGCGGCTGCTCGACCAAGAACCCTGGCAGGCTCAAAACGATTCCTATCCCAACGCTTGTTACGATCCTGAGGCTGTTCTGGCCCTCATCTACACGAGTGGCACAACCGGCCGGCCAAAGGGCGTCAAGGTGACGCACGCTAATATTCTGGCGAACGTCGACCACTTCAACTATTGGATGGGATACAAAGAAGGTGGCGTCTATCTGCATGCCGCGCCGATTTTTCATATTGCCGATTTTCCGGCCATGTTTGCTGCACCGGCTTTCGGTGCGAAACAAGTCACGATTCCGAAGTTCAGTCCGCAAGGTTTCTGTGAATTAGTGGAACGCGAACGCGTGACTCACACGGTGCTTGTGCCGACCATGCTCAATCTGCTGACCCAGATGCCCGAAGGAAAATCGTATGACTTGAGCAGCCTCCAGGTCCTGGCATATGGCGGCTCTCCCATGGCGCCAGAACTTGTCCATCGTGTGAGAAAACTCCTACCAAACGTGAAACTTCTCCAGTGCTACGGACTCAGCGAGACCGGGTTCCTCACAGGCCTCGAAGATAAGGATCACGTCGAAAGCAAGCTCCTGTCCTGCGGACGGCCTTGCCCAGGTATTGATCTGCGAGTCGAGGACGAAACGGGAAAGGAAGTCGAAGTCGGGCAGCACGGTGAACTGGTAGCGCGAGGCGCTAACGTGATGCATGGCTACTGGAACGATCAACAAGATACGACTCTCGCATTTCGAAACGGAATGTTTCGCACAGGAGACATTGGCTATCAAGATTCCAACGGATATTTCTACATCCTGGACCGTCTGAAAGACATGATCGTCACGGGTGGCGAAAATGTTTATTCCGGCGAAGTCGAAGCGGTTATCTACAAACATTCCGCGGTACGTGAAGTGGCGGTCTTCGGAGTTCCTGACCGCCAGTGGGGTGAACTGGTGATGGCTACCATCGTGGTGAAGCCCGAAATGGTTCTGAGCGCGAACGATCTGACCAGCCATTGCAAGCAGTTCTTAGCGAACTACAAAATCCCCCGCCGAATTGAGTTTTCCGATACCGAACTTCCGAAAAGCGGTTCCGGAAAAATCCTCAAACGAGTTCTTCGCGAACGATTTTGGGCACAAGAAAAGCGAGCGGTAGGCTAGGCGAAAAGAATCCGTTGCATTCAGGAATGCCTCAAAGGTGTTTGATATGCCAGTAGTTCTGACAATGGAGAGCGTGCTTCCATGAAATCCTGGTGCGACATAGAGTTTGCCGCGGGGAACGGAAAAAATCGGCGGTCTGAAAAAGCCCGCCCCGACAGATCGTCTGCGATTTTCTCCCCTTTGAAATAATCACTCCAAAATTCCGAATAAAAATATCCAGACCGTCTCTATATCAAAGGTTGCTATTTTGGAAAATCGTTGCGAGAGGGATGAACATCACGGATAATCAATCTGATTTTACAAACTTGAAAATCAATTCGACTTGCACGTAGTTCACGCTTTCGACTGTAACATTGCTGTAACATGGGCAGGGCTATCATTGCAGGACGTCGAAATGCAAATGCCGGCTTCATCCGCAGGCAAATTACACATGTGAATTGGCAGTCGTTCGGGAGGTAACCCAGCGTGCAACTTTCTATGGAAGAACTCGAAGGTCAGATCACGAAAGTGATCCTCGATGGCCGAATGGATATAACCGGCGCTGCGGACGTTGATTTGAAAATGAATGTGATTGCCGGCAGCAAAAAATTTGTGGTGATTGATGCGCAGAAAATTACTTTTCTCGGATCGATGGGCCTTCGAACGATTGTAAACGCGGTGCGCGCGGTTAAGGGCCGCGGCGGTAAAATTGTCATGTATGGAGCAAGTCAGGAAGTCGAGAAAGTCCTCACGGTGAGCGGCGTCAGCACACTCCTGCCCCTCCTCCCTGATTTGCAGAGTGCTATCGCATTAATGAAGTAAACCGTGGCGCAATTGGGTTACAATACCCCCGCCTTTGAATCACTTAACGACAACGAATAGCACGATTCAGATCTACGATGAGCGGCAGCTTGTGCCCACTGTTCTTGGTGATTTGGGCCACGCGCACTCTTGGATTGAACGCATGATTTGGGCACGCCAAATTCCAACCTCCTACAAATTTGCGATAACCTTGCGCTTGAAAAAAAATCCGTCCTGCGTAATCGGGCAAGGGTATGCAAATGAATAACTCGCCAGCAGACGACGGGGCCGTCCTCGAGCTTATTTTTCCGGACAAATCCACGCGCAATGTGCCGATGAACTCCTTCCCATTTTTTATTGGCCGCGGCGCCGAAGGAAATAATCTCCAACTGGTTGATGCGCGGATCTCCCGCCAGTGCGCCTCGATTGATTTCGTCAATGGAAAGTATCGCCTGGAAAATCGCGGGCATCGCCGCGGTTTATTCGTAAATAAAAATAAAGTCGAACAATGCGTATTGGAAAATAGAGACGCGATCACGTTCGGCCTGGATGATTCGTACGAAATTATTTTCCGCGTTCCGACGGCGGACACTTCCATCCAAACCATTCTCAGCCGCATCGACGGTGTTTCCACGGAAGAAACGGTTTCCGGCGGCCTTAGCAAACTGAATTTGCTTCTTGCCGCGACCTCCCTTCTGCATTCCGAGCTTCCCCTGGACTCCGTTCTGGGCACGATGCTCGACCATGCAATTTCCGTCACGAACGCCGACCGCGGCCTGTTGATCGAAGCCGATTCGCCGGCCGCGTTTCGAATCCGGCTGGCACGTCAAAGCGGCGGATTGCAATTGTCATCAGAAAACCTCGCGCCTAGTCAGACTGCGCTTCGCCAGGCGTACGAACTGCAATCCAGCGTGATTACCGAAGACCTCGCTCAAGCGGACACCGAATTGCAAGCGGCGATGAGCATCGTGGCCCAGCACCTCCGCGCCATCGTCGTCATTCCGCTTTATGCCATGCATCGCGAGACTCCATCGGATGCAGTTACACCCGTGCGGCGAAATGATTTCCTGGGCATGCTGTATCTGGATTCCCGGCGTCCTACGGCATTTTCAAAAATTGATCGCGAGATTCTGGATGTTCTCGCCGTGCAAGCCGCCAGCATTTTGGACAACGCCCGGCTCGTCGAACATGAGCGCGAACGCCAGCGCATGGAGCAGGAGCTGGATATTGCCAGGAACATTCAGCAGGCTCTCCTGCCAAGAGGATTCCGCGATTTTCCGCAACTGGCCATTTCCGGCGTGAATTATCCTTGCCACGCCGTCGGTGGAGATTACTTCGATGTGTTTCCGATGGGCGAAGAACGCACCGCGTTTGTCGTTGCCGACGTCGCCGGAAAAGGACTTGGCGCGGCCCTTGTTACAACCATGCTGCAAGGCTCCTTAACAGGTGTGGGGATTGGCGCTGATCCTGTGCTCCTGTTTCAGCATATGAACAAGTTTCTGTGCGAGCATGCGGAAGTCGGCCGCTATGCGACGGTATTTTTCGGAATCGTTGACCGCGCGGGAAATCTTGAATATCTGAATGCCGGTCATCCATCGCCGATTGTGATGCGTGGCGCTCAAGTCAATGAGTTGTTTGAAGCGGGTTCGTTCCCTGTCGGCCTGGTTCCCGAAGCAACGTATAAGACGGACCATGCCAAGCTCGAGCCCGGCGACACTTTGGTATTGTTCAGCGACGGCGTAACAGAGGCGACGGATCCTGCCGAACAAATGTACGGAGTTCCGCGGCTTTGTGAAACGCTTGCGGGCATGCAGGACGTTCCACTCGAACAAGTTCAAAAGAAAGTTGTGGATTCTGTCAACTCTTTCGCGCGCGGGGCCAGCCAGGCGGATGATATTACGTTGCTGCTGGTTCGTTATCTGGCGGCGGGGCAATCCGCGGCAACCTGACGGAATAATATCTTCATTGCTGAATGACTCAGGTTCCGATTAGAATTTGGCGATTCAAAGCAAAGTAGTGAGTTTGGGTTGATGAATTTGAATAGGGAATGGTTGATCCCTGTCGATCATTCGTATTTTCCCACCTGGTAAGAATAGTATCCGGATTCCTTGTGATTGTGCCCTGCGAATCACGAGAAAAAAAGCTGTTTTAGAGGAGGTCCAAATGGAGAGGCTTACCCAGTCGATCCGCTACATTTTCAATTTTGTGCTTCTGGTTGCCATGTGCCTGTCGACGGCAAGAGCGCAGGATTCAGGTGGACGCATCATCGGCAACATCACGGACCAGGCAAAGGGAGTGGTTGCCGGTGCAAACGTAACTGTGACGAATGAAGGCACGATGAAATCCGATCGCACCGTTACGAACGCGGAGGGTTTCTATCAAGTCCTCGCTCTGCCTATCGGTTCTTACAGCGTGACCATCGAAGTGGCAGGGTTCGAGAAACAGGTTTTTGAGCATCAGGGATTGGAGATCAACCAGACGCGGCGTGTCGATGCGCAACTTAAGGTCGGCGTGGTAACCGAATCCGTGATCGTGACCGAACAGCCGGTGGCCATTGAAACCGTCAACCAGACGATCGGCGGCACCATCATTGGCGCAGCGATTCAGGAAGCTCCATTAAATGGGCGCGACGTTTTGCAACTTGCATTGCTTCAACCTGGCGTGACCGAAACCAATCCCGATAATCAGAGCCAGGGTGCCTTCAGCATCGCTGGCGGCCGCACCGACAGCGTCACGTTTTTGCTGGACGGAGCTGAGAATAACAATCTACTCAACAACGGTGTTGTGTTTAATCCGAATCCGGACGCCATCGCCGAATTCCGTATTCTTGAAAGCAATTATTCCGCGGAATATGGGCGCAATAGTGGCGGGATCGTCAGCGTGGTGACCAAGTCTGGGACGAACGTATATCATGGGACTGTTTACGATTACCTGCGCAACGATGCATTCAACGCCAACACATTTTTCAATAATGAGCAAGGAATCCCCCGGAATATTCTGAAGCGCAACCAGTTCGGCGGTACTTTGGGTGGGCCTCTTTCCGTTCCTCATTTGGTCAACGGGAAAGACCGTTTCTTTTTCTTCGTAAGTTACCAGGGTCAAAGACTTTCAGAGCAGGAAACTACCATTCCCTCGCAAACGCGCGTATTCACGAAGGCGGAATTGGGGGGCGACTTTTCGAAGTCTGGGCCAAATGGCACACCAGATCCTAATGTTGTGTGCTTTCTGACTGGATTTCTCCCCGGCGGCGTCACACCGTGCGGATCGACAGCTCAATCTTTCTTCCAATCGAATTCGCAGATGGCTGCCCAGGGAATACTGGACCCGACGAAATTCAATCCAGCTTCAATGAAATATATAGCTGCGGGACTAATACCTTCGACAACAAATGCGGACGGCCTCGTAACGCCAGTCGGTTCGCACATAGATAATCGCAACGAATTGACCATGAAGTTCGATTTCCAGATCACGGAAAAGGACAAGCTGACTGCAACCATCGGCGGCTTCCGGAATCCGGTGCTCGATCCTTTTATAACGCCTGCAAGTCCAGTGGCGTTCGCGAATGTTGCGGGTTATGGAGTAAATGAAAATTATAATTCTTATTTAGTAAACCTGGCGTACAGCCGAACAATTAATTCCGGTATGCTGAACGAACTGCGCTTTTTCACGCAGCGCCAGCACACAACGCAGGGAGTGCCCTCTACACAACTGCCAACAGCCAGCCAACTTGGAATTGCCATTACTCCGGACAACCCATCTGGACCGCCGCTACTGCAGTTTGATACAGGGCTCGAAACGGGCTTCAGCTACCAGGGCCCGACGACGCTGGTAAACAATACATTTGGCGCCACAGATACTTTCAGTTGGATTCATGGCCGACATAATTTGAAGTTCGGCGGTGGAATTTCTTCCTACCAGAACAATGAAGTTTACGATTTCATTGTGAATGGCGTATTTACGTTCATCGGAGCAGGCGGAACGGGGACAGGAAATTCATTTGCCGATTTCCTTCTCGGCCTGCCCAACAACTATCAGCAAGGTCCTGCCGCGCCTTCCAACATTCGCACCAAATCATTTTACGGCTTCGCACAAGATGAGTGGCGCGTGGCCAGGCGCCTTACTTTGACTTTGGGCTTGCGCTACGAGTACAACAGCCCGAAATACGACACCGAAGGCCGCACTTTTTCGATTATCCCGGGCCTGCAATCCTCCATTTTCACGAATGCGCCCCCTGGTCTTGTTTTTCCCGGAGATCAAGGCGCGCCGCGCGGCGTGAATTTTCCTGTGAAGAACAATTGGGCGCCGCGATTCGGATTTGCGTGGGACCCGCGCGGGGACGGAAAAACAAGTCTTCGCGGCGGTATTGGGGTTTTTTATGACATCCTGAAGGCCGAAGACAATTTTCAATTTAATGGCCAGGCTCCATTTTTTTCCGGGGCATTCTTCGGATTTAATAGTTTGCCTCCGGGCCAATCCAGCATCGTTACCAATTTTTCAGATCCCTTCGGATCGATTGGCATACCGAATACTTTTCCGTCCACACCGCCTCCGTCGACCCTGGACTTCAGCCCTTATCTGCCATTCGGTGCGGGCAGTTTGTTCTTCGTCGATCCACATCTCCGGACTCCTTATACCTATCAATACAATCTCAGTTTGCAGCGGCAACTGACGTCGAATTTGTCCCTTGAATTGGGCTATCTTGGAAGTTCTTCGCACGGACTGACTTCCCTTCAGGATGTCAACCCATTCATATTGGGAACGACGAATAGAGTATTAAACAAGGGCGCGGGCGATTCGACATGTGCCGATGAGACGGGCGGAAATATCAATCTTTCTGGATGCAGCTTTGCCGGAATTTCCGAATTTAAAAATGTGGCAAACGCCACCTATAACGGGCTCGATGTAAATCTTCAGGAACAGCTTCACAAGTCGGACAGATTTGGCGGAGTTTATTTTACGTTGGGCTATACCTACAGCCACGGAATCGACAACGCCTCGGGCTTCAACCAGCGGAACAGGAATGTCCCATCCTATGATCCGGGATTGTTTCGAGCGTCGAGTGACATGGACCTTCGCCATCGATTTACGTTCAGCGGCAACTGGGATTTGCCATTCGGCCACATGTGGCGCGGGGGCCCGAAGCGCCTGACGGAAGGCTGGAGTTTGTTTCCCATTATCAGTTGGAGATCCGGCTTCCCCCTGGACATCTTCGCGGACCTCCCTGACAGAAATTTAGCCGGTACGGAAGGACCGTCGGGCGCAGGCGATCCTCAGGTCGTCCATGCCAATGTTGTGGGTCCAACGAATACGAAGAACCCCCGAGCGAATGGAAATTTGTGGTTCAACCCAACTAGCTTTAGCAATGCTCGTTGCTTCGATCCCCTAAATCCGCCGCCTTGCACTCCCGGTCCCGGCTTGTTTCCTGCCGATTCTCAGGTCGTAGCCAATCCGGCGCTGGCAACTTACGGTTCACTGCCGCGCAACTTTCTGCGCGGCCCGGGCCGCTTCAATTTTGATCTAACCGTGGCCAAGTCCATAGCAATTACAGAACGGATGAAGCTGCAATTCCAGGCGGACATTTTCAACGTATTCAACCAGGCTGAATTCCTGAATCCCGATACGACCATTACAGATCCAACGTTCGGGCAAATCACCAACACGTCCGACCCGCGCATCATTCAACTCGCTGCGCGTTTCAGCTTCTAAGTTAAGAAAAATACGTGCGAACCCTGCGCGGGGTTGAATTGCCGCTTGCGCAGGGTTTGCTCAGCAGACGAAAAAAATCCAGAAAATATTTTGAAGCGCGGATCGTCTCTCCATTTCTGGATAGTCGAGCACTCCAGTTGGAACCTGTCGGGCAAGCCTACACCATCAATTTGAACCCCTAACTGCAAATGCTGCTTGTATTTCCTCAACGAAATCCCATAATTAGGAGTGATTTGGAGTTGTTGATTCCCTGTCTATGCAATGCATTCAATGCAAGGCGGAAAACCCGCCCACCGTAGCCCGATGTGTAAAGTGCAATACCCCCTTCTCGTTTGACGGCCAAACTCGCTACGAAACAATATCCGGCGGCATGCTGGATGCTGAAACGACTCCGCCAGGAACCTCCGCAGCTTGGTCCATGGTGGTCACTCCACCAGCGGGTGCCGCAGCCGGCCAAGGCGGCGAACTTGTGGGAACGATTTTGGCCGATCGTTACGAAATCATTTCTCTGCTGGGCCAAGGCGGAATGGGTGCGGTTTACAAAGCGCACGATAAAGAATTGGAGCGCATGGTGGCGCTCAAACTGATTCGTCCTGACCTGGCCAGCAACCCGGAAATTCTGCGGCGATTCAAACAAGAGCTGATTTTGGCCCGCGATGTCACTCACCGGAACGTCATCCGCATTTTTGATCTGGGGCAAGCCAACGGAATTAAATTCATCACGATGGAATATGTGGAGGGCCGCGACCTTCGCGCCCTTCTGCACGAAAAAGGAAAAGTTTCACCCGAAGAAGCGGTCGAGATTATTGCGCAGATTTGCCGAGCGCTGGAATCCGCGCATTCCGCTGGCGTGGTTCACCGTGATCTAAAGCCGCAAAACATCATGCTGGACGCGAAAAATCGCGTTTACGTGATGGACTTCGGCATCGCGCATTCGCTGGAAACGCCGGGCATGACGCAGACGGGCGCCCTGATGGGCACTCCCGAATACATGTCGCCCGAGCAGGCTAAGGGATCAAAGATCGACGCGCGGTCGGATCTTTTTGCCGTTGGCATAATTTTTTATGAATTGCTCACTGGTGTTTCCCCTTACAAAGCGGACTCAGCGATCGCCACGCTCCTGAAGCGCACGCTGGAGCGGCCCTTGTCTCCTACCGAGGTTGATCCTGCTATCCCGCAGAGCATCAGCGACGTGGTGATGAATTGTCTGGCAATCGATCGCGAGCATCGGTATTCCAGCGCCAGGGAAATCCTGGAAGATCTCGGGCACGAAGGGCCCACATCGGGGCGAACGATGGCGAGAACCCTCGCGCCGTCGTTCCCCACCATTGCGCCGACTCCTCCACAGGCAAAAGTTCCGTTCTGGGTTCACAACCAAATCTGGATCGGGACGGGCGTCGGAATATTTTTGCTTGCGGTTGCGGGGTTTGTTTTCCGAGGAAAAATATTTTCTGGATCTTCCCCCCAAAGCGGCACGCCGGTAGAACAAGCTTCTCTCGCCATTCTGCCTTTTCGAAACGGGTCCGGCGAAGCATCGCTCGATTGGCTTGGGCCGAGTCTTGCGGACATGGTCAGCACGGACGTCGGGCAATCTGCGGGACTGCGCACGATCTCTCCCGATCGTTTGCATCAAGTGCTCACGGACTTGCGAGTCAGTCCGGGCACGGCTATCGATTCCGGCATGGTGGGCCGCATCGCTGAATTCAGCAATGCTGACACAGTGGTTTCCGGGCAATACGCAAAATTCGGCGACCAGATTCGCATCGATGCCACGCTGACGGACGTGAAGCACAATCGAACTGCGTCTTTGACGATCAACGCCGCGAGCGAAAAAGAAATCCCGGGCACGGTGGACGGCCTTGCGGAACTCATCCGCAAAAATCTGGCGGTGTCTTCGGACGTATTGAAAGAACTGAAGGCCAGCTCTTTCCAACCGACATCCAAATCCGTTCCGGCGCTCCGCGATTACGACCAAGGCGTGCAGCAGCTTCGTGACGGCAAGAACCTGGAAGCCGTAAAAATGTTTCAGTCCGCGATTCAGGAAGATCCGCAATTCGCGCTTGCTTACTCTCGTCTGGCGGAAACCGATTCCGCGCTTGGATACGACGACGATGCGGATAAATACTCGCGTCAGGCCGTTGACCTCAGCCAACAGCTTCCGCTCGCCGAGAGATACCAGATCGAAGGCAATCGCGCGCGCGTGATGAAGGACACTAAAAAAGGCATTGAAGCATACGAAAATCTTGCCAAGACTTTTCCCAACAACGCGGACGTCGAATTCGCCCTCGGCAGCCTGTATGAGGATGACGGCAATTTTGAAAAAGCTCTCATGCATTACGGCAACGTGTTGAAGGCAGATCCCAAAAATCTGGATGCCCTGCTGGCTACGGGCCGCGTGGAAAGCAAACGCGGAGATCCACAAGCCGGACTTGATTCTTTGGGGCGCGCTCTGAGCATTGCCGTTCAGCTTCAAAATCCTGAGCAGCAGGCCATGATTCTGCAGGCTACGGGCATTTCGTACAAATTGCTTGGAAGATCCGATGACGCTCTGAACAACTACAAGCAGTCGATGGACATTAATATGCGCATCGGCAAGAAGCGCGGCGTCGCCGCCAATCTGAGCGAAATCGCGCAGGTGCAGGCGCGCATGGGCAAATCGGATGAGGCGCTGGCCAACCTGACCAAAGCGCTCAGCTTGCAGCGCGAGATCGGCGTGAAAAAAGAAGTGGGAGACACGCTGATCGACCTGGGCCAGATGTATGAAGATCGCGGCAAGCACGAACAGGCTTTGCAGCAATTCAAGGAAGCATTGCAAATTGAGCGCGACAGCGGAGACGAGCGCGACCAGGCTTACTGCCTGAACGACATCGGCAATGTGGATTTTGCAAAAGGCGAATATCAGGACGCTCTGATTTATTTCCAGCAGGCTCTTGAGCTGCGCCAAAAACTGAATATTCCGGATGAAATCGCGGAAGCACTTTCCAATGTTGGCGAGACTCTCGCCAAGATGGGGCAATACGACAAGGCCATAGAGAACCATCTGAAGGCGCTGGATCTGGAACGCAAGGCGGGTGATAACCGTGCGGCCGCCATTGATTCTTCCAATCTCGGCCTTCTATTTGGCTATCAGGGGCGACTCGGAGCAGCCGTCAATTCCACGGCGGACGCAGTCAAAACATTGCGCGACTTGAAAGACAGAAGCCTATGGATGGATCAAGCGTTGAGCGGCTATGCCAACGCGCTTATCCAGGCCGGGCGCAGCGCGGAAGCTCAGCCGATCATCAAAGAAGGAACGGACCTGGCCAAGGAACTGAAAAGCGACGTTACGCTGGCCGAAATTTTAATTTCACAAGGCGACGATGCGTATTACCGCGGCGATTCCAAGGCTGCCGCCGCCTCTTATCAACATGCATGGGAAGCAGCCAAGAGCGCCAAGTCTCCCGAAGATACGATCACCGCACAGATTGGCCTGGCAAAAACCCAATTACTGGAAGGCGATTCCCGCAAGGCGCTGACTTCATTTCGAAGTTTGGCAGGACAAGCGAGCGCGGTCGATTTCAAGTACGCGGCACTGGAATCTTCCATTGACGCCGCGCTGGCGTTGCTGCATGACAAGAATTATTCGGACGCCAATCGAGAAGCGCAAAAAGCGCTCGGCCAAAGTGATGCGCAATCCTTGCGCATGCAGCTCGCGAGAGAGCATTACGTTCTGGGCGTGGCCACGCGCTCGGGCGGAAATCAGACGGAGGCTGCAGGCCACTTTCGCGACGCAGTTCAGATTTGGGATGAAATTCGCAAGGAACCCGGCGCAGAAAAAATCCTCGATCGTGGCGATTTAAAATCCATGTACGCGGAATCCTCGCAAGCAATCGCCGGAAAGAACTAATTTTCGGTCGTCAGCAAGCAAATCGATTCCCACAATAAAAAATGGGCCGGACATTTCGTCCGGCCCACTAATTTTTTATCTACCTACAAATCCTGTTTAGAATAACAGGAATTTGACATTGTGGGGCACGTTGTCACCCATATTCCCGGTTACGACCACGCACTGATCATCGAGGGATTTGGGAGTCTTCCAATTGAACTGGTAGTACCCGCTGCCCTTGTTAATCAGCCCTGTATTGGTTTCCGTGTCGACAGGAAGGGTCTCGTCAAGGCTGGCATTGCTGGACTTCAAACAAATGTTCGTGACAGCGAAGCCCAAATACCCGAGTGGTGGGAAGTTAAGATTCGTGACTGGGCCTCCGTTGAAACCCAAGCTCGCATTGACAGGGTAAAGGAGCCGCCACTTGAACGGAATGGTTGAGCCCGCCAGTGCCAAGTTAATGAAGGGCGGGTTAAGAACCGGTACATCGAATCCGTAGAACGTGAATGGCGGTATTGCATAGGCCGACGGTGAAGTCGAAGAGCTCGGAAAATCCGCTGAAACGACAAGAGAGTTGTAGGAACTCCCGCCGCTGCCACGTGTGCAGCAATCAGACTGGAATCCGACTCCAAATGCCACCCAGTCATCATTGCCCTCATGGGCAGTTAGCATTTGAGGAGCGTAACCGGTAAGGTTATCCGTCGAAGAATAGGTCAGAATGTTGCTGATGTCCAAGTTGCTATGCGGCACTGGCGGGTTAGCGAGCGGGTCAAAACCGCCCGTCGCGGGGCATTGGCTTGATGAAGAGGATGCCCCATTCAGCGAACAGGCGACATCGAAGATAACTGAAAAGTTCCCAGGATTAGTGTTGCTGAACGTCGTGCATCTTGGTTCGTCGCCAGAGAAACTAGAAATATTAACGGCAGAAGTGCAGTCGGCGGGACTCAGTACGTTTGCATAAAGAGTCATTGTTGTATTCGCCGGAACATTGGAAGCGGCTGGATAGACCACGATATATTTTGCGAATCCGAAGTCGAATGTATTGGTAGCCCCATTTCCCAGCAGCGAATGTGTAATGGCTGCCGGCCCAGTGCCCACGGCGCTGAGTTCCTGGTCTGTATTCCCCTGAGCAGCCGTGCTCGACCCGAATGCATAGTATTTGTAAGCTGTTCCGAAATCAAAAAACGCTTCATATCCGACAGATCCATTGGGGCCATTACCAGTGGTCCCTATATAGCCAGAGCACGCTCCATACGTGGAAGCCAATGGACATGTGCTGACATTGTTTACAATTAATGGCTCAGTCCCGGTGTATGTACCGAGCGTAAATGGTTCAGCGGTGCCATTCACCGTTTGCGGGTCAAACAGCATCGTCCAGTTCACACCGTCAGTGCTGCCCGCGATTGAATATTGATAACCATCGTATGCCGATCCTAAGTGATCCATGCTTGGAAATACAATGATCGTCGATACCGGAGTCAGAAAGGTCGCCTCGATCCAATTATTACTAGCAGATAAGCCGGTGCCTGTAAGATTCCCGCCGTAAATACGCAAACCGCTCGCTACAGTGGCTGCTGTCGGAGTGTATGGCGTAGAAACATCACCGCCAGAAAAATTACTGAGCGTGGCATAGCTGGTAATTGGTCCGGTGAAGTTAGAGAGTGTACTGTCATTGATGTAAATCTGCGCATGGGCCACCGGGGCAAAACCCAGAATGGCGCCCACAGCAAGCAAACCAATTTTTTTAACAATGTTTTGAAAATTCACGATTTTCTCCTTGAAGAAATTGAACAGGATCCCGTTGCAATACTGGACGCAAGTGGCGATACACCCCACCCGTACATCGAAATCAGACCGAACACTTAATCTCCTCGAATGAATCCGGAATGTCTACGTCACAATACATTCACAACCATTGCGGCAAGGGATACGCGGGGGAAACGCACCTTGCACTGTTGCCAATGGAAGAAGAAGCGAATGATGCCTATAACAGTCAATTAAATCAATAAGATAAAAGTCATAGACGTACTATGACTTTTCCCCCTGCATTCCGCTTATATAAACTTGGCATGGAAAGGTGACGATTAACCTCGCTTTGTTACAACAATAGGACGGGGGCGTTAAGATCTCATTACACCCAATTTAATCTCCCGGCACCCGCCACGTACCGCGCGATGATTTGTTCTAAACTTTTGCTTTGAATGGACCTTAGGTTCCGGAATCCGCACCTGCAAATATCATCGTCAACCGGTTGCCCGTAGGCGTCATTGTGTACTCCAACTTCTCCGTGAAATGCCGAAGAAAGTGAACTCCCTGCCCCCCAACGCGAGGAGTTCCCCTGGTGTCGGGCGTAGGGGCATCAAGAGGATTAAAGTGTTGCGCTTCATCTTCCACAACGAATTCAAACGATTCTGGCGCTGGCATCGCAAAATGGACCGTCACCATGCCCTCCTCGCCGTCGCCATAACCGTGACGAATCACATTCGATACCGCCTCTTCCAGACAGACATTTATGGCGAACTCCACGTCTTTGGAAATGGCGTGCCGCAGGGCGAGTTCTCCAATCCATGAGGGAAGTTGAGCGATCTCCGAGAGCTTGCTTTGCAAGGAAAGACACGCCTCGGGTTGATTCGGTTCGCGTACCGTCATACATCGCGTCACTTTCTTTAATTTTCATGGTTCTTTACAGTAATGCGGCCAAAGCCGTGTTCATTTCGTGATGAACGGGGATCATCGTTTCGATCCCACTGATCTTCAAAACTTTGGCCACCATCTCATTCGGAGCAAAGAGAACCATCTTGCCTCCCCGCCCTCGAATTGCCAATGCAGGCCCAACAAGTGCACGAAGGCCCATCGATCCAAGGAAGGAAACATTGCTCATATCCACCAGAACCGAATTCCGGCCGCCGGCTATTGTTTTCATCTGTGAATCAACGGCAGGCGCGTTTTCAATATCCAACCTGCCATCTAAGACCACTTTTGTAATGCCGCCTTCAAGTTCTTCCGTCGTGATTGCCATTTAGCGATCTCCCTCTTCCTTGTTGATTGGGTCTTCAGCCTGGAGACTGGCTCAAAAATATTCTGCAGGAACGTAATCCCCGATTTGTGCCGCCCGTATTCAAATTACTTCGGCTGTCAAAATGAAAACACGACCTTAAAGCATCGATTCCATAAAATTTGAGCCGACATTCGTAAATTCGAATGCATGTAGTCCTAGTTCGTTGGCGAGATCCTTGCACGCCAGAATTCCGCGCGCGCTGTTTCCGTGCGAATCCAGTTTTGGCGAGTACACGGCGAAACCCAATTGCCGGTTGACGACGCCCAGAATGCCACCACTCACCCCGCTCTTGGCAGGCATGCCCACACGGTAGGCCCAGTCTCCCGCAGCGTCGTACAATCCGCATGTGAACATGACGGTCAGCACATCTTTAATGAACGTAAAATCGAAGACGTGCTCGCGCGTCACGGGATTGGTGCCCATGTTTGCGAGTGTCGCGGCCATCAGTGCCAGGTCCTGGGAATTCACCAGGAGAGAGCACTGCGAGAAATACTGTTGAAGCGTCTTGTCAACCTCGCTGTCGATAATTCCAAAATTGAGCATCAGGTAGGCAATAGCGCGATTTCGATTTCCAGTAAGGCTTTCCGAGGCTAGAACCGCATCGTCGATTCGCAATTTTCTGCCGGCGGCCAACCCCATTTTGTTAACAAATTCCTCAACACCTCCTTCCGGCGGATCTTTTTTAATAAGCGACGAGATGGCGATGGCGCCCGCGTTGATCATCGCGTTATAGGGGCGTTTGGTTTTCGGATCGAGTTCAATGGAATTGAAAGCTTCGCCACTAGGCTCAACGCCGACATGTTTTAATGTGATATCGCGACCGAATTTTTCCAGCGCCATTTGAAAAGCGAATGGTTTGCAAATCGATTGAATCGTAAATTCCTGTTCCCAGTCGCCCACGTGAATGACCCGACCATCCACCGTGGCGAGGCAGATCCCAAAGTGCTCCGGATTTGCCTTGGCCAATTCAGGGATGTAGGTTGCGACTTCCCCGTCGTCGAAATTTTTATACTTTTGATAAATATGCTCAAGAATATGCTGAATCTGAGATATGCCGCTCATGATCTCCTGAACCGGATCTGATTTTGGGTATTGGTCCCGCCAGACCAAGACATGTGGCGCCATACCTTATCGGACGCTGTCCTTCTGGTCTAATCCAACTTTTAGATTAGAGGGAATTGATTCGTGGATTCGATTTTTTTATGAGGAATAGTCGACTAGTCGAAAGTGCTGGGTGCGTTTGACTAATTCCGATTATCGGGCGTACGCTGGTGAATGCAACTGGGGACAAGTGTTATGGCTTTCCTTGCTGTCTTGATCTTTCTTTTTAGCTTCCGGTTGGTTGGCTTCCTACCCTTCGATCAACCGCCGCTCTCGCCCATCCACACCAGTTCATCCACGGCCCTTGCAGCAGCTAACTTTGCTGCCTCAAACGAGACCCTCTCCCACCCTGCGATGAATTTACAAAACTATAAAAAAAATAAAAAGCAGGAACAAAGGGTTCAGACACTGACCGGCACGATCGAATGGGAATACGACCCACATGCCTGGGATTGCGATGTCCCAAATTGCGATCATTTCGCGTTGTACGACGACGCCACTCGATCCAATTTTCATGTGGACGATGCGCGTGCTGCACTTCCTTACGAAGGAAAAAGAGTGAAGTTGACGGGAGTAGTAGACGAAAAGAACAGGTCAATCCATCTGGTGTCCATCGAATCCGAGAAATAATTAGCGGCGGATTCCCTCCTTCCGAGTTATTGAAAACTTAAATCTGAAAAGTTTGTCTCATGCATTAAATTTGAAACAAAACTGTGCGTCCGTGCGTACTGGATTGCAACGGTTTGGAACTCGCACCCAGGCTCCGGGACCCAAATGACTTTGAAAAACGCCAACGACCAGGAGAAAGATCAGGAGCGCAATATGAAAAAACTGGCTGTATTCCTCGTGAAGGCTATTGTTGGACTGGTTGTATTCCTGGTTGTTGCCATCATTGGCCTGAATCTCTACGTTGCTTCCCGTCCCGCGGGCAAAACAGTGAAGCCTGCCGGGACGATTTCCATTCCAGTGCCGTTTCATCTGGGGCGGCCATTCATTGATTACATGACCATCAATGGCACGCGGCTTTACGCTGGATACGCCAGCCAGGGGACGGTCGGCGTGGTCGACACGACAACAAACACGACAGTGGCAACGATTGATGGCCTTACCCGGGTGCATGGAATCGCAATCGTTCCTGACCGCCATCTGGGCTTTGCATCCTCGAGCGGCGACAACGTGGTCGGCGTTTTCGATCTGAATTCCAATCATCTCCTACAAAAGATTCCCGCTGGGGACGGCGCGGACGCCATCATTTACGATGCGCAACCTGGCCTGGTTTACCTCGCAAATCATGCGGGAAAGACGGGCATGCTGATTGACCCTGTGGCCCTAAAAGTAACAGCAACAATCCCCTTGGGCGGAGAGCCCGAATATCCCCAAGCGGATCCGGAAACTGGACTGATCTATCAGAACCTTGAGGACACGAGCGAACTGGTGGTGATTGACCCGCTGAAACAGGCGGTGATTAAACGCTATAAACTCGACCCCGGCGAAGGACCTACCGGGTTGGCTCTGGATGCAACCAATCACCGCTTGTTCAGTGCCACGGGAAACAAAAAGTTGATGGTGCTGGACAGCCAAACAGGCTCAATCGTCGCTGCGCTACCGATTGAAGCAGGTTGCGACGGCGCAGGCTATGATCCTATCCTGCACCGTGTTTATACGGCGAACAGCATTGGCACCATGACCGTCATCCAGCAGGATTCAGCAGATCAATATCATGTGGTCGAAAATGCCAGGACGCATCTGGTCGGGCATTCACTGGTCGTGGACCCTGCCACTCATCGCATTTTCGTAGCCTACTTTGGGTCAATCGCTGCGTACGATCCTGCAAATTGAACTCATGAAAAGAGGCCCAGACTGTCCTGATGTGGTTAAGACAGAGTCTTCTAAAGAAACTATGATGCTTTGCCGCACAGTATGACAGTTCCGGTGCTGTCCTAAATTGAAATGAATTTGGCTGGCACGATTCTTTAGGAGGTCGGGACTTCAGTCCCGACGATGAGCTTGGTTTGAAAGGGGTTTTAACCCCTGAGGCTTCAGGGGCTGAAGCCCGCGAGAATATGCAACTCAAATGGCCGAGTTGAAACTCGGCCCTCCTAAATTCAAGCGATTTTCAAATTAGGACAGCACCAGAGTTCCAGGGGCGAGACAACTAGCATATTCATACGTTACAATGTCGGCTCAATCGAAACTCTGCACGGCGCATTGCAAGAGCGACTGGACCGCAAAAAGGCATCACAGTCCAATTGAACGGGTTGGGGATGGTGCAATCGGTAGCACAGCGGCCTTTGAAGCCGTTAATCTTGGTTCGAGTCCAAGTCCCCAAGCCATATTTTGGAATTACTCGTAAGTTTGGCTTCAAGAAAGTAGCAAGTCTTTTGTTTGGTCGAATTTGGCCCGTGAACACCGCTCCCTAAAGCTAGCTGTCCCGTTTGGTGTCCAGACCCGGAGCCACTTTCTTAAATTGCCAAAAAAATGAATATTCATGACCTAGCCCTCGGCGCGATTTGGTACATCGTTTTTCTTTTTTCGACGACGTGCCACGAAGCCGCGCACTCGCTGGCCGCCAAACTTGGCGGGGACATGACTGCGGCTGAGGGCGGACAGGTGACGCTCAATCCCCTTCCGCACATTCGCCGCTCGCTGTTCGGTATGGTCATCGTTCCGATTCTTTCCTACGTGCTGGGAGGATGGATGATCGGATGGGCTAACGCGCCGTTCGATCCGGCCTGGCAGCAGCAATATCCCCGGCGCTCCGCGTGGATGGCTCTTGCGGGTCCAGCCGCCAATTTTTCTTTAATGATCTTGGCTGGAGTTGCGATACGCATCGGCCTGATGGCCGGATACTTTGCGCCGCCCAAATTTATTCAGGGTTTCGGAGGGCTGGTGCTGCCCGCAAATAGTTCGGAACCGAATTTCATTACTTCCGCGCTCAGCATACTTTTCATACTTAATATGCTGCTGGGGACATTCAACTTGCTGCCAGTTCCTCCACTGGATGGGAGCGCAGGAATAATGGTCTTGATGCCTGACGGCTTGGCGCATCGCTATCTCGGCTGGGTGAATCAGTCCAAGAATTTCGCCATGCTAGGTCTTTTGGTCGCGTGGTCTCTTTACAATCGTATTTTCCAGACGGTCTTCTTCTTTGCACTGCACAGCCTCTACGCAGGTGTCCACAGCAGCCAATCGCTCTAGGAGCCAGCACTAGTAAACATTAGTGAAACCAATTCCCTTCTGTTCCAAACTTGCACGCATGTCTCAAATTGTTCGATTTCACCATGGCTTCAAGCCGAAACACATGCCTTAACCCCTTATCTTTCAATACCATCTTTTTTTGTAACTGTGGCACTTCAGCTGCATTTAATACCTATATGAAAGATACGTTGACAAGTAACTCGTTCCACGTGCCGGGAGAATACCGCATTGAAATTTCTGGCTGGGGAGCGGATAACAGCTTCTTTGTTGAAAGAGCGAACTTAATATGGAGATCGGGTGGTGAAAAACAAGTCCACCTGTTTCGCGCACTGCCCGAAGGTGCGATGATTTTTGTCCGATCGATTTCCAGCGATCCGTCAAATCTCTCCGTACCAGTTGCTTACAAAGTTAGAACCGTACTGCTCATGGATTCTGAGGGCCGCTACCCGATGAATCTGGTGCAAATGCACCCGCGCAGCATGGAAGTTAAGGAATCTTTAACCCGCGGAATTGCATCGAATAAACAGGAGGCAAGGAGACAATGCGAAACGAACGTCTCAGAAACGACATTGGAACAAGAGGAGATCCTCCGATGAAACATGAAGCGTTGTATCGCACGAGGGAAGATCGTTTGGCCACACTGGAAGAAGTTCGCTGCGCAACGATTTCATCGCGTGAAAATCTCCTGGATCTTTGCCAGGTGCAGGGAAACTACTGCCAGATGGACTCGGACACCGGAGGGATCATTCGGTACCCCAGTGAGGAATTCGAGTTTTTTGCCTACTTGAGCGAAATGGACGGTGGAGTTCCGAACTGATCGTCGAATGATTCGAACGATAAGAAAGAGTTAATTCAAAATTGGCACAGATGCACAGTGATTCAATCCAATTCGGGACAGCGCTTCGGACTCAATGGGGTAAGATTGAGCCAGAAGTGGTGTGCCCGTTCATACGCCGCGACTGCGTTTGCTCTCCCGCCCTGTACAACTAGTAGTATGCAGAAGACTTACTGCGAGTTTCCCCCAAGCTTAAAATTCACTTCATAATTTAATTCTTCCAATCATCTTGTCGGTGATTTTGGCACACGCCGTGCCAGTGATTCATCATGGACACTTTGACAGCACCATCTCATGCAGGAAATTTTGTTCGAGGCAGTTCAGAAGATGCCATGACCGTTTGCGTCCTGGACGATGAACCGGCCATGGTTGAAATGCTGCAGGAATCGCTGCGATGCCTCGGCTTCAATTCTATTGGCACGAGCGACCCGCACTTCGCGCTTGAGCTGATCGAGCAGAGCCGCGTGCGCGTTGTGATGTCAGACATAAAAATGCCGGGGATGGATGGCCTCAAATTTCTTGAACAGGCCATCCAGCGCGATCCCGGCGTTTACGTGATGCTGATGACGGGCTACTACTCCATTGACAATGCCATCGCCGCAGTGAAACGCGGCGCCTACGACTACGTTCCCAAACCGGTTGACCGCATGCGCCTCAAAAAATCACTCGACGAACTTTCCGAATCTTTCCACAAACGGAAACGAATACGCAGCCTCGAACAACAACTGTTGAGCGACCTCGAGTTCCACGGAATCGTGGGCCGAAGCCCGGCCATGGTGGAAGTATTTGAAATGGTTCGCAAAGTCGCGCGGCATTACACCAACATTCTGCTGATTGGCCCCACAGGAACCGGCAAGGAACTGATTGCCAAATCGATTCACCAGATGAGTCCGGTATCGCAGCAGCGATTTGCCGTCTGCAATTGCTCCGCGATGGTCGACACGCTTCTCGAAAGCCAACTGTTCGGGCACGTGCGCGGCTCATTCACGGGCGCCACGGACACTCGCCCCGGACTGTTTGAATACGCAAATGGCGGAACGGTTTTCCTGGACGAAGTGGGGGAAACATCGCTCGCCATGCAAGCCAAGTTGTTGCGCGTGATTCAAAACCGCGAAATCCAGCGCGTCGGTTCTCCGGAAGTGCGTCACGTGGATGTACGGCTCGTAGCGGCGACGAATCGCGATTTGCGCGCCGAGGTTTTGGCCGGGCGCTTCCGCGAAGATTTATTTTACCGGCTCAGCACCATACAAATCCGCGTTCCCAATCTGGCCGAACGCCTGGACGACATTCCCTTGCTCATCCAGTTCTTTCTTAAAAAATATAATGAAGCTTACTCCAAACAAATCAGGGGGCTTACACGGCGGGCCCAAACAGTCCTTTACCAACACGCGTGGCCCGGGAACGTCCGGGAACTCGAAAACGTTATTTCTTGCGCGTGTTTAACCTCCGTCAATGAATTCGTCGATGTGGACGATTTGCCGGAGAACCTGCAGAAACCCAGCATCGGCCGCAATGGAGATGCCTGGAGGCCGGTACCTTTGGAAGAGGTTCGCCGCCAGCACATTCGGCGAGTGATGGATGCCTGCGAAGGCAACCGCGTTCGCGCCGCGCAAATGCTGGGCATTGGCCGAACGAGCTTGTACCGCTTCCTGAAGCGCGCCGAGAAAAAATCGGCAACTTCGGGAGCGTAGTGTTTGATGTGGATTCCAGATCAGGCTGGCGGGTTTGAATTCGTCCGCTTCAAACCCGCAAAGCTTTCACTTGTTTAACTCACCACGAATTTAAATCCCCCCAGTTAAGCCAGGCGTTTTGTTCAACTCAATCCGGCCCCGTTTCATGGGAGTATAATCCTGCCGTGTTTCAGGCCAGTTCCTAAATTGTGCTTCTGGAGGATTTGGTATGCAAAGCAATCCCAAAAAACAATTCATGACACGCCGCGAGCTGATGCGCGTCTCGGCCGCACTGGCTGGCGGGGCGGTTGCGGCACGATTCTATCCTGATGCTCTTGTGCGCGCAGCTGCGCCTGGATTTCCGCAGAAATCACCCGCCGAGCAAGTAGCGGCGATGCGCGCGCAATTTGGCGGTAATCCCATCGAGGTGCAAAAGCTGACGGAGAACGTCACACTTCTCTCCGGCCCGGGCGGCAACGTAGTCGTGTTGAACGGCGCGGACGGAAAGCTGATGGGCGACACCTTTGTTCAGCCCGCATGGGCGCACCTGAAAACAGCGCTGGACAATATCAGCAAAGCGCCAGTGAAAACAGCAATCGACACGCACTGGCACTTCGATCACGCGGACAACAACGCGTCGCTGCACTCTGCCGGCGCAACACTCGTCGCGCATGAAAACACCAAAAAGCGAATGTCCGAGAGCCACACGCTCGCGGTTCTGAATCTAACGTTTCCTCCATCTCCGGCGGATGCCTTGTCGGAGCAGACTTTCAAGGAGACGCATAAGATTACGACGAACGGCGAAACGGTATCGCTCATCCACATTCCTCCTGCGCACACCGATTCCGACATTTATCTTCATTTTGAAAATGCCAACGTGCTGCAATCGGGCGACGTTTTTTTCAATGGAATGTATCCCTACATCGATAATGGAACCGGCGGCAGCGTCAGCGGCATGATCGCGGGCGCGACGAAAATTCTGGCAGTGGTTGACAACAACACCAGGATTGTTCCGGGACACGGGGCGCTCGGAAACAAAGCCGACCTCACGAAATATCGCGACATGCTGACAACCGTGCGTGGGCGGCTGCAAAAAATAAAGTCTTCGGGCAAAACCGTGGAAGAAGCTGTTACCGCAAAGCCTCTGGCTGATCTCGATCCCGTCTGGGGCAAGGGCTTGTTCAACAGCGACACGTTTATCCAAATCGCTTATCCGGCGCTGTGAAACGCATGGCCGCGGGAAAACGATTGGAATTATTTTCATTTTTTCTTCGGCTGAATATTTTTTCGCAAGGTGTTTTCTTTTTTTCATGCGCATGGCTGTGCTAGACTGCCTTTGCAGCCGCTTCCTATTGGAGCGACTGCCGATGCGTGGAACTTCGGGCTCTGTGCGACGAAGTCCCGCGAACCCCGCCAGGCCCGGAAGGGAGCAACGGTACCGGGATCACTTCGAGTGCCACAGAGTACCCGAAGTTCCTCTCATCTAAATGTATCGGAATTATTCTTCGGCGATCCAACTGCTGTAGCCCGCCTCTTTAGAGGCGGGGGTTTAGACGACGGAACATCTAAACCCTCGCCTCTAAAGAGGCGAGCTACAATAGCGAGCAACAAAGCGGGATGAATTTTTATTACGGCTGGGTGCATACGGAATGAGCTACCAGGTTATCGCGCGAAAATGGCGGCCCCAAACGTTTGCCGACGTGGTTGGGCAGCAGCACGTCACGCGCACGCTTTCCAATGCAATCCAATCCGGGCGCGTCGCGCATGCGTACATTTTTTCTGGCGCGCGCGGCGTGGGCAAAACCACTACGGCGCGCATCCTGGCCAAGGCTCTGAATTGCGCGAAGGGTCCAGCCGCGGAACCCTGCAACGAATGCGACTCCTGCCGTGAAATTGGCCAGGGAAATTCCCTCGACGTGATTGAAATTGATGCGGCTTCCAATCGCGGCATTGACCAGATTCGCGAATTGCGCGAAATGGTGCGCTACGCGCCAGCCGGCGGCCGCTACAAAGTCGTAATCCTTGACGAAGCCCACGCGCTGACCGGCGAAGCTTCGAACGCGCTTTTAAAAACTCTCGAAGAGCCCCCCGACAAAGTTATTTTCATCATGGCTACGACTCAGCCGGAAGATCTGGTCGACACGATCCGGTCGCGGTCGCAACATTTTCACTTCCGCGCACTTTCGTTCGCGGAAATTTCCGATGCGCTGAATGATATTTGCGCAAAGGAAGGATTGACCGCGGAGCCAGGCGCCATTGCCGTGATGGCTCGCGCCGCGGAAGGCAGCGTGCGCGACGGGCTTTCACTTCTTGAGCAGGCGCGCGCCTATTGCGGCACGACGATCACCGATGCGCAGGTTCGCGAATTGCTCGGCGTGGTGCCCGGAGAAATTCTGGATGAACTGACTCACGCAATCGAAGAGCAATCCGCCGAACGAGTCCTCTCGCTCGTCCACCGGCTGCTGGCCGAAGGACAAAATCTCCAGCATTTTTGCCGCGAAGCGATTGGCCACTTTCGCAATCTGCTTGTCGCGCGAGTTTGCGGCGCCAATTCGGAATTGATCGCCGCTCCGGTCGATGAGCGCCCGCGATTGAAGGAAGCAGCCGAATTTTTTAGCGAGGAAGACCTGACACGTTTTTTTCAAATCCTGCTGCATACGGAAGACGATGTCCGCAAGAAGCCCGACCCGCGATTGCATCTGGAGATGGGCTTGCTACGCATGGTGAATGCGGCACGCCTCGCGCCGCTCGAAGAACTGCTTGCCAACCTTGACAGTGGCACGCCTGCGACACCAGCGCCGCATCGGACATCCAGCGCGCTGCCGCAAACTCCCGCTCCGATTCGCTCGAGCGCGTCGCCCGCCACTTCCGTTTCTGCTACCTGGCAAAGCTCGGCAATTTCCCAAGGAATGGCAACCGCCGCTGCGCCCGCGAAAATACAGCCCGCGCCTGTCGCGCTCATCGAAACGCCAATTCCCTTCACCGCCGGGCGCGAGGAAGCAAAGTCTTCGCCGAAACAAATTGACGCGACACCCGCTCCGCTACCCACTATGACGACCGATACGGTTGCGCGGGCCGCCGCCGTCGGCGCTGAACTCTTAGTGGAACAAATTAATTCCATCAAGAACGCGATCGCCGCGCAGGAGAAATTTTTGGGCGAACTCGTCGTGCACGCGTCACGATGGGAAATCGCCGGCGGCGAAGTACGGATATTTTTTCCGACGGAGAACCGTGTATTCGCGGATATGCTGCAGGCACGTGATCCTATGGAACGTTTGCGCAACATTGCCAGTCGCACAATCGGCCAACCCGTGCGCGTCTGTGTTAAACTTGAAGACGTGCCGGTGACCGGAACTCCTTCGAGCAGTTCGAGCGGTTCAGGAGGATCAAACGGTTCGAGCGGCACACGTGAGTTGCGCGCAAAGTTCGAGCAGGATCCGATCGTGCGCGCGATGATGGAACGATTCGGCGGTCAGATTTCCGACGTAAAACGCCGGGGCGAGGAGTAGACCATGGAAGTGAAAGCGCTACAGCAGATTCTCACGCAGTTTCGCCAAATGCAGGAGGGCTTGCAAAAGCAGGTCGAAACCGTGCACGTGGAAGCTTCGGCGGGTGGCGGCATGGTCACCGTCAAAATGAATGGACAGAAACAACTCACCGACGTTCACATCGATTCCGAAATTTTTGCAGGCAAGGATCAGGAACTGCTGCAGGATCTGGTGCGCTCGGCCGTGAACGAAGCCAGCCGCCGCATTGATGAAGAGCTGACCAGCCAGATGAAGAATCTGACCGGTTCGATTCCAGGAATGGCCGGACTGAAGATTCCTGGATTGTTTTAAGCCGCTACCTTTGAGAAATTTTTTGAAGCCTACATCACGAGTGAATTCGGAATCTCTACCCCGCCTCACTCCGTCACGGATTAAAACCCATGCCTGATTTCGCCGAGCCCGTAGAACGTCTGATCGATCAGCTGAAACATTTGCCCGGCATCGGCGCGAAGACCGCGCAGCGCCTGGCATTTCATATTCTGCGCGCCGACTCGGAAAACGCGCTGGCCCTGGCCGATGCCATTCGCGACGCGAAGATGAACATGCGCATCTGCACCGTGTGCAATAACATTACGGATGTGGATCCGTGCCTTTACTGCACGAGCTCTACGCGCAATCGCAAAACGATTTGCGTGGTCGAAGAGCCGCACAACATCATGGCCATCGAGAAAACGCGCCAGTACAACGGCATGTATCACGTGCTCGGCGGATCGCTCGCGCCACTGCGCGGCGTTGGCCCCGACCAACTGCATCTGAAAAATTTGATTGAGCGGCTCAAGGGTGGCGCGGTGGAAGAAATCATCATCGCCACCAACCCGAACGCCGAAGGCGAAGCCACGGCCATGTATCTTTCCAAGCTGCTGAAGCCGCTGGGCGTGCGCGTGACGCGCATCGGCGTCGGCATTCCCGTCGGCGCAGACCTCGAATACGCCGACGAAGTTACTATGATGAAAGCCATGGAAGGCCGCCGCGATTTGTAGTTTCTGGTTGTGCCCGAGTCCCGCCGGTGGGTTTTCCATCGCTTTAGCGCAGAATGACGTCTGAATTCCAATCAAGCAAAAATTATCGCTCTTACTGATGCATTGTCGCCTGATTTACACAAAAGAAAACAGGCTGAGTCCTGTTCTACTGGCGGCCCTGCGCCAGAATTTTATTTGCAAGGGAGTCTGCGATGCGGAGTTCGTCGTCGGCTTCCGCGCTTCTACCCATGGCCAGAAGAATTCTGCCGCGCGTCACCTGCGCGATCGGTCGGTTAGGCGCAACGGAGACAGCTATATCCGCTTCGGCAAGTGCTTGATCGAGTTTGTTATCATTTAAAAGTTGCAGAGCCACGTTTTCGTGAGTCAGGGCGGAAACTTCCGAAAGATCCACTTTCCCATCGTAGACTAATATGGAATCAGCAATCAAAGCGGTAGGACGCACTCCCTGAAATGGTAAATACGGATTAATCCAATCCGCCCTCCAATACGTCCGCGTCACTTCCGTGGCGCTGATGAATACGGGCCCATCGACTTGCGGCGGAACAATGGGCATGGGCATGTGAATCATGTCGGCGAAAGCCGTGGGCAGCGGCTTGCACGGAATTCCGTAATAAGAAACGTCCACAATTAATTTTCCGAAATAGGCGAACCAGCAATTCTCGATGTGCCGCTGGTCTATGTACTGCTTCATGGCCACCAGGCCTTGGCCCCAATCGACGTTGGAATCCGCCAGAATTTCATGCGTCTTTGACGGGCCGCCCCACAATTCATTTGAGTAGGGGATGTAATTGGGAAACGCGCGGAGGGAGGACGCCGCGTGGAAAACAATCAGGGCTGCGACAAGCGCAGCCAGGGCCCGGTGACGCTGGCCGATATTCCATGCGGCAAACGAAACGAGGACAATCAGAAACGGATAGATCGGAAGCAAATGGCGGATGCCGTAATTGATGCCGGAAGACATGGCCACTGCCAGGTAAATCAACGTGGGAATGACAAGAAAGAACATTTCACGCTGCAACGGATTGCCCCAAAGTTTTGTGCACAGCGGCAGGAGACAACAGAGAACGAGAAATGCCAGCGTGGACTTCACGATAAAAACAGACGGAAAATAAAACCATTGCGCCGAAGGATAATATTTTCCGAAGATCACGGTCGGAATCGTGCCCACGGAAGAAATATCCGCGATGCCATACAAGTAAGATTCTGGCAGCAGGTGCAGACGATCCATCAGCAGCACTATTCCGGAAGAGTTATGTCCCATCTGCGTCGCAAATTCGGGTAGCGGCGGAATTACTTTCAGTCCAGCGGGACGCGCGGCGAAGCGAAACCCGTACATGGACCATAGCATTGCGACCGAAATCGCAGAAATCGTCGCAAGGGCTGCGGTAAGGCGCAGCGCTTTATTTGCGAAATCAGGAGCCAGCTTTCGCGCGACAATATCTTCCCAAGTCACGAGATCGGTAAGCGAAAGTAGAAGCAGCATGGGAAACAGAAGAATTCCGGAGTGCTTCGAGCAGAGGCAAAGGCCCGCGGCAAGCCCCGCGGCAATAAGCCGGAGCGCGGTGGGCTTTTTCAAATAAAGATAGAAGCTGCCAACGCCCAGGAAAATTCCAAGGGTCACTGCGATGTCGGTCGTAACCAGTGCGCCGTGAGCCAGGAAATTTGGATCAAACGCGAAAAGTGCCAGTGCGAGAAACGCAGGTCCATTGCCCCACATCGATCGCGCTAAAAGAAAAATACAAAGGGCCAGGCACAATGTGAAAGCAGCCGCAGCCATCCTTGCCCTGAATAAAATAGTGCTGGCGTCATTGCCATATAAAAAATCCCTGCCTGTCCTGAACTCGACCATTTTGAAATCGGCATCGGGAATAGGCGGCGTTCGCAGGGGCAGACTCAGAAGAGGAAGGGCGGCGATAAGCTTCACGAGTGGAGGGTGCTCTGGATTAAATCCGAAGTCGAAATTCCTCCAGTAGCGGTAGCCAGAAAAAATATGGGCCCCTTCATCAAAAGTCTGGGACTGGTGTCGGGCCGAGAGCGCCAATTGCGTGGCCATGGCGGCAAGTAGCAGAACAACTCCTGCAACGACCAAGATTCGAGGCGAACCCGTTAGTTTTTGAGTTTCCATAGACTCGAGCGAACGAAGCAAAAGTATCGATGCGTGAGATTCCCAACTTAACATGAGGCCGTATCGGATCGTTCAAGAGAGTGGCGGGATGTTTCCTGATCAAAATGCGCACATGCGAGGGCCGAACTTGCGGCCTTCTGGTGCCTGAAACTCGGGAAGCGACGGCCCTCGCAAAACTTTCACGCTCGCGCTTCCGGATGATAAAGTAGTCTTCCGTGGAATATCAGACTTCAGAGACGGAACAGCAGAAACGCCTGCGCGCATCGCGCCGCGCGGTCATCAAGCTAGGAACCGGGATCGTGACCGGCAGCAACGGCCATTTTAATATCGCGCAGCTTGAGCCCGTGGCTCGCGGCATTGCGCAATTAAAAAAAGATGGCCGGCAAATTGTGCTGGTGTCCTCGGGCGCGGTTGGATTGGGGCGAGGCCGTCTCGGCCTGCATCGCGACCGGTTGAACGACATGGTGATGCGCCAGGCCTGCGCGGCTGTGGGACAAAGCTTGCTGATGCACGAGTACGAAAAGCTGTTCCAGCAATTCGGCGTGCACATTGCACAGGTATTGCTCACCGAAGGCGACTTCGTCGACCGCACGCGCTATTCCAATTTGCGTGAAACGATGGAAGCGCTCCTGAAACTTGGTGTGCTGCCTATTGTGAACGAGAACGATACGGTTTCCACCGCGGAACTGGATTACCTGAACATTCGCGCGGGCGAGCGCATCTTCAGCGACAACGATCGTCTTGCGGCTCTCGTTATGAGCCACGTCGAGGCCGACGCACTGGTCTTGCTGACAGATGTCGATGGCTTGATGCAACTTGGGCCTACCGGCTCGATTGACGTCGATGCAAAAATAATTCCGCTGGTGGAGGAAATTACGCCGGAATTGAAAGCGCTTGCGCTGGGCCCCTCCGAAGGTGGCCGCGGCGGCATGCTTACAAAACTTGAAGCCGCGGAAATCGCCATGCAAGCGGGCGGCGTTGCTGTGATTACAAATGGCACGAAGCCGGAAGCATTGGTCAAAGTTTTTGAAGGTGAGCCGGCAGGCACGGTATTTGTTTCGAAAACGCGCATGGCAGGCAAGCGGCGCTGGATTGCTTATGCCGCAGGAGTGCGCGGGCGCGTGATCGTTAACGCCGGCGCGCGCGAAGCGCTGACTGGAGGCAAAGCAAGTTTGCTGGCGTCAGGCGTCACCGGCGTTGAGGGAGAATTTGACGCGGCGGAAGTCGTAAGCATCGTGGACGGCGAAGGTCTGGAATTTGCGCGCGGCATTACGGATTATTCGCGCGGCGATGCGCAAGGATTGATCGGCAACGGTTCGCGTGCCGCAGAGGTTCCCGGTCAAACGAGCAAGCGTGCAACTGTCCTCGTAAAGCGCGATAATATCGTTCTACTGGATCGCAAATGAGCACCGTACAAAAACAAGTGGAAGCTTCCGACGTTCGGCACATGATCAAGCGCGCGCGCAAGGCTGCGCATGTCCTCGCGACACTTTCCGGCGAACGTCGGAACGAAGCGCTGATCGCTGCGGCAAATGCGATTGAAGCGCGCGCCGCCGAAATTCAGGCCGCGAATGACAAGGATTGCGCGGCGGCACAAAAAGCTGTTGAAAGTGGCGAACTCTCCCGCGCGATGTTCGCGCGTTTGCGAACCACCGAGCGAGGCATCGCAGACATGGCTGCGCGCGTGCGCGATGTCGCGCGGCTGCCCGATCCCCTGCACCGGCGGCTTTCTACAATGGAGTTGGACGACGACCTTGTCCTGCACAAGGAGACATGTCCGCTGGGAGTTGTCGGCGTCGTATTTGAATCGCGCCCGGACGTTGTTCCGCAAATTTCTTCGCTCGCTTTGAAATCCGGAAATGCCGTCTGCCTGAAGGGCGGCGCGGAAGCTGCGGAAACGAATGCCATCCTCGTTTCCATCTGGCGAGACGCGTTAAGCGGCTTTCCTGAAGTTCCTGCTGACTCCGTTGTGCTGATTCACACGCGCCAGGATGTGGCGGAAATTCTGAAGATGCACGAAGACATCGATTTAATCGTGCCGCGCGGGTCGAACGAGTTTGTGACTTACGTCATGCAAAACAGCCTGATCCCCGTGCTAGGCCACGGCGAAGGCATCTGCCACGTTTACGTACATAGCGATGCGGACCTCCAAAAAGCTATCGACGTGTCCTACGATTCCAAGGTCCAGTACCCTGCCGTGTGCAACGCCATGGAAACTTTGCTAGTGCATCAGGAAATCGCGCCACTCTTTCTGCCGCTGATGATTGATGAGTTTCACAAAGCCGGAGTGGAAATCCGCGGATGCCCCCGCACCATTGCACTGGCTCAGGGACGCGAAATAATTCCTGCGATGGAAGAAGATTGGAAAAAGGAATATTCCGACTTGATCGTTTCCATCAAAGTCGTGGACGGAGTGAATCAGGCCATCGAGCACATCAATAAATACGGCTCACGTCACACGGAATCCATCGTGACCGAAAGTCATGACGTTGCCTCGCGCTTCATGGAATTTGTCGATGCGGCCAACGTTTTTCAGAATGCATCCACGCGATTCTCCGACGGTTTCCGCTACGGACTCGGCGCGGAAGTGGGAATCAGCACAGGAAAATTGCACGCCCGCGGCCCCGTGGGCCTCGAAGGTCTCACCATTTACAAATATAAGTTGTTTGGAAAAGGGCAGACCGTAGCCAGCTACAATAAGGGCCAGCGCACCTTCAAGCATCGCCTGATTCCCGGTTAGGTTTCCAGTAGCACAGGCTTCAGCCTGTGGGGATTAGTACTTGCATGGACTAAATTCCACAGGCTGAAGCCTGTGCTACTGGAAATCTACCGCCACCGAAAAAGTTTCAACGCCAGCGCATAACAAATCACCAACCAGAACATGATGATGCCGGTCTGCGGCATCATCTGCGATAAATTCGCCCCTTGCAGCATGTTCGAGCGCAACGCATCGATGACGGCGGTTAGCGGTAGCGCTTTGATGAATGGCTGCATCAGGCTGGGAAATTTTTGCGAGGAAAAGAAAACTCCGGACGCGATCCACATTGGCATCATCACGACATTCATCAGCCCGGATGCCGCTTCAATCGTTTTTACGCGCGAGGCCAGCAAAAGTCCGAGCGCGGAAAATGAAAGTGAGCTCAGCACGCACAAAATGAAAAGAGTCAACAACGAGCCGCGAAAGGGCACGTGAAAAAACAGCGCACCGAAACCAACAATCACTCCAACCTCAATCACCAGCATCAATATCCGCGAAAGCAGAAACGAAATTAAATAGTAGGGGCGCGGCATGGGGCTCGCCACCAGACGCTTCAATAATTTTTTTCGCCGCGCATCGACGATCGCAAAACCAATCGACCACATCGCGCTGCCCATCAAATTCATGCCCAGAAGTCCGGGGATCAGAAAGTCGATATAACGCGAACCGGGTTCGCGCATCAACTGGTCGCTAGCCGCAACCGGATCGGTGCGCCCCGCGGCTCTCTGGATCGCGCGGTCCGCAAGCAGACGCGCGGCGCGTCCTTCCGGATTCGTATCGTCGTACCGGTATTCAACGCTGCCGGCCAATCCCGGCAAAACTAGCAGCGCCACTTTGCCTGTGCGCAGGGCATCTTCAGCAGCGTTCTCATCAAGCTGTTGCACTTCGAGAAGTTTTTCCCACTGCAAAGATTGCGCCAGCCCGGGAGAGACCACCGCGATTTTCAAAACGTCAGCAGGCCGATTGCGAAAAGCGATGCCCAATCCTGCCGCCAGCAAAATAGGAAATGCGAATACCCAGAAGAGCGCCTCCGGTTCGCGAATAAATTCGAGAAACCTCACGAGCGTGAGTTGCACGAGCGGATGGTCAGCAAACGAATGTGTGCGCGGAGATTTCTTCTCGGCCGCCGCGCGAACATCGGGAATCGTGTTTTCACTCATCGCGCAAATGCCGTCCCGTCAAATTCACAAATACGTCTTCCAGCGTGGCCGAATGTGTCCGAAATTCAGTGAGGGGAACATTTTGGCGCGTCAACTCCGCGAGCAATGCCGGAACAGCGGTATGAAGTTCACTCACCTGCAAATGCACAGCCTCATTCTGTCTGCGAACTTCGCGCACGCCTTCGATGCGTCGCAGCGCAGACTCATCGAGCGCGTGGGAAGCGTTGCCCGCCGTAAACTCGACCACATGCTCCGCGCAAGTGGAAGCGATTAGTTCACGCGGCGAGCCCATCGCGATTTCTTTCCCGTGATCGACAATCGCCACGCGGTTGCAAAGGCGCTCCGCCTCATCCATGTAGTGCGTGGTGAGCAGAATCGTGCGCCCGGACTCTTTAAATTCCTCTATCAATTCCCAAAGCTGGCGGCGGGCTTGAGGATCAAGGCCAGTCGTCGGTTCGTCGAGAAAAAGAAAATCGGGGTCGCCAACCAGCGCGCAGGCCAGCGCCAATCTCTGCTTCTGCCCGCCGGATAAATCTCCCACGCGCGAATTCTCTTTTTCTTCAAGCTGCACACGCGCAATCACTTCAGAAGCTTCCGCTCCCTGCTGAAAAAAGCTGCGGAATAATCGCACCGTTTCATGTACGGTCAGTTTTTCGGAAAGCTGCGTGTCCTGCAATTGAATGCCAAGGCGCTGGCGAAGCTGCGCCGCGTCCGAACTCCACCGCATGCCCAGCACTTCCACATCTCCCGAATCCGGATCCGTCAAACCCTCACAAATTTCAACGGTCGTCGTCTTCCCCGCCCCGTTCGGCCCGAGCAGGCCGAAACATTCTCCGGCGCATACTTCGAGGTTCAGACCGTCAACCGCGCGCACATCCTTATATGATTTGCGGAGTTGGCTGACGCGAAGCGCGGAATGCGATGCGTTTTCAGGCATTGCGCAAGTATCGCGTCAGCAGGCAGGAGATTCAAGGCAGGATTCACGTGGCGCGGGCTTCAGACTGCGGGGGTTAGTCCTCGCGAGAATAAATGGTCGCCGCTTCTTTCAGCGGCGTCACATGCACGTCACTGGAACGAACCATCAGCCAATCCGAAACGATCACAGCAGAAAAGCCCCCAGCCACTTGCGCGGCAATAAAACCGGGAACGTCCACCGGGCGAATTCCCGCAAAGGTATCGCTTAACATGCGCGCAATGGTCACGGCAGGATTCGCGAAAGACGTCGACGCAGTGAACCAATATGCAGCGACAATGTACCCAGCAACCGCGAAAGGCAGCCATTCGGAAGTATATCGAGCGCACAGTCTGATCACCAGCAGCAGCCCGAATGTAGCGACAAATTCACTGAACCACTGCGGCCGTCCTGTTCGTGCGTGATGCGATATTGAAATTGCTGGAAGCGCGAACATTAAATTGGCGCTCACCGTACCGCCAATTCCTCCGCAAATTTGGGCAACGACGTAAAGTGTCGATTCTCGTCCGTTGATTTCCCCTCGACTCCATTCCGCCAGCGATACTGCCGGATTGAAGTGGGCGCCGGAGATTGGACGAAACATCAGAATCAATGTGGCCAGCGCTGCGCCTGTCGCAAGGGTATTGGAAAGCAGGGCGATGGCAACATTTCCACCCGCAAGAAGTTCGCCCATTATGCCCGAACCGACAACCGCCGCCACCAAAAATCCTGTCCCCAGAAATTCCGACGTGACACGTCTGCTGAGCGAAAATTTCATAGCAATCCTATTCGGTCAATTTCTGTCTTGACTGCTAATTGCGTGAGAGTTGAAAGGGGCAGCGATAAAAACAGTGAAATTCGGCGATCCAGAATTAGAAAAGCTTCTCGAAACGCACGCTCAATTTCTTCGGGCGAGCCTTGAGCGGCCGCCGGGTCGTTCACCCCCCAATGCGCCGTAATAGGCTGGCCAGGCCATAAAGGGCAAACTTCGCCGGCTGCGTTGTCGCATACGGTGATCACAAAATCCATTTTCGGCGCGCCGGCTTTCGCGAATTCATCCCAGCTTTTGCTCCGAACTTTTTCCGATGACATCCCTGACTTTTTAATTTGCTCCAGTGCTTCGGGACGTACTTCTCCTGAGGGGTGACTGCCCGCGCTATAGGCGTTAAAATTCGGCTTTCCCTTATGATTGAGTATGGCCTCAGCCATTATCGATCGGGCCGAATTTCCGGTGCAGAGAAATAGAATATTGAATCGCATTTTGATCCAAATCCCCGCTGTAAGTGAATCAGATTTTGCGCTAGACATTGGGCGCACAACAGTCGGATGCGCAACAAGTTTTTTCCGCGGGCATCTTTTCCGGAAGATTGTCTTCAAGCACGGCGAAGACTTCCCATTCGTTTCCGTCCGGATCGCTGACCCACGATTTATCCTGCAACGCGTAGCAGCACACCGTCTTCATTTCGTCTCGCGCATGAAGCCCCTGTTCTTGCCATTTTTGGCGCATAGCCAAAACCTCATCTGTGGAACCAACCTGGATTCCCAGGTGGGATAGTGTTCCGTGCCCTCCGCCCGCACTTTCATTTAGTGCAAAGTTAAGCGGCGGATTGGAGACATCAAATTTTGCGTAGCCGGTGCGTACCTTGCTCGGTTCAATTCCGAAAAGTTTGCGGTAGAACGCAACGCTGGACTCCACGTTTTTCACATGGATTGCGATATGCGCTTTGGGTACGGATGAGGAAATGGTTGTCATGAGGCCTCCATAGAGGAACAATACATACGTTCATGCGTATATATTCACATTAAGGGCGTTTGCTCATATTTGTCAAGCCATATACAATATTTCCGTGGTGCCAAAACTCAATCCCTTTACCCTCGATCTTCTCTTCCGCGCCTTAGCCGACCGCACCAGACTTCGCCTCCTGAATCTGATTGCCGATAAAGAGATCTGCGTCTGCTATTTCGTCGAAATTTTGCGAATGAGCCAGCCGAAAATCTCGCGCCATTTGGCTTATTTACGCCGGGCAGGAATCGTGACCGCGCGCCGGCAGGGTCGCTGGATGCACTATAGGCTTGTAGTTCCCCAAGACGCAGCGGCGGCAGGAATATTGAAAGAAACTTTGTCCCATTTGCGGAAAATGCCCGTGATGCAGATCGATGTGTCAAAGCTCGAGATAAGCTGCTGCGGCCCGAGCCCTGCCGATGCGACGCGGCAGGCACCCCAACCCCTGGTTTTCCCGACATTCACTCCATAAAATAAAACCTCAAATGAAGATTACTCTTTCGGGGTGTAACCTTTACGAAATTGGCACCCCAGACTTCTCGACGGGTGAGCGATGTGGTGGTACCCTTTGGGCTTAGGTCAGCAGGAGTAATTGTGGCGGAATCCAACATCCATCCCGAACAGGAAGCACAGAAGCGCCGCAGCACGCGCATTGTGCAAGCTGTCCCCCTGACGGTTACAGGTGTGGACGCTCTCGGCCGCCCATTTCAGGAACGCACTTCCACGCTGATCATCAATTGCCACGGCGCGCGCTATCAATCCAAACATTACGTTCTGAAAAATATGTGGGTCACGCTGGATGTCCCTCACAACGAACCCGGACATGCAGCGCGTTCCGTAAGAGGGCGCGTAACATGGATTCAACGGCCGCGCACGGTGCGCGAACTTTTTCAGATTGGCGTCGAACTGGAGGTTGGCGGAAACGTCTGGGGAATTGCTTTTCCTCCCTCCGACTGGTTTCCCTTCCCCGAAGGTGGCGCCGCATCGAGCACGGATATCCCCGCGCCATCGCAACCGGCCGAATTGCCGCAAATTCATGAAATCCCGGTCCATGAAAAAATCGCTGAGGATAGAGTTCATCTAGCACACTCGCCGGAGCCGGTAAAACCCAACGTCGTTTCGATTCCGTCCGCTCCTGAACATGCGGAACCTGTCGAGGACAACGTGCGTGTTCTTCCCTTGCCCGCCGGGGAAGATGCCTCACTGCAACTCACCAGGCAGGTCGCTCGCCTCGTGGCCGAAGCGAAACAGCAAATTGAAATCGTTGCGCGCGAGAGCGCCAATCAGGCTGTGGCAGCGGAAACGCGCCCCCTTCTCGCCGCTTTGCAATCGCAATTACAGAGTGCCGCTGAAAAATCCGTAAGCGCCGCGGCTGCCGCACAATTTGAAAAATTTCAGCAGGAAACCATTCAGCGCATAGAGAAGGAACGCGAAACAGCCGTGACAGGCGTCCTCGAACAATTGTCCACTGAACTGGACGCAAAATTGAACCAGGCCCGCCTGCAAATTGACAATCAACTGGCGGTTGTTGAGCGCACTCGGCGAATGGACTTTGAACAGCAGATTCAGACCCAGCTTCAGGCTGCGATCCACAAGATGGAAAGCCTCAGCGGAAGCATGGGCAAAAATCAGGATGAAGTCCGGGCTGTAATGGATCAACTGCGAATTTCCTCGGCACAGGCTGCGGCGGATGAAATTAGGCGCTGGAAAGAACAGATGGACCTGCGCACATCAGAGGCCCAGGCGCGGCTCGCGGAAATGGACCAATCCGCAAGGAAGCTTGGCGAACAGATCGCCGCTGCAACCGCCGTGGGAGAAGTTGGATGGCGCGGTTTGCTGGAGGCCGATCTCGAAGCGGCCAACACACGCTGGCAAGAAAAAATGCAGTCATCGATTGCGGACGCTTCTCAACGCGCAGCCGAGCAAATCGCGAAAAACGCGGAAGTTTCCGCCCAACAAGTCGAGCAACAACTTCAACAACGTTTCGGCGCGTTGAATCAGGCGCATTCGCAAATTTTCGCTGAAACTGAAGGCGTTCTCATAAAATTGCGCTCCGAAATTGCCGGCGAAGCGTCAAGAGGCGACGCGGTGATTTCACAATTTCATGACTCCATCGCAGAGCTGGAGGCAAAGCGCGGCGATTTCGCAGCCCTTTTGCAGTCGACGTCGGATGAGTGGGCGCGGCGCGGCGAAGCGATGCTCGAAGGGCAAAGCGCGGAGCTGAACCGGCGTGCGGAGTCTGCCGTAACGGGAATGTCGCAGCGTTTACAACCCATGCTCGAAGCCGCGGGCCAGGAGTCAATCGAAAAGCTGGCTGCTGAATTTGAAAATCGTTTTTCGCCGCAGATTACACAGGCCACGGAACTCTTGAGCAAAATCGCATTCGATAGCGATCGCGCGGAGAAGGCGGCTGCCGATCATCAGCAGCGCATCTGGCAAATGTCCGATCAGGGCTTGCAGGAATCGGCTGCGCGCAGCAAGGAAATTCTCGCGGGGATCGAAAAGGATTTCGCCGAATCCGCGCGGAATGCCTCGGCAAGATGGCTGGCCGAGCTTGAGACGCGCGCCACGGAAACTTCTCACAGCACTTTTGAAACGCTGTATAAGTCGGCCGATTGGTACGAGAAAAAAATTCAAACGCAGATGCAAACCACGCTCGAAAAGGGGATGGATCAGGCCGCCGCGCGGCTTCGCGAAAAAGCCGCCGAAATGTCCGGGTTGTTCGCCAGCGAGCTGGATCATTACAGCCGGAGTTACGTCGAGCATGCTCATGGGCAAATGCAGGAGAATGCGCGCGACGCCGCCGAACATGCTTCCCAGAAAATGGCGGAAGCGGGCGAGTCGATTGCCGCCACTTTCACGGAACGCGCGGGCCAATTGAGCGGCGAACAATTCGATGCCTTTACCTCCAGAACCAGGGCGGCAATGGAACAGAATGCCGCCGCGATGGACGCCCATACTTCGCAAATTCGCAGCAACCTCGAAAGCGACGCTCGCGGCTTTGCCTCGGAGTTCAAGAATGCGTTGTCGCAGCATGCGGAACAAACTCTCGCCCTCGGCAAGCAAGAACTTGGGCTGCAGATTGATCAGGCCAAAGATGCCCTGCTCATCGAATCGCAATCTCTTGAACGCCATTTCCAATCCGCGCTGACCTTGCACGGTAATTCTGCTCTTGACGAACACAAGCAGCGCCTGGAAAACGCATCGAACGCGTGGCTGTTGACTACTGTCACGAAACTGAATCAGCAATCCGACCAGCTCATTTCCGAAATGTCCGACGCCACGGAAAAGAAACTGAAAGTGGTTTGCGAAAATGTGTTTTCGGAAATGGGCGAGATCCTTCGCCAGCGTCTCGCAGGACTGGCTTCCCCATTTTCCAGCACCGCAAAGCCAGATAGATCGTCTTCGGCTTCAGGCCCTGCGAAATCAGAAGAAAAGCAGTAGCCCGCGATTCCATCTTCTCCCGATTTCTTGAAATGAAATATTTCAGCCCGAATTTCTCAGAAATGCGTTTTAAGGCGCCGGATGTTTCGGCGAATAATTTCGCATGTAGCGACGTCGTAGGGGCACGGCATGTCGTGCCCCTACTCTAACTTCGCTGCAATCCGCTTAGTCCTATGATCGCCAGCCAATTTCACAGCAATTTGCATGGGGAAATACATGGTTGCCTTCATTGTGAAGATTTGCACTGCAGCGGAAGATACGAATCGAGGCAAGGCAGCAAGCGAGCGAAGGCGATTCGTTTGAAAGGAGACTTGCGATGTTATTGCTGATCATCCTTCTGGTTCTTTTGTTTGGCGGCGGTGGCGGCTATTACGGTTATTCGCGGTGGGGAGCGGGCGGAGGCATCGGGATTCTTGGAACCGTCCTTCTCATCGTCCTGGTCTTCTATTTGTTAGGCGGCGTACGTTAGCTGCACAGAACTGGAGCGCGGTGAACGAATAAGGGAGGAGCCATGGCAAAAGAGAGTACAAAAGACGAAGTGAAGGGCAAGGCCCACGAAATCAAAGGCAAAGTGAAACAAAAAGTGGGTCGGATGATGAATAACCCTCGATTGCAAAATGAGGGAGAAGATGAGGAATTGAGCGGCACGGTCCAAAAGAAGGTTGGCCAGGTCAAAAAAGTTTTTGGAAAGTAATCGCTTGGATTTTGGGAGGCCCGTAGAAAAGCCGCCCGCCCAAAAAACGGGCGGCGTCTACAAAACCAACTGCGAAGAATTTCGATTTTCGTAGGGGCAACTCCGTCCCGCGTTTTTCGGGGCGGAGTGGGCGCTGTCCCACCCTCACCGATGTAATTTCATTCAATTGTCGGCATAGACCAGCGCTTCCCGCTCAGGTTATTCTTTTCGGATGGATTTCAAGTCCCTTCCCAAGATTGAACTGCATCTGCATCTGGATTGCTCGCTAAGTTACCAGGTCGTTTCCAAACTAAAACCGTCCATTACTCGCGAAGAATATCAGCACGATTACATTGCGCCCGCACGTTGTACAAATCTCGCCGAGTTTCTTTCCCGCGCGCCGATGGGATTTCGTCTGATGCAGTCGGAAGATTCCCTTTACCTCGTAATCGAGGATTTATTCCGGCAACTCGTCGAGGATGGCGTGATCTACGCCGAAATTCGATTCGCTCCCCTCTTGCATCTTGAGAATGGGTTGAGCGTCGAGCAAGTAGTTGCGACGGTGGAGCGGTCAGTCGAGAACCTGATCCGCGAAACAGGCATGCAGGCAGGAGTGATTCTCTGTACGCTGAGGCATTTCACGGCGGCGCAAAGTATGCAAACCGCTGAGCTCGTGGAAAAATTTCGCGGCAGCCGGGTGGTGGCGCTCGACCTTGCAGGCGACGAAGCGGGATTTCCTTTGGACGCGCATATTCGTGCATATCGCTACGCGCGCGAGCATGGCCTGAATCGCACCGCGCACGCCGGCGAAGCGCTTGGCCCCGAGAGCGTATGGGAAACACTGCGCATGCTTGATCCACAGCGCATCGGCCACGGAACGCGCAGCATTGAAGATCCCAAACTAGTCGAACATCTGCGCCAGAATCGAATTCACCTTGAACTTTGTCCCACTGCAAACGTCCAGATAATCCCATCGATCCGCAGCATGGAGGAACATCCCATCGACCGCCTCTACCGCGCCGGCGTTTCCTTAAATATTAACTCCGACAGCCGCATGCTCACTCCAACAACACTGACGAAGGAATACGAATTTCTCCATCGCGTTTTTAATTGGACCAAGCAAGATTTTCAGCGCGCGAATCTGATGGGATTAGACGCTGCGTTCCTTGACAACGAGGTCAAACCGCAACTCAGAGGGCGTTTTCTCGATGCGTATGGTGCGGAGACTCCTCCCTCCGGGCTGGCGTAGAGCCAGCCTTTAGCCACCTAAAACTAACGCCGCAGGGTGATGTATCGATGTAAGACTCGCTATGGTAGCATGCAGTACACAATGAGTACGAACGGGATACCTCCCCAGCCAAGTTCGCATCCCGCCGAAGCTGGTGGACCATGGGCCCGTCGCAGTATGGCTGCGAAGGTCATTTCGCTGGTTCTAGGGACCTTAATCATAGCAGCAGCGCTGTTGCTTGGCATCGATGTGATACGGCAGCCCTGGATGTGGAATCATTACATCGAGGTTCCCGCGCCACCGCGCGACATTTCACAGCAAGAAATACTGCTCCGCGAGAAACTCAACAATTATGAGAAGAGCGCGGAGGATTTGAAATCACTCGTATCATTGCTTCTCGGGTTGTCCTCACTCTACGCTCTGTCGCTGGGCGTGGCATCGTATTTCGGCGTACAAGAAGCGAAAGACCGCGCTGATGAGACCATTAGTGGACTCACCAGGTTGGAAGTAAATGCCAGGACAAATGTGCAGGACTACGAGCGCCGTCTGGAAAAACAAACTGAAGAAGTTGAAAAACGCATCGAGACGGAAGTCTTGAATGTCCACCGGCAATTCCCGCTTTTTCGCGACATGCAAGAATCCATTCAAAAGATTGGCAATAATCTAGGGCAGTTTGTCCCCGACGGCGATTTCGGCCGGGATGTCTTTCAAAAAATCGATGTCAAACAGCGCGTGATGATCGAATACTTTGAGAGTTCCGTCGCGGCCTTCGAATTCTTCGACCTACAGCCCTTCGAAAAAGATGTCTCGCGCGTCTACGTTATGCTGGGAAGCTACTACAGTCATAAGTACGCTCGCGAAGCCACGGAGAACAGGAGCGATTCCAAAAAGAACCCGCCGCCGGATCCTGCGGACCTGGAACGCGCTACTTTGTATCTGAATCGCGCCCACGATGTGTTGCCAAAAAGTATCGCCCCGCTCAATGAGCTTGGCTATCTGTACGTGATTGTGATGAGCCAAAATGAAAAGGCTGTGGATTTTCTCAAGACGTCGCTCGAACTTCAAGCCAACCAGCAAAGAGCCAGACATCTTATGGCGATCATCGAGCACACGCGAGGAACTGAAGAATTGTCGAAGGGCAATTCAGCGAATGCCATCCCACGATTCTTGGAAAGCCTCAAGTTGCTAGATTACGCGATTGACAAATGTACTCGATGGCAGGCGACCCGCGAGCATCCCCGCTATGGTAGGGCGCTCCTCTACAATCGAGCCTGCGCGCTGGCTCGGCTGGCAGAACTTGGAATCGAGACAGTCACGTATGCCACCCGGGCAATGGACGATTTGGAATTCGTTTTTCCTACGGGACAAGAGCCTGAAGAACAGCGGGTATCAGACTTTCGAAACGATGTGAAAGACACAGGCGACCTGTGCATACTTCTTGGAATCGCAGCGACTCGGAAGCGCTTAGGGGCATTAATTCGAGAGGTATTGCCTAGTACACTAACGGATCAATCGGTTTGCCAATAGTCATTGTCATTGTTCCTCACCAATCACCAAAGAAATGTGGGGCTGGCAGCCGTACTCGCATAGCACACTTCCACACATATTTTCCCCCTGCTCGGGGGCAAAGTCAATGGTTCTTCCGCGCAAAACAGGAATACCCTAAATCCACTTTCAGCAATCACTTACTGCAAAATTCACCGGCTGTTGCCGCCCATTTCAGGCAATCGAAACCGCGTTGGGAAATTGACTTTCAACCCAAAGCGCGCCCCGTTTCGGTCCCAACGCCGGTTGCCTGTATAATATCCGAATGCCGAATCGTGCTTACGCCAGTGTATGGGTCCGTGATTTCACTGAAGAAAATATGCTCGCGCACTTCGGCCGTTTTCTGGCCACCGTGCCGCTGGCTGCCGTGCCGCCGGGTTTTACGGGGCTGATTATCCGCGCCGTGGATTTTGCGGAAACTCCGCTCGAAGAATTCGATTTGCGCGGTTACGTAACAACTCCGGAAGAACTTATCGCTCTGGCCAATGAACAACACGCCGCCGATGTGTGTTATGAAGTTCCGGCGCGTTGGGACCTGTGGATTCGCGACAAGGAAACCGCTAGCTGGAAAATTCAGCCGGAGCACATGGATATTTTCTGTTTCGGCCCGGAATACGATCAAGGCGTGTATGGCGAATCGGGCCACATCATGATCGACCTGGGCTTTGAGCATTTATTTACAGGCCACGCGGGACTTCTGGCCGCGCAAACGGAAAAAGTTGCGGAGCCGCAGCATCCCGAAGAGGCGCGGTTTCTGATGTGGATGTCGCAACCGCAAAATTTACGCGAATATCAGGAGAAAACGAGAGAGAATATCAAGAAACTCATGGCTTGGATGCGCGCCGTGGAGGAAGCCCTGCCCGTGGATCGCTTCCGCCTGTGGTCCGAGGGAGAAGAAAACTTTGAAGCGCGGCTCGATGAAATTCTGGATTTGCGTTAGTCTGGCGCTGGCCGCGGCCTGCGTTACCGCAGCATCCCAGCAGCAAGCCACCCCAGCTAGCGCTGGCAAAAGTCCGGCAGTAAAACGCGTCAACGAAACGCTTTTGGCCGGGCTGCGGCCGGGCCGGGACACGTTTGCCGTGGCGCAAAAGCGGCTGAAGCCGAAGGAACTGTCGGACGACTCGACTTCGGGCTCGAAAGAATGGCGGGATGCCTGTTCAGGACGATCCATACGGCTGGATATTGACGCCAAGGCCGTGATTCAAAGCGTCACTTTGACGACCGTGGGCAAACAAGAAGGAAAGTGCAGCGACCGTCGCCCGGATTTTCTTGATCCAAAATTTTGGCTTACCGGGCTTGGCTTGCGAATGGGCGATTCACAAGATCGGGTTGTTACCTTGTACGGAGAACCGAATTCCGGCGGCCCAGCATCTAAAAATGGCCAGGAACTCGATCTCATGTATTATCAGTTTGATTGGGCGGGGTCGGACGTACCGCAAGTGATGGAAGTCCTGTGCGCGCGGGATACCGGGCGCGTGGTAGAAATTACGCTGGCTTTTCCAAGCTTATAGTGCGCCGATCCACGATGAAAAATTATAAACTTCGCGCAGCTCTGCGCATTCTGCCCTGGGTCATGGCGCTTTGCCTCGCCGGATGCCAGGCGGCTCCGAAGCAGCCACCGAACACAGAGAAAGCAGCGGTGGCGAGCGATAAGCTGGCAGAAGAGGCCCAAAGAGTTGCCGAAGCCTCCCTGGGCAAGCAGTCTGAAATATTGGCGCAGGGAGACCTGGCGCTGAACGGGCGTGAACAATTGCTGGTAGTCAATCGCATTGCGGTCGCGGCACCTTCAAACCGGGAAATGACAATTTCTTCCCCAGTATATATTATGCGGGCCGCTGTGCTGGAGAAGAATAACGGCAAGTGGTCTCAAATTTTGCTTTGCGATGAACATTTGAAGAACACGAATGGCTATTTAGAAGGCTCGCCCAGGACGCGCATAACAGGCTGGCATCTGGAATACAGAAAAGACCAGCAGTTGGGGCTGGAAATGAGTTTCACGCCGGCCACTAAATATGGCGTGGAGAACACGAGCGCTGACGAGGGGTCCGAAGAAAAGCAGCCTACTTATAATGTACGCTGGAATAAAAATACGAAACGCTATCAGTCGTTCGACAAGTCTCATGAAAGGTACCTGGGCGAAGTACCATCGCTCGAAGCTCCCGAATCCATTCTGAAATGAGCACTGCGGCCAATACCATCTCCGTATCCGAACCGAAGACTGCGCCGAAGCGGGTCTCCGGATGGGCGCACCTTTCCCGTTTGTACCCGTACGTGATGCGGCACAAGACGGAAGTCGTGATCGGCTTCATCACGCAAGCTGGCATGGGAATTACCGGTACGCTGCTGCCGCTGATTCTTGGAGTGATCACCGACTGCATCAAGGGAGCCGAGACGCCGCTGGCGCAGTTGGGGCGGCTCACTCAAATCACTTTGGGGCCGCTGCTTCCCTACTATCACCCGAAAGATCCGCATACCCTGGAGGTATTTTGTATAGCGCTCGTGGCCATTTGCACCGCGCAAGGGGTGTTTTCCTATTGGACGCGGCAAATTTTAATTGGGCTGTCGCGCGATATTGAGTTCGATCTGCGCAACGATCTTCTATCGAAACTTGTGCAGATGGAGCCGGAATTCTACGTGCGAAATCGCACAGGCGAATTGATGTCGCGTTGCACCAACGATTTGAACGCTGTGCGCATGGTGCTCGGCCCGGGAATCATGTACAGCGCCAATACCATGGCGACCATGGTGCTCGCCGTGATCCTGATGTTCTGGATTTCGACGACGCTGAGCGTCTACGTTTTGCTGCCTGTGCCGGTTGTCGCCGTTACCGTGTGGCTCTTCGGGCGGCAGATTCACGCGATGTACGGAAAAATTCAGGCTTCGCTCGCCGTGCTTTCCGCGAAGGCGCAGGAAAATCTGGCTGGAGTGCGCGTCGTGCGCGCGTACGGGCAGGAAGAAGCGGAAATTCGCGGATTCGACGCGCCCAATAAGGAATACATCAACCGCAACCTGCGCCTGATTTATTTCTGGAGCATGTTCATGCCGCTGCTTCAGATGCTCTTCGGGCTGACGTTTATTCTGGTTCTGTGGCAGGGCGGGCGCCTCGTGGTGCTGGACCGCATTACACTCGGCGAACTGATCGCGTTCTATACGTTCATGACGCGGCTGATTTTCCCGATGATCGCACTCGGATTTGTCACCAATATTTTTCAGCGCGGCGGCGCGTCAATGGGACGCCTGAATTACATTCTCGATTCCGAGCCCAAGGTTAACGATTCCACTGCGAAGCAGACTTCGCAGGAAATTCGCGGCGAAATAGATTATCGGAATTTGACTTTCACTTATCCGACCGTCAGAAGCGACGTCGACGGAATGAAATCGAACGGAAACGGCGCTCCGAACAAGCCCGTCCTGGAAAATATTTCGCTGCATGTTCCTGCCGGGTCGATCCTGGCCATCGTTGGGCCGACGGGCAGCGGAAAATCGACACTTGCGGCGCTGATCGCCCGTTTGTGGGAAGCGCCTGAAGGCACACTTTTTGTGGATGGCCGCCCGATCCGCGAATGGCCGCTCGAAACGCTCCGCCGCGCCGTGGGATATGTGCCGCAGGATACTTTTCTGTTCAGCGAAACGCTGCGCGAAAATGTCGCGTTCGGAGTGGACAGCGCCACGGACGAAGAAATTCGCGAGGCCGCTGACGTCGCCAGCATTCTTGCGGAAATCGGCGAATTCCCGGCGCAGTTCGACACCATGGTGGGCGAGCGCGGGATCACACTTTCGGGCGGGCAAAAACAGCGCGCCGCCATCGCGCGCGCCGTCATTCGCGATCCTAAAATTCTGATCCTCGACGATTCTCTTTCGAGCGTGGATACGGGGACCGAAGAGCGCATCCTGCGGCGGCTGGACGCGATTCTGCGGCAACGGACGACTGTGCTGATCTCGCACCGCATTTCCACCGTGCAGCACGCCGACCAGATTGTTGTACTGCGCGATGGACAGATTATTGAACGTGGCAATCATGCCGAGCTTCTGTCGCAGGGCGGTTATTACGCCGATCTGTACCAGAAACAATTGCTCGAGGAAGAATTGGCGCGCGAATGAGCGACTTCCGAGAAGAGGAAGCTCTAGGAAAAGCCTACGACTCAAAGTTATTGGGTCGTCTGATGACGTATCTGCGGCCGTACAAGTGGACCGTTGTGTTCGCCGTCGTGTTGACTTTGCTCGTCGGCCCTCTTGAAGTTGTCGGCCCCTACTTGTTCGGCTATACCGTCGATAAATACATCGTCCCGGGATCCAATCATTCCATCGCACTTGCCGAAGCATTGCGCGGCGTTACGTTTATTTCTCTCGTGTCGCTGGCGGCGCTGCTTTTAAGTTTTGCCGTTCAGTATTTGCAAGTGCGCATGATGCAGAACGTGGGCCAACAAACGCTCTACGATTTGCGCAAGGAAATTTTCGAGCGCATGCAACGCCTGCCCATGAGTTTCTTCGACCGTAGCCCGGTCGGACGACTGGTTACGCGCGTGACGACCGACGTGGACGCGCTGAATGATTTATTTGCCGCCGGCATCGCGGCGATGGCTAATGATGCAGTCGTCCTGCTGAGCATCGGCGCGGTGATGGTTTGGAAAAATTGGCGGCTGGCGCTGGCCACGTTTGCCGTTTTGCCGTTGATCATGGTTTCCACTTGGCTGTTCCGCAACCGTGTGCGCGACGCGAACCGGCGCATCCGCACAGCCATCGCGCGCATCAATTCGTTCCTGCAGGAACATCTCAGCGGCATGAGCATCGTGCAGATTTTCAACCGCGAAAAAAAGTCGCGCGAACAATTCGCGGAATTAAATCGCATCCACATGGAAGCGTACAAGGACGCGATTACTGCTTTCGCCGTTTTCTTCCCTGCTGTCGAACTGTTCAGCACCGCGGCCATCGCCATTGTTTTCTGGTATGGAGGCTTGCTGTCCTTCGCCGGCGCCGTAACGGTCGGCACGCTGATTACGTTCATGCAATACGCTCAGCGCTTCTTCCGCCCGATTCAGGACTTGAGCGAAAAATTCAACATCCTGCAATCGGCCATGGCCGCCTGCGAACGTATTTTCAAATTGCTCGATGAGCCGCTCCCTGCGCCACCGAAGGAAGCTCCGCTCTCACTAGCCGCCCCGCGCGGCGAAATCGAATTTCGCAACGTGTGGTTCGCTTACACGGGCGGCGCAACTCCGGGCGATGAAGATTGGGTCTTGCGCGATGTTTCCTTCCACATTGCGCCGGGACAAACCCTCGCCATCGTCGGCCACACCGGCGCGGGAAAAACCACGCTCATCCAACTGCTGCTGCGCTTCTACGATATCCAGCGCGGCCAGATTTTGCTGGATGGCTTGGACATCCGAAAATATGAAGTTCACCAGTTGCGCCGCCAATTCGGCATCGTGCTGCAGGATCCCTTCCTCTTTACTGGCACCTTGGAATCGAACGTTCGCCTGGGCGATGAAGACATCAGCCGCGAGCGCGTCATCTCCGCGCTGCGCGAAGTGGGCCTAGGCTCGCTGCTCGATTCGTTAACAGAAGGCGTTGAGACGAACGTGACGGAGCGCGGCGCGACTTTTTCCGTGGGCCAGCGCCAGCTGATCAGCTTTGCGCGCGCCCTCGCGCATAATCCGCGCTTCCTGATTCTGGACGAAGCTACCTCCAGCGTGGACACGAAGACCGAGCTTCAGATCCGCGAAGCGCTCGACCGCTTGCTCGAAGGCCGGACCGCGCTCGTAATCGCGCACCGCCTCAGCACGATTCAGCATGCCGACCGAATTCTCGTTTTCCACAAAGGCAAGTTGCGCGAACAGGGTTCGCACCAGCAATTGCTCGCCGAGCGCGGCATTTATTACCGTCTTTATCAGCTCCAATACAAAGATCAGGAAATGCGCGCGCCTTTTGAAACCGCAGGCAGCGAAGCTGGCAAGTCCGTTCCGGGGAATGATTAAGGTTTTAGTGGCGCGGACTTCAGCCTGCGGGTTTTATTCCATCCGAGGACGAAACCCCGCAGGCGGAAGCCCGCGCTACATACAATGCCTCAAACACAAATCCTCATCTCCGCTGGAGAAGCTTCCGGTGACATGTATGCGGCGCGGCTCGCTGCAGCCCTGCAAGCGCGCGCGGACGTGCATCTTTTCGGCATGGGCGGCACGCGGATGCGCGATGCTGGCGTTGAAATTGTGGCGGACAGTTCAGAAGTCTCCGTCGTGGGCATCGTGGAAATCGCAAAAAAATACCCCGCACTGAAGCGCGTCTGGAATCGCCTGATAGGTGAAGCCGCCCGCCGCAAACCCCGATATGCAATCCTCACTGACTTCCCCGGCTTCCACCTTCGCATGGCACGCGCGCTAAAGCGCGAGGGCATTCAATGCATCTACTTTGTGTGCCCCCAATTCTGGGCATGGCGCCCGTGGCGCGCCAATCTGGTGAGGCGGCGATTCGTTCTCGGGCTATGCATATTTCCGTTCGAAGAACAGTGGTACCGTTCGCGCGGGGTGAAAGCCGATTTCATCGGCCACCCACTTGTCGGAAATGTTTTTGCGAAACGAACGCGCGCCGAGTTTGCCGACGCTTACGGCCTTGATGCGAGCAGGCCGATCATTACAATTCTTCCTGGAAGCCGCTCAGGCGAAATCGCGCACCACATGCCGACGCTGATGCGGGCCGCCGCGCAAATCCAAAAACAGCACTCGGCGCAATTTGTTCTGGCATTGGCACCGGGCATGGCGAAGCAGCAGATCGCAAAGCATCTCAGCCCCGAAGTGCCTGTGCATCTCGTGGAAGATGCCACTTATGACGCTCTGGGAGCCGCCGACCTATCGATAGTCTCGAGCGGCACGGCAACGGTGGAGGCCGCTCTGATGGACTCCCCCATGGTCGTTGTGTACCGCCTGTCGCCACTTACGGCGGGGATCGCGCGCCTGCTGGTGCGCACGCCAATGTTCGCTATGGTCAATTTGATTGCCGGCAGAAGGGTCGTCCCGGAACTCGTACAGAAGGATTTCACGCCGGACCGGCTTGCAAACGAAGTAATTCGCCTTCTCGATTCAACCGAAGCGCGAGCGGAGATGCGCCTGGGCCTTGCAGAAATTCGCGAAAAGTTGGGTCCTCCCGGCGCCATTGAACGCGCTGCCGACCTGATTGCAGGGATGTTAAGTCAACCTTAGCTCTCAAGGATCGACCGGGCTCGACGGAAACAGTGACCATCAGTCTCGAAAGGCAAGTGACGCATGACCGCTTCCAAACCGGTTTCGCAGTGGCCACAAGTTTTTTTTTGGCGGGCACGGTGCTACCTGGTTCCGATCCACATCAATGAGAGAAGAGGTTATCGCGAAGCTAGGGCTGGCAACTCATCAGGTCAAGTTGGTATCCTAATGCTTACGAAGTAGTCTCCGGAAAGAGGCATCTGAAGCTCATGTCGAAATTTCGCCTATTCCTGTTTCTGGCAAGCCTTGCAAGCTTCGCATCACCTGGCCGCGCCCAGTCTCCCGGAGCGCCGCAAGGCCCAAGCCGCGGAGTTGCACCGGTTCAGACGGCACCCGTGGCAGCTTTTCGCGCGACGAATTACGAAATCCGCGCATCGCTCGATACTTTCGGCCAGGTCATGAACGCGCAAGCCAAGGTGGACTTCGCGGCGAGTGACGCCTCCCGCGTCATCGAAGTGGAATTAAATCAAAATTTGCGCGTCAATTCGATTCGTGACCTCTCCGGCAAGCCTGTGAACTTTGACCGTGACGATCAGTCCGCGCAGAAACTGCGCGTCACCCTGAACGACACGGTGCCGGCCGGATCGAAGATCACTTTGGTTTTCGACTACGGCGGCCCGCTTTCCAGCCGCGTAGTGAATCCCGATCAGGGCACGCGCATGGCCTACATTGGCAAGGACGGCGGCTATTTGCTGCTTCCCTCGCGCTGGTTTCCCCTGACCGATTTCCCTTCCAATCGCTACACGGGAATTTTTCAGATCGAAGTGCCCGGAAATATGACCGTTGTGGGAACTGGAACTTTGGCTGGCGCTCCTACCTCGGTAACCCCAAAACCAGTTGCACTGCCTGCTCCCGCAAATTCAAAATCTGCGCCCTCTCCGGGTGCGCCTCCTGCACTCGGCAATTCGCGGTCAAAACCAGACGCGCCTGTATCGCCGAGGAATGCTCCCCTGCCTCCGCCGATGGAAAATGAACGCATGCTGTACACCTATCGAGTGGACAAGCCGGAATCCGCGGGAACTTTCGTAATCTCACCGCTGCAACTGAATCCCGAGCACGCGCAGGGGATGTCGTTTTCCATTTACACGCCGCCGGCGGCCGCTAAAACGGCAGTGGATTACGCGAATTCTCTCGCGCAAGTGATCGATTATTTTAATGACACGTTTGGCCCTCTCCCCGATCCCGCTATGACGGTTGCGCAACTCCCCGACGGCACTGTAGACGGATACGCCGCACCGGGCTTGCTGCTGATGAGTGCGCGGCAGTGGTCTGCAAAGCCGAACGAACGCCTGCTGGCCGACCTGGCAGCGCACCAATGGTGGGGCTCGCAAGTCACGGCCGCAACAACGTCCGATGCGTGGATCACCGACGGACTCTCGCGTTACGCCGAGGGCATGTATGTGGAGCAAACTTCGGGCAAGGATGCGCTGAACAAAGCGATCGAGGATTTCGCTGTGGGCGCGCTGATGTTTGACGATTCTGCGCCCATTGCCGATGCGGGCCGCCTGGATTTCGGGACCGAGGAATATCAATCCGTTGTCGTGAATAAAGGCGCAATCGTGTTTCACATGCTTCGCGCGATTATCGGCGATGCGAATTTTAATGCGCTGCTCAAGGATTTCTATACGCGGTACGCCGGAAAATCGGCCCGCATTCAGGATTTTGAGCAGCTCGCGGAATTGCACAGAACCAAGGCCGCGCCAGCTGAATTCAAAATGGGCAACTCTGCCCCGGCTTCGGAAGATCTGGGTAGTTTGCGTCCGTTCTTCACGCAATGGCTGCACTCGACAGGTGTGCCGGAATTCAACATCGAGTACGTGGTTTACCGCACCAAAAAAGGTTTCCGGATTGTCGGAAAAGCGAAACAGAATCTGGACGTCTTCCACATGGATGTCGAAATTGAAGTGCAGACGGAAGGAAATCCGGAATTCAAGACGATTACGATTTCAGGAAAAGAATCCCCGTTTACCGTGGAGACTTTCGGGCGCCCAAAGCCGGACGGAATTATTCTTGACCCGCACGATTACATTTTGAAATCGAACCAGCGCCTGCGCGTGCGAGGAATTATCGCGCGCGGCGAATCGTTGGCCGGCCTGGGCCGCTATTATGACGCCGTCATTCAGTACCAAAAGGCCCTCGAGCAGGATCGCCTCAATGCGCTGGCCGAATTTCGCATGGGTGAGGCATTCTTCTACCAGCGGAATTATGCTGCCGCTGCGCAATCCTTCCGCGACGCGCTCGACGGAGCGACAGACCTGACCACCAAATGGACGGAAGTCTGGTCGCACATCTACCTTGGCAGGATTTACGATATTCAGGGAGACCGTACACGCGCCGTGAATGAATACAACAAAGCCAAGCAGACCGCGGATGACACAGGTGGCGCGCAAGCCGAAGCCGAAAAATCCATGAAGAAAGCGTACAGCGAATCAGGATCGTGATTCGCTTTAAGTAGCACAGGCTTCAGCCTGTGGGGTTTAGTCCTTGCAAGTCCTAAAACCCGCAGGCTGAAGCCCGCGCCACTTAATCCCAAGTCATACAAATTCAATTAGTATCCAGACAATCCTGTGAGCTGCGGCGTTGCAATTCCCTTGTGTTGGATAAGCACCTGAAACTTCTCACCCAAACCTTCCGGATGAATCAAGTTTTTCAGCAATAACCTCGCTCTCAATTTCTCCATTTCCGTCTGTCCCGGCTCGTATAAATCGGCGAACTCGTTCGCCCGTCCGAGCGCCACCAGAAATTGAGATTGTGTAACAAGCCCCGTGCGAGCGAGGCCGGCGCGGCGTCCCCATATATCCATGGCCGTAAAATTAACGTGCGAGGTAAGATCCTGCTCGCCTGGCGCATCCAGAATATTTTCTGTGACCGTATGATCGCGGTAGGCGAGCAGCGTGCCGCGATTGTGGTGTTCGTTATACAAAATGCCGGCCTCATGGCCATAATCGATGGTCAAAACAAATCCGTGCTCTAACGCTCGCCCAGCGCATTCGATCCAGTCGCAAGCTTCAAAGCACACTTCCGCCTGCTGACCTTCTGCAAGCGTAATTCCCTGCTCGCTGAAATAGTTCTCCAGCGCCGGCATGGATAGTTTTCCCCGATGTTCGATGAAACGTCCATTCTCGAAGCCGACAAACATTTCACGAAGCGAACCGCGTTCCATAATCACGCGGTGCACGGGCAAAGCATCCAGCAATTCATTTGAAAAAATACAACCAGCGGAAATTTTCTCCGGAATCTCGGCTGCACTTGAGGCATTCCCTGCGGTTTCGTGCGACGCGATGTGCGACGCTTGCTCCGCCCTGCGAGCTACCGAGCGCTCGATCGCCACATATTCCAGCGCCGCGTAAAATTCAGGCAATTCGCGCGCGCTGAAATCAAGAATGTGGCCCGCAAGCCGTCCCACGCCCGCAGCCGACTCAGCCACAACAAACTTGCGCGGCGAACCCAGCAGCTTCCACATTTCCGCGAATTGCCGCGCGAGCATTCGTCCGAAAATCGGATGCACATCCACGCTGGTGTAATAATCGCCAAAACGGCGCGCGCTCGTCCGCGAATAGTAGCCGTGAACAGGGTGGTAAAGGCATTCGCGCATGAATTCAGTGAACGATAAGGGGCCGCCAGCGCGAATGCGCCTCGCCAGAATTTCGGTCAGCGCGCGCGCGTGCTCGCCGGGTGCGGAAGATTCGCTTCGCGCGCTTGATTCGGAAGTTGGACCGGTCGTCATGCGTCCTGGCGCTGTGGATTGGACGTAAACATCTCGACGATGAAATCGTGGAGGCAATCGTAAAGTTGCTTTTGAAAAATCCAGGGAAATTGTTTGCTTTCGATTTCGCGCGGCCGCATCAGAAACACGTAGGTGTGAACCTGCGGTTCAGGCGGCGAATACTGGATGAGGACTTCGACCCCTTCGGCAGCCGGACGCGCGTCGAAAGTAAAGAGTGGATGTTCGTATTGTTTTAATTCACCTAGAACCTTTTCAGTCAGCGCAATCATTTTCATTCCGCCTGAGGCACGGCGTCGAATTCACCGCCCGCAGCCATTTCCGCGCGCACTTTTTCAAATTCAGAAAGGGCCTGAGCGTCGAATAACACGAAGTAGATTTTCTTGAGAGGTGTAGGCTTCTTCAAATGTTCAGCGACCTCGCGCAGCATGATTCGTGCGCAATCCGGAAGTGGAAAGTCGGCAATGCCGGTTCCGACGGCCGGAAATGCGATGGTGCGCAACCCCTGCTCCGCCGCGATGCGCAAGGAATTCGCAGTTGAACTTCGCAGCGCGTGCGTCGTGGTTACTCCGCCCAATTGCATGCTAGCTGCGTGAATCACAAAGCGTGCGGGTAGCTTGCCGCCCGAGGTGATGGCTGCGCCGCCCACGGGAATGCTGCCGATGTCATCGCATTCCCGCTGAATTTGATCGCCGCCCTTGCGACGGATGGCGCCGGCCACGCCACCGCCAAGCTGCAAATCATTATTCGCGGCGTTCACAACGGCATCGACGTCCATTTCCGTCAAGTCGCCTTGCAGCAACACGATTTTTTCTTCGACGCTCATAAATATTCTTCCTGAATCTCTTCCTGAATGAAGGACGCTACTTCGCGATGCGCTTCAGCGCTTCCTCATCGTATCCCAGCACCAGTTCGCTACCGCGCAGCACAACGGGCCGGCGAATCAAATTCGGTTCCGCCGCCATTAATTTCAAGGTCTCTTCGCGCGATGGCGGATTCTCTTTCATTTTCTTCTCCCGGTAAAGCTCGTTGCGCGTATTTAGAAACATCCGGTGGTCGCGCTTGCCAATTAGCTTGTCCAGCTCTTCGACCGACAGCCTGTCTTTTCCGAGATCGCGCAAATCCAATTCCACTTCATGTTTTTCCAGGAACGCTTTGGCCTTACGGCAACTGGTGCAAGATGGCTTCTGCAGAAATTTGATTTTCGCTTTCGCCATATTTTTTTTTCTCCCTGGAAAATAGAATTGCCGGAAAGCCTCCAACGCAAGAAGCGCTGCGTAGGAATTTCCTCCGGCATATTGTATGGATTTCGCGCGCGAAATGGAATGAATCGCCGACCGGATTGTTGGATATTTCGATGAATGACTTCCCATTTTGCTGGTAACGAGGCCGTAGGGGCACGGCATGCCGTGCCCCTACGGCTTACGCACGACTACAAGGATCATCCGTGGATGTGCGTCAAGACGAAATTGCGCTCTCACTGCTTGTGAGAAGGCCGGTTAATGGTAGCGGCTGCACCCCCCCCCCCGCCTCTGACCCTTCGTATTCACGCAGGACAAGTGAGGCCGGCTACGGAAGGTCAGTTGCACGGGCAGAATCAGATTCACTGGGAATCGGTGCCGCTTTAATCGGGCAATTCGGAGAGAAGCTTTGCCAGTTGCTTGAAATAACGTATTTTTGAAGCTTCCCCTTCTGAACTCTGTGCGCCGGTCAACGGAAGAACAAACACCTGCGCGCCATATAACCGTTCTTTTTGCAAACCGGGTTTGCAAGGACGCTGTGCAAAATTCTCAAACGTTCCCACGCCATTGAATGCAATCACATTCGGCGCGAACTGCTCCAGCTTCTGCGAAAGCAGGATACGCCCTTCTGCATATTCCTCGCGGGTCAGTTCGTCAGCCCCGCGTGTTGGACGCTTGACGAGATCGGTAAGCCCAATGCCAAATTCGATCATGCGCCTGTCGGTTCGATGATCGAGAAGTTCCGGTACCACGCCAGAATCGTAGAGCATTGGCCAAAACTCGTTCCCGCGCCCGGCATAATAGTGGCCAACGCGAGCGGAACGGTCGCCGGGATTACATCCGACGATGATCATTTTCATGCCGCTGCGTAAATAGTCAGGTAATGTTCGCATTTAAGGTCACTAACTCCCACGCACTCCCCATTTCCAAGATTGGCCTATCAGCTTGATTCGCGTTTATCCGCAACAGCAAATCATGGCAAGCTTGGGACCAGATGGCGAATACCATTTATGGAACTCAATTAAATTGAACAGATTGTATCATCGTGAGATACACTAACAGCACAGACCTCTAACCGTTGTGTTAATAAGATAAATACTTGAATCGACCCCGAGGGCCACTGCATCTGAAGGTAGGAAGCTTTCCGGCAGGAAATACAAAGGAGAAATATGGTAACCTGCCAAATGAGTGCAACTGGCCGTGGCATGAGGCCGCCTGGAGCACATTGGAATTTGAGCGCTAGCGAACCCAAACCGTTGGCTTCCACAATCGTCCGCGAGGACGAGTCGCTATTGGTGTCTGCCGCCAAGGGCGGGGATATCAATGCGTTTGAAGAGCTCGTGAACCGATATGAGCGCAAGATATTCCGTCTGGCCATGAACATCACGCAAAACCGCGAGGACGCGGAAGACGTGATGCAGGACGCTTTCCTGAAATCCTACCAGCACCTGGACCGCTTCCAGGGCGATTCCCGGTTCTATACGTGGCTGGTGCGTATCGCGGTTAACGAAGCGCTGATGAAGCTGCGCAAACGGCGCCCCAATCAGGTTTCGCTCGATGAACCGCTGACGGATAACAATGGAGAGGATTCGGTGTTTCGCGAGATCGTGGACTGGGGTCCGTCTCCTGAAAAGAAATTTGCGCAGACCGAACTCAACGAAATTTTGACCAATGTGATCGGCGAACTCGATCCGATTTTCCGGGTCGCTTTCCTGCTGCGTGATGAAGAGGGTCTTTCGACGGAAGAGACCGCGCAAATCCTGGGGATTTCTGTAGCGGCGGTGAAATCGCGCCTCTTGCGGGCGCGGCTGAAGCTCCGCCAAAAACTCAACAAATATTTTCGACGGAGTGAAACGCAGTGAACTGCAAGAAAGTAATTCTAGAATTGACGAGCTACCTCGACGGCATACTCGACACCGAGATGCGAACCGATCTCGAACTCCACCTTTCCCGCTGCACGGATTGCCGAGTCGTTGTAGACACCACCCGCAAAACCCTCCAGATTTTTTGCAACTCTGAACCCGTTCCCCTCCCCGAAGATGTCCGCAAGCGGCTACACACTGCGCTCCTGGAACGCTGCCGCCGCAGTATCAAATCTTCCACTTAGAAATTTTTTGCCCGCATATTTTCGATCAAGTGCGCATTCACAGGTTTACGTGGCGCGGGCTTCAGCCTGCGGGGGTTAGTCCCTGCATGGACCAAATTCCGCAAGCTGAGCAGGCTGCGGAAAAACCCAATACTCTGTAATTCTGAGCGAAGCGAAGAATCTCTCCTTGTTTCATTTCGTATACTTAAATCGAGGATAGATTCTTCGCTTCGCTCAGGATGACAGAACAAGGCCTTTTTTCCGCAGCTTGTAAAGCCCGCGCTACGTACACCTGCACCGCTATTCCATTAAAAAGATTGAATGAAACTTCCCAACGTAAATTCTTGTTTCCTTTTACAAATGGGCACAGAATAGGGCGCATATCGCGCCACAATAAACGCCACGCATCAGGAATTGCGTTGGCATGCCCAGGAGATACTCGATGAGACGGCTCTCTCGTTGGAAGCTTTTTTTCGCGCCGGCCTTTTTTGTAATTTGCCTCGCCCTGTCCGCGAACGCGCAGACCGGCGCAAAAAACGGAGAATGGCGAACCTACGGGGGAGATCTCGCGAGCACGCGTTACTCCGCTCTCGATCAGATCAATGCGGAAAATTTCAACAAGCTGGCCGTCGCCTGGCGCTTTAAGACCGACTCGCTCGGGCCGCGCCCCGAATTTAAGTTCGAATCAACCCCTCTGATGGTAAAAGGCGTTCTGTACTCCACGGGCGGAACGCGCAGGGCCGTCGTGGCGCTGGACGCAACCACAGGCGAACTCCTCTGGATGCACAGTGAGAACGAAGGCGAGCGCGCGACGAATGCCCCAAGGCAGCTCTCCGGTCACGGGCTGGCGTATTGGACCGATGGGAAGGAGGAGCGAATTTTGTATGTCACGCCCGGTTACAGGCTGATTGCGCTCAACGCCAAGACGGGTATTCCAATCCCGAGTTTCGGCGTTGGCGGCGTGGTCGACTTGAAAAAAGATGACGATCAGGTCATTGACCTTGTCACCGGTGAAGTGGGCCTGCATTCCACGCCGGTTGTGGCGCGCAATGTGGTGATCGTCGGCGCCGCGCACCTCACCGGAGGCGTGCCCCATAGCAGAAAAAATGTGAAGGGCTACGTCCGCGGGTTCGATGTGCGCACCGGCAAACGTCTCTGGATCTTCCATACGATTCCGCTGCCCAACGAATACGGTAACGATACCTGGCTCAAGGAATCCTGGGCCTACACGGGTAACACGGGCGTGTGGGGACAAATTTCCGTGGATGAAACGCTCGGGCTTGTCTACTTGCCAGTGGAATTGCCCACGGGCGATTATTTCGGCGGAGACCGTCCCGGCAACGGATTGTTTGGCGAGAGCCTGGTTGCAGTAGATCTCGAAACCGGCAAGCGAAAATGGCACTACCAGCTTGTGCATCACGGCTTGTGGGATATGGACATCCCATGCGCGCCGATCCTCGCGGATATCACCATCAACGGCCGCACGGTGAAAGCCGTTGCGCAGCCCACAAAGCAGGCTTACCTCTACGTTTTCAATCGCGAGACTGGCGAACCGATCTGGCCCATCGTGGAAACTCCCGTGCCGCAGGGAGATGTTCCGGGAGAATGGTATTCGCCGACGCAGCCAATTCCCAGCAAGCCCCCCGCTTTCGACAATCAGGGGATTTCGAAAGACTCCTTGATCAATTTCACGCCAACCCTGCACGCTGAAGCAGAGGAACTTGTTTCGAAATATCGAATTGGTCCGCTCTTTACCCCGCCGTCGGTGAGCAAGGCCGATGGTACGCTGGGCACACTCGTGTCGCCGGGAGCGCTTGGCGGCGCCAACTGGCCCGGCGGTTCCTACGATCCCGACACGCACATCTTGTACGTATATTCGCGGACCGATTTGTCCGCGCTGGGATTAGTTCCGTCACCCAATGCGAATATTTCGGATATGGAGTACGTGCAAGGCGTGGCAAACAACATGCCACGTGCAGGGAGACCGATGGGCGCCCCCCCCGTCCCCGCGCCAAATCCCGAGTCCGGAGAACCTGTGTTGCTTGTCAGAGGATTGCCGCTGCTGAAGCCGCCTTACGGGCGCATCACTGCGATCAATCTGGATAAAGGCGAAATCGTTTGGCAAGTTGCGCACGGCGAAACGCCGGACAGTGTTCGAAACAATCCTGCGCTCGCCGGGTTAACGATACCGCGCACTGGAAGCACCGGGCTCATCGGCACACTGACGACTAAAAGTCTGGTGATTGCCGGGGAGTCCATAAACGTAACGATGCCATCAGGAATGAAGGGGGCGATGCTGCGCGCCTATGACAAGGCCAGCGGGAAAGATGCGGGAGCTGTCTACATGCCTGCGCCGCAGAGCGGCTCGCCAATGACTTACATGCTCAATGGACAGCAGTACATTGTCGTCGCCGTTAGCGGCCCTGGCTACCCCGGCGAATTGATCGCGTACAAGGTGCCAACCAAGTAGCGTCTTACGTGGCATAGGCTTCAGCCTGTGCGAGGTTAGGCCTTGCAAGGCCCAAAACCGCACAGGCTGAAGCCTATGCCACTCAAACCAGGCAATCAAAACTTCTGATTTAGCTAGCTCCGCAGATATTTATTAAAGAAGTCGAGCGTGCGTTGCCACGCCAGCTTCGCCGCAGCTTCGTCATAGCGCGGTGTTGTGTCGTTGTGGAAGCCATGATTCGCGCCATCGTAAATGTACGCGGTGTAAGTAACGTGATTCGCTTTCAGCGCTTCTTCCCACGCAGGCCAGCCGCCGGTGATCCGCGTATCGAGCGAAGCGTAGTGAAGCAAAAGTGGCGCCTTGATCTTGGCTGTGTCATCGGCTGAAGGCTGGCCACCATAAAATGGCACAGCAGCAGCGAGATCCGGCAAACGAACCGCCAATTTATTTACCGTGGTCCCGCCAAAGCAGAAACCCACCGCGCCCATCTTCCCGCTGCACTCCGGACGAGCTTTCAACCAATTGTAGGACGCGACAAAATCTTCAAACATTTTGCCCCCATCCACTTTCGGAAACAGAGCCACCGCTTTTTCTTCATCGCCCGGATAGCCGCCGAGCGAAGTGAGCCCATCCGGAGCAAACGCAACAAAATTTGCGACTGCCAGCCGGCGCGCTACGTCCTCGATGTACGGGTTCAACCCGCGGTTTTCATGAATCACCAGCACTCCCGGCAATTTCCCGGAAGCTTTTGCGGGGCGAGCGAAATAACCCTTGATGCTTCCATTTCCATCCGGCGAAGATACCGTTTCGTACTCCGCTTTGATTCTGCCGTCGTCCTTTGGAATTTGCTGGGCGAACGCGTAATTCGGCCTCAAGCTTTCCCAAATTGCCAAGGCCGTAACGCCTCCAACCGCGTATTTATTTGCACGATCCAGAAATTCGCGCCGGCTAATATCTCCGTGAACGTACTTATCAAATTGGTCGAGTAACTCCTGCGGAAAATCTGATGCCTTTTTTCGTTCCATTTGAGTTTCCTCCCTCGCTGCTGACAGCGAATATGCAATTCCGGCCAACCCGAAGCGGAGAATATCACTTTATTAGGTGTGGAAGAAGCTTTCGTAATTGCAACAACCGCACCCGTGACGGATAACCGCAGTTCGCAGATAGTGTAGAATATCCGTTTACGTTCCAGGCCCTATAGCCTGCCACCCGCAAAGGACTCATGGCTCAGACCATTCAGACGATCGGAATTGCTAACGGAGGAGGAGACTGTCCGGGGCTGAACGCCGTCATTCGCGGCGTCGTGCGCTCAGCAATTCTAGGGCACGGGTGGAAAGTCATCGGCATTCAAGACGGATTCGACGGATTGATTTGGCCCGAGAGGTGCATCCCTTTAACAGTAGAGTCAATCGCAGGAATTTTGCCGCGGGGAGGAACGATTTTAGGCACCACGAATCGTGGAAATCCCTTTCACTATCTGGTTGAGGAAGGCGGGAAGCAAGTTACTCGCGATTTCTCCTTGAGGTGCTGCGAAAACGCGCGTGAACTGGGAATGGACGCGATCATAGCCATTGGCGGTGATGGCACTCTGATCATCGCTCGCGACCTGGGCCGCCTCGGAATTCCCATCGTAGGCGTTCCAAAAACCATCGATAATGATTTGTCTTCTACGGAAGTCTCATTCGGTTTTGACACTGCCCTGCACGTAGCGACCGAGGCGATTGATCGCCTGCACACCACGGCGGAATCGCACGGGCGCGTAATGGTCATCGAAGTCATGGGCCGCGATGCAGGATGGATTGCGCTGCATTCCGGAATCGCCGGCGGCGCGGACGTCATCCTGCTCCCCGAAATTCCTTTTACCATCGAAAAAGTTTGCGAGAAATTACGTGAACGCGCGGCGAAAGGGAAAAAATTCTCGCTGGTTGTTGTCGCAGAAGGCGTAAAGTTGCCTCCGACTGATACGCACGGAAATCCATTTCCCGTGCCGCGACCTGGGCAAGTGGGGTTTGTGATTGGCGATACAATCCATACAATATTGAAAAAGGATGTTCGCGTCACAGTCCTCGGACACATTCAGCGCGGTGGATCGCCCAGTCCCTTCGACCGTATTTTGGCCACGCGGTTCGGCGTCGAAGCCGTGGAGCTTGTTGCGCGCGGTGAATTCAATCGCATGGTTTGCCTGCAGGCTGGCGAAATTGAATCGGTCACTCTCGACGAAGCTGTCGGCGAAAATCGCCTGGTGGATCCTAAAGGAAGCATGGTCCGAACGGCGCGCGCTGTTGGCATCACTTTTGGAGATGATTGAAAATGATTTGGCGTATCGTGCGCAGCCGTGGATTTATTCCGATTGTTCTGATTCTAGCCGGGCTGCTGTACTGGAAATTGCATACGGGGCAAGCTAAAGCCATTTCGGTTGGTTACGTTGGCGATCGCGGAGTCCTCCTGTGGAACACGCTGGCTGAAGTGCGTGAATCTGTCGGCGAACTGCACTACGGCGACCGCGTGGAAGTTTTGAAAGTGGAAGGCCCGGCGGTTCAAGTTCGCACAGCTTCGGGTACGGTCGGATGGATGCGTGATTCGCACCAACTCATGGACTCCGATTTGTGGGGAAATATTGCCACTTTGTTGGAACGCGCTCGCACGCTTCCCGTCCAGGCACGCGGGCGGACAAAAACCGTAAGCAACGTGCGCGCCGTTCCCGGGCGAGACGGTCAAAGAATTTTTCAATTTGGGCGCGATACTAAAGTTCTAATTTTAGAGAGAGCAGTGGCGGACGCTCCATCAGGGCCTGAAGAAAATTCGCAGACAGAAAAGCCCGCCGCGCAGGATCAACAAAAGACCAAGCCGGAGGATTGGCTGCTCGTCATGCGTGCGCCTAATTCCGCGGCTGTCGCTAATACCAAGGCTCCTGCAAGCAGCGCTCCAGCCGAACCGCAGCGCGCCACAACGGATTCCGTAAGCAGCGGACCAAGCCTCACGGAAACGGGGCCCGCGACAGTGGCGGAACCCTCTGGGCCGGTCGCGGGATGGGTGCTCGCGCGATTCATCGATCTCGATTTGCCTGACGCGGTAAAAGATTACGCCAGCTCCGCCGATTTGCACGTGGTGGCCTGGTTCGAGCTCAATCGCGTTGCAAACGGTTCTGGCGGCGAAGCGCCGCAATATCTCGTCGCCGGATCGCGCGGAGTTGAGGGCAGTCCTTGCGACTTCACTATGCTGCGCGTATACACCTGGAGCGTCGCGCGCAAACGATACGAAACCGCGTACGTGGAAAGCGATCTCTGCGGACGCCTTCCCATTCAAATTTCCGCCGGAGCAAAAGGCCCGGAGTTTCAATTTCCCGATGTTGACCAGGGTGGCGCAAAGCGAAAGTACGCGATGATTCAGACAAGCGTCCGCCTCGTAAAAGATCGCCCCGTACAAGCAGCTCACTAATCCATTTATTCGCAGAATTATGTGGCGCGGGCTTTAGCCTTCGGGGTTTAGGCCTTGCATCGATCAACCCCCGCAGGCTGAAGCCCGCTCCACATAAACCCACTTCATTCTTGTGAACACACCCGGCGCGTGTCGCACTTCCCTTCCCAACGCGCGTGGTAATATCCTTGTCGAAAAGTTTTTTCGATCACTGGATAAATATTTTTAAAATGGCAAAAATGAATTATGAATTTACGCGATTGAAATTTCCTTACGCCGCACTCCTCGCCATATTTTTTCTGACGTCCTGCGGGAATCACGCAACCCCCACGGTCAAAGCACAGGCACCTCCGCCGCCACCCTTTGAGTTCCTGGGATCGTGGGGAGATAAAGGCGAAGGCCCTGGCAAATTGAATTCAGCCGTAGCTTTCTCGGCCGATACTTTGGACAGAATATTTTTCGTTGATCCGGCCGTTAATTTTGTTCACAAATTTGAATCCAAGGGTACGCCGCTGCTCTCATTTGAAGATCCGCGCGTGCGCCACGCCGCGGGCATTTCGGTCGACGCGGGCGGCGCCATCTACGTGATTGACCCTCAGCTAGGAAACATCATTGTTTTTTTCCCGGATGGAACTTTTTTTCAAGCCTGGCACATCGCGCCGCAACGGCATTTCTCCGGGCCAGTCGGCGTAGGCATCGATGAAGAGGGCACCATCTACTCGCCAGACTTCGCGAATTCGCGAATCGAGAAATTTAACAATCATGGGCGGCTGGTAAAATCCTGGCCCGCTCCGCAGAAACCGGCTTCGCCGGACGAGCGGCCTTCGTGGGTTGCCGCGGAACCCGATAACGCCGTGTTCGTTGCGTATTTCGATACCGGGCGCATCGAGAAATTTTCGCCGGATGGGACGTCAATCGCTTCGTGGGTCGCAGGGGATACGTCCTCAGGAAATTCCGGGGCACTCTCAGCAATGACAGTGAACACCGATTTCGTATTTACGATGGGCGCTTCGTCCTCGACGATCCGCGTGTGGACTACGGATGGGCAGCATAAGCTCGATGTGGATTTGACTGCGAATCTTGGAAAAATAGCTGCGCCACAATTGGCCGTCACGCCCCATGGCGAGCTGCTGGTGTTCGATCCTGCGGCCCAAAAAGTATTTCGTTTTCGTCTGCACCTGGCAACGAAGGAGCCATTATGACCTTGCTGCTTACCGAAGCCGACGTTCGCTCCCTTTTGACCATTCCGATTGCGCTGGAAGTCGTCGAAGATTCTTTGCG
>DATHNC010000058.1:0-44167 GCA_035486415.1 Saccharimonadales bacterium (SeqCode)
GGCAGAGAGGCGGCAAATAGTGCCCGGTCTTGATATTTTTGAAGAAGCGAATCGCCAATTGGTCATCTGCAACGCGTGCCGTTATTGCGAGGGATATTGCCCCGTATTTCGCGCGATTGAAACGCGCCGCGATTTCAAGCAAGGCGACGTTTTTTATCTTTCCAATCTTTGCCATGACTGCCGCGCCTGCTATTACGCGTGCATGTTCACGCCGCCGCACGAATTCGCCATCAACATTCCGCAAATTCTTGCGCAGGCGCGTGTGGAAACATATCGCCGCTGGAGCTGGCCCGATTTTCTTGGCCGCGCGTTCAAGAATCGAAGCGTGACGGTTACGCTCGCGTCATCTGTTGCGGGACTCGTCGCGATTCTCGCTCTGCTTTTTATTCCCTCGGAAAATTTATTTGCAGAGCATGTTGGGCCGGGCGCGTTTTACGAAGTGGTTCCGTACATCGCGATGGTTGTAGGCGCGATGATTCTATTTTTTTACGGGATCGTTGTGTGGCTGAACGGAGGCTCGCGTTTCTGGCGCGAAACAAGCACCGCCGTGAGCGGGCGTGCTGGCATGAAAGCAATGGTCACGGCTATGGGAGCCGTACTTGGCTTGCGCTATTTAAAGGGCGGTGGGCCGGGATGCTTTTATCCGGATGAGCGGCCATCCTCGGTTCGACGGTTTTACCACTCGCTCACTTTTTGGGGACTCTTGAGCGATTTCGTCGCCACGACGCTCGCATTTATTTATCAAGATTTTTTTCACATGCTTCCGCCGTATTCGCTCACCAGCGCGCCCGTTATTTTTGGCACGGTAGGCGGCGTAGCGCTTCTCATTGGAACGGGCGGATTGATCTACTTCAAGTTGCAAAGTGATCGCGCACCAGCAGAGGGAGCCGCCGTCGGCATGGACTACGTCTTCCTCGTTACGCTCGGCCTCGCTGCGCTGACGGGAATGCTTACGCTCATCCTGCGCGATACGTCCGCCATGGGAATCATTCTCGTGCTGCACCTCGCCAGCATCGCGGCGCTCTTTTTATCGGCACCCTACGGAAAATTTGTGCATGCCGTGTACAGAACGCTCGCCATCCTCCGCTATGAAGTCGAGCAGAGCCAGCCACGCGAGCGCGTTGGGCATTAAGTGGCGCGGGCTTCAGCCTGCGGGGGTTAGAACTAGCAAGGACCAAACCCCGCAGGCTGAAGCCCGCGCTACCTAATTCGAAACCAAATACGTAGCGCTTTCGTCTACTTCATTATATAAAGCCCAGTACAGCAAAAGTGAGCTGTACCAAAAACAACAAGTCACGTTTGAATGCAAGGAGAAACCTATATGCGAGGAATCACACGCGCGATGATGTGGGCCCTGCTGGCGTCGATTTGCTTGATATCGCTGTCCGCTGCGGGCAGCCCTCAGAGCGACTCGGGAGTGAAAGTTGATAAGACCAGTATAGGCGGCGTTGTACTGAACAGCACAGGCGGAAAGCCCGAGGCTGGGGTCTGGGTGATCGCCGAGACGAAATTGTCGGTGCCGTTCCGCAAGATTGTAGTCACGGACGATCAGGGGCGATTCCTGGTTCCTGACCTGCCGGATGGAGCTTACACGCTATGGGTGCGCGGTTACGGGCTGAAGGACTCGGAGCCTGTTAAGGGAGAGCGCGGCGGCAAGGTTACGCTTAAGGTCGCCAACGCCGCAACTCCGCAAGAGGCGGCGAAGATCTATCCTGCCAGCTATTGGACGTCGCTGATTCAGCCTCCTACGGGCAGCGATCTCCCCGCCAGGTATAAGACTTCGGAAGAATGGCTTGGTGACCAGAGGAACGGCTGCAATCACTGCCACGAACTCGGCATGGTCGCCACGCGCCGCTATACCACGGTTGAAGAGTGGGATGCTGTCTTCTCTCGCGCTAAGGCGATGCATCAAGAGCTCAATTTTCTCGGCAAAACTACCGTAGAGAAGGTCCTCGCCGATTGGGGCGCCCGCATCGCGGCAGGAGAAGTTCCTCCCGCTCCGCCGCGGCCAACCGGCCTCGAACGCAATGTCGTTTTGACTGAGTGGGATTGGGGATCCCCAATTTCCTTTATTCATGATTTAGTCTCCACGGACAAGCGCAATCCATCGTTGTACCCGTACGGGAAAGTGTACGGTGGGGATCGAACCGGCGGAGGCATGGTATGGATTTTGGATCCGGTGAAGAACACCGTCGAAGGGCTTAACCTCGAACCAAGAGACAAGAGCCATGGCTTCTCCCTGACAAAGGACTACTACCACGGGGCGGAAGAAGAGCAAGCGTATACGGGCGAAGACAAGGAATGGATGGACAGTCCGCACAATCCTATGATGGATGAGAACGGCAGAGTCTGGATGACGGAGCAGATTCGCGCCGGCGGTGCCAAATTCTATCCGGCCTGGGCCAAGGATACGATCGCCCTGGACGCCGCGGATAACAATGACCCAGCTGCGAAGGATATCGCGTTCAATCTTCTGTCCAAAAACGGTAACAATATGGAGCTCGGTTACTACGACACAAAAACCAATAAATTTGTCACCGTCGACACCGCCTACAACACCCATCACCTCCAGTTCGATTGGCAAGACCGGATCTGGACGGACGGCGGCGGCTCCGCGATGGGTGAAATGGACACCAAAAAGCTGGATTTGAACAACATCCAAGGGACTGAGCAAGCTGCTCAGCACACGTGGATGCGCATCGATATGGACACGAAGAAGATGGTCCCAGGAACGGGTTACGGCGTGGCTATCAGTCCTATCGATGGCACCGTTTGGGAAACATCTCCCCAAGCCCTTGCCCCGGCGAACAAGGTATACATGCTCGATCCGAAGACGGGCAAATTCAAAGATTACCCGCTGCCTGCCCCGGGACGTTTCCCGCATGGCATTGACTTCAGCACGGACGGGAATGTTTGGGTTTCGCTCGGCAGCGGTCATCTCGGTCGCCTGGACGTCAAGACCGGCGAGTGGAAATTCTGGGAAGATCCGGGAGTAAAATTTAAGGGCACCGGAAGCGAAACCGGCACCACCGATTTCCCCTACTTCCTGTGGGTAGATCAATTTAACGCATCGGGTCTTGGCAAGGACACCGTGATCGTCACTGGAACCGCTTCCGACGCAATGTTCGTATTCGATCCGAAGACGGAAAAATTCTCTGTATTTCATCTTCCTTACCCGTTGCCCTACTATACGCGTGGTTTGGATGGTCGAATTGACGATCCAAACGCGGGCTGGAAGGGACGGGGTCTTTGGATGACCTACAGCTCCTACATGCCCAAATTCACGGAAACGCACAAAGGCTCGGTAACCCATATGCAAATTCGCCCCAATCCATTGGCGAATTAAGCATCATTTAACCGAATCACTGCGGCGGAGGGGCTTGGCCCGATTGCAGAGGGCTGAGTCTTTCCGCTGCAGTTTTGAGGTGAATGGCAACAGGAGGAAGAACTCGCGAGGAATCACGCGCGATGTTGTGGATCCTTCTCGCCTCGATTTGTTTTCTTTCGCGTCCTGCTGTGAGTAGTCCTCAGATCGGCTCCGGAGTGCACGTCGATGAGACCGGTATTGGCGGCGTCGTGCTGATTAGCAATGGCGTAAAGCCGGAAACCGGTGTTTGGCATTCAAGTTGAAATTTCAAACTTTAAATATGAACTTCCCTGTCTTTCGGGGCTAAGGTCGATACCAATGATGGCGATACAGCGCGGGAGACAAAAGGCATTAGCGACATTTCTGGCGGCTGCATTTATATTATTCGCGTCCGTTCTCGCCGCACAAAGCGGGGAAACTTTCAAGGCGCGCCTGTCGCCTGTCCCGATCAACGTTTCCATGCTATCCACCGTAGCAGGAACCGGTTCGCTTACCGCCACATTGAATGGTAAAAAGCTAACGATTCAAGGAACATTCGAGGGACTGCGCTCGCCTGCAACGACTGTGCAGATTCATCGCAGTCCCAAGGGAATTCCCGGCCCCGTGATTTTGGATTTATCCGTGACAAAAGCGGAAAAAGGGACGGTCACCGGCACGGTGGATCTTTCGCCGGGCCAGATCGAAGATCTGCGGAACGATCGCCTGTATGTGCAAATTCAATCGCAGGGCGCGCCAGACGGAAATTTGTGGGGCTGGCTGTTGAAATAATCATTGTTGCGCCCACCTTCAGGTGGGCATGTGCCGGAGTGCAAGATGCCCACCTGAAGGTGGGCGCAACAATGCTGGACCAGAAAATTTACTGAGAAAATTATGATGAAACCTGGATCTCGTGTAAGCCGCTTCGCAGCATGCGCCGCAATCATTTTTGCGATATCGCTGGCCGGAAATAAATTTGTCGCCGCGCAACAATCAGCGCGCAGCGGCCCCTTCACATCCGATCAGGCAAGCGCGGGACGCACCCTTTATGCAGCGACCTGCTCGGCCTGCCACTTGCCAGACATGAAGGGAACGTTCGAAGCACCTCCGCTCGCCGGCGCAAATTTTATGAATATGTGGCGCAACCGGCCGACGAGCGACCTTTTCACTCGCATTCGAACCGCGATGCCGCTGAGCAATCCCGGCTCGCTCAGCGATGAGGAAACCGCCAATCTGGTCGCCTATATTTTGCAGGCCAATGGCGCAACTCCCGGCGCTAAGGCGCTGACGCCGGAAACTATCGTACCGATTGGAGCTGTCACAACAGGTGCTGCACCAGTCCTTCCACCCGCGCAGCAAGAAGGAGCGGCAACGACGGCGCGGCCTGGGACAGGAATGCCTCTTGGGCTCTCGGTTATGGGCGAAGTGAAAAATTACGTGCCGGTGACGGACGAGATGCTGCTCAAGCCAGATCCCGCCGACTGGCTCATTGTGCGCGGCAACTACCAGGGATGGAATCACAGCGCGCTTTCGCAAATCAATCACGACAACGTGAAAGATCTTCGGCTCGTTTGGGAATGGAATATGAATGACAGTGTGGCGGCCAACGAGCCCACGCCACTGGTCCACAACGGCATCATCTACCTGGTGAACACAGACAACATCGTTCAAGCGCTCGACGCGCGTACCGGCGACCTCATCTGGGAAAACCGCCTGCGGCCTCCGCGAATCTCATCCGGCGGGACCGGCGCGATGCGCAACATGGCCATCTACCAGGATAAAGTTTTTGTCGCCACAACCGACGCGCATGTATTTGCGCTCGATGCGCGCACCGGAAAAACTGTTTGGGATGCGGTTCTTGGCGACACCACGAAAGGGTATGGAAGTTCGAGCGGTCCGATCATCATCCACGGGCAGGTAATACAGGGCGAGAATGGCTGCGACCGTTACAAGGCGAATGAAAAGGAACAGGGCTGCTTCATCAGCGCGATGGATCCAGCGACAGGGAAATTTTTGTGGCGCTTCAACACGTTGGCGCGTGTGGGCGAGCCGGGCGGCGACACCTGGGGCGATCTTCCCAACATGCTGCGCGTCGGTGCGGAAACCTGGATCACCGGCAGCTTCGATCCTGAACTGAACCTGACATACTGGGGCGTGGCGCAAGCCAAGCCGTGGATGCAAGTTAGCCGCGGCACAAAAGGCGACGCGCTCTATTCCAGCTCAACGCTCGCGCTGAATCCTAATGATGGAAAACTCGCATGGTACTTCCAGCACGTGCAGGGTGAAACGCTGGACATGGACGAAGTATACGAGCGCGTGCTGATCGATATCGGTGACCGCAAAACACTTTTCACAATCGGCAAGGCTGGAATTCTCTGGAAGCTCGATCGCAAGACCGGAGAATTTATCGGCGCGAAGGAAACTTTATTTCAAAATATTTTCAGCGTGAATGAAAAAACAGGAAAGCTCACTTATCGGCCGGACATTCTCGAACAGGAAATCGGCAAGTGGACTCCCATCTGCCCAAGCACGGAAGGCGGCCATAACTGGCAGGCCATGAGTTACGATCCCGCGACGGAGCATCTCATCATTCCGCTCAGCCAGAGCTGCATGGAAATGTCCGGGCGCAAGGTGGAGTTCGTGGATGGTTCGGGCGGCACGCAGGGCGACCGCCTGTTTTACGAAATGCCCGGCACGGATGGCAACGTGGGCAGGCTAGCGGCATTCGACGTGAAGACGATGAAAGAAATTTGGAACGTGCAGCAGCGGCCCTCGTTCCTTACGGCTGTGCTTTCGACGGCAGGCGGCATCGCCTTTGTCGGTGATATTAATCGCGTCTTCCGCGCCATCGACGTAAATACCGGAAAAACTCTGTGGCAAACTCGCCTCGGCACTTCGGTGCAAGGTTTCCCTGTTACCTTCAGCGTAGGCGGCAAACAATACGTGGCCGTCACCACAGGCCTCGGCGGCGGCAGCCCGCGCAACGTGCCGCGCACAATCTTGCCTGACGTGCGCTACCCGCTCAGCGGCGACGCGATTTACGTTTTCGCGTTGCCGGATAAATAATCTCACTTTCGTAAAAGAATTTGTTTTTAGTAGCACAGGCTTCAGCCTGTGGAATTTAGGCTTTGCAAAGCCTAAACCCCACAGGCTGAAGCCAGTGCTACTGACGTCCCTCAGTTAAATCAGCCGTTTTGGCAAAAACCTCAAACACGTGCCTTTCAATTTCAGTACAATGACGGGCTGAAATCATGAGTTCGAAGGTTCATGCAGCTACGGACCAAAGACCTTGGAGGACGGATGGCAGACTCGGGAGCATCAACGCGTAAATTGACCATGGCCGATATACATGCGGCGGCGGAGCGGCTAAAAAATTGGGGAAAATGGGGTCCGGACGATCAAATTGGAACGCTGAACTATGTGCGGCCGGAAGACATTGTTGCGGCAACGCGACTGGTGCAACGGGGCAAAGTCATTTCACTGGCGCTGAACTATGACAGCAACGGGCCGCAGGGTGGAAAAACGAAATACCCGGCGATGGGGCGCTTCAATCCCATTCATTTGATGCTGCGCACTGGAACCGACGCTTACTCGGGTGTGCTGGACAGCCGCAAAATTCGCGGGTCTGACGACGTAATCATGATGCCCACGCAAGCCGGCACGCAGTGGGACGGGCTGGGCCATATTTTCTATGGCAATCACATGTGGAATGGGTATGACTGCCGCACGGTGACTTCGGCGGGCGCGCAGAAATGCGGCATCGAGAAGACCAAGGATCGGATGGTGGGGCGGGGCGTGCTGCTCGATATTCCGCGCATGCTCGGAATGGAATACCTGCCGGATTCTTTCGCCATTACCAACGAAATGCTCGACAAGGCTGAAAAGCATTTTGGGGTCGAAGTGCGGCGCGGGGATTACCTGATCGTTCGCACCGGGCAGATGGAAGCCATGCTTTCTGCAAAGACGTGGGACGGATATTCGGGCGGCGACGCACCGGGCCTCGCGTTTGAAACGCTGGACTGGCTGCACAAAAAACAAGTCGCGGCCATCGCCACCGACACATGGGGAGCGGAGGTCCGGCCCAACGAATCGGATGATGCCAACCAGCCCTGGCACTGGATTTCCATTCCTATCATGGGCCTAACGGTTGGCGAAATATTCGATCTTTCCGAACTGTCAAAAGAATGTGCGGATGACAAGCGCTACGAATTTCTGTTTGTGGCGCCGGCTTTGCCGGTAACGGGCGCCGTGGCGTCGCCCGTGAATCCTCTCGCGATCAAGTAAAAAACTTCACACAGAGGGCGCAGAGGAAAGTCAGAGAAAGACTGAGAAAATACAGGTAAACGCCCATGACGCGCTACAAAGAGGCCGGGCTGCCCAAGATTTAAAAACAATGCTACAAGGAGCGAACTACCGCGAAGGCCGCACATTTCGCCCTTTTTAATTTTATATACCCCCCTTTCCATTTTTAGTTGCATCAAATCTTGCAGGAACTGCCGCTAGGAGCCCGGCTGCAACCGCTGTAACCTATTGATTGGCGGTTGACCGCAGTCCGAATTGCATGGAAGCGGAGTTAACATGAGAAAACGCAACACAATCCTCTACTTTTTTCTATTCGCGATGATATTTGTGTTCGCGGGAATTTTATTTGCGCAGACTAAACCAAGCCGCGCGCTGATCGTAAATGGGAAACAACAGGGAAGCGTCGTACAAATGAATGGCCACGCCTATATCGACGTGGAAACCGTGGCGCAGCTGATGAACGGCTCCGTAACGCTTGAGCCCAATCGAGTGGTCCTTTCTTTTCCCGAGCCGCAGCCACCCGATGCTCAAGCCTCAGCCCCTGCCCCAGCGCCTGAATCTCAGCAGCCTTCGCAGCCGCCGGTTCCTTCCGGCGCCCTCACCAGAAATTTTGCAAGCTTGGCGATTGGTGAGTTGGCGGAGATGCGAGAGTGGCGTGGAGCGGTTGGCACGATTCTTACGTACGGAGTGCCGGTCGTCGGAACGTGGCCGCAGGATTATCAAAATCGCGTGCAATATAATCTCGATCAAGTGAGCATCGCGGCGTCCACACCGGGAGATGGGGATGCGATGCAGCTTCTTCAAAACGAATTTTCAAATTTGTCACGTTGGGCGAATGATGTGGTTTCCGCGCGCCAGTCGATGAACGCTACCAATTCTGTTCGCCCCGACGCGCTGCAGAGCGATACCGCTCTTGCCAAGATCGCCAATTGCAGCCGCTTCCTCAGTTCCATGCTCGTCAGCGGCACATTTGCCGATGATCAAAGCTGCCATTAATTATTTTCTTTCTCAGCGCAACTAAAAATAAATTGTAAGCGATGGGTTCCATTGGCTCGGGCCGGGCTTCAGCCTGCGGGACCCTCTGTAGCGCCGGCGTCCCGCCGGCGGTTTTGCACTGCGTTTTGGTAGCTGAAACCCGCTGGCGAGACGCCGTCGCTACAAAACTATAACCCCGCAGGCTTCAGCCCGCGCCACTTAAACCCTCTTATATTGAAATGACTCAAAGATGAGGTATATTCAGTGCCATCAAATTCAATTCGATAAATTTCATATATTCATTTAAATTTGAGCGCCATTTTGCTGACCTAAAAATAGATCGTCGAACGGAAAGGACCACGATATGACCGCAATGTCGCCTGGCGGCGGAGAAGGCGGAGCGAACGTCACGCCGGCCACGGACTCCGCGTGGAAGTGTCTGCAGGGCGCTTATGATTTGCAGGTGCACGTCGCACCTGATGTGATTGAGCGGCGCATTGACGATCTGGATTTAGCGAAAGAATTTCTGGGACGCGGGCTGAAGGGATTTGTTCTGAAGTCGCATTATTTTCCAACAGCCGAGCGCGCCAAGGTTGTGACGAAAGCCGTGCCGGGGATTGCCGCTTACGGCGCCATCACGCTGAATCATTCCGTTGGCGGACTGAATCCCGTGGCGCTGGAGCTGGCTGGACGATCAGGCTGCAAAATCGTATGGTTTCCGACCGTCGATGCAAATAATGAAACCGCCGGTCGCCTGGATGGCCCGAATGTGAAACTGCCGTTCTGGGCAAAAATTCAGCGCGAACTTGCGGCAACGGGAATCGCGCCACCGCCGCTGACGGTGCTCGATCTGGAAGGAAATACTTCGGAAGTTACGAAGCGCTGCGTCGAGATCATCGCCAAGCACAACATGATTTTGGCCACGGGGCATCTGGGACGGGTTGAAATCTTTGAGTTGGTGAAGACCGCGCGAGAAATGGGAACACAAAAAGTGCTGGTGACGCACGCCGAGTTTCCATCGCAGAATCTGACATCCGACGAGCAGAAGCACCTCGCGGACATGGGCGCATACATCGAGCATTGCTTCACCACCATGCACACGGGAAAAGCTCCGTGGGAAGCGGTGATGGAAGCGATTCGTGTTGTGGGTCCGGAGCGCTGCGTGCTATCTACGGATTTGGGCCAAACGATTAATCCGCCCGTCGCCGAAGGCTTTGCGATGTTCACGCAGAAAATGCTGGATGCCGGATTCAGCGTCGATCAAATTCGGCGAATGACGGTCACGAATCCGTCTGTACTTCTTGCATAAACACAGTCGAGAATAATTGGCCCCATTCGTTTCGCTGGCGGAATTCAATAGACTACGGAGAATTTTCCATGAAGCCGAGAATCGTTCGCAATATCGAGCGGCCCGATCCCGAGCTGGCTCGAAAACTCGGGGAGTTCGGCACGGCGACGGTCCACGAAGCGCAGGGCCGCACAGGGCTAATGCTTCCTTACATGCGTCCAATTTATCCAACCGCGCGTATTGGAAGTCCCGCGGTCACTGTCCTATGCCATCCCGGCGATAACCTGATGTTCCATGCCGCGATTGAAGTATGCAAGCCGGGTGACGTTCTGGTCGTGGCGACGCATTCCGATTCCACCGACGGATTTTTCGGAGAATTGCTGGCTACGTCCTGCCAGGCGCATGGAATCAAGGGACTCGTGATCCATGCCGGCGTGCGAGATGTTGCAGATTTAACCGCCATGCAATTCCCGTCGTTTTCACGCGCAATTTCCGCGCAAGGAACGGTGAAAGAAACCGCCGGATACGTGAACATCGACATTGTCTGCGCGGGAGCGCTGGTTCATCCCGGAGACATCATTGTCGGCGACGTGGACGGAATTGTCGTGGTCCCGCGGCAGGATGCCGCCGAAGTTGTGCGCGCGTGCGAGGTTCGCCTTGCGAAAGAGGCCAAAAATCGCGAGCGCCTGAAGGCCGGGGAACTGGGCCTGGATATGTATGGACTTCGCGAAAAGTTGAAAAATTTGGGAGTGGAGTGGGTTTAGTAGAACAGGCTTCAGCCTGTTCTACTTAAAGTGAAATTCTTTTTAATTCAACCGTTTCCTTCGCATTCTGAAATAGTCGAATCGCTGCGATACCCGAGGCTCCCGCTTTCAGGCAATCCCGCGCATTTTCAAGATTCACCCCGCCAATCGCCAGCACAGGAATTTTAACGGAGGCGCACACTTCGCGAAGCCGATCGATTCCCTGCGGCGCGCCGAATGCCGCTTTGGAGGGAGTGGCAAAAACCGGGCCGAAAAAAATGTAATCGGCACCACCCGTCGCAGCGGCGCACGCGGCTTCCAGGGAGTGGCAGGAAACGCCAATCAGGAAATCCGTTTGTCCGCTGCAACGCCGCCACTCGACAACAACTTCAAGTGGGAGGGATTTTTCGCCGAGGTGAATCCCCGCAGCGTTCGCAGCCAGCGCCACATCCAGACGATCGTTGATCAGCACACGCGTGGATGTCCCATGAGATTTGGCAACGCCAAAGCGCGCGACTTCCAGCAGCGTCCGCGTATCGAGATCTTTTTCGCGAATTTGAATCCAGCTGATTCCCGCGGCAATGGCCCGGGAAATCGAATCGTAAAGCGAATCTACTTCAGGCAGGAGGACTCGATCGCGCTTGGGACGCGCGGAAGCAGGCAAGACTTCAAACGTTCGCCGATCCGTTACGTAACAGAAAATCGGATTACGTTCGATTCGCAACGGAGGGCGTCCGTCCTCTCAACATGCTGGAGGCAAGAAGAATGTCGAGCGTTCCCAAACCGGTGACAGCGCCGCGCATCGAAGGGTGCAGGAGAATGGGAATCAGGCTGGGAAATTTATCGAGAAAAAAATTATGATCCCAATAGCCATACCAGGGAACCATGATCAGCAGCACGCCGAGCAGAAAAACATCCAGGGTAAGCAACACGTGCAGGAAAGATTTCATTCGAGGTGCGGTTAGCGCGCCTTCCCAAGAAGGGCAATCCGTTCCGATACGTCGCGGTAATCGATATTCAACGCGTACACCTGCGAGAAGCTGTTGAATGCCGCCTTTTCATCTCCCGCCAACTCCTGGGCGACTCCCAAATCGTATCGCAACGCGAGAATCGATTCCTGGTCAAGCCCAGGGGTTTTGAGAGCACGTTCGTACCAGATTGCGGCTATGGCTGGTTGCCCCTTCTCCATAAATGCCAATCCCAAAAGGGTACTACATTGCATAGCATATCGGAAAGCGGGCCCTTTATCGGCAAAGCTGGCCACCTTCTGAAATTCGCTGATGGCTTCTTCCAGCAGGCCCATTTCCCGGTAAGCGATTCCCAGGTTGTAATGCGTTTCGAGATCTTCATCTTCTTTTGTTTCGCCCAGCTCAGTGCGAAATTCTTCGAACAGGTCGCCCAATGGTCCGTCAAGGGGCCCCAACGATGCGGGAGCCTTTGCTCCGTTTCCGGTTGATGGCGCAGCGGGAGCTTTGGTGGTGCGCTCGACGGTGGTAGGGTTCGAAATTTTTGGCGGCGCAAGCGGTGGCGCATTGGAAATTCCCAGGGAGGATGCAAATGATTCCAAGTCTCCCGCTAGATCCGCAATCATTGAGTCTGCCGCTTGGGTTTCACTTCGCGCGGCTGCCGTTGGTTCGGCTGCCTGCAGTTCGAAATCATATGCCGGGATTTGTGCGGTTGCTTCCGCTTCGGATTGCGCTACTTGTTGTGGAACCAGGACAGGAGATGGAATTTCCATTTCTTGCGGCTGCGATTCGGATTGCTGGGCGGCGGGATTTGGCTCATCCATCATTGCCGTTTCAAGTTGTTGAGACAACGCAGCCCATTCATCGGAAAGATCCACTTCGTGCACGCTGGATTCTGCTTCTACCGGCTCGGGAGTCGGAGCTGGAACGCTAAATTCCGCTTCCGGCTGAGCTTCTTCCACAGGTTCGTCAAGCTCAGCTTGAATCACAGGGACGGTAAATTCCGGTGCCGTAACGGCTGCGGCAGGAGCCGGCGACTTTTCATCTGCGGGAGCATTGCCTGCACCGGGTTGGAAGCGGCGGCGGAGCTCTGAATATCGCTCCACTCCTGCGCGATCATTCTGCTCCTTGGCGATTTGCTCCAGAATGCTGGCGAGTTCCGCAATGCGCCCGTTATTTCCCGCGCCAACAGAAAGGTCCAGCAACCTTTCGAGAATAGGAGCATGGCGAGGAGCGCGGTCCAGGACAGACTCAAGCAGATCGATTGCTTTCTGAGTGAGACCGTAGCTTGAAAATAAATCGACGTCGGTCAAAGCTTGAGTAACATACCGTTCTGTTTCTTCATCCAGCCCCGCACCGGCCGGTTTGATACTTGCTGGTTGCTGCGCAGCTTCTTCGGTCGGCGCCATTTTCACAACGGGGGCAACTTCTCCGGAAAGCGGCTCCAGGCCGGACTTCGACCGCAGACGCATGTATTTTCGGCGCGTAGTTTCGTCTTCGGGAGTTCGCTCCAGCAGTTTTTCGTAGGTCGCGAGCGCCTTTGGTTCATCGCCCGCGGATTCATATGCGGCCGCGAGCTGAGCAAGGGCATCCGGCAAACGGAACGAATCGCTGGCCCGGCCATAGAGATCTACGAGCCACTCGAGGGGCTCAATTTGTCCGGGTTTGCTTTCTGCGAGACGCATGAGCGATTGAGCCAAAGGTTCATGTTCACCCGCGTCGGTCATCGCATCACGGACTAATCCAAGCATGCGATGCGCGCGCTCTACATCGCCGGAATCCAGAAGCGAGTTGGCGATTTTCAGAGGGATCGCGAATTGTTTGGGATCACGCGCGAATACTTTTTCTGCGAGGTCCGATGCCTTCACAATCTGGGCGCTTTCCATGTACAGGTTCAGCAATATGGAAGTTGTTTCGCCGCCTTCTTCGCGATCCGGAAGAGTTTCCAGAAGCTTGCCGGCTTCGGCACTTTTTCCGCTGGCCTTTAATGCCTGCACTTTTAATTGGAAGGTTGGCTTGTGCGTGGAATCCAGCTCGAGGATGCGATCGGACAAGCGGATGGCTTCCACATGGTCGCCTTGTTCAGTCAGCTTTTGTGCCGCTCCATAAAAAGTTTCGATGGCTTCCTTTTGCTGTCCCATCGAAAGATGCAGTTCCGCGAGCCTGATTTGAACGCGCATATTATCAGGTTCAGCTTCGAGCAACTTTCGCAGCAGAAGGGCAGCCTGCGGCTGGCGCCCCGCTTTTAATTGCATTTCGGCCAGCTGCAAATAAAGAGGACGCGCTTCGCTCAATACTCCCTGTTGCACGTACAGTTCAGCGAGGCGTTCGAGCGGGCGGCTTTCTTCCGGAGCAAGCTTGGCTACCTTTTTATAAATGGCGATGGCTTTGGTTGTGAAGCCGTCATTCAAGAAAATTTTCGCCAGCCGCTCAAAATATTCGAGAGCCTGGAACGTATCGCCCTGGCGAACAAATAAATCTCCCAGAGTCATTAAGGTGACCTGGTCTTTTGGCTCGTTTTTAAGAATTTGTTGGTATTCGAGGATGGCCTGCGGCATCTTCCCCTGTTGGAGATATTTTTGCGCCGCATTCAAATGTTTGGTTTTGTTATAAGCCATCTTGAGAAGCTCTTTCCATTGTTCCTGTCAAAAAATCGGAAGCTGGGCAATGGTGGATCGTCGATTCGCCGCGACGCGGCAAATAGGGCAGCCTGCGGGATTATTTAAAGATCTCCCTTACAAGCTTAGATTTCACGCTAGCACGCGGCAAAATCCGAAGTCAACGCGAGCCATTTAAAAGCGTACCTGGCAGTAATGAGGGGGGTTGCGGCTATAGAACCCAATTTGGCACGGTTGCTGGATTGTCAGGAGGTTTCAACTGTGGATAGAGGCAAGGAGACTTGCGTCGCTCCCGCGGCCCAGCACGCGGCCTCGCGCACGGGAGAAAAGGAATATCGATGGTGCGGGGTGGGGCCATGCGCGCGCAAAGCAGCGAGGTGTTCGGGCGTGGCGTAGCCTTTGTGTTGCGCGAGTCCATATTGAGGATAAATTTGGTCCCATTCGCGCATCTGCCGGTCGCGCTCGACTTTCGCGATGATCGACGCGGCCGCAATGGAAACGGAAAGTGCGTCGCCATGAATTAGCGATTTTTGCTCGATCAAAACGTCGAGCTGCATGGCGTCGAGAAGCAAATAATCAGGCGGGATTTTCAGGAGGCTTAAGGCTTCGGCCATTGCCATGCGGCTTGCCTGATAAATGTTCCACGCGTCGATGCGGCTCGCGTCCACCTCAGCAATAGCCCAGGCTAGTGCGTGTTCGCGAATGCGCATGGAGAGGACTTCACGGCGCTCGGCGGGCAATTTTTTGGAATCGTCCAGGCCAACGATGCGGCGCTTGGGATCGAGGATTACGACTGCGGCGACGACTTGTCCGAAAAGAGATCCGCGGCCAACTTCGTCCAGGCCGGCAATTCTTTGCCAGCCGCACTTGCGCGCTTCGCGCTCGAATCTGGTGGAACATTGCCTTGTCATCAACGCGGATTTTAGCACGGCGGAAATTAGGATGAACATTCAGAATAAAAAAGTTGGAAGAGGTAACGCGCACTTGCAAAGGGCATGATCCACAAATGAAAAAGCCCAGGGAAAATTACCCTGGGCTTTGTTCGAAGCGAAGTTTAGTTTGAAATCTTAGGACTTCTTTTCTTCGGTGGCCGGGGTTTCCGGTGTTTCCACGCGCTCGACCCGCTGCAGACGAGCTGCCTTGCCCTTCAGCCCGCGCAGGTAATACAGCTTCGCGCGGCGTACACGGCCCTGGCGCAACACTTCGATGGAGCTGATGGAAGGTGAATTCGCGGGAAAGATACGCTCGATCCCGACTCCAAAACTCACGCGCCGGACAGTAAAGCTTCCGCCTGTCGACTTTCCGCGCTTCTTGATGATCACGCCTTCAAATGGCTGAATACGCTCTTTGTCGCCTTCGCCCTCTTTCAGGCGAACGTGTACGCGAACTGTGTCACCCGGCCGCAAGGAGGGCAGGTCTTTACGGACTTGTGATGATTGAAACTTTTCGATTACGAGGTTCATGGCTCTTCGATTCCCGGCAGACCCACTCAGGCGGGGTCAGCACTACAGGCACAATTAACTATTATAGCCTGAGTTTCATGGTTTGCGCCAGTAAAAACAGTCTTTAAATCAATCACCAACCGGAAGATCAATCTTTTCTGGAAGGTCTTTCTTTTCGTAAACCCACACGATGTAGGGAGGGTAAACGGCGTCTGGCAATGGCCCAAACTGCCCAACCTTTACATAGTTCGCCATGATCCATTTATAAATCGTTGGGTTATATCCACCTTGGGCAAAACCAGGAACTTTGTATTCCGAGACGATTCGATTGGAAATCAACACGTAACGCACATGATTGGCGGCCACTTCGTCAATATACTGCTGCTCCTGATCAGGCGACACATATCCCGGCACCAACCCATACCATCGGCTGGGTGCTTCCATCCCGGCGAAAGTGTACAGGCTGGGGGGTTCGGGTATGAACAGTATGTCCTTGCCGTTTTGAGTGTGCGACTTCATGAAGGAAATGATCTGGGGAAAAATTGTGGCAACATCCGCCCTCGTGTAAAAGCTGCCGTTGTCTGTGGTGAGACGGGTTGTAAGGAGCTTTGGATTCGGGAAAAAGAGGATGAATAAGAACATCGTTTCGGCAGCAAGCAAGCTTCCCACCACGATATTCGAGCGTTTCTCGTCCAATGAGCGGCATGCCCAGCGAAAAATTTTGTAGAGCAAAATTGTAAAAACAAGAAACGCGGGAACGTTAAAAAAAACCGCGCAAACGTTGATGTCGGGCGGAAGCTCCATCATCTGACGGAACGCAATCAGGCAAGCGTAGATACACAGTCCGGACTCTTGAAGCGCTACTTCACTCTGCGGCGACTTCAGCAATTGCCAGAGGGCGTGGCATGCAAATAAAACCACCAGAAAAAATATTCCTTTAGGGAAGGCGGCTTGCGTGACTGGAATCAGGATTGTAAGCCATTGCAATCCTAGGTGCATCGAATCACGAGGATGTAATTTCACGAGAACAATTGCGACGGCCCAAAAAGGAGTGAGAGCCGCCATCGCCGATACAGCAATGGAGGTGGGAGAGCGCAGCTTCAGCCTCTTGATTACAGACACAGCTATGATTGCAAACAAAGCCCACATGGCCAGGGCAAGGATTGTAAACTCTGCGGTTTGCAGCAATTCCTTTGGCACAAAACGAAGGCCTTGCCCGGGCAATGTGACTTTCCCGAACGTTCGCATGAAGTACGTTCCGGGAGTTGAAATCCAATTTTCAATAAATATAGTCCGAGCCGACGTTTTCCAAACGAACCATCCGTAAACTGCCACAGCGGGCAATAGCCCCGAACAGAGAATCAACATATTGCGAAACAATTCCCGCGAGGATCGCCGATTCCAATAGCAAGCAGCGATTTCAAACAACAGCAACGCGAGGCAGGCAGCGCCGAATTCCTGCTTATCCAGAATCTCCAGGCCGGTCAAAACAGATGCCAAGGCAAGTTGCCACGGGCGAAATTCAGATGCATGACTCAACACGTAGTAAAGGCAGAGTGTTCCCAAGAACGTGCCAACCGACGCCGCGTAGCTGTATGGAAAAACAAAATTGCGGATAAAGGGGTAGAAGGCCTCAACCAAAAATAAAAGCGGGGGAAGCGTGCTTCCGACAATCCCCATGCGAAACAGACGTGAAACTTCAAATGTAACCAGCGCCGTGCCGAAGGTCAGCGCTAAACCAAATATATATAGCACCATCAATTGCACGCCAAAAATCCGGAACAACAAGGCCTTCACGTACGGTGCTAGAGGGCCGTACATGTACCAAAGGTCGCGGAACAACAGCTTTCCTTTAAGTATTTCGGCGGGAACATAGAGCTCCCTCCCATTATCAATCTGGAAACTTCCCCAATGTTCCCAGGTATACCAGGTCAGCGCCGCGGCGACCCCTATTATGAGGGCGCGCGCAGCCCACAACTCTCTGGTCTCCGAACGTTCAACGCCGACGCTATTTTGTTGTGGCGGCTCCAACGTCCTCGGAAGTTCCACAACCGTTTCCATCTTGGAAATCACCTTTACTTGCCTCCGTTGCCTGGTCTAATGAAGTGCGTTCCACAACGCCCAGCAGCCTGCCGTTCGGAGCGTCTGCGATGACAGGCAGCAAATTCAAACGTCCACCCGATTGCGCTTCATAACCCCTGTTTCCGGCGTCCAAAAGTCTGCGCACCGCATCAACCACGGAGTGAGGCTCGATTCGCTGCATGCAAATATTATTTCCGTTGCAGGGCGGCTCATCCGCCTCATACAAGCAAGGACTGCAAAATACCTGTGCGTAAAAAATCTCCACGTAAGGCAGATTTTGTCCGTAATGTTCCGGATTTGCCGGTCCAAAAAGGCAGACAGTCGGCCTCTGCAGCGCGATGGCCATGTGCATGGGGCCGGTATCGTTCGTTACCACGCAGGCGGCTCCTTCGAGAATCGCCAGGAGGTCGCCGAGGCTTGCGCGTCCAGCTGTATTGGTGACTCGAAACTGGATTTCAGGTGGAAGCATTTCATACACGCTTCGCACGAACGCGGCTTCGTTAGGCGCACCAATAAGAGCAACCTGGTTTCCGGAAGAGACCATCCGGATGATCGCCTCCACCACACTGTCCACCGGCCAGCGGCGTTCCAATAGCAGGTCCGACGCATTTGGATTCAGCACGATGTACGGTTGTTCTATGTGCCACCCTGCAGATTCAGCCAGGAGGCGAGTAGCCGATGATCGTTCCTGGTCGTGGACATGGATCGGCCCCATCAATTCACTTTGGTTGGCGGCGATTCCCGCGACACGTCCAAGTTGAAGATACAATTGGCGCACGGGCATACGTGTGTTGAAGTAGACGAGATGGGTATAAATGCCTTGTTTGAAGGCGGTGCTGTGCCGATAGAATCCCAGCCGATTCCGCGTCATTGCGCAGAGTGCCAACAGTGAGGCGAACCCGGAATAAACTTCCAGGTCAAAGTAGAAATCGGCCCGCTGCCGTATGAGTGCAAAGAGGGTTTGAAAAGTGGTGCTTGCCATCGAAAGCAGGCTGCGATCATCGAGTACGAGAATTTCATCAACGGTTGACAGCCGCGAGAGCAGCTCCCGGTTGGGGCGCATGGTCACGAAAATCAGTTTGGCGCCGGGGTATCGCCTTTTCAGCGCTCTCAAGAGGGGCGCGCATTGCAAAATACTTCCCATGCCAATCAGTTTGGCGACAACAATGGCGTTCACTGTGCTAGATGCGAACGAGTGATTTCGCCGCATCAGCCTGCCAAGTATCCTGGCGGCCCCGTTAAATAAAAATGCGATCGGGACGGCAAGGAGTCGGTCAGCGAGAATTCTTACTTTGTGTGTCATGGTCGGACCGCAGTTCTTAGTTTACCTCGTGGAACATCCCGCTTCGCACTGCTAAAACTGGTGCAATCGCCACGATTCTTCAATGCGTAATATCAGGTTTTTACGTCAATTTCAGCGATTCCATCTCTATTGTTATTGCACCACGGAGGGGCATAGCGAACAAGGCAAGACGAATCAGGCTGTGCTTAGTGAGTGAATTGAGGCTTGCGAGACCGCCGCTCTCACATCTTCAGGCTCTAGAAAATTTAAACATTAGAGGCCGATGTCAGGTTTTCATTTTGGTTTCTTTCAGCCTGAGGCTATCCTCAGTATTCCTTGTACAGAGTGCTGAATCATTGACAAAAATGTTCCGAATAATAGCCCAACCGGGCAATGCGACTTTTATAATGCAGTAAGTTTTAATTTTCGGAAGATCTGCTGAGGAAAGAGATTGGATTTCTCGTGAAATATATAGCTTGGATTTTAGTCGCGCTTTGCCTGACCCTTGCTTGGCCTAAAACCGGATGGGGAGAGACGGTATTTGCGTGGCTTGAGGCGGGGCTTTCTCGCTTCGCGCAAAACAGGCGACTCGCGATATTTACCATCGGTGCGATCGCCGTCGTGTCGCGGCTGGCACTCTTGCCCTGGCAGAGCGTGCCACAGCCCAAGGTACATGACGAATTCAGCTATTTGCTGGCCGGGGATACGTTCGCTCACGGTAGGCTGGCAAACCCGCCGCATCCTCTTTGGATTTTTTTTGACACATTCCACGTCATCCAACATCCGTCCTACGCCTCGATGTATCCGCCTGGGCAAGGGATGGTGTTGGCAATTGGAAAATTATTGGGGCAGCCTTGGATCGGCGTGCTGCTCAGCGTGGCGGCCATGTGCATGGCGTTTACGTGGATGTTGCAGGCGTGGGTGCCGCCACAATGGGCTTTTCTCGGTGGCGTGCTTGTCTGGGCTCGCTTCTGCGTGTTCAGCTATTGGGTCAACAGTTATTGGGGCGGCGCGGTAGCGGCGACCGGGGCCGCGCTGCTACTAGGCGCACTCGCGCGGATCTGGGATCAGCGGCGTTTGCGCGACGCGATTATTTTCGGAATCGGTACGGCAATTCTCGCGGTCAGCCGCCCGCTCGAAGGCGCAATTTTTACGTTTCCGCTGGCCATCGCTCTATTGTGGTGGGCCATGCGGCTGGATGGAGCAGCGCGCGCCGCTGCCATGAAGCGCATTCTTCTGCCTGCTGCCGCGATTGTTCTGTGCACTGCCGGATTCATGGGTTTCTATAATTTGCGCGTCACGGGCAGTCCCACTGTGTTTCCGCATTTCATCGAACAAAAAATGATCACCACAGCGGTTTTCCTTTGGCAGCATGACAAGCCGCCCATTTCCTACACGAATCCACAATTTGAAGATTTCTATCACAATTTTTTGCCGAGCTTGTATCAGGCAAGTTGGCCTGCCGCCGTTGGGCAGTGGTGGTATAAATCGCAGGATTTCTGGGAATTCTTTCTGGGGCCCGCGCTCTCGATCCCATTTCTCGCCCTGCCATGGATTTTGAAAAAACCTCGCAACTGGCTGCTTCTCCTCCAGGTTGCAGTTTCCGGGTTCGGATTGTGGATCATTGTTTATTACCACGCGCACTATGCCGCGCCGCTCATGGCCGCGCTTTTCGTTTTGTTGATGCAATGCATGGCTGTCCTCTGGCGACTGCGTCTCTTCGGTCGGCCGATTGGCGTTGGATTGACGCGGATGATTGTTCTTTTCAGCGTATTGCTCGGGCCGATCTATTTTCTTCAAACAGTGGTTGCGCAGCCGAATGCTTTATTTGAATGGCTGCACCGGCATCCCGTGCTGCCTCTTTTGATTGCGCTCGCTGGACTGTCCGCATTGAGGTTGGCTTCCATGCTTTCAGGTCGTCCCGCAAATTGCCAATGGAGATTGCTTGGCGCGTCTTTAGAATTTCTGCTGGTCATTTGCATCGCGCTTCAGCTTTGCGAAATGCAAAGAAATTTGTACGTGGATGCATTTCCATTTGTGGATGACGTCAACGAACCGTTTCGAAAGCCGGTGGAAAAACAGTTGGCGGCGATCCCGGGCGAACATCTTGTGCTGGTGCGTTATTCGAAAGGTCACAATTCCGGCGAAGAGTATGTGTATAACGACGCGGACATCGATCACGCAAAAATTGTTTGGGCGCGTGAAATTCCCGGCGTGGATCTGAAACCGCTGTTTAATTATTTTGGAAACCGCGACGTGTGGCTTTACGAACCTGACGAAGATGATTCCGCAGTGAGGCCATACGCTGAGTCTAGCGGCGAGGCCAAGTAAAGTAGCGCGAGCTTCAGCCTGCCGGGGTTTAGGCTTGGCAAGGACCAACACCCGCAGGCTGAAGCCCGCGCCACTCAAAACCTATCCAATTTCAATCACGTCGAAATGTTGCGCGGCAATAAATCCGGGCGATTTCGCTTGGTTTTTTCCAGGGCCTTTTTCTGGCGCCATTTGCGGATTTCTTCGTGATTGCCGCCGAGCAACACTTCAGGCACGGTCCAGCCACGAAATTCGGCGGGGCGCGTGTAATGGGGATAGTCGAGAAGAAGGTGATTCGTGGCGGGTAACTCGTGACTGGTGACTGGTGTTTGGTGACTGGTGGAAAACCCCGCACTCTTGCCGGCAGCTTCAACCGCGCTGAAGGATTCGTTGATTATTGAATCTTCGTTGCCTAATGCGCCGGGAAGCAGGCGCGTTACCGCATCGAGAATTAACGCGGCGCCCAGTTCACCGCCGGAAAGCACATAGTCGCCGATGGAAAGCTCGTCGGTGGCCAGATGTTCGGTAACGCGCTCATCTACTCCTTCATAACGGCCGCACAGGAAAATGATGCGATCGAGTTGTGCGAGGCGGCGCGCCGTTTCCTGGCGAAATAATTTTCCAGATGCGGAGAGCAGAACAATCGCTGCCCCGGTCTGAGCCGTTGGTGTCGTTTCACTTGGTAGGGGCGCGGCACGCCGTGCCCCTACGGGGTGAAGCAGCGCATCATCACTTGATTTTGAATCGACTGTTTTTGACGCGAATTCCTCGCGTGTACCTGAGAAAACTTCCTGGCCTAACCCTAACAATGATTCGACGGCCTCGAACAGCGGCTCAGGTTTCAGCACCATGCCTTCGCCCCCCCCGAAAGGGCGATCATCGACGGTGCGATGCCGGTCATGCGCAAACGTACGAAGATCGTGGACGCGCACATCGGCAATACGCGCCTCACGCGCGCGCCGCACGATGCCGTAATCCAGCGGTCCGGCAAAAAATTCAGGAAAAATTGTAATGATCTCAAACTGCATGGCAGGGACAGTGTAGCGCAGCCGGGGTCAGCTGCGATTCAAATCCAGTAAACCTTCCGGGAGGGTGACGTCTATGCGTTTCGCTTTCACATCAATGCGGGTGCAAAAGTGTGCGGCTAGCGGCACGAGGACTTCGCCGTTGCTCGTATCAACCGCCAGCAGCGGCACTCCTCCCGGGAATTCCACATCGCGAACTGGACCCAGAGCGGAGGAAGCGCCCGCTTCCCATACCTCGCAGCCAACAAGATCGCTTACAAAATAATTTCCGGCTTCGAGCTTGGCGCGCTGCTCGATCGGAATCTGAACTTCCAATCCACGCAAGGTTTCAGCTTCATCCATCGTCTCTATATTTTCAAAATGAAAAATAGCCTGGCCGCCGCGGCTGGGCGAAAGCCAGCACCGCAGCACGCGCACACGGCGAGGCGCGCTGCGCCCGTCGGCTAGCCATGCCTCGCGCAATTTGGGCAGTCGTTCTGGAAAGTCCGTCAGGATTTCCGCAGCCACTTCGCCACGCAGTCCACGCGGGCGCAGAATTCTGGCCAGCGTTACGCCGGTGAATTCTTCCTGAGGTAATTTATTCGAGGATTTCAAGCGTCAGGCGTTTCCGAATTTTCATCCCGGCGGCGCCGAGAATAGTACGGATCGATTTCGCTGTCCGCCCCTGCCGTCCGATTACTTTTCCTAAATCTTCGGGATGCACGCGCAATTCAAGTACAGTAACCTGCTCCCCGTCCACTGCTCTCACTTGTACTTGATCAGGGTGATCAACCAAAGCCTTCGCAATCGCTTCCACAAGGTCCTTCATGGGGCCCTCCACCGTCTACAGATGCAGAATCAATTTGAGTTCGTATTTGTACAGGTCCCGAGGGCCAGGGGAACCTTCGTCAAACCAGGGCTAGAGGTTTAGGCGATATTTTGAGCTGAGAAAAAGCTGCGCACTGTGTCACTGGGTTGCGCACCGACCGAGAGCCAATATTTTACGCGCTCAGCATCCAATTGGACTAAAGCAGGGTTCTTGAGCGGGTCGTAAGTTCCGACCACTTCAACGGTCCTGCCATTTCGTGGTTTGCGTTTGTCGAGCACCACGACGCGATAAAATGGTTGTTTCTTCTTTCCAAATCTAGCCAAGCGGATTGCCAGCACGTTTCACTTCCTCCTGACCCTCTATTATAGCTGGTTCCGCTTATTTTCGATACCCCGAAGGCCCAGAAAATGTAGCCCACTCGGGCCCTCCTAAGAGAGATGCTGTAGAACCCCCAAGGTTTGTCTGTGATATTTTGGCAAGGATTGTGCCGAAGGTTGGTGGGGATTGAGGGACTCTACGAAACTCCACTAAGCTTTCCAAGCCCCTTGAGACGGCCCTGTGCGGCAAGAGCGCCGTATTGCTTCATCATCTGGCGCATTTGCAAATACTGCTTCAGGACTTGATTCACTTCCTGCACGGATGTGCCGCTGCCGCGGGCGATGCGCTTGCGCCGCTTGCCGTCGATCAGGTTGTGATCGTTGCGCTCGGAGTTGGTCATCGAGTTGATGATCGCCTCGATGCGTTTCAGGTGCGATTCATCGACGTGAACATCCTTGGGTACTTTGGCCAGCGGCCCCATTTTCGGGAGCATGCCCATGACCTGTTCAAGAGGGCCCATCTTGCGAATCTGGCGCAACTGGTCGCGGAAGTCTTCCAGAGTGAACTCGCTTCGGCGCAACTTGCGTTCCAGCTCAGCAACCTGTTTGGCATCAACGGATTGCTCGACGCGTTCAATCAGCGAAAGGACGTCGCCCATGCCGAGGATGCGGGAAACGATGCGTTCTGGGTAGAAAGCATCCAGCGCATCATATTTTTCACCGGTACCGACAAACTTGACTGGAGCGCCCGTCACTTTGCCTATGGAAAGCGCCGCGCCGCCGCGTGCGTCGCCGTCCAATTTGGTGAGCACGACACCGGACAGGCCGAGCCTTTTATGAAATTCGCCGGCCGAGCGGACGGCGTCTTGCCCGATCATGGCGTCGGCCACGAACAGAATTTCCTCTGGCGTCAGGTCTTTCTTCAACGCACCTAGCTCATCCATCAGGGTTTCGTCGATGTGAAGGCGGCCTGCGGTATCCACGAGGATTACGTCGTGCGCGGAAAGCTTGGCCTCGCGAATTGCGCCGCGCACAATTTCCAGAGGCTTGTCTGTACCTGTTCCCGGCCACACAGGAACATGAACGGCCTTGGCGACCTGCAACAGTTGTTCGCGCGCCGCCGGGCGGTACACGTCCGTGGAAACCACGATAGGGCGATGCCCATGCGCGGAGAGCCATTTGGCCAGCTTGCCTGTGGTGGTTGTTTTACCGGAGCCTTGCAGGCCGACAATCATCCAGACCGAGGGCGGACGGGATGAGAAAAGCGGCTTGGCGTGCTTGCCCAGAAGCAGCGCGAGTTCGTCACGCACGATCTTGATGACTTGCTGATCGGGAGAAAGTTGCAAAAGGACTTCGGAGCCGAGCGCCTTTTCGCGAATGTGCACGAGGAGTTCGTCGATGACACCGACGTTCACGTCGCCTTCGAGGAGCGCTTCGCGAATTCCGGCGAGAGCTTCCTCCACGTGTTCTTGCGTGAGCTTTCCCTGACCGCGCAGGTTTTTGAAAACTCGTTGAAGCTTATCTGTCAGGTTCTCAAACATTAGGCGTTGTCCCTACGATCGAATTCGCATTCGCTGATTACTCGAATCTTTATACTAGCATTCTAGCAGGATGAGTGAAGACTTGTTGCGTGGGATGGAATTATGTGGCGCGGGCTTCAGCCTGCAGGGTTTAGGCCTTGCAAGGATTAACCCCCGCAGGCTGAAGCCCGCGCCACTTAATGCGGACCAAACCGCTGGAGCAACACCGGCTTTATCTCGGCAGTCCACATGGCGTAGAGCTTGGCGGTGGGATGCAGGCCGTCGGATTTAAACAAGTCTCCGGGCAAATTGCCGTTGGCATCAAACATGGGTGTGGCGATGTCAATGTATTGCACGCGGTTTTGCGTGGCAGCGTAATCCTGCATCAGTTTGTTTGCCGCCTTCATGCGTGGCCATTCGCTCCAGCGCAATTTTGACGGTTTGATGGCCAGAATGTAAATCCAGGTTTCAGGCAAGGCGCCGTGGACGATCTGTACGAACTTGCGAAAATCGGCTGCGACCATTTCAGGCGTTTTCACCGAACCTTGTGCGAGATCATTGTCGCCTTCGTAGACGACAACGGCGCTTGGGTGGTAGGCGACGACGATCCGGCTGGCATATTGATCGAGGTCGGAAAATTCGGAGCCTCCGAAGCCACGATTGACTACTACCAACGGTTTCATGTCCGAAACCAGGGAATCCCAGAATCGAAAACTGGAACTTCCCGCAAAAACGATGGATCCAGGCTTAGGTGGATGTACCTTATCTTGCTCCTCAAAACCCCGTATTGCCGGTTCCCACCCCTGGGCTGATACTTTTAGTGGGAATAAATGCAAACTGAGGCCAAAAAGCAGTATCGTATATATCCCCGCCCTAAAAATGCTTTTTCGCGCTGCCTCATCAATCGACCTTCGCATAGGCTGAAGACTATACCCGGCCGGCGCGAACATCAATGCTTAGGCGGGTAGAATGCGCAAACTCTGGGCCCTGCTTGCCGCTATCGAAAAAAGCTTCATTCACCTGACTTCGGTCATAGCTCTGTCCTCTCTGATTTTAGTTTCCGCTGCTTATGGGCAATCCGGAAGTTCCTACGTTGATTCCCAACTTCGGTTTACGATCTCAGTTCCGCCGGGATGGGTAGCCAGACCGTTCAATGCAGGCGGCGTTTCGGGCGTCACGATCGCGCACGGCGCGGATGCTTACGTGCAGATTTTTCTGCAAAAGGGAATTGATCCGGCCAGTTTTCTGAACGCTCTAAATAATGGAATCCAGACGAATCATCCGGGATACAAAATTTCCGACCGTGGCGTAAAGGATGTAAAGGGACAATCGCGGATGTTCATTGTTGGAGAATCGCCCGTGTCGGCGAATGCTCCGCACACCCAGGTCTACCTGGAAACCTTTGCCGGGAGTGGCTATACATTTGCCGTAATTATTTCGGCATCCGACCAAAAGCCTCCCAGTAATCAGAAAATTGCGGATTACCAGGTTGCGCAGGGGATGATTCAATCGCTCAGTATGAATGGAGTGGTTGCGCATGGTTCGAGCCCATCGCAGCCGCCTCCCGCGAAAGTGCCCCCTCCGGAAATCAAGCCTCCTCCTCAGGTGGAGACTGCAAGCAATTCAAATTTAACGGATGACCAGAAAAAGCTGGCGGCGCTGGACGCTTTGGAAAAGAGCGGTTCGATGACGCGGGAAGAATACATCGCCAAAAAGAATGCGCTTCTCTCCGAACAAGCGTCGCAGCAGGCGCATTTGGCCAAATTAAAAATATTGGATCAAGCTTTCGAAAGCGGAGTCTTGACGAAAGAGGAGTATGAGCGCAAGAAAAGAGAATTAGGATTGGATGTTCCGCCTTCAACCTCTGGCACAGAACCTGTTCAAATGCAGACCGTTTCTTCGACAAGTGCACCCGAGGCGGTTGCGGCGCCTCCTCCGCCATCGTCAGCGGACCTCAGGCCGACCCCGGTTCCATCACCAACGCCCGCTCCATCTTCGCAACCCGCTGCTGCCCCAGCGCCCGCTCCTGCGCCAACGATTGCGCCCACACCTAGCCCTGGACCGACAACGACTTCGTCGTCCGCTCCTGTTCCAACGTCAACCCCTGCTCCAACCGTTGCGATTGCGCCCGCGCCTGCACCGTCTCCGCAACCCGCACCGGCACCAGTTGCTCCCGCGCCCATGCCTGCTGAAGCGCCCGTCGCGAAATCTGAACCGAAAATCAAACCAGCGCCTGGATCTTGGATTACACATACCGATCCTACCGGCTTTGAAGTCAGCCTTCCGGCGACCTGGACAGTTGACGAGGCTCAGTCCAATGGTCAGGTTTTCCTTCGAGGAACGAGTGGTGAAGAGATTTTGATTTGGCCGTTGCGCGTACAAAAGCCTCAGCTGAATTCACGCGATACCCTGGTCCTCACACAGTCTTTAGCTCTTAGATTTGACGCGCTGATGCCGTGGAGTCCGGTGCAAATCACACGAAATACGGCGAGGACGATTGGCATTGGCGGCCAACGTACCGCTACGTCCATTTTGAGCTGGGCGGATAACCCGAACGGGGCTTCCGCCTATTTTTGCGCTGTAGAGGCGCCCTCGAATATTTACGAAAATTCCGTGGAATCTTTTGTGGCCATTTTAAAAAGCTTTCACACCGTTTCGAATTCCCCGATGAGGAATTTGCTGCCAACTGCGAGTGCCATAGGAAAAGTATTTAGCTTTGTAAACTGGACGGATCCACACGAAGGCGCCTTCGATGTATCCGTTCCGCAGGGATGGCACGCAATCGGCGGGACTTATCGCCTGAGTCCACTGGATGTGCGGTACGCCGTCGCTATGGATTCGCCGGACGGCCAGTTGCGAGCATCCATTGGCGATTCGATGGTGGGAGAATTTACACAGCCGACGCCAGCGCTGAAAGCTTCGGGCTTAAACGAGGGAAATTACCAGTTGCTGGACGATGGAAGCAAGCTGGAAGTTCTGCAATATATGTCCGGTCAAAAATTCGTGCGATCGTATGTGGACACTCTTGTGTCGCGCCAATGCAGCCATCCGCAAATCACATACAGCGCTCCTCGCGAAGATCTCGCGTCGGTATTCAGCCAATCAGCGGTAGAAGAGGGATTTAAGGATGGATTTCTTACGGCCGGGGAGGTCACTTTTTCCTGCAGTTTGGATGGCAGGGTTGCGAACGGGAAGTTCGTAGCGGCGACGATGCGGATAGGGCATGACGAACCTTCGATGTGGTTTGTCTACAGGTTGTATGGGTACGTCGCGTTAGTTGGCAGGGAGCAGGACGGAGAGAAAATACTGACAGAGATTCTGCAAACATTGAAATTCAAGTCCAAATGGCAAGAATTAAAGAAGACGGTGACGGACCCGGTGGTCGAACGGGAGAATCCATTCTCGCAGCAAATTCAGCAGCGCGCCGAGGAGGATATTATCGACGACCAGCGGCAGATCTCCGAAATGATGGCCAGAAGCTATGAGCAGAGGAAACGTGTATTCGATGCGATTGATCACAAGCTGGAAAACGCGGTTCTGGGCACGGTTGAGGTTGTCGATCGCGAAAATGGCACGAGATATAAGATCAGCGACTTCGGCGACTATCATTTCATGACCAACGACGCCTATATTTTCAGCATGAATGCGCCGGGCGCATCAGAAGCCACTTTGCGCGAATTGCTGGTCATGCCTCCCGGCATCTAGCCATTTTTCCGTTTACCGCTACCTCGAATATTTCTGCATGCTTAAAAAATCGCGTCGCCAAGATTTTTTGAAGTATGGCGTTGTTGTGTGAGAATGTGAGCATTAACGCGGCATCGATAAAGAAGTGAAAAATATAAGGGAGAGCTTGCGATGAAAAAGCTGGTCTTAATGATTCTGCTGGCATCAGCGGTAAGTTTTGCGCAGCAGCCGGGTGCGGAATCCAAATCCAAGGCAAAAATTCTCACGCGCGCGGAATTTGACGCGCTGGTGGCAACGCCGGGCCGCGTTTTGCTGCTGGATGTGCGGCGCCCCACCGAAATTGCGATGAACGGCGGCTTTCCTGTGTTCCTCAACATTCAGGCGAATGATCTCGAAAAGCATCTGTCGGAAATCCCCAAAGGCGTGCCCCTTGTGGTGATTTCCAATCATGCGCACCGTGCCGGAATTGCCGCGGATTTACTGAGCAGCAAGGGATTCAAGATTGCCGGGGCGATGGGCGCGCAGGTGTATGAGTCGGAGGGCGGACAGGTAGTCAAGTACGCGCCGGAAAAGCCTGCGGCGAATGTCGAGAAATAGCGGGGATTTTTCAGGCATTAAATTTTCCGTGCCGAATCTCGTCGTTCAAAGAGGTTCGGCATTTTTTATTTGCTGATTTCTTCGATCGCCTTGTTGTCGAAATTTTCCTCACAAACGTATTCCGAAATTTGCCAATCCTTGTGCAGTTTGAATTGTTTCGTGCCTGTCCAGGGTTTTGTGTAGGCCATTGGATCGTCAAACGTAAAATCGATTTGCAGCATGTCTGGCGCGGTGCGATGGATTCGTTCGACGAGATGCAGATCTTCGGTGTGCGGGTGACCGACCTGATCGAGCCAGGTTTTATCATTGAAACCAATCGTGTCGACGACCAGAGTATTGCCTTCCCATTTTCCGATCGAGTCGCCCATCCAGCTGGGATTTAAATTTTGCGGATGAGGGCGCCCGTCGGTCCAGATCTGGCGAATGAAGTGGCCGAATTCGTGGACAATCAGGACGCGGTCCGGCACAACGAGAATTTCCATGGGAAAATTAAAAAGATAAATTCGCGGCACGCCGGGGGGATAACATTTCAATGTCGTGTCGTCCGATTCGCCCGTATAACCGCCGGTGTGAGGCGCCTTGGTGTTTTTATATTTTTCTAGGGCCCATGGCGTCATGGGCGGCTCTTCCTTGCTGAAAACGAAACCGCCTTCGCCAGCGCTGCGGCTGCCAATGCGTGGAAATTGAGACCAGACTCCGAGCAGGTCCGCGCCGGGAAAAGCAGGAGCGGGCATTTTTGCAGCTTTCGTGTTGTCAGCGTTTTGAGCCAGCGCCGGAGATTGGACTAAGAGGGCCGCGAGCAGAACAAAAAACAAGTGGGTGAATCTATTTCGCATCGGCAGGCTCCTGGTCGATTTTCAATATTGCGTGGCGTTATTCCAGTCTCTCGAAAGGCAAGGGCTAATACTCATCTCCCTCACGTGGCTTGAGTTCTTTGCCGTCGGCGAAAATTATTTTTTGCAGGCGCATGACTTTCGATCCGTCCTTCAGGCGATTTCCAACAATGGTCACCTGGTCTCCCGGCTTGAGCGAGTCTCTCGTCCAGCCAGCTCTTCCGAGATTGTTCGGACTGTCACATTCGATGATCCATTCTTCCGCGCCGCCGCTATCGGTTTTTGCATCCAGATGAATCGCGGAATGCGGATTGATAAATTCAAACTTTACGATGGTGCCTTTGACGGATGTGGGCTTGGACATGTCGTAATTTGAGGAGCCGTGATGCGCGGACGCTTGAGCGCACGCAATGAGCAAAATGAGGGAACAAGCGAGAACATACGCGAGATTTTTGTTCATGGCTGTCTCCGGCCTTCAAATAAATTGTTACAGCGCTTCGTGACGCTTGAGCCCACCTGAACTCACACATTTTGTTGACCCACTTATATCAAATTATTCGAGTGAAGCGGCATGGCTTGAGATTGCGGGGTTAGGTCTTGTAGCGCCGGCGTCTCGCCGGCCGGTTTCATCTGTCGCAACGTAGCACAAAACCGCCGGCGGGACGCCCGCGCTACAAGACTTGACCTCCACAGATTACGCCGTCTGCCACTTTGGTATTAGAGGGTTGTGAGAAATTTGGCGTCGCGTTCTTCGATCAGGAGGTTGTCGATCAGGCGGACGTTGCCGATTCGCACAGCGAGTAGGGCGAGGCATTCGCCGCGAAGGCGCGTTGTGGGTTCAAGAGTTTCGGCATTGACGAGTTCTACGTATTCGGGTTCGGCGAGAGGTTCGGTCCTCAGCATGTCGCGCATAGCCGCGGTGAGGCGCAGGGCGTCGCGTTCTCCGCGCGAAATGGAATTGCGCACACCGTCGAGTGCCCGGAATAGGATCGTTGCAGCGAGGCGCTGTTCGGGGCTCAGGTACGCATTGCGAGAGGACATCGCGAGGCCGTCCGGTTCCCGCACAATGGGGCAGACCACGATTTCCGGATCGAGATGCAGATCGCGCCCCATCTGGCGGATGATTCGCGCCTGCTGCGCATCCTTGCGGCCAAAAAACGCTTTTTGCGGCTGCACGATTTCCAACAATTTCAAAACCACTGTGGTGACGCCCCGAAAATGCCCTGGCCGAATTTTTCCTTCGAGGCGATCGGATAGCCCTTCGACATTTACCCAGGTGCGGAAGCCGGGCGGATAGATTTCCGATGGCTCAGGCGCAAATAAATAATCCACTCCGGCGTCTTCCAGTTTCTTGCAATCCGATTCAAACGCCCGCGGATATTTCTGGAAATCCTCATGCGGGCCGAATTGCGTGGGGTTCACGAAAATGGAGGCGATGACAGGCTGGCATTCAGAGATGGCTCTTTTCACGAGCGCCAGGTGGCCCGCATGCAGCGCGCCCATGGTGGGGACGAAGCCAGGGGAGCGGCCTTCGGCTTTTGCCCGGTGCGCCGCCTGCTTCATCCAGTCGATGGTGTGGATGATTTCCAAAGAAATTGTTTTTGTATTTTTTTTAAAATTTTAAACCAGAAGCTTCAGACTGTGGTTTCAGTTTTGCCTGCACTAAATGCCACAGGCTGAAGCCTGTGCTACGTAAATCAGCCGCGGGCGGCTGCTTGCTCGCGGTAGTACCCGATCAGGTCTGTTGACACTGGTTTAACGCCGAGTTGACGCAGCATGGTCGTGATTTGGCCGCGATGGTAGCTGGCATGATTGGTCAGCTGGTGCAGGCTTTGCCACAGCGGATTTGAAAATTCCTCGCCCGTAAATCCTTTGTAGCGGATCACACGGTCCAGATCCTGCTGCGTGAGCTTCGAGACGTAATCGATGTAGTAGGCGTCCATTTCTTCCAGCTTGTCGCGAACGGAGGCAAGGTCCAGGAATCCCGCGCCGGTGACGAGTGCAGTGGGAGAGCGTCCATTGATGCGCTCGTTCCACACATATTCAGCCCCATACAGATGCGCGGCGGTATCGCGCACAGAACTGAAACTCGATCCGAGGTTTCGCGTGAATTGCTCGTTCGAGAGGGAAGCGCAGGCGTCGAGAATGCGGCGATCGGCCCACTGATTGTACTGGAATAGAAAACGCAAAAGTTCAGGCGTAACCATGGAATTCCTCCGACGCGGATTCTAATACATCATTTGGGGATGCGTGCTTATTTATGCTGTTCAGAAAGAGTGCCGATTTTTTCAGCGCGCTTGTGGTACGACTCTTCATCGGACGGAAACGATCCCTGGCGCACGTCGCGGCAATAATCCGCGGCGGCGCGCGAGATGATTTCTCCCACATTGGCATAGTTGCGCACGAATTTCGGTTTGTGGCCGAAGCTCATGCCGAGAAGGTCGTGAATCACGAGCACCTGTCCGTCGCAATCAGGGCCGGCGCCGATGCCGATGGTGGGGATGCGCAGTTCGCTCGTGATGCGCGCCGCGAGCTCCCGGGGAATCGATTCCAGCACGATGGAAAAAGCGCCGGCGGCTTCCACGGCGTGCGCGTCACGCAAAATCTGTTCGCCGGCTTCGGCGGTTTTGCCCTGCACGCGGAATCCGCCGAAAGCGTTGACCGATTGCGGCGTCAAGCCGATATGGCCCATCACGGGAATCTCGGCGTCGACGAGGCGCGAGATCGTATCCATACGGCGCTCGCCGCCCTCCACTTTTACGGCTTCCGCGCCGGCTTCTTTTACGAAGCGCAATGCGCGGCGGACGGCTTCCGCGGGTTCGTCGTGATAGCTGCCGTAGGGCATGTCCGCCACAAGCAATGCGCGCTTCGTGCCGCGCCGGACGGCTCGTGTGTGGTGGAGCATATCTTCGAGTGTGACGGGCAGAGTGCTTTCGTATCCCAGCACCGCCATTCCAACGGAATCGCCGACCAATAAAACGTCCACGCCTGCTTCGTCGAGAAGACGCGCGGTTGGATAGTCGTATGCCGTCAGGCACGTAATCTTCGCTGCTGAAGAATTTTGTGTGGAGATTTGCGTCTTACGCTCAAGGATGCTCGGCACGGTAATTTTACCGTTGCCTGCGGATGCAACCATGCTCATAACTGCCTCCGGTGCCGCTCCCTAAGTTCGGGATGCAGCCCAGTGACCATTATTCTACCAGAATGAGGGGGTGGGGGCCAAGTTTGGCATTTTGGCAGCGATTTCCGGAATTAGAGTTTGTGGGTGGATCGCAAGGTCAAAAGATTTAACACAGTGGGCACAGAGGAAAACCGGAGAGAATCGGGAGAAATAGATTCCTAATGTTTGGGCCGAGATACTGCAATGGTTCTCCTCATTTTCTCTGCGTCCTCTGTGTTAAAGGTTATCGAATTGAATACAAAGGATTTAGCACAGAGAAAAGAGGAGACTTCTCAATCTTCTAAAACACATTCTAGAATTCGATGCATCCGAATGCCAAAGGAACAGCGGGCCACAAGATTCCAACCTTTCGGTGCCCAAATCATAAGCTGTTACTGATTCCAAACCCAGCTCGAAACACCCTTCGTCGAATTCCCACCGGACACTTAAACTTAGAAGAACAAGGCCGCCAGAGAAATACTTTTTACTGACTGCATGGAGCCCACAAGATGCTGATACCTCTTCGTCATGAAAACATGCGTGGACGCCGGTGGCCGTTAATTACGTTCGGAATCATTGCGCTGAACGTTGTTATTTTTCTTGGCACGCACGGTACGATTGATCGCCAGGAACCGGAACTTGGGCAGGTCAAAGTTCATCTCATATTACTCGCAGCGATGCACCCCGAATTAAACATCCCGGACAAAGCGGAGAAGTTTGTTTTCTCGATCCAAAACAAAAATGCCGTACTTTGGAAGGAAGCGAAGAATCCTGGCCGGAGTGTGTTCGACACTTGGGACGCCAAAATTCGGATGCAGAACGACTCTTTTGAATTGCAGCAGGAAATGGATTCCCTGGGCGACCAGTATGCGAAGCTCAGCGCGTCCTCGATTTTGGGCAAATATGCATTTATACCCGCGCACCAGACATTTATGGGATTGATCGCCGCCAATTTTTTGCATGGCGGTTGGCTGCATCTGATCGGCAACATGTGGTTTTTGTGGCTCACGGGAGCGGTTCTCGAAGACACGTGGGGCCGGATGATTTATTCGGCGTTCTATTTAATCGCCGGGATCCTCGCGTTTCAAGTGCACGCTATGGTGAACGCCGGAAGCTTTACGCCGACGATTGGAGCTTCGGGAGCTATCGCCGGACTGATGGGTGCGTTCCTGGTGCGATTTCCCAAAACCAAAATCGAAATGGGCTACCTGCTCCTTTTCCGCTTCTACAAATTCAAGATGGCGGCGTACTGGCTACTTCCTTTGTGGCTACTGACGGAAATTCTTTACGGTAGCGTGTCCGGGCAATCGTCTGGAGTTGCGCACTGGGCTCACGTGGGCGGATTCGCATTTGGGGCGCTGATTGCCGTAGCCGTGCAAAAGACAGGTCTTGAACAGATGGCGGAACAGGGAATCCAGGAAAAAATTTCTTGGGTCAGCCATCCACTGCTTGCGGACGCCAGCGAGCAGATTGAAAAAAAGGAATTCGATCAGGCGGCTGCGAGCTTGCAAAAATTGCTGGTCGAAAAGCCGGACTCAATCGATGGCTACCGGATGCTGCAGCGCACTTATTGGGAAAAAAACGATCTGCCCGCGCAGCGCGATGCACTTGTGAAGCTTCTTGCGCTGGAAATCAAGGCGAACGATGCCGAAGGGGCCTTACAGACGTTTCAGGATTTCAGGATCGCCGGAGGAGAAAAATTACCGGCGCCCACATGGCTGGAATTTTGCCGCGTGCTCGAAACTCAGCCGGATATTTCCGTTGCCGCTGAAGAATACAATGAACTTGCAAAAACTTATCCGGACGAAAAGCAGGGATTGCTCGCGCAAATGGCCGCAGGCCGCATTTATTTGAAGCGAATGAATCGCCCCGCCGATGCGCTGCATCTCTACGAAGCCGCTATGGCTTCCTCGATTCCTCACGCGGACTGGCAAACTACGATCGATCGCGGTATCGCCGAAGCAAAAAAAGCATTACTGTCGCAGATTCCCGCTGCCACAACCGTTTCTTAAATTATCGATACGCCAAAACCGCGCCCGCTAGTTTTCGGGTTCGACGCGCCCGTACGCCTTGATGATTTGTTCCCGGCGAACCGCGGATTGCTTCATCAGTTTCAGGCGGGCCATGCTCCAGGCGGAAAATTCCACCACAGTTTCACCCATGAAGCGCTGAAACGTATAGCCCGCCACTTTGAACAAACGCCGATGCTCAAACCAGACGATCAACATTGTGCCCAGCAGGAAGAGGAAATGGAGTTGTGTGAGCATGCGTTGAACCGTTTCCAGGCGCCTGCCGGGGACACGCGCGAGCATGGAGGCCTGAAATTTCAAGTGGCTGGCTTCATCATCGAGAATTCTGGTGCAGATCACTTTTAAGGTGAGCGAATTTGTAGCTGCGCGTAGCGCCCGATAATACGGCACGGCAATGAATTCCGCAGTCACGAGCACCGCCAGCGACAATTCCAGACCTGCGAGCACTCGCAACCTGCGAAATACCGTGTCCACCCAATGCTTTTGCACGACCGGAATGGCTTGAGATTGCATGAACGCAGCCAGGTAGCGGCTGTGCTGTTGCTCTTCCTTAATGAAAATATCGAGAGCCCCGGCAAAAAGTGGATCGTTTGCCACGCGTCCGTACTTTTGCCCGCGTTCGAGCAAATGCTGACCTCTGGAATTTTCTCCCAATTGAAATTGCTGAATGGACGGCGTGATGATGCGGCGCTCGTCGTCCGTGAGTTGTACGGCAGGGTTGGAGGAAACGTGCAGAGCCGTCATGCTGCGCAAGGAAAAATGCGTGAACCATTTTCGAGATTCGCCACACGGATAAGAGTTTGAATTTGTCATAATGCCAGGAAGAGAGCAATTCTCGTTCCAGGCATGGGGTGATAATGGGAGGCTGGTGGTTAAGTTTTTTGTGGTGCAAAATAAAGGCTTAGCCTGGTTGCGCCTGAATTTTGGCCGAAAGCGATGTTTGGGGAAAGCCACCCAACCATGGGCTGTTTGACTCGCGTGTGTTTGGACAAACACAGTTCCATCGCGATTGCATGTGAAGGCACTCGGGCGTAGAGTACCGAAGATAGATTTGACTCGAGTAGGTCTAACTTTGCCGTCGAACCGGCGGCACTCACCGCCTATCGACAGAATGTATTAGTTCCAAGGAGGAGACGATGGCTGTCCATCAAAAAATTAGTCGTTATCTGCTGATTGCGGTCGTGGGAGGCGCGGCTTTTTTCACGTTGGGAGCGGCCAGAGCCACGGACCTCAATCCTGCTGCGATCAAGATACAGCTGCCCGACCAGATTAAATGGGTTGACGATATGAAGCGTGGTGAAAGCTCGGCTATTTTGGCCGGCGATCCGGAGATGCCGGGAATATATGTGGAGCTGGTGAAATGGCACGCGCATCATATGAGCCGTCCGCACTTCCATCCCAATGACCGGTTTATTACGGTGATTTCGGGGACGTGGTGGGTAGGAACGGGCACGAAGTACGATCCCGATAGCACTGTGCCGATACCGGCAGGCAGTTATGTCAGGCATGTCGGCAAACAAGTTCACTACGACGGTGCCAAGGACGAGGACGTCGTATTGGAAATTGTGGGCGAAGGGCCCGGGACGTCTACGCCGGCGGAAGTGAAGTAGAGATTGTTGCAGGACCGGAACGCGGGTGAAAACGCTGCCGCGCGTATGATGATTGTTGGTGCGCTGCGGAAAAGCTCCGGGTATGATCCTTCGTTTTCACTCAGGACAAGAGACCCTGGCTACAGCAGGCCTTGTAGCCGGTCGCTCTTGTCCTGAGTGAAAACGAAGGATCAAAGGCGGGGTTTTTTGTAGTGCAACCACTAATCGCTAATTTGCAACAGCAATGCCGCACACGAGCGGCTTTTAGGATTCAAAAACGATGGCATGGTTTAAGCGGGAAAAAAAGAGAATCGACCAGCCCACGCCGCCCGATGAGCGCCGCGTCAAGACCGAGGGGCTGTGGACCAAGTGCGAAAAATGCCGTGCTACGGTTTGGAAGAAAGATCTGGATGCGAACTGGCGAATCTGCCCGAAGTGCCAGCATCATTTCCGGCTGAACGCGACGCAACGTTTGGAGCTTTTGCTCGATTCGCGCTGGGTGGAGCATGACGCCGCGCTTGCATCGAATGATCCTTTGAAATTTACGGATACCAAACCCTATGCATCGCGCTTGAAAGAGGCTCGGCGCAAACTCGGCAAATCTGACGCGATCATCACGGTGGAAGGTTTGCTGGGCGGACGGCCGGTCATTTGCTGCTCAATGGAGTTTGCGTTCATCGGCGGTTCGATGGGTGCAGTGGTGGGCGAAAAGGCGACACGCGCCGTGGAAATGGCCATCGCCAAGAAGATGCCGCTGGTGATTGTTTCCTCCTCGGGTGGTGCGCGCATGATGGAAGGAACGATCAGCCTGATGCAACTGGCAAAAGTTTCGGCCGCGCTGGCTCGACTCGATGAGGCGCGGCTGCCATTTATTTCCGTACTGACCGATCCGACCACGGGCGGCGTGACGGCGAGTTACGCGATGCTGGGCGATATCAACATTGCCGAGCCCGGCGCGTTGATCGGGTTTGCTGGACCTCGCGTGATCGAGCAGACTATGCGCCAGAAACTTCCTAAGGGATTTCAAACGTCGGAATTTCTGCTTGAACACGGATTCCTGGATGCCGTGGTCCATCGCAAGGATCTGAAGGCCTACATTTCCTCCGCGCTCGATTTTTTCATGGCGTAACCGCATGACCTACGAAGAATCGGTTCAGTATCTGCTAAGCCTGGGGCGTGAACTCGCATCTCCGCGCCAGGCCAGCGTAATGAAGTTCGATTTAAAAAATATCACCGTGGTTTGCGAACACCTCGGACAGCCGCAGCGCGCGTTTGAATCCGTGCATGTCGCCGGGACAAATGGAAAAGGCTCGACCTCGGCGATGCTCGATTCAATTTTGCGCGAGGCGGGTCTGCGCACGGGTTCGTACACGTCGCCGCATCTGGAGCGAATTAATGAACGCATCCGTGTAAACGGCGATGAAATTTCAGATCAGGATTTTGCGACTGCGTTCACACGTGTTCAGAATGCGATTGAAAAATTACTGGCCTCAGGAAAACTTTTCGCGCATCCCACTTTTTTTGAATGCGTGACGGCTATTGCGTTTGTGCATTTTGCCGCCGCGGGCATTGAGTTCGCTGTGTGCGAAACAGGAATGGGCGGGCGGCTCGACGCGACAAATATTTTGCTGCCGGAAGTGGCGGTGATCACGCAAATTGATTTCGATCATGAAAATTATCTTGGCCATTCCATCGAGGAAATTGCCGGGGAGAAAGCGGGGATCATCAAGCCGGGCGCGCGCGTGGTCAGCGCCGCAGAACATCTGATTGCGCGCGTTGTGATCCGCCGGCGCTGCGCGGAGCAATCCGCATTTCTCATCGAAATCGAGAATGCATTTTTCCTGGAAGATGTGACGGCCAGCAATGGCTGCTTTTCTTTCACCGCGATAACCTACGATTCCGGTGTGCGCATCCCCATCGCGTTAAAACTTCCCGGGCGGTTTCAAGTTCGCAATGCTTTAACTGCGCTGGCCACCGCGCGGATGTTGGCCGAGCGCGGCGCGCCAATCACTGACGAGGCTATTTCGCGAGGATTTGCTGCAGCCACTTGGCCAGGGCGCCTGGAAAAAATCAGCGAGCGTCCGGAAATTTACGTGGATGGAACACACAATCCTGCAGGGGCGCGCGAAATCGTTGCCTTCTGGAATCAATTTTTGGCTGGCCGGAACATTATTCTCATTTATGGAGCCATGCGCGATAAAGCGGTCGATGAAATTGCCGGTCTTCTTTTCCCGCGAGCATCTACGGTGATTCTCACGACGCCGGCGCAGTCGCGCTCAATCTCCGCACCAATACTTGGGGAAATGACGGCGCACCATGCGACCCGCGCCGAAGTTGTGCCTGAACCTGCAAAAGCCTTGGCCCGCGCGATGGAACTCGCCTCACCCGAGGACGTCATCTTCATCACCGGCTCACTCTACCTCGTAGGCGAATTGCGGCGGGAATGGATGTCGCGCAAAGGCCGTCAATCCGCCTCTTCCTAGTGTTTCTCGACACAGCACCCGAAGAGCGAATAGAATAAACGTTAATTTGAATTGCAGGGCCTTTTTTTACTTATACATCGCGCTTTTGTGCTCGGAGGAAATCATTCGAAATCCTACTTATTTTCATATGACGGGCCGCAGGTCTCATCTTTCACGCCGCAGTGTGCTGCAAGGCCTAGGTTTGGGCGTGGCCACCGCAGCGCTATTCCCCGCAGCGAGGCTTTACGCGGATGACGTGAGCCCGGTGATGAAGCAACTCAGCGAATACATGAGCGCCGCGCGCTCGCGCGAATTGCCCGAAGAAGTGGTTGAGAAGACGAAGCAGCATGTGCTGGACTCGTTCGCCGCGATGGTATCGGGCTCCCAACTTGCTCCTGGAAAAGCGGCGCTGAATTTTGCGCGCAGCTATGGCGGCGAAAAAGTAGCCACCGTAGTTTCCTCCAATGTGTTGTGCAGCCCGATTGAGGCTGCATTCTCAAACGCCATTCAGGCCCATTCGGATGAGACGGATGACTCACACACAATTTCGGGCGTGCATCCGGGGGGCGCGACGGTATCCGCGACGCTCGCAGCCGGCGAAAAATTTGGCATCAGCGGCACTCAATTCTTGCGCGCTGTCACGCTTGGTTATGACGTTGGGCCGCGCGTGATCCTCGTGCTCGGCGGTCCCGATTACCAGACCGCGAGCCACAACAGCGTGCACAGTATCGGAGCGCTTTTTTCCGCCGCGTCCGCAGCAGGATGCGCCGCAAGCCTGAACGCTCAACAAATGAGTTGGGTGTTGGATTACGCTGCGCAACAATCGGCGGGCATTGCCGCGTGGGTGCACGATACCCAACACATCGAGAAAGCTTTTGTTTTCGCCGGTGGACCTGCTCGCAGCGGCATCACCGCCGCGCTTCTCGTGCAGTCAGGCTTTACCGGCATCGACGACGTTTTTTCGGGCTCGGACAATTTCTTCGAAGCGCACCCGCCCGGAGGCAATCCCGAAGGCCTGATCAACAAACTTGGCGAGCATTACAACATAGTGGAAACCAACATCAAGAAGTGGAGCGTCGGCTCGCCGATTCAGGCGACGCTCGATGGTCTGGAAAATCTGCGCAAGAAGCATCCTTACCAGGCGGACGACGTGGAGCAGGTGATTATTCGCATTGAAACGCGCGAAGCGGGAGTAGTCGATAACCGCATCATGCCGGATGTTTGCCTGCAACACCTGGTCGGTGTCATGCTGCTCGACAAGACCGTTTCCTTCGCCTCCGCGCACGATAAGGCGCGCATGCAGGATCCGGAAGTGCTGCGCCAGCGCGCCAAGGTGCAGCTCATCGCCGATCCGGAGCTTTCCAAATTGATGCCGAAGAGAGTGACCGTCGTGGACATCGTTTTCAAAGATGGAACGCGGCTCAGCGAGCGCGTCGAAGCCGTGCGCGGCACATCTGACAATCCCATGACGCACGAGGAAGTTGTCGCCAAAGCTACCGATTTAATGTCTCCGGTCTTCGGAGCGACGCAGACAAAAGGCCTGATCGATAAGGTGTTCAATCTCGAAAAAGTTAAAAACATCACGGAATTGCGCCCGTTCCTGCAGCACGGTTGATAAACGCTCAAAAATAATGTCTGAGCGATTTTTTCTCAGGAATGAGCTAAATTGTGCCCCAAGGATGAAGGGATCGTGATTTGCTGGCTATTGGCGCAGAAAAAGACAAAATGAAATTGTGGCTTTGATTCGTGGAGAATTACAAAAATACTTGGAAAAAACGAGGACCCAAATGCGACTTCGATTGCTGCTGGTTGGCATCCTGGCTTTTGCGGGAATTACCGCCGCGCAGACTCCCATCACTCCCGATCTTCACCTGCGAGGCGACCGCTTCAAACCGCTGACCTATAGCGAGTTGAATGCGGAACAAAAAACATTGGTGGAGCATCTTCTGAATGGCGAGCGCGGAACGACAACCGGCCCATTCAACGTTTTGCTGCGCAGCCCGGAGATGGGCGATCTGGCGCAACACCTGGGAACCTACATTCGCTTTCGCACGACAGTGCCGCTCAAGCTGAACGAGTTTGCCATCCTGATCACGGCGCGAGCCCTCGACGTGCAATATGAATGGGCGGCGCACCGCAAAAATGCGCTAAAGGCAGGCTTGAGCCCGGAGATAATTGACGCCGTAGCGGAAGGAAAGCGTCCTACGTCCATGCAGCCTGACGAGGAAGTTGTCTATAACTTTGCGTCGGAACTTGTGAAGACGCATCAAGTAAGCGATTCCACATTTCATGCGGCCGTCGATAAGTTTGGCGAGAAGACGGTGGTCGACCTGATGGCCACGATTGGATACTACCATTTCGTTTCGTTCTTCCTGAATGTGGACCGCTATCCGCTGCCGGATGGCGACAAGCCGGAATTGAAGCCGCTTCACTAGTTTCTCTGCGTACGAGAAGCTTAGAAAAATCGCCCATTCCGTCCCGAAGAACGCGGGACGGAGTGGCCGCTACGAAAGATGCAATTCTCCGCAGCTTGGTTTTCGTAGCGGCTGCCCGTTTTTTGGGCGGGCGACTTTTTATTCCGGCACTTCAATCGTGTTCTCCCAGATTGCATCGCGCGAGAACTTCTTTCCCCAAGATATGTTTATAATTGTTGGCAGATGCCCAGGAGAAGAACGTGCCCACTGAAAAAGTTGCTCTGATTACAGGATGCAGCACCGGATTTGGCCGAGTAATGGCGGAAACGCTGGCCCGCCACAAATGCCGCGTGTTTGCCGGCGTGCGTGATATCAAAGGACGCAACAGCGAAAAGGCTCGCGAAGTGCGGGAACTTGCGGCGAAAGAATCGCTGGCACTGAGCCCGATCGAGCTCGATGTGACCGACGATACTTCGGTGGACAGCGCAATTGCCGAAGTGATTCGAGCCGCCGGACAGATTGATGTGCTGGTGAACAATGCGGGCCTCACGGTTCGAGGTCTCGCGGAAGCCGTGACCGTGGAACAGATGCGGCGAATTTTTGAGACGAACGTTTTTGCCGTGCAACGGATGAACCGGGCCGTGCTCCCGCATATGCGCAAACGCAACAGCGGATTACTAATTCACATCAGCAGCCAGGCGGGGCGCATCGTGCTTCCGGGTCTGGGCACGTATGGCGCAAGCAAAGCGGCGCTTGAATCGCTCGTTGAAAGTTATCATTACGAATTGGCTGCGCAGGGCATCGATGCTGTTCTGGTGCAACCGGGAGCGTTCGCGACAGCAATTGGGCAAAACGCCGACAAGGCAGCAGACGAAAAGGTTGAGGACGCATACGGACCTGGTAAAGAAATCACGATGACCATGATGGGCAACCTCGGCAAACGTCGTGATCCTCAAGAAGTTGCCGACGCGGTTCTAAAATTAGTGGAAACTCCCGCAGGCAAGCGGCCTTTGCGCACTGGCGTGGGAGTGAATGGCGATTTTGTTGGAGAGTTGAATGATTTCACCGACAAGATCCAGGTCACTGTTGTGGACTTATTTGGGTTGAAGGATTTGACGAAGTTTAAATCGCGCTAAGTTTTACGAAATTAATTCACCGTCATCCAAAAATCGCGAGGCTGAGTGCTTAGGCAGAAATTACACTCAGCCTCGCTTTTTGTCCCCCCCGACTTTCCTTGCGCTCGCGCGTTCTTCAAGTTAGCAAATGCCGCTCGGGCGGGTTGGTGTCCCGGCTTCCTGCGTTGGAGAACTCTGCGGATTTGGAATTGTTGGAGGCACGGTACCGGCCAGATTTGCCGCGCATTCGGTAAGTACTTGTGAAATTGCGGCGACAGGTGAAGGAAGATTGGGAATCGAATTGTTTGGTGCTCTGAAATTGAATGCGCTCGTCATATCGCCGACGGTTGCGCGGCGCCACGCACTCAGGTTTGGAACTTCCGCTCCGAACCTCGTTTCTAAAAATCGCAAAATGGATGTGTGATCGAAAAGATCGGAAGAAACAAATCCACCGCGGCTGAACGGCGAAATAATCAGCATGGGAACTCGAAAGCCCAAACCAATCGGGCCGGAGATCGCAGGCGAGCCGATTGCAGCTGAATCAGGAACCGTGGGGACGGTGATGTATTCCCCTGGCGTGCCAGGAGGCGCTGTGATGGGCGGGACGTGATCGAAAAATCCGCCGTTTTCGTCAAAAGTTACAAACAGCACGGTCTTCGCCCAAATCGCGGGATTGGCCATCAACGCGGAAGTAATTAACGATAGCTCGCTTTCGCCAAACACGGCGGGCGCAGGTGGATGATCCGAAGCGACCGTGGAACCAATCAACCAGGAAACCTGGGGCAAATTGCCGGAAACAATATCCGCCAGAAAATCCGTGGGGAATTGGGGGCCGAAAGCTTTTTGAGAAAGAGTCGAAGAGGGATTTTGAAAATTTTTGAAATAGGGTAGAACGTTATCCGAAAGAATTCCGCCCAATAAATTTTCATCGGGAGAAGAATAAACTTTCCAGGAGATGCCCCGCGCTTCGAGCTGCTCCGGCATGGTCGTGTACGTCAGGCGGCCGTAGAACGAGCTGCGATTTCCAACCAGAGTTTCGATCAGCGGCCCGCCATTTTTTCCATCCGGATCGATCGATGCCGCCATGGTGTAAAGGCGATTCGGATCGGTGGGACCGATCACGGAGCAGAAGTAGTTGTCGCAAAGGGTGAATGCGTCGGCAGCGGCATAGTAAAAAGGAAGATCCGAGCGGTTGTAATAGCCCATCGTCAAGATGGCGTCATTCATATTGCTTGCCAGGCGCGAAGTGACGAAGCCGTCCAT
>DATHNC010000059.1:0-16812 GCA_035486415.1 Saccharimonadales bacterium (SeqCode)
CAACGTGGCAATGGATTCGAGCGCGTGGAGCAAGCCGAACATGCCGCTCTGGCGGTCGCTCACGGAAAAGGGAAGCGATTCGATCAACGGCCGCTCAAGCGTCAGCCAGAATGCCGTGGTGTGCATTTCGTTTTCTGGTAATTCAAGTTTTCCGTCGCCCACATTTTCGTTGGTGAAAAATTTTATCTTCTTGAAGCCAATCACCTGCGAACGAACCAGCACGTCGCCGTGCGATCGCACGGCATGCGCGTCAGCGCCCGCCGCCTCGATACGATCGCTGGCCGCGCATTCCAGCACGCGCACTTGTGTGTAGCGAATCGCGTCCGTGTAATAGTCCACGTCCACGCGCTTCACGTACGCTTTTCGTTCTTCAAAGTTCAGCGCTTCCACGTGGAATTGCTGCCCCTGATGCAGATAAATCGCCTTGGGATGAACGGTGGTCAGCGCGCTTGAAAAATCCACTTCGCCAATCACTTCCGCGGCGTCCGTAATGTTCACGATTACAAAATTGTCTGAAGTAACTGAGCGCAGGCTAACGGTGTCCGCGGGATAAGCTTCCTGCGTCCAGTGCCAGTGTTCGCCCGTGCGATGCAAAAATCCCGCCTGGGCGAGCCGGTTGCACAGGTCGGGCACATCCACGCTTCCGAAAGTTTCGTTCGCGGCGATGGGCAATTCAAATGCGGCGCATTTCAGGTGATTGATCAGGATTTCCAGATTGTCCGGCTGAACGAACGCATGCTCGGGCGAGCGGCCGAAAAAATAATCCGGATGCTGCACGATGAATTGATCGAGCGGCGCAGAGGAAGCGACGAGCACGGCGCATGAGCTGCCGCTGCGCCGCCCCGCGCGACCCGCACGCTGCCAAGTGGATGCAATGGTGCCTGCGTAACCGGCCATAATCGTCGCGTCGAGCGAACCGACATCGATCCCCAGTTCCAGCGCATTGGTCGAGACCACGCCACGAATGCGGCCTTCGCGCAGGCCGTGCTCGATTTCACGGCGCTCGCCGGGAAGATAGCCTCCGCGATAACCACGAATTGCGGGCGGCTGACCGGGCTGCCCCGCATTGGCCTGCTGCAAATAAGTGAGCAGCACCTCGGTGTAAAGCCGCGAGTTGGCGAAAACGATCGTCTGCAAATTGCGTTTCAGAAATTCCTGGGCGACGCGCGACGATTCGTTGATATAGCTGCGCCGTATTCCCAAAAAACGGTTCACGACCGGTGGATTGTAAAAGACGAAATATTTTTCGCCCGCGGGCGCGCCGTTTTCTTCGATCACCTCGAAATCGGTTTCCGCCAGGCGGGACGCGAGTTCGCCGGGATTCGCGATCGTCGCCGAAGAACAGATGAATTGCGGATCGGAGCCGTAGAAGCGCGCGATGCGCCGCAACCGCCGTAAAACATTCGCCAGATGGCTTCCAAAAACGCCGCGATAAGTGTGCAACTCGTCGAGCACGACATACTGCAAATTTTCAAAGAGGCGCTGCCAGCGTGTGTGATGAGGAAGAATTCCCGTATGCAGCATGTCGGGATTCGAGAGCACGATATGCCCGCGCTCGCGAATCGCTTTCCGCGCATCGGCAGGCGTGTCGCCATCGTAGGTGAAAACGCCGAAGCGATTGTCCAGATGCGCGGATAAATCATGCAATTCGGCAAGCTGGTCCTGCGCAAGGGCTTTGGTAGGGAAGAGGTAGAGCGCGCGGGCGTCTGGATTTTCCAGCACCGCATTCAGGACCGGCAGGTTGTAGCAAAGAGTTTTTCCGGATGCCGTCGGCGTCACGACCACCACACTGCGTCCTTCTTTTACGGCCACAGCGGCCAAAGCCTGATGGCTGTAGAGGTCCTTTACCCCTTTTCCCGCGTACGCTGCGGCAAGCTCCGGGCGCACCCATTCCGGCATGGGCGCATACTTGGCCTCGCGCGCGGGAATGTGATGCAGGGCGGTGATGATTTCGCCGTTCCGGTCGCGCTCGGCGAACTGCTCGACGATTTCCCGGACGCGCGCAAGCGTTACCGAGTCTTTCGAAGGCCTCACAGCCAGTGATTGAGCCAATCCTCGTCTCCTATGTGCTTCGCCTTTTATTCGCTACGCTAACATGCCGCCGCAGGCTGCGCAACGGTCTTTCTATCGAAGATTTGCTAGCATGTTAAATTTTTGCTCTTTTCTCCCGCCTGAATATTCCTCAAGGGTTCGAATGCTTCGCTCGTGCGCACTCCGCCTGTCACAAAGGGCGTGTCTTGGGCCTGTCCTTCTTTAGTCCTACTGACCAGTCGAACGTTTTAGTTGCCACCACCTAGTCTGCCTGCAGGGCGGAAGTAGTTCTGAAAAACAAATTAGAAAAAACTTCCTGGAACCCAAAATTTTCTTGCCGTCCTGAAGTGGTAGGCGAATTCGTTCGAAAAACTGGGGAATCACATGCACATTACAGCCAAGAGCCGAATCAGTGTTAAGACAATTACCGCTGCCGCGACAATTCTATTTGCCTTCACGAGTGTGGCGCATGCGAACATGAGGGTAAGACCTACAGCTATCAATTTTGGCGCCGATGCGCTGGGTTCGAAGAGTTCGCACACGGTGATCTTGACGAACGAAAACAGCCGTCGCCGGATTACCATTTCAAGCGCAATCACAACCGCTCCGCAGTTCACTTATTCCGGGCCTGCCTTGCCTGTAACACTGAATCCCGGACAAAGCCTGGCGGGCTTCGTCACCTTCTCTCCGACTTCCGCAGTTGCTTATTCCGGTTCTCTTAAATTCAAGCAAGCAAATGGCACGACTGAATCCGTCGCTCTGAGCGGGGACGGCGGCAGTTCGACGCCAGCTCCATCGGCTATCGCTCCGTCCATTTCCACGCAGCCTTTGAGCGCGAGTATTCTGGCAGGCCAAACCGCCACATTCAATATTGCAGCGACCGGCACATCGCCCATGACGTACCAGTGGAGCAAGAACGGCGCAGCCATCAGCGGCGCGACATCTTCGAGCTACACGACACCAGCGGAAACCACGGCGGACAATAATTCGAAATTCACGGTAGCTGTCAGCAACAGCGCCGGAAGCGCAACCAGCAATGCCGCTATGCTCACTGTAACGAGCCCTTTCGTTGCTCCCTCTATTACGACACAGCCCGCGAGCCAGACTGTAATCGCTGGAAAGACGGCATCCTTCGCAGTGGCGGCCACCGGGACCTCGCCGATGACGTACCAGTGGAGCAAGAATGGTGCAGCGATCAGCGGCGCGACATCTTCGAGTTACACGACGCCTGCGGAAACTGCGGCGGACAATAATTCAAAATTCACGGTAGCGGTCAGCAACACTGCGGGAAACTCAACCAGCAATGCCGCAGTGCTTACGGTGACGAGCGCAACGGTAGCTCCGGCAATCACGGCGCAACCTGCAAGCCAATCGGTCATTGCCGGAAAAACGGCATCGTTCTCTGTGACGGCCACAGGGACCTCACCCATGACGTATCAGTGGAGCAAGAATGGTGCGGCCATCAGCGGCGCGACTTCCGCCACGTACACGACGCCTGCGGAAACCACGGCGGACAACAGTGCAAAATTTACGGTAGCGGTCAGCAACAGCGCGGGAAGTGCAACAAGCAGCGCCGCTGTTCTTACCGTGACTGCTTCAACTCTCTTGCTAAATTCTAGTTCTTCGTCCGTGAGCTTTGGCAGTGTGAATGTGTCGAGCAGCGGCACGCAGAACATTACGCTCACGAATGCCGGGAACTCTACAGTAACGATTTCAAACGTTACGGTTTCCGGCGCAGGTTTTAACGCCTCCGGCATTTCCTCCGGACTGATTCTGACGCCGGGACAAACGGCCACTTTGACCGCAACGTTCTCACCCTCAGCCGCAGGCAGTGCGTCGGGCAGCGTATCCGTGGCGAGCAATGCGACCAATTCTCCGGACGCCATCGCGCTATCGGGTACCGGAGTCGCCGCCGTGAGCCACTCTGTTTCTTTGACCTGGACACCGAGCACGTCCACCGTCATGGGCTACAACACATACACCTCAACCGTCTCTGGCGGTCCTTATACGAAATTGACTAGCGCTCCAGTTTCCACGTCGTCCTACACGGATTCAAGTGTGGTGGCAGGACAAACCTACTTCTTCGTAGTGACCTCGGTCACTTCGAGCAATGTGGAAAGCGCTTATTCCGCCGAAGTCAGCGCCCTCGTTCCGTAGAAATACTTTGGAACCACGGATGCACACGGGTGAACACTGATAAAATCAAAAAGTAAATCGAAGGAAACGAAACGGATGAACTGAAAATGGTTCATCCGTTTTTCGTTTTTTCAGAATTCTTGGTTATATCCGTGTTCATCCGTGTGCATACGTGGATTCAATACTATTTGGCCAGAGTCAATGCGTGACGCATCACATCTAGAACTTCCGTGGTTTGCCATTCATTTCCTGGCCACATGTCGGCCACCGTTCCGTCAGCTGCAAGCAGTACCGTGTTCAGACTATGATTGATCTGGCTGTTTTCTTCGGAATACGCGAGACCAAAACTGCCGGTCAGTTTTAGCAAGTCGGCGGGAGTCGTGGAAACAAAATCCCAATGATCGAAACCTTTTGGATTATGGTCCAGGTAGGGAAGTCCATAGGCGCGGAGAACTGGCGGCAAGTCAAATTTCGGGTCCAGGGAAATGCTGATTAAGTGCGTTTTCTTATAATCATCCGGATTTTTTGCCAGCTCTTTTTGTATGGCGGCGAATTTTGTGCTCAAGAGCGGACAAAAATCAGGAAATGGACACCGCGTGTAGATGAACGTCAGCAGAACGACTTTCCCTTTAAATTGCCCGAAGTGCAGCGTCTTTCCATCCTGATTCAGTAGCGCAACATCGGGAACCTGATCGCCAACCATGAGAACCTGTTGCGGCGCCCCTTCGACTTGTGGTTGTTTGGCAGCTTTGCCGATGACAGCCAAATGCTCCAGCCAAAACTCGCCCGGCTGCCCCACGATTACTTCGGCCCGAATCACGTCCGCAGGCTGAACTTTTTGAAATCCTTCCGGGTCTTTCACCTTGTAGGGCATAGTCATAGCAGACATAAATCCGGGGATGTCGTCATTGTCGATGATGAGTTGCTGGCTGGCGGGCTGCTTGCTGATGACGCGCCCTGTAAGTGTGTAGGTAGTAGGCGAATCTTTGCACCCGGCAAAGGTCAAAAACAAACACAAAATAAAAGTGTATCCTACGAAACGGAAATGGATTGGGTTTGTCACTTTCATTTTTCCGAATTGCCCTTCATAAATCTTTTCGGCCAAGCCGGTTGCGGGAACTTTCTCGCCTGAAAATGCGCGAAAGTTCCCGAAGTCATTCCAGTTTCAGTAATGGAAGCGGTAGCGGAGTTCCACGAAAATTTCTCGCGGGTTGTTGAAGTGGAAGCCTCCGAAGGTCAAACTGTCGTCGAGCATGACACGGCGATTTCCCACGTTTAGCCCGCTGACGGAGACGGATAATTTCTCCCCGAAGTCCTTGCCTACCGAAAGATCGACGGTAGTGTGCGCGGGCAAGTAGTCAAGGGCGGAGCAGCAAGGCGCAAGTCCCAATACTGCCGGCCCATTGCCATTGCTGAAGCCTGAACCGTAGTAGACATTTCCGGAGGCGAATGTGCGCCACGGCAGCGTCGTTTGGAATCCCACGTTGAGTGTATTTCTTTGGTCGTGATCCAGTTGGCCGTAATCGGATGAAGGAGAATTGCCCGCAGGAATAAGCCCCCCGGTGATATCCCCGCGAGATTCACCGATTTGGTTGGAATAAGCGAGGTGCAGTTGAGCCCTCTTCCAAAGTTTGGGTGATTTGAGTGTTAACTCCCAGCCGCGAATCAGTGCCTCTGTAAGTGTTACAGGGATGAAAATATTGGATTCACCCAAATTATTGTGATCGAAGAAATTGTGCGAGAGAGTATGAAATGAATCAACGTCTAGGTTCCAACCCTTGTACGGGATCGTCACCCCGAATTGATATTCTTCATCGCGCTCGCCATTCAATGGACCGAAAGTGTAACCCTGTCCAATTGCCGCATTCACAAGCGGGGGGCCCGAGAACGTTAGCAGTGGAGGGGCTTGGTAGAAGTCTCCGTAGAATCCGTGAAATACCACATTTGTTTTGGGAACCCGGATTGAAATTCCGGCGCGGGGGCTGGTGGCATTTTCAGTGATGGTGCCGCTAAAGTGAGATTGCCGCACACCGCCGCTCAGGGTTAGCCATGAGGTTGGCTTGATCTTATCTTCAAACCAAAACTCTTCGAGTCCTCCGTTGACGATCTCGCGATCCGTGAAATTTGCGGCGGTCCCATCATTGAAGAGCACGCTGAACAACTGATTGTCATGTTGATAGAAGCCGTAAACTCCAGCACTCATCGAGTTACGCGCGATCGTCCCACTCAGGGTCACTTGCCCCCCCGCATATGTGGATGCTCGATTGTCGGTCGTGGCGGTAGGCAGGTCGTTCGGGTTGCTGCCGTAATTTGCGCTGTTGTAATGAAAAAATGGAGAGACCGTCAGAAGGCCGCTGTGACTCAGTGTGCGCACCCAGGAGAAGCTCATGAACGTGTCGGCTTCTTGCTCGCCATCCATTTGGAAAAACGTTCCCGGAGGATATGGAGTTAGAAAAATGACTCCAGGCTCGCCAAAAATTTCATTGATCGCGCCATTGGAATTCGGAATCTGGTAATAGTCTCTACGCGAAGAAATCACGAATCGCAGCTGATCTTTCGGATCTACATTGAATATCAACGAGCCGAACCCCCCGATGCCATTTTCCGCATCGTGAATGATCGCAGGCGACGGAGGTTGCAGGCCCAGGTTGCTGCGGTTTCCGTTTAGACTGCCGTAGTACGCAAACTTCTCCGTGTGCCCGCCACAACTGATATCGTCATTCGTCTGATAAAAATTACCGAAGCTGGTGACAAGGTCACACTCCTTGTCTCGCTCAAATCCAGATCGGGGGACAATGTTGAACACGCCGTAAGTTCGGTCGCCATAGTCCGCGTCGTAGCTGCCTCTTTGCACTTCCATGTAATCGATGTCTTTGGGATCGAACTGGGGCCCCACGTTGCTCGCAATATTTGTGTTTGGGACCGGCACGCCATCCACCAGCCAACTAACCTGATGTCCGCCTCGGATATGCAGTTGATCGTGGGTAACGTAGGAACCCGGGACATAATCCGTAATGATGGCCAAACTGTTGGTGCGATCGGCTCCCGGCGTATCTTGAATAGTCTCGCGGCTCAAGAGAGTTGTGGGCGTGACGGAATCCACCGATGCCGTGATGGCCTCCCCAGTGACTACTGTCTTTTCGGTGACGCCAGCCAATTCCAATTGAAAATGGAGCACAGGGCTCGTGCCGGAGCCGACGACAAGATCCTGTTGTATCTGTTGAAAGTTGGCCATTGTGACGGTAACCGTGTATTCGCCCAGCGGAACAGCGCTGAATTCAAACTCGCCGCTGTCATTCGTTTTTTGATGTTGCACATAATCGGAATGCTGCGCCTTCAGATCGACCGTGGCGTCCTGGATGGGCCGGTGCTGGGGATCATGTACTATGCCATGAACATTTCCGAAGATCTCGGCCCGTGTCGGAGTAGGACAAATTGCAAAGGCGCTCGCTAACATTGCCACGCTCATAAACAAATTGTACAAAAGGATCCTGAGTTTCATTTTCTCCCTCTTCTGAGTTGGATTCCGAACGATACCGGACGGACGCTTCCGCAATCCGGTGGAAATTGCCAATGAAATAGGCTTGTTCAGTTAGCTCAGAAGAAATTGGGGAGGGGGAGTTAAGGGAACCGAGGTTACAACCGGAAAATGCTGGAGTGCCAGGGAAATAGTTGCTTCCGCGACGATCGGAGCGAGCAGATCAATCGGCGTCACTAGAACAAATTGGGCAGCTCCGACAATAGGAGTTGCGGCTGCGTCGCAAGCTCGCATTGAGCAATCATGTTGTCCTGGCGCGCCCATTGCTCCGCAATTGTTCTTGTCCCTTTGCACATCGCTTATTTGGCGATGGTGAAGCGGGCAATATGCCGTGTTGCAGCAGGCTGGCAATTCGGCTGCTGAAAACGTTTCGGCCAATGCCGATACGCCCGGCAAGAGCAGGGCAAGAAGAGCCGCGATTGCTGCGAAATTACGGGTGATTTTTTGCAATTTGGAGAGCCCTTCACGCAAATCATACACGCGAGAGAGGGCCCTTACAATATGCGTTAACAAATAATCGCCTCCAATTCTTACAGGGCGGCCTTCGATGCTGTTCTCCCTCGCCCTCCGGTCTTGACACAACGCGTATCGCACTCCAATATTCATGTCATGGCACATTCATTTTTGGTTTTTGATTTTGGTGGTAACGAAGAAGCCGCCCAGCAGGCGCGTCACCGTATAGACGCATGGAAGCAGGGATTTCGGCTCGACAAAAAGCTGCAGGTTAAATTCGAGCGAAATGAACTCGAAAAGTCCGAGGAAGAAGAAGCCGCAAAACCTGCGAAAGCCGCGAAGAAATCGAAGTCCAAAGATAAGCCTGCGGCGCAAAAATCGTCCGCAAAGAAATCTTCAGATGAAGCTACTTCGGGTGACGGCAATGAGAAGATTCGCTTAATTGTGCGTCTGGATTTTTCGGACCACGAGAAACTTTCTCACCAACGCTGGGTCGAGAGAATTCCAACAGAAGAGCCCTTCAAGAGCGCCAACCCAAAAATTATTCGAGCTGGAGATGGTGATTTTAAAACCACATCCGACTTATTCGATTCCCTTGATTAACCTTGATTAACCTGGATTAAGAAGTTTAGAAATGAAAGGGTTACTCTAGATGGGCCCCAATTGGGTTAGCTACCGAGCAGTGTGCATGGTTTCCAGGTAGGCATAAACGCATGTCAGAAACAGATCCTTGCGGATGCGGTCGCTGCGACGTATCACGGCTCCCAAGGCGAACCCCGCGACGATAGCAAGTGCTGACCAGCTTCCAAGGATCTTTAACGCTAGAATACCCATGTCTGCCCCCGTTGCGATTCGCAGCTGCAATGGTTTAGGGCAAAAATAGTGCCAAACGACTGCACGAAACTGGCTCTTCTAAGTAATTGGAAGTAAATAAGTTAATAAAGCGCAACTGTTCGCATCTCGAAAAGCATCCAAAAAAGAGCGGTAAACTCTATATATCACCAGAGTTCTTTACATCCTGGCAGTACTATTACCAGCAATGCCAATGCGTTACGCCGTGTGACGATATTTCGCCACTTCGAATCTTGTGCCTCCTGATTTTCGCCCCTGCCCATTCGTACCATAAGGCCTCCCGTCCCAATTCTGTCCTTCCGACCAGCGTGTTTTTTCCCCACTTGCCGATAGTCTTTTAGTCGGACCTACTCCCGTATAGTTCGCGGAAGTGTCGCAACGCTATCGAAATACATGTGCGCATGCCGAGGGGCGGAGGACTTTGAATGAGTGTGGGGCATAAAAAGCCGGTATTAACTCTTGCTGGCCTATTGCTGATGTCGTTTACCGCCAGCGCTCAATCGTGGAAACAGGTTGGCCCTCCAGGTGGAGATGTCCAATCGCTTGCAGCGGTCCCTGGCAACGCGCAAACGCTATACCTAGGCACGTCCGACGGCCACGTATTTGGTTCACATGACGCCGGGGAACATTGGAACCTCCTCGGCAGGATTGGCGAGCACCACGACGACGTAATTATGTCGATGGTTGTGGATGCTCGATCCGCAAATATAATCTATGCAACAAGTTGGACGCTGAGTTCAAAGGGTGGCGGCGTGTACCGCAGCACCGATACCGGCCACAACTGGCAGTTGATCGGTCTCAGCGGGCTGGTGGTTCGCGCGATAGCCGAAGCGCCCTCAAATCCAGACATACTGGTGGCAGGGGCCACGGATGGAGTGTATCGCTCCCTAGACGCAGGAAAGAATTGGGTGCGCATTTCGCCCGAGAAACACGAAGACCTGCGCAATTTCGATTCGATTGCCATTGACCCTCACGATCCCAACACCATTTACGCCGGGACGTATCACTTGCCATGGAAAACCGTCGACGGCGGCAGGAATTGGGGCCCCGTGCATCAAGGGATGGTGGATGACTCGGACGTGATGAGCATCACGGTTGACCAGGGCAATCCCGAACACATTTTTGCCAGCGCCTGTTCGGGCATTTACCACAGTCCGGATGGCGGAGCGAACTGGACGAAGTTTAAAGGCATCCCCAATGATTCCCGCAGGACTGTACACATTCTGCAAGATCCAAAGCGGCCTGCGACTGTCTACGCTGCTACCACCACAGGCCTGTGGAAGACGGCGGACGATGGCACGAGCTGGCATCTGATTACGCCTGCATCCTGGAGCATCCTCTCCATGGTGATCGATCCAGAAGACACGGACCGCTTGATCCTTGGCACGGAGCGATTGGGCGTGCAGGTAAGTGGAGATGGCGGACAGACTTATCGCGCCTCAAATCAAGGTTTCTCGCATCGCCGCATCGTGGACGCGGCGGTCGACCCGCAGCATCCGGAACGCGCACTTGTCGTGCTGACCAGCAGCTTTGAGCCTTTGCTCGAGACAAAGGACGCCGGACGCACGTGGACTCCGCTGGCTACGGGCCTCAAATCCGGTCCGCCCAAGCACATCTTCGCATCGCCCGATGGCTGGTTTGCCGCACCTGGTCCTGGCGGATTGCTGCGCTACGATAATTCAAGAAATTCGTGGGTTGCGGTCGATGAAATTATTCCTTCGAAGTCCACACCAGCTCAGAACCGGCGTGCCGCCGGCGTAAAAACGGTTTCCGCGCAATCTGGCTCAAAAAATTCCGCTTCAAAAATTACAGCGAATCCTGCTACTCCTGGTCCAAAAACCAAGGTTCCGCTGCATGCCAAAGTGAATGACATGGCATTTGGTTCCACTGCCTGGTACGCCGCCACGGAAGAGGGATTAATGGTTTCTGTGGACCGCGGGCTCACCTGGCGCGTGGTTAATCTTGCGCCAGCCGGGCAACAGCCCGCCGCAAACTCACCGGGATTTAGCAACACCTCGATGCGCGCCGTACGCACAGGCAACGGGAACGCGTACGTTTGGGCGATCTCTTCCCGCCAGCTTGAAGTTTCGGGCGACGGCGGAAAATCGTGGGTTTCGCGCACGCTTCCTTTTGAATCGCGCGGCTCTTTGCACCTGCACCCTTCGGATGAAAACACGGTCGTGGTGGCCAGTGATCACGGAGTTTTTGTTTCGCGCGATACGGGAGAGTCCTGGAAGCAGGCGAATCTCTCAGAACTCTTGATCGATGACATGGCGCCAGTGAAAAACGCCGTCGTCGTGTCAACGGCTCAAGGGAACCTGTTTCTTTCGCGTGACGCGGGAAAAACTTGGGGCCATGTGGATGGGCCCAGCGTGGATAACTCGATCTCCGCGCTGCGTTCGCGCGAAACGGGGAACCAGCTGGTCGCGGCGTCCACCACTGAAGGTTTGTACGTGATGGATATGGGCACGGCTTCATCGGCGAGTGCGGATACGAATTCCGCGGAGCCGGGCGGACAGAAATAGAAGTTTCAAAAAATTAAATGGACCGCTGCTGAATTAAGAAACCGGCTTGCAGCGGGTTCATGGAAATTGCCGGCGCACCTTCGCTGCCGCGATGTTGTGCGCTAGCAATATGTCGGCGCTCATCCCCCCCGGTTGCGCCGCCATGCAACGCGGCGAGCGTCTTCATTCCGGCACCACACCCCGGAATGGAGCGCTCGCCGCGATTTTTTTTACCATGAAGACATTGAAACCACGGATGAACACGGATTAAAGATAAATTCAAAATCGATTCATTGGTTACCTACAAATTGGAATTCGTGATCTCCCAATAAGAATGTGGATTCGATTTTACACTTCATTTGTTTTATCAGCTTTTTATCTGTGTCCATCCGTGTGAATTCATGGTTCCAAGCCTTAGTTCTTGTGCCGAGGTGTGCGCTATCCGGTTGGCCACTTTTTTAAGAATAATTCTTCCGCCGCTTACGCTCGTTGCCCCGGTTTGGATATAATGGGTCGTACTTCCGAAACTAGCTGTCTTGGGACAGCTCAAGGTGATTCGGATGCCGGTTCAAGCGCGCCCTAAGAACACCAAGCATGATGCGAGCCGCTACCACGGACTTTCCCGGGGGGATCTTCTTCGCATTTACCGCACGATGTTTCTTTCCCGCCGGATTGACGACCGCGAAATCCAGCTGAAACGCCAGAACAAAACTTTTTTCCAGATCAGCGGCGCGGGCCATGAGGGTGTTTTGGCCGCCGCGGGGATGGTTCTTCGCCCCGGCTATGATTGGGTGTATCCGTATTACCGTGATCGCGCGCTGGTCCTGGCGTTGGGTGTCACGTCCCTCGAAATGTTTCTTCAAGCCGTCGGCGCGAAGGACGATCCGCATTCCGGCGGGCGCCAGATGCCTTCGCACTGGGGCATCGGACGTCTGAATATTCTTCCGCGATCTTCTTCCACGGGAATGCAGTACACGCATGCCGTTGGCATGGCGGAGGCATCGCTCTATTTTGAAAAATATCCGCACGCGTTGGAGCAGGCGCAGCAAGCGCCGCTTGGCGAGCAAGTGCGTCATCAGTCAGATGAAATTGTTTATGTTTCAGGCGGCGACGGTTCCACGAGCGAAGGGGAATTTTTTGAAGCCTTAAATTCGGCCTGCCTCAGGCAACTCCCGGTTTTATTTTTGATTGAAGATAACGGTTGGGCGATTTCAGTTCCGGTGAAATATCAGACGCCGGGTGGCAATATCGCGAAGCTCGTCTCCAGTTATCCAGGCTTGTTTGTGGAAGAGTGCGACGGCAGCGATCCTCTAGCGAGCTATGCGGTATTAAATCGCGCCGCGGAATATTGCCGCGCGCGAAAAGGGCCGGCGCTGGTGCACGCGCAGGTCACGCGCCCTTATTCGCATTCGCTTTCCGACGACGAGAAACTCTATAAATCTCACGGCGTGCGTGAGGAAGAAGCGCATCGCGATCCCATTCCGAAGTTTGGCTTGTATCTCGTGCGCGAAGGGATTGTCGACGAAAAAGAATTGGAAGCTATTGAGGCTGAGGTCGACAGGGAAGTTCGTGAGGCTTCCGATCAGGCGCTCGCGGCGGCCTTGCCAGACCAGGAATGTATTCTTGTAAATCAATATTCGCACGACGTGGACCCGACTTCTTCGCGCTTCGAATCCGCGCCAAATTTTTCGGGCGAACCCCGCACCATGGTGGAAATGGTTTCACAAACGCTGGCCGATGAAATGTCGCATGACGAGCGCATTATTGTGCTGGGCGAAGACGTGGCCGATTGCAGCAATGATGATGATTTAAAGCACTTGAAGGGTAAAGGTGGCGTCTTCAAAGCCACTGTCGGCCTGCAGCGTAAGTACGGGTCCATGCGCGTGTTTAACACGCCGATTGCCGAGGCCTGCATTGTTGGCAGCGCTCTTGGAATGGCCGCTCGCGGACTGAAGCCTGTTGCGGAAATACAATTTTTCGATTACATCTGGCCGGCCATGATGCAATTGCGGAATGAACTATCCGTATTCCGATGGCGCTCGAACGGCGCGTTCAAAGCGCCGGCGGTGATTCGTGTGGCGACCGGGGGTTACCTGACTGGCGGCGCGATTTACCACAGCCAGAGCGGGGAATCGCTGTTCACGCACACGCCGGGAATTCGCGTGGTGATGCCGTCGACGGCGCTCGACTTATGCGGCCTCTTGCGCACTGCGATTCGCTGCGACGATCCCGTGCTGTTCCTCGAACACAAACATTTGTATCGCCAGCCTTACAATCGTTCCGCATATCCCGGGCCGGATTACACGATTCCGTTCGGGCGCGCGCGCGTTGCAAGAGAAGGCACCGACGTAAGCATCGTCACATACGGAGCGGTTGTGCACCGGGCCGAAGTAGCCGCGGCGCAACTGGAACGCGACGGCATTTCCGTAGAAATTATCGATCTTCGATCGCTTTCTCCTTTTGATTGGGACGCAATCGCGGCGACCGTGCGCAAAACTAATCGCGTGATCGTCGCGCATGAAGACATGCTTTCGTGGGGATACGGCGCGGAAATTGCCGCGCGCATCGCCGACCAGCTCTTCGACGAACTGGACGCCCCCGTGCGGCGCGTCGCTGCGATGGACACATTCTGCGCGTACCAACCGCATCTGGAAGATGTCATCCTTCCGCAAAGCGCCGACCTGGCTGCGGCCGTTCGCGAGTTGCTCGCTTATTGAGCCGCGCAGCACTCTTCCTTTAAATGCTTTACACCCGCAGGCGATCTCTCATTGCAAAGCGAATCTTCGGCTGTTAGGTTTCATAAGGCTCTTCCTGGAGGCTCGCAATTCTGACTTGTGAAAAATGTGGCGGAGAAATCCCTGAGGGTGCGAGTTTTTGCGGGCAATGTCAAGCTCCTGTAAGCGTCGCACAGATCGGCCCTGTTTATGTGCCGCAAAACGCGCCTCTTTCCGAGGTGATTCCCGCGATTCCGGAAATTCCAGTTTTGCCGCCGCGGCCGGGTTTTGCCGGATTCTGGCTGCGCGCCATCGCATGTTTCATCGACACCATTTTCATCGTCGCCATATTTCTGATCGGCGCTTCGTTTTTTCCGGCCTATTTTGAAAAGTTGCTTCCACCCGCGTCCGCATCGTTTACGGATTTTCCGCAACCTGCGCCCATCGTGATTGTGATTTTGATTTCGCTGGGGTGCGTGTACTACACGCTGTTTGAATCGTCTGTTTGGCAGGCTACGCCCGGCAAAAGAATTTTGCGACTTTACGTTACGGACTTGAATGGTCAGCGCATTACGATCGGGCGGGCATTCCTTCGCAATATCGCCAGACAAATTTCAGGCTTTTTATTTATCGGATATGTGATGGCGGGGTTGACGGAAAAGAAGCAGGCTCTGCATGACATGATAGCTGGGTGCCTAGTGGTTCGGAAGCGGTAGGAAACGTCAGCAGGCCTCTCCCCTTTATTTGCAATCGTGAACGCGGAACAAAAGCCGCCCGACCAAAAACCGGTCGGCCGCTACGAAACCAAGACATGGTTTTGTAGAGGCCTCTCCGTTCCGCGTATTTCGGAACGGAGAGGGGATGTTGCGCTACAAAATTTGCGGAAGAGAAAAAATTGCAGTTGCCAGACTTACGCTCAATTCTTAGCTTTGACCTTCTTCGGGGACTTTCGGCCTGACTCAAACGTAAACGCGTCTACGGAAATTAACCCGGCGCCGGTTGTGACCAGAGCAAGGGCCATCGCGCCCAGCAGTAGCGGCATCTCAATGCGGGGGAATCCTTTCATTCCTTCCGATGGGACGATCATTTTGTAGAGGACCAATCCTGTTTCGATGGTGAGCAGAAGGGCCGCGCCGCGAGTGAACAGTCCAGCGATGAGCAGTCCTCCGCCAAAAACTTCCAAGATTCCAAAAATGTAGGCGAAATATCCGGGGAAGCCGTAGCCTGCGAATGCTCTTAAGGCGTGCTCCGGATCTGTCAATTTCGGGTATCCGTGGAAAATGAAGCTCGCACCGAGCGCCAGGCGCAGGACAAGCAGCCCCAACGGTTTTAAATTATCAAAAAATTGCATTCCACTTTTCTCCCACCGCGAATTAAGGTTCAACGCTTACTTTTTGGTAGCGTGGATTTCAGCATGCCGGGTTATGGTTTTGTTGCATCGGCGTCTCGCCGGCAGGTTTCAGCTATCGTAATGCAGCGCAAAACCGCCGGCGGGACGCCGGCGCTACAAGGACCAACCCTCAGGCTGAAGCCCGCGCCACTAAAATCCATGCTTCAGTTTGTGGCTTCCCAGAGAGGAATGGTTTTGCCTATGCCTTGCGTGACCGCCATTTCATATACGCGGACTGCTGCTGCCAGATCCCACGTAGCTATGCCGTTGGATTTGAATAAAGTGATCTGGTCCACGCTTGTTCTGCCTTTTTCCTTACCCGCGACAATTTCTGAGAGTTCCTGCACATTATTCCACCGCGATGAATCTTCGCCGAACGCTTGCACCAGATCGCCCGCTTCCATTTTTGATTGCTCCACCGAATCGACGACGATTTTATCGGCGCGGCCAACCGCAGCGGAATCGAGTTCGCGTTTTTGCGGCCAATTCGCGCCCATGGCGTTGATGTGCATCCCGGGAGTGAGCCACGAGCCCTCGAGCACGATTTTTGTCGCTGAAGTTGCGGTGATAATAATTTCCGCGCCTTTTACGGCCTCCTCGCCGGAAGTTGCGGGTTCCACGGTGACGCCGATTTGTTCGCTCATTTCGCGGCAAAATTTTGCGCGGCGTTCGGGATCGCGCCCGAAGGCTCGGACACGCTTGAGCGTGCGCACGGCCGCTACGGCTTCCAGTTGAGTTCGCGCCTGATATCCCGTGCCAATGATGCAAGCACTGCTCGCACTTGCATTGGCGAGATATTTGGTGGCAACGCCGCTGGCGGCGCCGGTTCTGAGTTGGCCGAGTGCATCTGCTTCGATCAGCGCCGCCATTTCGCCAGTCGTCGAGCGGAAAAGCGGCACAACGAAACGAGCTGTGCCGCGCGCGACGGTATAAATTTTCATGCCGAAATATCCGTGGACCGGGTCGGCCGCCGCCATGTAATGCAACAGGGCATTGTCCGGCATTTTAATTCTGCGGCGCGGATTCAGGATTAATTCACCTTTACCCTGCTGGCGCAAAGAATCTTCGACGACTTCCAGCGCAATCGGAATGGTCAAAAGGGAGCGAACGTCGGCTTCGGTAAGCAGCAAGGTCATAATGGCTCCTTCGTTGCCAGGTGCAGACGAAAACGAAATACTTTTTGGGCCGCAGGAT
>DATHNC010000060.1:0-8368 GCA_035486415.1 Saccharimonadales bacterium (SeqCode)
GAGAGTTGCCGCGCTCCAAGCGGCTCGCGCCTACTACGGCTGTGTTCGGGCTCTCAACGATTTTCACGAAAGCGCGAAGTTGCTGTTCGAGGATGAGACTCTTCGTCAGCGACGCGCAATGCTAATTCAGCAGCGCGACGATGCGTATCGAGTTCTCAAGGAACGCAATCAAGTGTGGGATTGGATGCGGTCAGAAGCACAGCAGCACAAGTGGGACAATGGCGAGCGAATTAAAGATTGAAAGCCACAGGGGAGGCAGCGTCATGAGTGAATTACCAATCAGCACCCTGCGACAAATCGTCTGGGGCGACAACATGGATTTGGACAAATCGGTAGATGTGGACGAACTTCCGAACCCATTTGAACAGTTGAAGCACGACGGCGCGGTTCGTGCGGCGCTGAGAAAGTCGGACCAGCGCCCGAATCTGATCTTGGATATGAGCGTCCCACAAAGCGACGTGGACGAACACGACTTCGAACTCTACAAAACGCCGACGATCATCCCTGGATTGAGGAAGCCGAGTGGGCAAGGATTTGTGAAAGCGATTGCGACCATTCGCCGTGTGTTTGCAGGTCATGACGATGAGATGAACGAAGCCATCGAAATCGTCACCCGCATGCGTGACGAAGAGCGTGCCGCCATGATCGCGCAGATCGCGGCCGCTCAGTAATCTCGGGCTTCGAGATCTCAATTGGAGAAAAACGGAGGAAACCATGGGACGCGTGAGTGACCATTTGAAAGGCTTCCACAAAAGCGCGATGGAACAGTGCAACACCGTTTCGAAATGTGTTGGGAAATTGGCGGGCATGGCGAAGGCAAGCAAGAGTCAACTGAAAGACGATGATGAGGACGGAATCTGGGGCACGTTGCAGAAAATATCCGATGTGTTCGCAGCCGGTGCGACGTACCACAAAGCCGCGATGGAAGAGTGCTCGAAAGCGACCGGCGACGAATTCAGTAAGGGCGCGTCCGACGATTTGGTCAAGCGCATCGCGGCACTCGAAAACACCGTGATACCGACGAACGTTCACGCAGTCATTCCGAATCGTCCGGGAATTACGGCGGTACCGCGTGCAGGACAGCGGGAAATCCCAGCAAGGCCGGAAGTGCCGATTCAATTCGAACATTTGGTCAGGGTCGAAGAATAAGTTTCAACGGTTTTGCGCCGGTCACAACGCGCTGAGCCGGGCGCAAAGCGGGCGGTGTTGACTTGTCCTCCACGCCGCCCGGTTGAATTCACGAAGACAAGACCCGCAGGACAATTTCGTGATGAAACTCTATGCGTTCGCGCTACGCAGTTCGGAAAACGTGAAAGCCGCGCTGCGGGCGCACCGTGAGCCGGTTGTAGGATTCGAACCGCTGCAAAAAAGTGAGGCGTTATGAGTTCAAGGCTGCGTTTTGATTTCAGTAGCTCCAAACTGGACGGCTGGCGCGAAGAGTTGCAAGCGAAGGCTTCGCGCTTGCATGAAGTCCTTTTTCAAAAAGTGCAAAGCCTGACCTACATGCTGGAAACGAAAGTCAAAGCGAAGTTAAGCGGCGAAGTACTCGGCGTCAAATCGGGAGTCCTGCGTTCCAGCGTGCGAGCGACGACGACGACCGATGGTCGTACGATTCTCGGAACCGTTTCAGCAGGCAAAGGCCCGTCGCATTCCTATGCCATGATTCACACACTCGGACACGAAGGCGCGTATCGAATCATGGCGAGCAAAGCGCGGGTGTTAGCATTTCAAACCTCGGTTAAAGAAAAAGCCTTCGCCCAATTTGTCACTCACCCGCCCATTCCAGCCAAACCGTTTATGTCCGACACGTTGAACGAATCGCGCGAGCAAATCCGCAACGAACTCGCGCAAGCGGTCGCCGATGCGCTGAAAGAATGAAGATTCAGGCGGCCCGTTTTCTGAACCCGAGTCCGAGGAATCCAGTTCCCAGCAGCAGCAGCGTCCCCGGCTCGGGCACTCTCACGGACCATGACCCGTTCCCGTGAAGCCCGTCGCTGACGCCGATAAGAATTTGGGATTCGCCGTTGGCCGTTACCTGTCTAAATCCAGCAAACGTTGTCGAATCGTCTGAGCAGCCAGCGATGCAATTCGAGAAAATAAAGAATTGCGGATTGCTGTTTTGTTGTAGGTTTATTACCCAAGCGTCCCGGCCGAGAGATAAGTCGAAATTAATATTGTTCGTTGGAGTGTTCATCAGCGTGTTGTCTTGATTCAGTGTGAAGCCGTCCACGGAGAACGAGAATGACGTCGGCACGAGTTCAATAGCCTCGGTGACTATGGTGGGAAGTTGCTGGGGAGGCCCAGCCACCGTGACTTCTCCCGTGAGGTTACAGTTGCAGCCACTCAGCGGCCCGCCAGTGAACGTATAGATGGTTGACTCGGCACCCCCGTCAGCGCGTGCGATTGGCACGAGTGCCGCCAATACAAACAGAATCGCTACAGTCCTAAGTTTCATCATTCACCCTCAGATACTTCCTGAAATAGCCAAAGATTTGCCGCTTTGGTGCCCTTCCTGGCCCGTTACGGCTGCCGGTGCACGCGGAGTGCCATACTGGTACCGCTATTAGAAAGTTTACTATCTACGGGGCGATGTATCGCTACTGTCTTGCATATTGACAACTTCTTTATCGTAACGTCGAGACAATAGGCTTGAAACATCATAGAGTTCTAGCGTCCTCATTTCGCATCGCTAACGCCTAAGTCTTGATATTGAACCGCACGCCGAACCGGTTGTCCCAAAACCGTGTATTCGTATTCACCTTCGAAGTACTTTTCGGAAGGATTTACCGTTGAACTGTCGTTAGGAGTCGCGGCTTTCCTGTGCTTTAAGTTCATGCTTGCCCCGTGTTCCGGTTTTGTTCCGGTCGGGGCTTCCGGACGGTGCCGTGTCGCTCCGTCCGGTGCCGCTGTGTGCAATCAGTTTATCCGGCCAGCATCGCTAAGAACTGGTTTGGGTTGTGCCCCTGCGGAACCACCAGCCTGACTTCATAACCATTCAGCCGACTGCCGACCTTCGGAACGTCGCCGCAGTGAGAACAGCGCGCTCCTTCCCGGCCAATAATGGAAGTCCAAATCTCATTTCGCTTCATGGTTCACTCTCCTAAAAAAAATCCCACGCAAACAAGGCCTGTACGGCGCGGCTCCTGTTCCGTGGGTGTTGCACTGCAATCTAATTGTTACTGGAACATATTTACGCCTTCCACGCCCGCGCGGTCAATCAAGAAATACCTTGGCATGTTCTATCCGAAAACTGTCCGAAAACAGGGTGCAAAACGGTGCGAAACGGTACAACGGGCAGTGACGTTGAAATCGCTGTGCTGGAATTACTCGGCGAGCCGGAACTGTGCGAGAGCATTTGGTGGTTTCAAAAATGAAGGGCGGAATTTTATTTTTCGCCTTTTTGGAATTGGCGGACTTCGCGTTTGCTGTCTTCTGCCATTCTCCGAAACATCCGCGCAAAACCATTTCTGTGTTTGCTTGCTTTGACCGCTTTGCGGATGGCATCCTCGCGGTATCCGAACAGACGCCCGCGAGTGATAATCATTTCTTCGCTTAGGTCTTCGCCCGTGCCAGGAATGGGCTCGCCCCATGCGACGTGCCCGCCGCCTTCTAACCGCGCATTCTCAAATCCAGCGATGTCTTGCATGTACTCAATGATTCGCTCGGCGGCTTTGTCGGCGAGCGGAATTTCTAAATAACCGCTTTTCCACTTGCCGCCGACGGGAATAGCAACGTCCACGATATCTCCCGTTTCTTCGTCTGTGATTGGAATGCCCTGTTCCGCCAGAGACGAATCCTCAAGAATCGAGCGGTAGTGAGCGCAGAGCATTTGCGCTGTGAGCACTTCTGTCGGATAGGGCGTTCCATCATTTTTCACTTCTCCTTTTTGTGTTCCGAAAAATAGGGGCGGGTTGTGAGCCCGCCCCGTTCGCTGCTAGTTCGTCAGCGGTTGCGTGTTTTCCTCTGTCAGTGGTTCCGTGTTTTCTTCGGTCAATGGTTCCGATGCGCCCGCCTTCGCCCGCGCTTGCGCATTTTCCGCCGCCGCGTTTGCTCTGTTAAGTATCTGCGGAACGGTCATAGGACCGCGCTTGTAGGGCGATTTGCGTTCGGCTTTCTCGTGCCGCTGTACGGATTGGTCGATGAGTTTTTCTGTAACGATTCGCCCCGCTACGCTGGGGGAAAATCCAGCCGCCCGCAACTCTGCAAACATTTCCGCCATTTCTGTATGAGAGAGCATGTGTATGCGCATGCGGCCCTTCGCCACACGCTCACCACACTTGTTGCACTTTTCGCGTCTTGCTTTTCGCATTTTTGTTTCTCCTTTTTGTGTTCCGAAAATAAAAAGGGCGTCCTTATTAGGGACGCCATTTGACAACTTGATAAATCGGTTTTTGGCCCGCGTGGACACACTTCCGCCGAAGCGGTTTTACATAGTTCGCCTCGTGGAAGTGAATTTCATAGAACCCGATTATACCATAAACGTTTAGTTTTTCAAATGGGGGCGAATTCGGGATGACACACGAAGCATTGGCGCATGGCAGCGACCGGCTTATGGCGCTCGGCGTGGCTCCAGATGGAGTGGGCCAACTGTTTCCATGCGGAAAACTATCGACGCGCGATCCGAAGTCTTTGTAAGGATCAAAGTTCTCTTCACTGTTCGTGTAGTTCGGTCAAACGGCGCACTAAGAATCATGTCTTGAGTGAGGAGCAATACAACCGTCTCCTCGGTGCCCTGTAGGATGTAATATTCTTTGCTATATCGCGCCTCGAGCCTGCCAAAGAAGGCGGACGTTGCGGACCCAGCAATAACCCATAACAACAAAGTACCAACGAGCAGCGTACGATGAAATCGAGGACCGACGGGTTCATCGCCATAATATAACTGATTGAGAAATCTTTTCACCCTTTCCTTCTCGCGTCTGGCCTGGACATAGAGACAAACATCGAGAATCGCGCTAAAGACCATTCCGCCGATGAAAAAGGGACGATTCCAGTGCACATCCGGCCGATGTAGAAGCATCAAGACCAAGATCAAGGCGGGCGGAACATATACGAGAGCAAGAACGTATTCCGAGATTTGTTTGGGACGCGGCAGCAAAAGCGTCAATAAAAACACGAATACGTAAGCCAGAACGAAAACGACAATCAGGATTATGCAGACGATAAGTGCGAAGGCCCAGGTAACACTTATAAACGGAATCGGAATCTCGAAATAAGATGCGTATCCGATGACATGAGCAAGCGTCAGCAAATATACTAGAGGAGGGACGGTCGCAATTATTAGACTATCTGAAAACCACTTACGCTCTGGTTGGGCTTCTGGAGTCACAGCAGCGTGAACTTTAATGTAACGCCCGAAGTAGCGCAAGGACTGGCGGTGGCCGTCCTCAGTGCTTATTGCCTTCCGTACACAAGGGGAAAGAAAAAATAGTCGCTGTCCGAAAACTGTCCGAAAACCCCAGCCGAAACCGCCCAAAACGGTACAACGTGGCGGAATGGTTTCGTTGATTCTATTGGGCCTTCTTGGTTTGCTTGTGTCCCTGTCACTGCCTGTAATTGGCTACGAACCAAAAGGTCGGGAGTTCGACTCTCTCCGGGCGCGCCACTTCGAAATGAAAATACGTCGCTGGGTGTTCCAGCTGGGTCAACGATTGTTTCACGGCTGACGAACGGAGACGTGCGTGTGGTGCGGTCATTGGCTCTGCGGATTGGCCCCCTAGGTGTACAGGAGGTGGTCGGGGTCAATCCAAACTACAAAAAAGGTATTGTCTATCGATATTCCGTGAACTCTGCCGTGTTCATTCTTCGTAATGTGAAACTGCCAAGCCTCCTCATCCCGTAGCTGTTCATTCAAACTCGAAAAGCCGGGGACCTCCGACGTTTCGCTCCAGGTTATTCGGTGAATTTTGAGAGACTGACTCTTGTTCGTTCGGAAATCCTTGACTGACAAAGATGACAGATCTCTTAGGCGGCACAGAAACTTTTCTACGTAACCGTCCCGGCAACGGGTGATGGCAAACTTCGGGTTACTGTACAGGTCCAAGTATTTGAAAGAAAAGCGAAGCGGAATAGAGTCTTCGGGAGTTTTCGCGGGCGGTAACAGTAGTGATTTCGGTTTCTTTTCAGGCCTCACGTTCAGCCACGAATCTGGCGCGGAAAAACCAGTGGCACCGCTTCTATTCCAGAGGCGCCTCGCGTAGCTGTTCAACGAAGACTTGGCGCGGCGGATGTCCGAAATTCGCTGCTTATTTGATGAATCGAACCACGTGGTGCCACCCGCATACGTAACAATCGAATCACGAATTTCAGTTGGCTTCCGGCTTTCCTGTGCTTTATGGATACGGAATGGCTGCTGGGGCTTCGTTGGAATTGATGCTCTCGTGGCCTAATGCATCTACTGCCCTAGTCACATAGTAATAAGTTAGACCGCTCGTCACGGTGTTGTCAGTGAATGTAGTTCCCTGAACAGGCGCAGAATTGATCCGAACGTAATTGGCTCTGGGCGTCATGCTTCGATACACGTTGTATCCAACGACCTGCGAACCGCTGGGCCGCCATTTCAGCGTGACCGTGTGTGTTGTGCCACGCGATTGCGGACGGATTGCCGACGGCCACCCACTGGTCCTGCGGACCCATTGCGCACTTAACAGCAAGACTACAAGCACCGCGATCCCAGTCCCGACTCTCATCCAGACGGAGAGGCTGCGGTCTTGGATCAAGAGAATCTGACACATTGCGAGGAGTACCAATGCGATCCCGCCGACCATGAGGGCTAGAAACCAACTTCCGCTGAGTGCCTCTGGCACCATTGACGGTATCTTGTCAGACTTGTGTCTCAACCAGGGATCTATCCAGATATTTTCGACTGTGAAGAGAAAGAGAAGCGACGACGCGAGACTCCATGCGATCAACGTTATCCTCGACCGTTGACTCGAGGGGCGCAACGAACCTCGACTCATTGGATGCCGTCGATTCGAGTCGGCGTGGCCGAGGCGCGGCCGTAACGAATCAATGCCTCGTCAGTCATTTTGCGGAGACGCGCCCGCACCTCGTCAATCTGGAGCGGTTGGAATCCTACGGAGCCCATCAAGTCCGAAGTCTAGCACGACAGCGCATCGCAGGACGCGCAGCAATAGGCCGGAGCCTCCAGAAATGGCGCACCGTATTTTCTGGCGTGTCCTCTGGTATGCCTTTCCGCGATGACCCATAGCGTTCGCTAAAGCCACGGAGGACGCGACCTATCCGCTCCTAACCCTCTGTGAACCACTTTTCCACTTTCGACCTTTTCGTGGAAATGAAGCATCTGTCGTATCAGCCGCAATCCGGCCGTCCAGTATTTCGCAAAATGTGCCAGCAATCGCAACACATGATCTCGGCGTCGCAGTCCGCGAGCCCTCGTTGTTGTGGACCTCACCATACTTTGCCGCGAATTGTGGCGACGATCAACTGATGATGGCGGGTTTTGCTTTCTGGAGGAGACGCAGTCAAATTACGCGAAGTTCCTCTGCGATGGATTGCAGCAACTGGCGGATGCAGTTTCCCTGAAAACGCTCGCGCAGTGACGAAAGTCATCGGCAACATTGCGAACTTTCAAGACCGGTATAGAATGGCGGCTGTTTTTGAAGCGAAAAGGAGATCAATCCAAGGAAACAGTGGCGGCCATTCTCTCGTCAACTTCATGGAGCAAAAACCTCCCCAACTCCGCCACGATCTCCGCGCAGGACAAATGGCCATGGTCGCGATCGGAGGCTCGATCGGCACCGGTCTTCTGCTAGGATCGGGCGCGGCAGTCCAGATTGCCGGGCCGGGAGTCATCCTCTCCTACATCCTGGGCGCGCTTATTGCTTTCGCCGTGACGACAGCGCTGGGCGAGATGTCGAGCCTGCATCCAGCCGCCGGCTCGTTTGGAGTCTACGCCGATAAGTACCTGAACCGCTGGGCAGGCTTCATTTCGCGTTATGGATACTGGTTTTCACTGGTAATCGCCATCAGCGGTGAACTCGTGGCATCGGCCACGTACATGCGTTACTGGTTTCCACATATTCCCGCCACGGCCTGGATTGCAGGATTCGCGACACTCCTACTAATCATCAATTTGGGGGCGGTACACACCGTCGGCAGTTTTGAATACTGGTTCGCGATGATCAAGGTCGTCGCGATTGCGGCCTTCATTCTAATCGGAGCCGGATTGCTGCTAGGCGGAGGCGCGCAAACGCACTACACCACTGATGGCGGTTTCCTGCCGCATGGCGCCGCAGGTCCGTTGCTGGCGCTCCCGTTTGTTCTGTTCAATTTTCTTGGAACCGAGATGGTGGCCATCTCTTCAGGCGAAGCACGTTCCACTTCGGACATCGTGCGCGCAACTTAC
>DATHNC010000061.1:0-16517 GCA_035486415.1 Saccharimonadales bacterium (SeqCode)
GCCAGCAACAACCGAATCTCAGTTGGCCCGAATTTCGCGAACGAAAGTTGAAAAGTTCCCACCGTATATGTCGCCAGGTAAACCTGCACCGAGAGCATCAAAAAAGCGATTAACATTCCGAGTGCAATTCTCCAGTCGATAAAACCGGAAAGCGCCAGCCCACCCATCAGAAAAAGCCCGCCAAAGGTATCAATCATGTGATCAACGTAAAAGCCGTACCGTGGCCGTTGGCGATTTCGGAGACGCGCGAGCGTTCCATCCAGGCTGTCTCCAAACCAATTCAGCGCCAGAAACACTGTGGCAAGGATCAGCCCGTAGCGATGCGTGCCCGAAATTGAATAACTTACTCCCGCAAGAAACATGGACAGAAATCCCAGAAACGTCAAATGGTCTGAATTTATTTGCGCTGGAATTTTTGCCGCGAGCCACGGGAGTACTTTGCGCTCCAGGGGTGACGTGAAACTTTCTTGAAGTCGCATCGCGTCTTTGAAGTAAACGCTTTTTGCCGGTTGCGGCTCGGGACTTGTCTTCTGCTCGCGTGGCTTCACGGAATTTTGCGTCTGTTCATTCCTCATTGTCAGCCTCCCTTTGTAAAGATTCTTCTTTCACTAAGGCAAAGCATGCTCGCCGCCGCGCAGCACTGCCGAGCGCGTAGAAAGCAAAGTAAATTCCAGCGATTCCCTGGGAATACTTTCGATGAACGGAGCGATTAGCCAGTTGAGACCTGTGGGAATGTCACGCGTCAAAGAGATGGCTTCGCACTGGACATAGGTTCCCCCATCCCTTTCCGCAAATCGCCAATAGGTGTCGAGTCTCCACATGAATCCTTCGCCCCGTCCCTCGGGCGTCGCACTTTCATCCCGTTCATCCGGACGATTAATTTCAGCAATGCGCGTGCTATAGGATTCGCTGAAGGCGCGGGCTGCATCGAGCGAGTGATAGTGCACCGCGTATTCGCTGTCGAGAACAACCGTAACAACTTTTTTCTTTTTCAATCGCAGGTAGACTTTGAAATCGTTGCCCGCGTGCTCCTTCGTTTTCGATTTCACGACTTCCGGTTTGTAATATTCAGTGTGATGATCGTAATCCTGAACTAGCGCCAGCACCTGGCCCAGTGTAGCCCCCGGAATAAAAACGGTTCCCACCCAGTGATGAATGAGCGCTCCCGGCGTAGAAGTAATTCCCGAGGGATCTGGCGTGGACATTTTCTCCGACACCACTTCCCCGCGCTTCAGACGGGCAATGGTTTCATCTCGGCTGGGTGCGGCGTGGCTGTCAACCCAAAGAAATACACCTCCCGGCATCACTTCACCGGCCATTCGCTTTTCCGTCAGCCAAATATAGCGATCGAATCCTTGCACCGCTTCCGGTCGCAAATCCGTGGCGGCCGCAGGTGAAGACCGAACAACCACACTAATGAACAGTGCCAGACACGTCAAAATTGATCGTCGACTTCGAATGGCTGGCTCCCTTGTGGCATGAGATTGCCCAAAAACCGTATCAGCCTGCAATGCACGTCCTCTAAATTCCCCTCAATTAGAAGTCATCCGCTATGCACAACAAAGTTATAGGGTTATTGACGTATATCTTTTAAAATGCCTAGGACATCCTAAACCTGGGTCAAAACTGTGCAAGAACCGACAAAGCAAAAATCTATTTTTCGCTTCGGCTTGTATGAGCTGGATGGAACCACGGGAGATCTGCGCAAGGACGGCAAGCTTCGCCCGCGGATACAAGGCCAACCGCTTGAAATCCTGCTGCACCTGCTGGAGCGCCCCGGCGACGTTGTGACTCGCGATGAACTACGCCTGCACCTTTGGCCTGTGGATACATTCGTCGACTACGATCATAGCCTCAACACGGCTGTGAATAAGCTGCGCGACGCCCTTAATGATTCGGCGGACAATCCGCGCTTTATCCAGACGATTCCCCGTCGGGGCTACCGCTTCATTTCATCCGTGGAAATTGTGAGCGATCATTCATCGAAAGCGGCCGCAACCGTGCCGGAACCTGCCGTCTACACGGAGATTCCCGACACATTTCCAAACCAGAAACTTACGATGGGTCTGAGTGAAAAGCACGATCTCCCCGATGCGCCGCGCGGCGTTGTGCAAATCCTTTTTTCGCTTATTCAAATCATGTATCTATCTTTCTATTTCATTTCGCTGGCCAGGCTGCGTTGGGTGGAGCCCATCCTTTCTCAGGCAGTTCAGCACCCCAGGTGGATTTTTGGGCTGCTTATTCTTACTGCTCTCGTAGGCATTCCGATTCGTTTATATTTGTTGTCAGCAGTTGTGTTTGGGTACCGGGGTTTGCCTGTTAAATTTCTTCGCCTCTTCCCGATCGTGATTCCTCTGGATGAGCTTTGGGCCCTCGCGCCGTTCCTCCTAGTGGATCAAATTGGCGTCGGTCTTGCGCTGGCCGCCACGGCAGCGCTGCTCTATCTGCCATTTTCGCAACGCAGCCTGATGCTGATGGGCGAACTCGCTCCCAAGCGCGCTGAAAATATCTGAGTCAGTCTGATGTGTCGCGTCGTTTTCTTTTCATTCGTTAATATACCCGTGGAACAAAAGTCGCCAGTCCAAAATACGGACGGCCGCTACGAAAACCATCCGCCATAAAGCGAACCACGCCACCCGGTCGATGATGGGTTTCGTAGAGGCCATATCGTCCCGTATACGGAGAACGTTCTCGGTGAACCGCGTCTTGCGGGACGATATGGGTACGGACATCGACACTTCCATATTCTTCGCGGCATATTTCCCGCACTTGGTCCCACGATGCCTTTGCAGTAAGCTTCCTCGGTCCGTTGAACGAGTTTCACAAAAATAATTCTACCGTTTGAGATTTGCGACGAATGGAGGCCATTCATGCGATCAAAATGGATCGCACTCATAATTTGTTTCCTAGCGTTGCTCGTAAATATCAATGTGAATGCCGGACAAAACAATGCTGCGCCATCGCAAACGCAAACCGCGCCCGATCCCGCAAAGATTCTCGTCGATCGGCTCAACCTGGATCGCTACAAGGCCACGGTCAAAGGGCTCACGCAATTTGGCGATCGCCGCCAGGGCACGGATCGGAACCGCAAGGCCATCGATTGGATAGAAACCCAGCTGAAGATTTATGGGTGCGCAAATATCGAGCGACTCAAGTACGACTACCAGCCGCCCAATCCGGACTTGCGCAGCACCGTGGCCAATGCCGCGGGCGGACCTGGCACTCCCACGCCGCCCGGAACCGTTTCTGTAGGAGGCGGCTCGCCAAAAGGGCTCCGCGTTCGCACAGGAATCAACAATGATCCCAACGCGCAGCCGGATCCAAAACTACGCGCCCTCAATTCCCCGCCATCTGTGCCGGGCGCTCGCGAAGAAATGTATTGCACCAAAGTTGGAAGCACGCACCCGGAAGAAATGTTCATCGTCAGCGCGCACATGGACGGGATTGGCTGGGGCGAGGCCGCAAACGACGATGGGTCGGGCACAGCTCTTGTGATGGAACTCGCTCGCATATTCAGCAATCCGGACGTGCGGACCGAACGCTCCATCCGTTTTATTTTTTGGAACAACGAAGAGACGGGACTAAATGGCAGCGCCGCCTACGTAGCGCAGCGCAAAGATTTACAGGGCAAGGAAAATCCTCCGGGATCGGGCCGCTACCCGGAACCCAGATGGCTCGGAATGATTCAACACGACATGATGATGTTCGATCACGGCATGCCCCGCGAAGATGGAACCGTCAGCAAACAGCAGCGCCCCGAAGCGGACGTTAATATTGAATTCCAGATGAATTCGCAATTCGCGGCTCAATCGCAAGCCCTTGCCTGGACGTTCGAGCAAGCCGACGAAAAATATGCGACGGATTATCCGGCAAGCGTTGGCAGCCACATGACCAACACCGATTCCAATCCGTTCATGGACGAGGTGGCCGCAATCAGCGTGCGCGAAAATGAACGCGGCACGGAAATCGGCAACGGTTGGGACCCGCAGTGGCACCAGCCTACGGATTTGTATGCGACGTATTACGACAAGGATTTTCTTTTAGGTTTGAATGCAGCACAAACAACGCTAGCGGCCACCGCAAAATTGGCTGGCGCAACCGTAACCAATCCAAACTAATTAGATTTTAGTGGCACGGGCTTCAGCCTGCGTGGGTTAGTCAAAGTGGCGACGGCGCTACAAAACCAACCCACGCAAGCTGAAGCCCGCGCTTCTAAAACCTACTCAAACTGAAATCCAACTTTGTCTTCAACTTCCACGTTTCCATGGCTCCGCCGAATAAATTTCCACGCGACGAATGTGGCAATCAGCAATAGCGCGAGCGATGTGAGCGAAGCCAGCTTCAATCCCTGCACGATCTGAACAGGCGTGTTTCCCACCAGCGCGCCAAATATGGCGACGCCGATGGCACCTCCCGTCTGCCGCGAGGCGTTCAAAACCGCCGACGCAGTTCCGGAGCGTTTGCGATCCACGCTGGAAAGGACCGCGGCGGTCATGGCAGGAATCGCAAAGCCCATTCCAGCGGGAAGAACGATGAATGGAACAAGCATCGCGAGATAGGGAGTCGCGTAACCAAATTGCGACAGCATCGCATATCCCGCCAGTGTCACTGCCGAGCCGAGAATCATAGGAAAGCGCGGCCCTGTGCGGGACGCCACCATGCCGCTGGCCACGTTAGACACGATAAACGTGGTCATCATCGGCAAATAAGCCAGGCCCGTGCCCAGCGCCGAATATCCGCGCGCCTGCTGCAAGTACAGGCTCAGCACAAAAATCATTCCGTAAAAAGTGAGATTCATGATCGTCCCGAAAATCACGGAAGGACTGAAATTCGGCAGATGAAAAAGGCCGAACGGAAGCATGGGTTCGGAGGATTTAGTTTCCGCAAAATAAAAAGCGAAGCCCGCCACAACCGCCAGAATGGCTCCGCCGATTACCAGCGGATGATGGATTCCCAAGGGCCGAAGTTCGATCACCGAGCACGTCAATCCAGTAAGCGCCAGGATCGACAGCAATTGCCCAACTGGATCGAGATGATGCGTGGCATCGGAATGCGTGGCGGAAGAAACGGATTGCATGGTCAGGACCACGCCGACAGCGCACAGCGGCACGTTCACCAAAAAAATGCTGCGCCAGCCCAGGCTCGTGACGAGCAGCCCACCGATCACCGGCCCGGCGGCGATGGCTACGCTGCCAGCTGCAGTCCACAAGCCTACGGCGCGTGCGCGCAAAGCGTGATCATCGCCCGCCGCATGGCTGAGAAGAGCGAGCGAACTCGGAATCAGGAGTGCGGCTCCTGCGCCTTGTGCTGCACGCGCAGCAATCATGGTCGCGGCGTTTGGCGCGAGGCCGCACGCGAGAGAAGCAACTCCAAAAATTCCGAGACCAATCAGGTACGTCAGTCGAGAACCAAAACGATCGCCCAGCACTCCCGCGGAAAGCATCAACACGGCGAATGGCAGCGTGTAAGCGTCGACCACCCACGACAGCCCCGCCACCCGCACCGATAAACTGGCGGCGATGTGCGGCAGCGCCACATTCACGATGGTCACGTCCAGCTGCGTCACCACAAAACTAAAGCTCGTGGCAATCACAATCCGGTTCATGCTGGCTGTGGCGGAAGATTGAGTTGCAGGGGTCATGGATTCGCTAAACGTCGCGAGCCGGGTCTTCTCCTGTGGACTCGTAAAACTAACAAATCAACTACTCATAATGACCAGAAAATCGAACTTATCTAATGTACAGGAAAATCATTGTTAGCGTTACGCTCGCCAGAATTGTATTGAAAAATGAATGCAGTCTCACAGGGAATGTCTGTATTGCTGCATTCTCTCCGTACGTGCTAATTTCCCTGTATCTGAATATTTTTGGTAATCGCGGCAATTTTGCACTTCAGGGGAATGCATCATGAAATGGACGCCCGGTGGCGAAAGCGAAGACATTGAGGATCGCCGAGATGACGGCGGAGGCGGTGGCTTTCAATTCGGAGGGATTCACATCGGCATCGGCGGCGCCATCGTGCTCGCGATTCTCAGTTTCGTTTTCCGCACAAATTTATTCAGCCTTCTGGGAAATGGAGGGGTTTCGACCACTGCGGTCAGTCAACCGAACCCTGCCCAGGATGCTGCTGAAAAGCCGCTCGTCGAATTCGTTTCCTTCGTGCTGGATGACGCGCAAAAAACATGGACCGAGATTCTTCCACAGCAAACCGGAACGCAATATCGTCACGCCAAGCTCGTTCTATTCCGCGACTCCACGGACTCCGGGTGCGGCAACGCGCAATCCGCAACCGGCCCCTTTTATTGTCCCGAAGATGAGCACGTCTACATCGATCTCAGCTTCTTCGATGAATTAAACCGCCGCTTCGGCGCGCCCGGCCAATTTGCACAAGCCTACGTTCTGGCTCACGAACTCGGCCATCACGTGCAGAAGCTCACAGGAATCGAAGGCAAAGTGCGCCGCCTCCAAGAAAATAATTCGCGCGAAGTAAATCCCTTGTCCGTAAAGCTCGAACTGCAAGCCGACTGCTTTGCCGGAATTTGGGCGCACTCCACGCAGCAGCGCGGCCTGCTTGAAAAGGGTGACGTCGAATCCGCCCTGGGCGCGGCCGCCGCAGTCGGCGACGATCGCCTGCAAAAAATGTCCACTGGCCATGTCAGCCCCGAATCCTTCACCCACGGAACTTCCGCGCAACGCATGCACTGGTTCAACGCCGGATTAAGCGCCGGCACAATCACCGCGTGCAACACATTCCAGTAGCCGAACTAAAAGAATTTTAATTGCGACTCTGAAATAAGCCAGTTTCAGAGAAGACGAATCATCAAAACCTTGCTGTCGATTGTGCATCTTACTTTCTGGTGGTCTCGGGAGCACGCATACACAATTTGTGGAGAAGGTATGAAAACTAATTCGTTTGTGGCTTTCTTGTTTGTCTTTCAACTTTTGACGGCAGCAGGTTGGGCGGATGACATCAAGGAAGCCGACTATCCCGTTCATTACGAAGTGCTCAGCGCCAGCAAGTCCGACAAGGTCGTGCTTGAGAAAGTCTGCTCGGTGGCGCTGCGCGATCAGGCCAATGCAAAGGTCACCATCACAGTATCGAGAAAGCGTATCGGGTCCTGTCCCGTTTTGCCTAGCGGCAAAGTCTTCAATGGTCGGCAAAACGACGAGAAGAATTCAATTGAACTTGTAATACCTGTTGGTGAAAACAAAGCCAGAGTCGAAAGCTGGCACATCGATGCGACCTCTAAGAATCCACAATAAATAGCTGTGACAAAATCATGAAACTTGGAAGACGAGCCCGGCAGCCCGTCGTCAGCCTCGCCGGGCAGCCTCGATGGTGGCGACGTTAATCTTCTTCATTTGCATCATCGCTTCGAAGGCGCGTTTCGCTTCGCCGCCGCCGGCCGCAAGCGCATCGGTTAGCGCGCGCGGGGTGATCTGCCAGGAGAGGCCCCAGCGATCCTTGCACCAACCACACTGACTTTCCACGCCGCCATTGCCGATAATCGCGTTCCAGTAGCGGTCTGTTTCTTCCTGATTGTCGGTAGCGATCTGGAAGGAGAACGCCTCGCTGTGCTTGAACGCCGGGCCGCCGTTGAGACCAAGACATGGAATGTCCACAACGGTGAACTGCACTGTCAGTACATCGCCCTTTTTGCCCCCCGGGAAGTCCCCGGGCGCCTTGTGAACAGCCGTCACTTTACTGTCGGGAAACGTGGCGGCGTAGAATCGTGCGGCCTCTTCCGCGTCCTTATTGAACCAGAGACAGATCGTGTTTTTTGGCGTCACGTTCGTTTTCTCTCCTGAATAATTCGCACTGAGATCAACTCGGTTCGAGAACCGATAAGATATTTCCCGCAGGATCTTTAAACCACGCGATGACGGGCCCTCCACTACGGGAAATGCCTTTTGCATCCGTCTTTAAGTTGGCTTCGTTATAGCTTTCAAATTGGACGCCGCGTCGTGAAAGCTCTTCAACAGCAGTTTCGACGTTGGCCACCGGAAAATTAAGAACCGTGAACGTTGCCGGAACATGTTGAGACTTTGGGTATATCAGAAGCGTTGCTCCGCTCGCGAGGTGTAAATTCAACAAACCGTTAGCATCGGAAATTTTCAGTCCCAGCGTTTCGCCGTAGAACTGTCTCGCTTTTTGCAGGTCATCGACAGAAAAACTGCTGAATCCCTTGCTGTTTTCCAGAATCGATTCTCTGGTTACTTTCGTTCCCGTTGTATTTGCCATTGATTTTTTCCCTTTCTAGCGGGAGACCAATCTTTACTTTCTAATTGGAGCGCTGGACCGCGCTCCACGCAATACAGCAAACACCGGAAACGCGGATGGCCCTCATCGGCGCTTTTTTCCGCTCGACAATTTTTCTATTTCAAAATACGGAGGGCACGGTTTTGACTTCTCCTTCTTTTCATACCTCGCAATCTCATTCGCGATTCACTGCCATTCATTTGGACCTCGCAACCCGCTCGTCCGCGTCGATCCAGCCCAACGAGTTGCCACGACAAAGAGAATTCAAAGAGTCAAACGACCGGTAATTCGAAGCGTTAAGACGGCATTTACCGATAAGTTCGCATGGCGACAGGAGTCCGCCGCTTGTAATGGTCCTTCGTCCATAATTGTGTTTGTCTGTAAAACCTATATTCCTGAATATTTGAGTTTTCCCGCCTTCAGAGAGGGAGCCGCGGTTTCATCGACGATGCGCTGCCCAAAATGCCAATTCGATCACCGCTTGCAGACCACCGAGTGTCTGAAGTGCGGAATTGTATTCTCGAAGTACAAGCCCCCGGTCGATGCTCCGGAGATACCCGCGCTTTCCGGGGCGGTCGCGAAACAGCCCGACGCAGCAATGCCCTCAAATCTGGCGGACGAAAGAATGGCTGCGGCGGTAGTCTCGTCCTTTGTTGCCTCTCTGGATAGGGCTCTATCCCCTGAGGCAGATCATTCGCCCGCTGCGATCCGAAAAGCGGCTGCCACGGAATTCAAGTATCGGCTGCTCGCGCTGCCGCTGGCGTTGCTTGTGGCGCGTCTCATCGCGGGCACAAGCCTACGCGTCGCGGCGGGCATGCTCGCGATGGTGCTGCACGAGAGCGGGCACGCCATCACTGCCTGGCTCGCTGGTCACTGGGCAGTGCCCTTGCTCTGGGTCACGATGCACGGCGAAGAGCGGTCCTGGTCGATCGTTCTTTTCCTGTCGGCCGCGATCATCTTTGGTGGATTTCTGGCTTGGAAGATGGAGAAATGGGGTTGGGTTTGTGCCGCCGGTGCGTTGCTCATTCTGCAAATCACGATACTCAGCGCACATCATGACGAAGCCCTGATCGTTTTTTTCGGGGATGGCGGCGCAATGGTCCTGGCCTCAATCCTGATGGCGACATTTTACGCGCCCCGCGAAAGCGCTCTCTATAAGAACTCGGGCCTCCGTTGGGGTTTGCTGGCGATCGGTGCGCTGACCTTCATGTACGTTTACCGCTTATGGTCAGGCCCAATTGAAAATCTTCCGTTCGGCGAAATCGAGGGAGTGAACCTCTCTGACCCCAGCCTCCTCACCCAAATGTACGGATGGAACCTTGCACAGCTGATAGGTCGCTACCTTCTGCTGGCCAATGTCTGCTTCGCGTTCCTGTTCGTCCTGTATGTCTGGGGACTGGTCTCCGCAATTCTGGAAATGCGCTCTCCTGGAACGTTGCGGTGGCCAGTTGCAGCCAAGTCTTAAGAAACGGTGCTATTACTAACTAGGAATCCCTCGAAAAGTCAGTTTCCGAGAAGTCCTGCCGGTTCAACCGGCACGCCCTATCAAGACTTGGCTCCGACAGCAGCAAATGTTCTCGTGTTGTCGCGTTCAAACCGGTCAGCATCGTGCTGTGATATAAGCTGATTTGGCAGAGACTACTATGGCGACGTCGTCAGCAATTCTCTTTGGTATCGCAATCGCGTTCTACATCCTTGCGTGGAAATATATCCGTCAGATGGTGCGTGAGGTTAACGCGAATGCAGTTGGAAGGAAGGTTTCTTTGTGGAGGTGGGAGAAAGGGTGGAGAATTCACAAACAGTCTTTTCCTTCAAGTTTAGTCCGTCGGCGTCTAGCGGCGTGTATGGCTCTGACCGCTGTCTTGGGGCTTGTCGCCTTCGGCATCCAAGTTCATAGCAAGTTTCCTCATCGCTAAAATCAGTTGGGGCTGACAATTTGGCGATTAGATGTCCGCATTTTCCACATTCCGAGAAAACGTGCCAGTTCAACTGGCTTTCCCTGACCTGCACAGGGGGCCGTAAGAAACCGCATTCTGCGATTCTCTCGCTAAATCTCAGTAGTTGTGTCGTCCTTCAATTTTGCTTGTGCCAATCATGAATGAGGATGAGAATCCAGGTGTGACGTTCAAATTACGACATGGCTTATCGCTGGTGATCTGGGGGCTTTTAGGCGCTTCTATCCTGCTGGCTCAATCCAGAAGACCTGAGAATCTGGGTGTTGGCAAGCTGTTGGTGGTTCCCCGCCAATCACCAGATCCAAATTTTGCGGAAACAGTGGTTCTATTGGTCCACTACGCCGAGGACGGCACTGTTGGCCTCGTAATTAATCGCCAGACGACACTGCCGGTTTCCAGCGTGCTCCGCGACCTGAAGGGATCGAGCAAATATTCACAACCAGCGTACGCCGGAGGGCCAGTGCAGATTGAAGTGGTGCAGGCTCTTCTCCAATCGCCTGCGGGACCGCAGGATGCAACCCACCTTTTCGGCAATGTCTATCTCGTTTCGAAAAAGGCGGAGCTCGAAAAGGCATTCATGGCGGGAAAGGGTTCGAAGGAACTCCGCATTTATCTGGGATACTGCGGCTGGAGCCGCCGGCAATTAGAAAACGAAGTGAACCAGGGCGGCTGGTACATTTTCGATGGCAGCGAGGGGCTTGTCTTCGACTCCAATCCCTCCACTCTCTGGTCCAGGATGATCGCTCGAACCGAAATGGACATCGCACGAGTGCAGAGCCGATTCGATGGCCGAAATTTGTTTGGATTGTCTTCGAGCTTCACGCTGAGTTCGTCCCCGAAGGAAAAGTGGCGCATGGACTCCCCCTAATTTTTAGGGCGGCTGCCTCGGCCTTTCGTATTCCTCAGAATAGTCACTGTTGCTTGGTCAAATAGGATTCCCGTACGTACGCTTCGGGTTAAGACTTTGCACTTTAATCCTATAATTATCATAGCTCGGCTCCATTCCTCCGAGCCTTGGTCGTCCTGACAGCTACCAAGTCTACTCGCTCGAAGGGAGCCGACACAGTTATAGGATCAAAGTTCTAATTGAGGGCCCGGGCTATCCGCCCAATCTCAAAGTAGCGAGGGCAGTTTGACAAACCTCGAACGCTTAGAACTAAATCCAGGGCTGGCAACCGCATCTCCGAGGCAGCCAGCCCTGGGGAATCGTGTTTAGTCGTCTATAAACTTGGGCCCAGTAATCAACGTCCCGTTGACGTCGATGTTGTCGATCACCGCGAAGCCACCGGATGCGCCCGTCACGGAATCAGGACCCTGATCCATGACAAGTGTAATGCTTTGGACTTGCATGCCCGGTGTAATCGGTGGAGTCGCAGCATCGATATGGGTCTGGTCAAACCGCACACGCCTCCAGCCCATGTAAGGTACATTCGTTTGAATTGTCCCGGTGCTACAACCACCCAAAACGTGAGTTACCGAATCGGTCGTAATCACGATGAAGCGTGGGGATGTAGCGGTGCATTGGCTGCCGTCACGATAGTCAAAACCGAGTTCCGTGAGCGACACGCCTGATACGTTCAGAATGTTCACCCCCGCCCATGATCCCGCAGGCGCAGACGCATTCTTTACGAGCACCATGGCTCGGTTATGAGATTGAGTCCCAATCCCAACACCTAGTCCGTTAACCCACATTGCGGCGAGGGCGCGCGATGAGGTCGGGTCATAAACATAGGGTTGAGCGTACATCGCACCGCTGGTTCCTTCAGTGGCGGAGGTAATTGTAAAGGTTATAGGCACGCTAACGCTGCTTTTGCCCGGTGAACTGATTTGAATATCTCCATTATATGTACCGGCAGGCATTCCTCCAGGAACCACCGAGACCGAGATATTGCCGGGCGTACTCCCGCTGGTTGGATTCAGTCTGACCCACGAACCGCCGGAGTAGGATGCCGTGAAGGAGTCATGCTTGTTAGCCGAATCCCTCACATTCAGACTCTGCGGCGACGGAGTGGAACCGCCTTGCTGAGAAGTGAAATTCAGCGAATTCGGCGTCACCGTCAATTCGGAAGTAGTGGTGACAGATGTGATTACCAACGTGACGTTAACGATCTGTGGACTGCCCGTTGCGCCCGTTGCGGTGATTGTGACCTTGCCGCCTGTATACGTGCCCGGCGGCAGAGTGCCCGGCGTCACCGACGTGTTGGTTGTTCCCGGCAGCGTCCCGCTGGAGGGAGAGACGGATAGCCAGCTCGCCCCGGAAGCTACTGCTGTAAATGCCAAGCCTGTTGGGGTTCCGGTTACCATAATCGGCTGGGACGCAGGAGTTGGCGACCCTTGTTGGTAATTAAAAGTCATTGTGAGCGGGCTTACAGAAAGTGCCGATGTCGTTGTGGTTGCGTTTACAGTGAGGCTCACTGTTGTCGTGTGACTGAGGCTTCCGGACACGCCGGTGATCGTCACCGTGCTGGTCCCAGTGGCAGCCGTGCTGCTCGCCGTGAACTTAAGAGAGCTGCTGCCCGCCGTGGGGTTCGTGCCAAAGGTGGCGGAAACGCCACTCGGCAGCGTAGAGGTGGATAAGGTTACATTTCCTGTAAAACCATTAAGGGGATTGACCGTAATCGTGTCTGCGCCACTCGTCCCGCCCTGCGTCGCTGTCAAACTCGTTGCCGAGCCCGCAAGACTGAAATTCGGCACAAGCGCAGGTGCATTCACTGTGAAAGAAACTGTTGTCGTGTGACTGAGGCTTCCGGACACGCCGGTGATCGTCACCGTGCTGGTCCCAGTGGCAGCCGTACTGCTCGCCGTGAACTTAAGAGAGCTGCTGCCCGCCGTGGGGTTCGTGCCAAAGGTGGCGGAAACGCCACTCGGCAGCGTAGAGGTGGATAAGGTTACATTTCCTGTAAAACCATTGAGGGGAGTGACCGTAATCGTGTCTGCACCACTCGTCCCGCCCTGCGTCGCTGTCAAACTCGTTGCCGTGCCCGCCAGGCTAAAGTCCGGTGTTGTGGCCGCAGCGGGCGTAAGCACATACATTGGCGAGTAGGTATCCGCATTCGGGAATGAGCCAGCGAGCGCACTAAGGTAAAGGTTCACGGAACCTGACGCTGTAGCGGGAGGGGTCCACGTAAAGCTAAACGTTGAAGTGCTACTCGGTCCTCCTTGAATGACGGGGACAACGTCTGTCGCTGTATTCGTTCCCGTGCCAGCCGTGAAACTTCCCGCTTGTGTGGCTGTATTAGTCGCTAAACGCGACGTGAGTTCAAACCCATAGAACGACTGACCTGCGTCGGTAATCGAAACGGTTAGAGGTATAGGCGTCCCCGGCGTATATGTCATGCTCGCGGGGAAACCAGTTACGGTAGCAGTGCCCGGAGAGCCGGTACTCGTGTGACAGCCGCTCCCCGCACATGCGTTGGTACCTAGGGTCCACGTGTGTGAGGATGTAAGCCCGGGAACCGCAAACACCCTTGGACCATGCACCCTCGGAAGGGCGAATGCCGTGGGGAGTTGGAGTTGCGCACCTAAAAATACCAATGCGACGACACTCGCGATAGAAAAAGTCATCAGTAAACTACGTTTGAATTTCACGTCGATGTCCCCCTAGCGAGAATATGAACTTGGCCGAATGCGTAACTAAGCGACCAGACGCGGTGTTCGCTGGGCCCCTGAATACCGGTATTCGCGACGGTTTCGCCGCGCGGAGGAAATTACTTGTGGGATGGTTGTATCGCTACTGTTCGTAGGGCCAGTCAAAGGCCATTGGACGCGTGCGCGCTCATGACTGGCCGCCAGTGACACCAAAAAGCGGGTGGTCTGGCCTTTCGTATTCCTCAGAATAGTCGATGCTGGATGGTCAAATACGATTTCCGTACGGACACTTCGGGTTAAGACTTTGCACTTGGCGTGCCCCATCCTTGACGCTTCTTCAAGGGCGGGCTTGTGTTTCAACTAGCCCAAGATGGAGGACAATACGAAAAACCCCGCCCACAAAATAAATGGGGCAGGACACACCAGGTTCCAATTCAAAGTCTGGGTCGCCCGCCTTCTGCTGGCCGACGTCTGCTTCGCGGTCCGGTTCGGCCTATATATCTGGGGACTGGTCTCCGCTTTGTCAATATGGCCCGCTGAGATTCGGCGTGTCGGTCATTGTTAATCTTGGTGCGGCAGCGTTAAACCTGTTCAAAGACCTGCCCGTCAAAGGCCTGCTGTTCCACCAGCCCGTATAGGAATCTCGATTGTCGTCCTTTTGGTGAACCCCAAAAATGACTGAAAACGTAGTAGTGTCCTCTATTCTTTGACCGTCGCTACGCAATCAATCTCAATGTCAAACGGGCCCGCCCATGCAACGACGCATATAAATATGCGCGCCGGCGGTACACCTGGGAAATAGCGCGTGTAAACCTCATTTACCGCAGTGAATTTCTCGACAGAAGTGCAATAGACATTGCATTTCAAAACATGCTCGAGTGATGAACCCGCCGTATCCAGGCACAGTTTCATCTGTTCAAGAACCACTTCCGTTTGCCTCTCAATTGAGGCGTGTTCTAAAATTTTTCCGGTCTTCACATCAAAAGGTGGAAAACCTGAAACGTAAACGGTCTCACCGCAGCGTGACACTGCGGAGGCGGGAGCCTTCCAGTTTTCCAAATACGTTGACAACGGTTCGACGCGAATAATTTCTCTCTTCATGTGAATCTCCAGTTTTTAGACAATGGTTCACAAATTGTTTCTGCAAACTTCAAGATGTTTCTGTATCGAGCACGTGGTCTGAGGCGCTTCCCCGCCTCGGCGACAAAAAGGAGTTTCGTCCTAGGCGAGGGACGCCACCGCTTTGCCAATATGGTCCGCAGAGATGCCGAAGATCTCGAGGAGTTCTTTCTCTTTTCCCGAATGCGGCATACGCGTGACCGCGAGGTGGCGGAATTTCGTTAGCGGCGCGCCGGCCTGCGCCAGCGCGGACACAACTGCTTCGCCGACGCCACCCTCCGCCCAGTGGTCCTCGACCACGACGAGCTTGCCGCTGCTCGCTTTGATCTGCTCGGCCAGCGCTTTGCCGTCGATCGGCTTCACGCAGTAAAGGTCGATAACGCGGACCGCCGTGCCTTTTGCTTTCAGGTCGTCAGCGGCCTTGAGCGCTTCGTGTAGAGTGATTCCCGCGCCAATTACGGTCACGCGATCCTGTCCGCTTTGCCGCAGCACTTTGAATCCCGGAACCGGAAATTTCTCATCTTTGGAGTAGAGAATGGCTGCCTTTGGCCGCGACGTCCGCAGGTACGTGATCCCATTGGTCCGCGCCATGTATTCCGTGAGACGCTCCGCAGAGACGGCGTCGCTCGGATAGAGCACTACAGAACCGTTCACCGCGCGGAAAATCGCGATGTCTTCGAGCCCCATTTGCGACGGACCGTCCTCGCCGATGGAAACGCCGCAATGCGATCCGCACAGGCTGAGATTCGACCGGCTGATCGCAGCCATACGGGCTTCGTCCACTGCGCGCGAGAGAAAACAAGCGAATGTGTCGACGAAAGCCGTGAATTTGCGCGCCGCAAGGCCAACACCCACGCTGACCATGTTCTGCTCAGCGATATAGGCCTGGAAAAAGCGATCGGGATACGCTTTGTCGAAAATTTCCGAGAACGTCGAGTTGTCAACATCTCCCGATAGAGCAATGAGCCGTGGATTCACGGCGCCAATGCGTTTCAGCGCGTTTCCATACGCCTCGCGGGTCGCGAGCGGCTTTGCAGGATCGTAGTCCGGCGCTGCGAGTGCTGGGAAATCCACGCGGCGGGGAAGAGATTTTCGCGCGTAGGATTTGCCCGGATCGGCCGGAATGTCCCACGCTCCTCCGAGTTCTTTGATGGCTGCAGCGAGCTGATCCTTTGAGAACGGTTTGCCGTGCCATCCCAGTTTCCCCGCAACTTCACTGAAGCCGTATCCCTTTATCGTATGAGCGACAATAGCTTGCGGCTTCCCTTTTGTCGCCTTCGCGCGATCCAGTGCAGCCAATATTGCCGGGACATCGTGGCCGTCAATCACTTCCGTCGCGAACCCTTCAGACTCAAATTTTTCCCTGTAGATGTCCATCTGATGCTCGTACATCGTTGGCTCGCTTTGGCCGAGCGCGTTGATATCCGCAACCACCGTGAGATTATCGAGCTTGTAATGACCGGCAAACGCCGCCGCTTCCCATATCTGTCCCTCGGCCAGTTCGCCGTCGCCCGTCAGGACGTAGACTCGCGTGGTGCTCTTGTCAAGGTGCGCGCCAATCGCGAGTCCCGCGCCGACCGACACGCCCTGGCCCAG
>DATHNC010000062.1:0-41793 GCA_035486415.1 Saccharimonadales bacterium (SeqCode)
TAAGGACTCCTAAGCCCGCTCAGTTTTTCTCGGCGTTGCCTGTACAACTTTCATGCTACGCACGGTGTTCCTTGAACTCGCAAAAAGTTCCTTGCTTCGCCGCTGGATTACTTCCTATGGCGTGACGCGCCGTATGGCGCAGAGGTTTGTGCCGGGCGAGGAACTTGGACCGGCAATCGATGCTGTGCGCGCCTGCAACCGCGCGGGAATGACCGCGAGCCTCGACCACCTCGGCGAAAATGTCGTCACGCGCGAAGATGCGGAACGCGCGCGCTCCTCTTACACCGAAGCGCTGGATCGCATTGCGGCGGACGGCGTGGACTCCAACGTTTCGCTCAAACTCACGCATATAGGCCTCGATCTGGGAGGCGAATTCTGCGCAGAGCAGTTGCGCATCGTCCTTTGCCGCGCCGAAGAACTCGGAAATTTTGTTCGCGTGGATATGGAAGGCTCAGCCTACACGGATCGAACATTGCAAATGGTCAAGCAGGCCCGCGCGGAAACTGCAGCGGTGGGAACCGTGATTCAGGCGTACCTTTACCGCAGTGAAGAGGATATTCGCGCATTGCTCGCCATCGGTTGCCGCATCCGCCTGGTGAAAGGCGCGTATAAGGAGCCATCGCAAATCGCGTTTCCGCGCAAAAAAGACGTCGACGCCAATTTTATCAAGTTAATGAAGATCCTTTTGCCCAGCGGAATTTATCACGCTCTGGCAACGCACGATCCCGCGATGATTGAGGCCACGACGCGTTTTGCCGCCGAGCAAAATATTTCCAAAGATAAATTTGAGTTTCAAATGCTCTACGGTATTCGCACGGATTTGCAGAGCCGGTTGGTGAAGCAGGGCTACCGCGTGCGCGTGTACATTCCATTCGGGCGGGATTGGTTTCCATATTTCATGCGCCGTCTGGCGGAACGGCCCGCGAATCTGTTATTTTTCGTAAAGAATTTCTTTCGCGGAGCAGCGCCAACCGCTTAATCTGTTTGTATACTGAAGCCCGTGCCCTCAGGAGTTCCTTCTTTGTGAGTCTGGACCATGACCCAAAATAAGACCCAAAATAAATACATGCGTGCAATGGTTCTCGATGAGCCCGGGAAACCTCTTACACGTCGGGATTGGCCTGTTCCTCAGCCCGGGACTCACCAGGTTTTACTCCAGGTGCTCGCCTGTGCCGTCTGCCGCACGGATTTGCACGTCGTTGACGGGGAATTGCCCGATCCAAAACTTCCGCTCGTCCTGGGCCATGAAATCGTGGCCCGCGTTGCGAGCTTAGGAGAAGACGCAAGCCTGCTTTCCGTCGGCCAGCGCGTTGGCGTGCCATGGCTGGGCTGGACTTGCGGCAAATGTTTTTATTGCCTCAGGGGCAGCGAAAATTTATGCGTGAATGCGCGCTTTACTGGTTACACGCTCGATGGCGGCTATGCCGAGTTTACGGTGGCGGATGAGCGTTACTGCGTTCCCATTCCAGAATCTTATTCCGATGGCGAGGCAGCGCCGCTTTTGTGCGCCGGGCTCATTGGTTACCGTTCTCTCGTGCGTGCAGGCGATGCCAGGCGCCTGGGCATTTACGGGTTCGGCGCCGCAGCGCATATCATTACACAGGTAGCGCGCCATCAAGGGCGCAGCGTGTATGCCTTCACGCGCGCCGGCGACGAGGAAGCGCAAAACTTTGCAAGAGAGTTGGGCGCGGTGTGGGCAGGGGCATCGGACGAGCGTCCACCGGACGAGTTGGACGCGGCGATTATTTTCGCTCCGGTCGGAGCGCTCGTTCCTGCTGCCTTAGCCGCTGTGCGCAAGGGAGGAAATGTGGTCTGCGGCGGCATTCACATGAGCGACATCCCGCAATTCTCCTATGACCTGCTGTGGGGAGAGCGCTCGGTGAGTTCCGTGGCAAACCTGACGCGCAAGGACGCGGCTGAGTTCATGGATATCGCCCCGAAGGTGCCCGTGCGCACGACGACTGAAAATTTTAAGCTCGAGGATGCCAATGAAGCGCTCAGCCAGCTGCGGAGCGGAAAAGTGCATGGGGCGGCCGTTCTGAAATGCTCCTGATTCCCGGGATACGCGGCGCCTCATTGCATTCGGCCAAGGAAGGCATGCTATACTTTTTCGGGTACAAACTGGCTTGTACAGTTGCAAGTTTGGTGATATAAACCCATACTTTCCAAGCATAATGTTAGATGGCATTTTATTTTTTTAAGCGATAGATATTCCTTGAAGGAGAGTCCCGATGGCGTACGTAATCGCTGAGCCCTGTGTCGGAACGAAGGACACCGCATGCGTCGACGTCTGTCCCGTCGATTGCATCCATCCGCGTAAAGATGAACCCAAATTTGAGTCCGAGCCGCAGCTTTACATTAGCCCCGTGGAATGTATAGATTGCGGCGCCTGCGTCCCGGTTTGCCCGGTGACGGCGATCTTCGCTCTGGAAGATCTCCCGGAAAAGTGGGCGCACTTTACGCCGATTAACGCTGACTGGTATACGAATCAGGCTTGATCCGGAGCGTCCGAAAACGGCAAATTTTCAAGCTGGGTTTTCGCGCGGCGTTCTTTTATACAAGAAGGACGCCGCATTTTTTTGCCAGCCATGTTTCTCCTGCTTCAAAGGGTGAAGTCGGGGTCACGTTTGTGAATTTTTTTCTTGGCTTCCAGCGGCCAGAACCTGCATCCTACCTATGTAGTTACAAAGTGGTTTCCGGGTATATGATGCCCTCGATAGCGGTATCCGGATTGCGTTCAGAGGAGCCATACATTGTCATCCACGCGAGTGCCTAAATCTTTGGAAGTGGCGGAAATACCCGCAAATCGTCAGGAACCACGCACAAAAATTAAAAAGAATATCGTACCTGCCGTGGCTACGATTGCCGGAACCGCAACCGCCGTGCCTCCCCATGTGCTTTCGCGCGACCTGGTGAAAAACGGAATTGGTCCCGTGTTTAATCTGGAAGGCGCGAAGCTGGATGCCGTTCGCGAAATTATCGATAATTCCGCGATCGATCAGCGCTATAGCGTGTTCCCTGGGGATTACTTGATTGAACCGCGGCCGCTCGCTCAGATCAATGCAGAGTATCAGGAAAAATCCGTCGAACTTGGTTTGCAGGTAGCTGAGCATGCTCTGGCGCAGGCCGGCATGGTTCCCACTGACGTGGATTTGCTGGTCACTGTGTCCTGCACGGGCGTCATGATTCCTTCGCTCGATGCGCACATCGCCACGATCATGGGTTTTCGCTCGGATGTGCGCCGCCTGCCGATCACGGAACTCGGATGCGCGGCCGGCGCAGCGGGCCTCGCCCGTACTTGGGAATATTTGACGGCCTTTCCGGATCGCACGGCGATGTTGATTGCGGTCGAGCTTCCCACGCTCACGTTTCAGCGAAAAGACGCCTCGCAAGCCAATTTGATTTCCGCTGCTCTTTTCGGCGACGGTGCCGCGGGCGTGGTGGTGACGGGACGCGAAGCGCCCGGACCACGCATCCTGGCCTCGGAATGTTTTCTATTTCCTGATTCTCTCGGGGCTATGGGATTCGATCTGCGCGACACGGGTTTCCATATCGTTCTTTCCAAAGATGTGCCGGAAATCATTCGCGCCCGCGTCAAGGATTTGGCGCAAGGGTTCCTCGCGCGCCAGGGATTGCGCCAGGAAGATATTTCGGCGTACTTGCTCCATCCGGGCGGGCAAAAACTTTTGTCCTACATGCAAGAAGAATTGGGTTTGAAGCGCTCAGACACCGAAGTTTCGTGGGATATATTGCGGCGCTACGGAAACCTTTCAAGCGCCAGCGTCTTATTTATTTTGAATGAATGGCTGGTGCAGAAAGAAATGCCGTCCGGCAGCTACGGACTTTTGATGGCATTCGGGCCGGGATTCACGGCGGAGATGCTCCTGTTGCAATGGCCATGACGTTTGCCTATATTTGCCTTCTAGTTGCTGTCGGGATTGGCCGGCTCGCGGAGCTGGTGATTTCGCGGCGCAACCAACGGAAACTTGAAAAGCAAGGCGTTCGCAAAATACACGAACCACTCTTTCGCTTTCTTGTCCTCTTGCATGGTTCCATTCTTGTTTGCGCAGGGCTTGAAGTTCTTTTCCTTCATCGTCCCCTGATTCCAGGACTCGCCATTTCGATGGGAGTCGTATTCATTTTGTCGAACGTTCTTCGTTGGTGGGTGATCTGGACAATGGCGGGCCACTGGAACGTGGAAGTCATGGATTCCACCCGTGTGGGAGTTGTCAGTTCAGGGCCATATCGCTGGGTGCGGCACCCCAATTATGTCGGCGTGGTATTGGAAGTGTTTTCCCTTCCCATGATGCACGCGGCCTGGATTACCGCGATTTTTGGGACGCTCGGATATATGGAAATTCTTCGTCACCGTTTGAAACTGGAAAACGGCGCCCTGATGGCCAATCCCGAATATCGCCTGGTTATGGGCGGCAAGCCAAGTTTCTTTCCACGCATTTTTGGGAAAGCACCCAAAGGCCCATCGCCACAGGGCACCAGGGCAGGACTTTAGTGGCGCGAGCTTCAGCCTGCGGAGTTTATAGTTTTGTGGCGCCGGCGTCTCGCCGGCGCTACAAGGACTAACCCCCGCAGGCTGAAGCCCGCGCTACTTTTTTCGATCCGTCACAATCCGCGGAATTTTCCTGCCTTTTGGAATTTCTCCCGCATCGAAATCAGCCAGCCATTCCCGCACCGTCACGCGAAGCATTTCAATTTCCAGGTCGCCATAAATTTCAGGAAACCGATCCAGCTTCCAAAGTCCCTCGCGAAGCAAGTTTCGAGTTCCCAATAAATTGTCGCGGGAGTGGTGGTGAAACGCCGCGGCAACCTGAATCAGACCTTGCAGAAACATCTTCTCCGGGTTGGGCGTCTTCAACCACACTTCTTCCCAATGCTCGTGCGCGTCGTAAAATCGCGCCGAATTAAACGCTTCAAGACCTTGTCTGTACAGCCGATCTTTTTCCGGGGTATCCATGCGTGTTTTAGGCGCGATCAGAAAATTTAATGTTGTATTCATCATACCAAACTTCTAATGAATGTGTCCGCTCCCGTCCCGAGGGCGTAGTTCCAAATCGAATGAATCGTGAATATGAATTTCCCACTTCATTGCCGTCCGAGTTAATATGGTTAGCCTTTGAAAATCTGAGGTTCTTGTGTGTCGAAATTCAATCTAGTGCTGCTCATTCATGCTCACCAGCCCGTCGGCAATTTTGACGATGTGATGGAGCGCACCTACCAGCAATCCTACCTGCCGTTTGTGGAATGTCTGGCGCGCCATCCACGCGTACGCATGGGCCTGCATTACACGGGTTCGCTCATCGAATGGATGGCGGAAATGCATCCCGAATACATACAGCGCGTGGGCGCGCTCGTCGCCCGTGGCCAGGTGGAAATTGTTGGCGGCGGATTTTACGAGCCGATCCTTGTGGCTATTCCATATGAAGATCGCATTGACCAGATCCAGCGGCTGAGCGATTTTGTGGAAAAACATTTTGGGAAGCGGCCGCAAGGTGCCTGGCTTGCTGAGCGCGTCTGGGAACCGCAACTGCCCGCGGGGCTTGCGGAAGCCGGAGTGGATTACACACTTGTCGACGACAGCCATTTTCTGACCGCTGGGCGCGAAATTCCGGAACTCTTCGGCTACTACGTGGCCGACGATTGCGGCAAAACGGTTAAAGTGATTCCCGGTCTGCAGGAACTGCGCTACCTGCTTCCTTTTGGCACCGTGGAGGATTCCATCGCATTCCTTCGCCGTTCGGCGAACGATCATCCCGGCGGAATGGCGTCCATGGGCGATGACATGGAAAAATTCGGCGCCTGGCCGCATACCTACGAACATTGCTATCGCGACGGATGGCTCGACCGTTTCTTGAGCGCCATCGAAGCGAATTTCGAGTGGCTGGAAATGGTGCCTCCTGCAGAGGCATTGGCGACTCATGCGCCACTTGGCCGCGTCGATCTGCCGACCGCATCCTATACGGAAATGATGGAATGGGTTTTACCTACTTCCGTAAGGCAAAAATTTCATTCCCTGCTCGATGAATTTTCCGGACGCCCTGACGTACGCCGCTTCCTGCGTGGAGGCTTCTGGCGCGGCTTTTTCAGCAAATATGCGGAAGCCAATTTGTTGCACAAGAAAATGCTGCGCGTCTCCTCGAAATTGCGTGGCGATGGAATTAAAAGTTCGCGGCGGGGAACCAAAGGAGACGTCCTCCGGTCGCGGGCCATTACGCATTTGTTGCGGGCGCAATGCAATGATGCCTATTGGCACGGAATTTTCGGCGGCCTGTACGCCCCGCATCTGAGAACCGAACTGTGGCGTGAGCTTGTGCGCGCCGAAACCATTGCCGACGGCCTGCATCACGGCGCGAAGCCGTATCAAACCATGACGCGGCTCGATTTTGACGCCGACGGCAAAGAAGAAATCGAAATAACTTCGCCGGCCTTTGCCGCCATGATCAAGCCTTCCGATGGAGGCACGCTCGGAATTCTGGATTTTCGTCCCAGCGCTGTCACGCTGATCAATTCGCTGCAGCGCCGTGTGGAGGCCTACCATTCCCGCTTGCAGAATTTGTCGCAGCCTGCCGGCAAAGTCGCTTCCATTCATGATCAGACGCTGGCTAAGGAACCCGGCCTCGAAAAGCATTTGAAGTATGACCGCTGGCCGCGAAATTCATTCCGCCTTTTGCTCTTCGCGCCGGGAAAAACTCACACGGATTTCGAAGCCCTGCGTCTGGAAGAGAGCGCCCCGTTCGCGGGTGGAGATTATCAGGTGGCCCAGGCCAGCGCGGAAGAAGTTACGCTCAGCAAGGAAGCTCCATTGCGCCAGTTGATCCCGGGGGCGGACCCAAAATCCATTCTTGCTGCGACGAAGATTTTGCAATTTGAAAAACAGGATCACGGCTTCGACGTCCGTTGCAGGCTCGAACTTGCGCTGAAAGACACCGAGTACATCGCGGAAGGCGCGGGAGGTTCCGCGCAGATCCTGGTGGGCCTGGAAATTGTGATCAATCTTCTTGCGCCTAACGTGCCGGATCGTTATATCGAATTTGCCGGCGCTCGCAAACCGTTGGAGTGGAGCGGCATGGTCGACGGGAAGAAATTAAGAATCGCGGACGAATGGCAAAATGTTGCCGTGGATGTCGAAGTTCCGTGCGTGTGCCATTTCTGGGTTTCGCCCGTTCAAACTGTTTCGGAATCGGAAGAAGGATTCGAGCGCGTCTACCAGGGTTCGCAAATTCTAGGCGTGTGGAGCGTAACGCTCGACCCGGCAAAACCCTGGAGCGCGGAAACCGTCCTGCACATTTCCAAAACGCACAATTCCTGATTTCGCCTGGCGATCAAACGGCAAACAGCAGGTTTTCGGCGAAAGGCCATTCCTTATCGATCCATTGTGAATCGCAACGTAATCCGTTGCGCTCAGCCATTGCCGGAATATCTTCGGCGCGATATTTGTGCGAGCTTTCCGTCCAGATCGTCTCATCCTTTAAAAAGGAAACGCTGCATCCCGCGCCGGGAATCCTGACGTTCTGATCGCGCAGCGAGCGCAAATGCATTTCCACGCGTCGGTGCTCTTCACTGTAGCGAGCCTCGTGCCGGAACTCCACAAGATCGAAATCCGCACGAAGTTCGCGATTAATGCGCGCCAGAAGGTTCAAATTAAACGCGGCTGTCACTCCCAGTGCGTCGTCGTAAGCCGCGAACAATTGCGATCGCGGCTTTTCGAGATCCGTTCCCAGAAGCAGCGCATCGCCGGGAAGCAATATTCGCCGCACTTCGGAAAGAAACCGTTCGCCCGCGTCGCGATCGAAATTTCCAATCGTGCTTCCCAAAAACAAGACTAGCAGGTGATCATTTTCCTGCCTTCGCGCGGAGGCCGCCAACAAGCCGTCCAGATATGGACGCTCGAATCCCACAATACTGATGCATTCGATCTGACCGAGTTCGCTCTCACAGCGAGCCAGCGCGGTGGGTGAAATCTCAATCGGGCAATACGTTGTTGCACATTGCTGCCGTGCCAGCGCTTCCAGAATCCAGCGCGTTTTTTTGCCACTCCCGCTTCCGAGCTCCGCCACCATCACCTGCGGCTTGAGCCGCGAAACAATTTCCGCTGCGTGATCGTGCAAAATTCGTTCGTCGGCCCGCGTTAACCCGTATTCAGGGAGAAGCGTGATGACTTCAAAAAGCGCCGAGCCGATTTCGTCGTACAAATATTTGGAGGGAAGCTCTTTTTGTCCCGCGCGGCACAATCCCGCGCGTATTTCCCGTGCAAGGTCCGATTTCGAATGTTGCGCGGCGACCGCAGTTGCCATGGCGTGTCCTCGATTCTAGTCTTGTGCGGATGATTACCGTTCGACGCAGCGGAATTTGGCGTATACGTAGGGATAATGTGGCTGAAACCAGTTCCGGAAGGATCGGCGCAGCATACAAGCAGCTGTGCGCGGCGAACCGCCTTTCATCACGAAATGTTTGCCATCGAAGAAATTCGCGGAATATCCCGGATAGAAAGGAAACGCCTGGAAGCCCGGGAACGGCTCAAAGGGTGAGCGGGTCCATTCCCAACCGTTTCCCACGAGGTCAGCAACGCCGAACGCGCTGTTGCCCGCCGGATACGATCCCACGGAAACGGGGTCCCAACGCTGAAAATCGAAATTGCCATGCTCGGGAGATGGACCATCCGAGCCCCAGGGGTAGGCACGCTCCGTGCCATCCGGCATACCGTACGCCGCTCGATGCCACTCCGCTTCGCTAGGCAATTCTTTGCCGACCCAGCGCGCATAGGCCGAAGCCTCGTCATGGCTGACGTATGCGGGCCAATCGAGAGGCAGCGGAATTTCCGCAAACATCGCGCGGTAGCTCCACGTATTGCCCTTTGGAACCCAGAAAGTTGGAGCTTGGCGTTTTTCTGAGGAAATCCATTTCCATCCGGCGTCAGTCCACAGATCGCGACGCTCGTACCCGCCGTCACGCAGGAATTGAAGGAAATCACGATTCGTGACGTTAAACATTTCAATTCGGAACGCAGGAACCAGGACGCGATTTTCTTCAAATTCATTGTCCCACCCAAACGGAGCGCCATCCTTTCGAGGGAGGCCAAGCGTGGCTGTTCCTTCAGGAATTGCGAGGCTTCGCTGTATGTGCGTTGGAGGGAATGGTGCCGGTGGCGTATGCTGGGCTAGTTTGCGGTTCCCCTGCAACTGGTGCAGCATGTAACAGAGGGTCTCAGAATGCATCAGACGATGTTCAATCGCCACGTTGAGCAGGCGCCCGAGGTCGAGACGCCTCAACTCGGGATCCTTACCCCCAGCATCCTTGATTCCAGCGTTCAGCTGATCGCGGAGACGCTGACAGTACTCTCGAACACGAGTCTCCGAAGGCCAGTCCTTGGGCTGGTCGGTGGGCAATCCTCCCTCCACCGGATCGATTCCAAACGCAAAAAGCTGATCGAACTGGGGATGAAACGAAGAGAGACCAAGCGGCTCACGCAAAAGGTTCCAGTCAAAGGCCTCGAGGTGTCCCAGGTAAAAAATTATCCTGTGGCGTTCCGGGACGGGACGATCATAGAGCGCTCCAGGATGAACAACTCTGAAGAGTTCATCGCTGCGGGTTCGCGCCGATTGAAGGCGCACAAAAAGTTGATCGGCGTGGGAAGATTGTTCGGCTGCAGTCGAGGTCATATTTCACCAGTGTGTTTAGATGTGTTTGCCGCGGGGTGGATTCACCGACGAAGCATTACGCCGACGGCCTTCATAATCAGGTTTCCCCAAATTGGAAGTCAATACATGATCTCAGGGAGGGCCAAAGTGACGGTTCAAGGCCCGGAGGCTCTCAGGCGTGACTTCGCCAACTGATTCATTACAAAACGGATACGCGCTTACATTTCAGGATGCAAGCTACCGCCTCCCCTCGGGAAGCGCGCTTATGTCCAATCTGAATCTTAGTGTTGCCCGCGGCGAAACACTCGTTTTACTCGGCAGGAGCGGTTCGGGCAAAACCACCACCCTAAAGCTCATTAATCGGCTTCTGGATGCCTCCGATGGCGAAATCCTGATTGCCGGTAAGCCAATACGTACCCTGGACCCGATTGAGCTGCGTCGAGGGATTGGCTATGTCATTCAAGACGCTGGACTTTTCCCTCATTGGACCGTGGAACAGAATGTTGGCTTGGTGCCCAAACTGGATGGCTGGCCAAAGGAGAAAATCCAGGCGCGCGTCCGTGAAATGCTTTCGCTCGTCGGCCTCCCACCTGAGGAATTCGCCAAACGACGTCCCTCGGCCCTCTCAGGTGGCCAGAAACAGCGTGTAGGAGTCGCCCGGGCCCTCGCCGCCGACCCTCCCATCCTGCTCATGGATGAACCGTTCGGCGCGCTCGATCCCATTACACGCTCGGACCTTCAGAATGAGTTTCGAATGCTGGCCGCGCGGCTCCAGAAGACCATCGTGTTCGTCACGCACGATGTCCGGGAAGCCCTTTTCCTTGGCACCCGCATCGCGGTGCTCGATCAGGGGCGGCTTGTTGGGGTCTACACGCCAGACGAATTTCTTAAAGCCAGCGAACCGGAGATTCATGCGTTTGCCGCTTCTTTGCATTCGGATGCGGCGGGTGAGGGGGCGCGATGAAATGGTATGAGTTCCTGCTGCACAACCGCGCGGAAGTTTTGCAGCGGATTATCGAGCATCTTGGGCTGGTCGCTGCGTCAATGGCCATCGCTCTTGCCGTTGGTCTGCCGCTGGGGATTGCACTCGTTCGTCGTCAAAAAATGCAACGATGGGTGATTGGAACCGCAAATGTGCTGCAAACGATTCCCAGCCTTGCGCTCTTCGGATTTCTGATTCCTGTTCCGTGGATTGGCGGTGTGGGGGCGAGCACGGCGATCGTTGCCCTTTCGTTGTATGCCCTTCTTCCTATATTGCGAAATACGTCCACAGGAATACTTGAGGTCGATCCGGCAGTCGTTGAGTCCGCCATCGGCATGGGCATGACCCCGCGCCAGGTGCTGTGGCAAGTGCAGCTGCCACTTGCGGCGCCTGTGCTGCTCGCGGGGATCCGCGTAGCGACCGCCATGTGCATCGGGGTCGCCACGGTGGCGGCTGCGATTGGCGCAGGTGGGTTGGGAGTTTTTATTTTTCGTGGGCTGGCCATGGTGAATAATCAAGTGATTCTCGCTGGGGCAATTCCTGCGGCGGGCATCGCGATTGCCGTGGATTCGGGATTGGGTTACTTCCAGAAAAGTGTCGACAAAAGATGAGTGACTCAGCTGGCTCGACCCCTCTGAGACGCGGAGCGCCACGGTTGGCAGTCGGCACATTGATTTTTGGAGTGCTCGTTTCGCTTTTTGCGGCGGGCTGCAAAAAGCAGAGCGGCGGCGAAGCCATTGTCGTCGGCTCAAAAAATTTTACGGAACAGATTCTTCTCGCGGAATTATTTGCGCAGCAGATTGAGGCGCATACGGCGCTGCGCGTGGAGCGCAAGCTGAATCTTGGCGGAACTTTTATCTGTCAGGATGCACTGGTATCGGGACAAATTGATTTGTACCCGGAATACACAGGCACCGCGCTTACGGCTGTCTTAAAAGAACCTCCTCAAAACAATCCGCCGGAAGTTTTCCGCATTGTGAAGGAAGAATATCAATCTAAATTTAATGTCGAGGAAATGCCACCGCTCGGTTTCAATAATACTTTTGCGATGGTGATTCGCGGTGAAGATGCTGATAATCTGCATCTGCGCAAGGTTTCCGACATCGTTCCGTTCGCCTCCAAATGGCGCGCTGGATTTGGCTATGAATTTATGGAAAGGCCTGATGGATACAAAGGCTGGATAGCTTCCTACGGCCTCCATTTTGCCGCAGCGCCGCGAATCCTCGATCTTGGATTGCTCTATCGCGCCCTTGCGGATAAGAAAGTCGACCTCGTTGCCGGAAACTCGACGGATGGAGTGATCGCGTCCTTGCACATGGTTGCCCTGGAGGATGATCGCAATTATTTTCCACCCTACGAAGCTGTGCCGCTCGTGCGGCGGGCAACGCTCGAAAAGCATCCCGAAATTCGCGACGCGATTGGCGCGCTTGCAGGAAAAATATCGGTGGACGAAATGCGCATGATGAATTACGCGGTGGATGGAGAGCAGCACGACCCTGCCGATGTGGTTCGCGCCTTCCGCAAATCGAAGGGCTTGTAAAGAACCGCCGGTCTGACATATTAAGGATCGATAAATATTCCTACTTGTTTTTGGTACTGGACCGTCTTGGCTCTGTTGACATCCTAAACTTCTATTCGGTCCGCTCTTGTTGGACCTGCTGTAGCCCGCCTCTTCAGAGGCGGGGATTTAGACTTCGCACGTCGACCCTGCCGCCGGAGAATCTAAACCCCCGCCTCTGAAGAGGCGGGCTACAGCACGGCACCGCTCGGAATGTAAAACCCTGCGTTTGATCCGGGATGTCAAAAGAGCCGACCGTGTTCCAGTCTCGATGTAAACCCTCCAGGCAGACCACCTCACAAATAAAGAAGCTCTCCCTTTTGGCCGATAGGGATAGGGATGAAAGAGAACCGGACTGAACCCAGGGTCAACATGAACCTGCCGATTGTGGCGTGGTGGGAGGACGAAGCTGGAAATCAGCGTTTTTCCTATGGAAAATTGGACGACATTTCCAATGCCGGTTTGCGTTTCCGGTCCCGGGAAGAAATTCCGATTGGAACCAAACTTTTACTGCGCACTCCCATGGGAGAATATGTCGGCAAAATCGTTCGTTCCAGTAAGGATGGGGAGGAATTCAACCTGGGCATCAAAAAATTATCGGAACGGAAACCCTCGGGCAAACATGTCAAGTTCCAATGATGTGGCATAAATTTATTCAAGCTAGATGGCTGGGGTTGCCCGCGGCAATTCGTCTCTGCTAGAGTGCGTGCGTATGCCAATCGTTAAAATTCAAAATTCAAAAGTCGAATTCGGAATTGCAGGTTTTAGAACTTCCCTCTGACATGACCATCGATAATCGAAAGCTCACAAAAATTGCGAAAGCACTTCGCGGACGGCAAATTGGAGTGATCGGCGACTTTATGCTGGACCGTTACGTGTGGGGTTCCGCCACGCGCCTTTCGCCCGAAGCCCCTGTGCCCGTCGTGGATTTCAAGGATGAAACGCAGGTGCTGGGCGGCGCTGGAAACGTGGCCCGAAATCTGGCCGCGCTGGGCGCGAAAGTCATTCCCTTCGGAGCGATTGGCGAGGATGAAGATGGGCGCGCGATTCGTGAACTGTTTGAAGATGACGGAATGGCCACGAAAGGAGTGATCGCCAATACTTCCCGCCTGACAACGGTAAAGACCCGCATTGTCGCCAAAAATCAGCAAATCGTGCGCGTCGATCGCGAGCGCCGCGAACCCATTCATCCTGCGCTCGAAGAGCGACTGATACGTTCAATTCTCAACGAGCTCCCGCGTCTGGATGCACTGGTGATTTCAGATTATGACAAGGGTGTGATCACAGATAAGCTTGCGGATCGCGTGCTTGCCGAATGCCAGCGCCGCGGCGTGCCAGCGCTCGTGAAGCCGAAAGAATCCCGACTGCTGCATTATCACGGCGCAACTATGATTGTGTGCAACGCAAAAGAAGCGCACTTTTTTATCAGCCGCAAATTGGAGGACGACGATTCCGTTGAGCTCGGAGGAAAGGCGTTGCTTGCGCATTTCGGATGCGCCGCCGTGGTCATCACGCGCGGGCGCGAAGGCCTCAACGTGTTTGAAAAGGACGAGCAGAAAAGTTTTCATGTGTCGGCCACGAGCAGTGAAATCAGTTACGATCGCGTCGGCAAAGCGGGAGTTGAGCGTTCGGCGCATGGCCGGCAGGTTTTCGATGTGACGGGAGCTGGCGACACGGTGCTGTCAGTTCTGGCGCTGGCGATTGCGGGCAGGATTCCCGTCCGTGAGGCTGCGGTGCTGGCAAATGCGGGAGCAGGAGTTGTGGTGGGGAAACTTGGCACTTCGATTATCACGCCAGAAGAATTATTCGCCGCGGTGCGCGAACTTAGCTAATCCTCAATATCAATTCTGGAATTAACTCTACGGGATGAGTGGGTTCAAGTGGCGCGGGCTTCAGCCTACGGAATTTAGGCCTTGCAAGGTCTACCGCCGCAGGCTGAAGCCCGCGCCACATAGGACCAAAAATTTATGGCGGAGGAAAACTCATTGACTGGTCGGACCGTTCAATCCACAACTGCACTTCGCGATTTCTCGCAGTCTTAATGGTTTCCTCAGCCTTCGGAAACGTATCGTACTCACTGAGTTCAATCACCACCACGACGCCGGTCCCGCCCTTGGGAGGCACTTCCGCAGTTTCAATTCGATAGCTTTTGATGGGGCTGTAATAGCCGTTCGGTCCCCAGAAACTCAGGAAATCCTGATAAGAAAAACCCGCATGAGGATGCCAGATCTGGTAAGCCTGCTGGGTGTCGCCGGCAACAATCGCGTTCATGAAGCGGGTGGCTGTGCGTTTTTCAGTGGAGTACCTAAGCAAGAACCAGATTCCGCCGGCAATTAATAGCGCCAGAACGACACCGCTGATGACGTAGCGCAAAGCCTTGGATTTCGGTTCCTCGGCGCCTGCGTCGAGAAGTCCCATGAACATTTCTCCCTTAGGCATCCTAAATCTGCCTCTTGAATAAAGCAACGGAGAGGCTGACGAGCACAATGGAAAATCCCGTCAGTATAAGCATATCCGAATAGATGCCGGAGAAACCCGTGTTTTTCAACAGCAGCGCCTTCAGCGCGTGAACTGCGTAGGTGAAAGGATCAATGTACGAAATCCATCGCAGCCAGACGGGAAATCCCTCGACCGGGTAAATTGCTCCCGAGGGAAAGTAGAGGAGCGTATTCAGCACGCCGAACATCGCGCGCGGCACCAGCGGATCGCTGACGCGAACCATCAGCAAAAACATGAAGCTGATCATGGCGATCGACGTTATGCCCAGCACGCTCATCAGAAAAAGCAGCCGCACCGGATCCCACAGTCGATCGATGCCGGCAATCAATCCGCCAATAATCGTGATCGTCGTGCCGGCCATCAGTCCTTTAATCGCGCCCGAAAAAATAAGTCCCAGTATCAATTCCGTTTTCGTGATGGGCGTGACCAGATATCCTTCGTGAAGGCCGCGCGATTTGTCATCAATGAACGTAATGCCACCGCCGATCATTGCCACGATGAAAATGGACATGGCAATCGACCCCGAAAGCAAATACTTGATGTACTCGATGTACGGATAGAGTTCGACCACCTGCAAATTCACCAGCGGATTCAATCGCGGCAGCGGAACGGTCAAGCGCTGCCCCGGCTGAAACGGGTTCAGCCCCTGGTTGATATCCTTCACTAGGTCTTGCATGCGCGTAAGAATTTCGGAAGTGACGAAATTGTCTGTGTTGTCTTCGATGAAAGCGATTTGTGGCCGGTTTCCCTGGTCCACGCGTCGCGAATAATCCACGGGAATATAGACCACGGCGCGGACGAATCCGGCGCGCAAGTCGACGATGGCATCGGAGACGGAATTATAATTCTCCACTTTCATTGTTTCCGGCCCCGCCACAATCGCATTGAATCGCTCGCGCAGGTCGCGCGAATAGGTCGTGCGATCTTCATCGACGACCGCGACTTTGATCCCCTTGATTTTTCCGCCAAACGCGTAGCCCAGAACGATGAGTTGCATCAGCGGGAAAATCATGGAACTCATCATTAGCGCGGGGCTGCGGAAAAATTTCCGCATGTCGCGTTCAATGATGGCGGAGATGCGCTGGAATTTCATGCGTGTTTCGATGCCCCTCGAATGCCTATTTATTTGTACAAATGGCTCATGTCGCGCTTCATGGTTTCGGAGGCAGCATCGCGCAGCTGCCTCCCCGTGTAGTACAGAAACACATCATCGAGCGTTGTGCCTTGCACCGAAACGCGCCGCACGTTCACGCCGCGCTGTCGCGCCGTATCCATCAGTTCGCGCACAGTCAGCGGGCCGTTGGTGGTCGAAATGTGCGTAAAGTCTTCATTCCCAGCTACGCTGGCCACTCCTTTGAGTTTTTCCAGAGTCGCAGTCCAATCCGCCGGCGGATTTTCAAACTCCGCTTCCACAATATCGACTGCCGGAACGCTGTCTTTTAATTTTATCGGAGTATCGAGCGCGACGAGTTGCCCGTGATCCACAATCGCGATCCGGTCGCACAGTTTGTCGGCTTCGTCCATGTAATGCGTGGTCAGCAAAATGGTCAGGCCTGCGGACTCTTTCAGCTTGGTGATCATTTCCCACACAGCCGTGCGCGACACCGGATCGAGGCCGGTGGTCGGCTCGTCGAGAAACATGATTTTCGGCGAATGCACCAGGCCGCGCGCGATCTCCAACCTGCGGCGCATTCCTCCGGAAAAACTGCCCACCAGTTTGTCGCTGAATTCGGTCAGCCCAACCGATTCCAAAAGTTGAGGGACGAGCCGCTCGCGATCGGAAGTGCTGAGCCCATAAAGTTTCGCGTGGATGTTCATATTCTCGCGGGCCGTCAAATCCGGATCGGACGTCAGCGCCTGCGGAATCACTCCGATAGCGTGCCGAACGCCGTTGGCATCAGACACCACGTTATGCCCGCCCACCTTCGCCGTTCCCGAGGTTGGCGGCGTCAAGGTCGTCATCATGCGAATCAGCGTGGTTTTCCCCGCGCCATTCGGCCCGAGCAGGCCGAAGATTTCTCCAGTGTGTACCGTGAAGCTCACTTCCTTCACGGCCACGAAATCGCCAAATTGTTTTTTCAATTTGATGACTTCAATCGCGTTGGTCTCAACGGTGTTCATCAATGTGATCGATGGTTTTTAGTAGCACAGGCTTCAGCCTGTGGAACTTAGGCCTTACAAGGCCTAAACCCTACAGGCTGAAGCCTGTGCTACTTTAAAGACATGAAACCTACAGCCTGCGCCACCAGCTCTGCTCTGTGGGCAAGGGCGGCAGCAGCACCGTCGCGGTCATGCCGGACATCAGCGTGCGACCTGTATTTGGAACGGCCACTTTAATTTCAAATGTCTTAATGTCGCGCTTGGTGCGGCTCACGTCGCGCTGCGTCGCAAAATCGCTTTCCACACCTTTGAAAATCACTGTGCCTTCCAGAATATTTCCGGAAGGCAGCTGAACTTTAACCTTCTGATTGAGTCCGACGCGGTCAATGTAAGTTTCCTCGATGTCCGCTTGCACCCACAAATGATCCACGTCAAGCACGGTCACAACCGGTTCGCCCACCTGCAACACTTCGCCCTGTCGAGCGGCGCGCACCGAAACGATGCCGTCGAGTGGCGCGTAAACTTTTGTATAGCTCAGGTGCACATCGGCCGTGGCTTTGTCTGCTCGCGCTTGCTGCAACTGCGCGCGCGTAGCGGCCACATCGCTTTGTTGCACATCCAGCTGTTTGCGATTCGCATTCGCCACAGCAACCTGCGCCTCCGCCGCCCGCACCTGATCTTCAAACGATTTCACAGCCGCTTCGGAACTTTGCATGGCGGCAAGAGCGAGGTCGCGATCTTGCGCGGCGGCCACGCCGGCGTCAAATAAACTTTGCGTGCGTTTGTAGGTGGTCTGGTCGCGCCAGAGATTGGCTTGAGCCTGCGTGAGCTGCGAACGCACGGAGGTGAGCGTCGCCTCCGCCTGGCGAATGGACGCGCTGGTCTGGTCGTCCGTCATGCTGCGTGTTCCTGACGCGGAAATGACTTTATTTTCCAGCATGTGAATGTTGGCTTCGGCGGAATCGCGCGCCGTGAGCCACTCCGCCGGATCGATTTCCGCGATCAGGTCGCCCTTGTGCACTTCCGAGCCTTCATCGACCGTCAGCTTGATCATGCGTCCGGCAATTTGCGAGCTGACGATCACGTCATTGCCCGTAACAATTCCGGTCAGCGGAATATCTTTTCCGCTTGGCGTCGTGGTCAGATACACCACGACGGAGATGGCGAACAACACTCCGACGAAGACAAAAAATTTGGAAAATTTCATTCAGTCTCTGCCTCGTGCTCAAGCAGCGCGAGCCGCAAATTTAACTTGTAACTGACATGTCAGTGTAAGGTACGGATTTCGCAGGCTCAAGGATTAGCAGGAAGCTGTGTGTTCATCCAGGCGCAAGTAGCACAGGTTCAGCATGTGGAATTAGGTCGTGTAGCGCCGGCGTCTCGCCGGCGGGTTTCAGCTATCGCAACTCAACGCAAAACCGCCAGCGGGACGCCAGCGCCACAAGGCCCAAAACCCACAGGCTGAAGCCTGTGAAACTGAAAGCTGAACTATTGATTGGGCTGAGGCGCCGGAGTCCGCGGCGTGCCGCAACGGCCGCGCATTCCTTCGCGGAATTTTTCGCGCTCCTCGGGCGTCATGCTCTCCCAGCGCCGCCGCATCTCGCCGCCGCGCCAGCCAAAGCCGCCGCGGCCCGGACGGAATCCGCCGAAGAGCAGCCGCCCCAGCAGCATCAATCCGATGGCCTGCCAGAACGTGATCGCGTGGAGCCCGAACAATCCTGGCATCAGGTAATTCCACAATTGCGTGACCACGAAACCGAACACCGTGAAAGCCACGGCTCCGATCGCAATAAATTTTAAGACCCGAAGAAATCTGTTTCCTCTCATATCGTTTCTCCTTAAAGATTCAAAAATTCATCGTAAATTTTTTGCAGCCGCCGCCGGAGGTGAACCACCGCATGATGCTTGCGCGAAAGCAGCGTATTGATGCTCACTCCTGTTTCGGCCGAAATTTCTTTAAAACTCAGGCCGTCGTATTCGTGCGCAATAAAAACTTCGCGCTGGTCTTCGGGCAATTCATCGATCGCCGCGTCCAGTTCTTCCATAAAAATGCTGCGCGCGTAGGCCGCCTCGGGGCCCGCGTCTGGCGAAGGAAGCAGGTCCTCGAGCGTCAGCGAATCGCCGCTTTCCTCGTCCGGATCTTTCACGCCAGTAAATGCCTCCGGCTTTTTCCTGCGAAAGCGGTCGACAATCCGGTTGCGCGCGACGCGAAACATCCATGCGCCTGCCTGCTCAATCGGTTTCATCAGCCTATACGCTTCAATCAGTTCGTAAAAAACGTCCTGTAAAATATCTTCCGCATCGGCCTCGTCAGAGACGCGCTTGCGAATGAAATTTCGCAGCCGCCCCTGCTCCCGGCCGATCGTCTCGGTGAGCTTTTGGTCTTGCTCAGCCATAATCAAATTTGTACTTATTACTTTTTCCATCTAGAAATGAAGACGTTTGAATAGCGAAAATATTGCAGGAAATTTATAGAAAGAAGAATTTCGCGGTCTGCGTGATGATAAGAATGCGCTTACGCAGTTCCCTTGGCTGCGGCTTCCAGCGCATCTCCGATGAGAATTGCAGGCTTCCATTCATCGAGAAACACGGCGCCGAGATTTTTATAGAAATCAATCGCGGGCTTGTTCCAGTCAAGAACTTCCCAGCGCATGCAAAAATATTTTTCCCGCCAGGCAATTCCCGCAACGTGCTTGATCAGGGCTGTGCCGATCCCGTGCTTGCGTGAGTCGGGCCGCACATATAAATCATCCAGAAAAATTCCGGCGCGCCCTTGAAACGAGGAGTAGAACTCAAAAAATACAGCGTAGCCGACGGCCTTGCCTTCCCATTCGGCAATCACGGAACGGAATTTCGGTCGCGGTCCAAACCCGTCGCGCCGCAGATCTTCTTCCGTCGTGCCGACTTCATGCTCCAGATGCTCGAATGCCGCGAATTCGCGGATCATTTCGGCCAGGAGTGCAGCATCATCCACAATGGCAGGGCGAATCGAGAGCATTGGCAAAGTCCTATGTAATTCGTTTGCGAACGCGCCATTATAGTCCAGCCCTGACGCCAATGTCGCATGAAAGAGAGTTGTAGTATTTTTCAGCAATTCTTCAGCGCTGCGATCGCTGTGTTGACAGGGAACGATTGAGCAGAGTAGAAGATTCGACTCGGTGTGAATGTGCGAAAAATTTATTGGATATCTCTGGTTATTTCCTGCCTGGGCTTTGCCTTGAGCCTCGTTGTACATGTTCGTTCGCTCATGGGCTTCGGGCTTGAGGATTGGTTTGTCCTTCCTGCGTTTCTGCTTCTTCCTTTGGGCGCGTGGTTTGTGGCTGCCGATGATGTCGTTCACGGCGGCACCGCACGTTGGCCGAAGAAAGGCTTAGGCACCGTTGAATCCGAGGTGGAAATGCAGATGGCGTGGGGGCGGTTGCTCTATCGCAGGTGGCCACCGTGGGTCAAATGGGGGAATGGATTTTTTGTTTTATATTTCTTGATCTTGGCCGTGCTATTTCTAAAGAATAGCAATTCCACACACGCTTTTCCGCAAATTTCACTCAGGTTTATCGTGGCTCCGCTCGCAACCCTTCTTTCCTGCGGCTGCATGGGAGGATTCTCGATGTATTCAGCCACTTTCATGCGAGTGCTAAAGCTCAAGTAGAAGTTTGCTCACGCTCACATTACTCGATCGCGGGAGGCGCGGAAGCGGCCGGCAGCTCAATCGTGTATTTCGTGCGCTGGCGCTCGCGATGCTGCGAGAGCGCCAGTTCAATCAGGCGGTCGAGCAGTTGGCGGTAGGGGAGGCCGGATGCCTCCCAAAGTTTCGGGTACATGCTGATGGAAGTGAAGCCGGGAATCGTATTGATTTCGTTCAGCAGAATTTTCCCGGTGCGATTTTCCAGGAAAAAATCCACGCGGGACATTCCCAGGCATTCGAGCGTGCGGAATGCGCGCACGGCGTATTCCTGGAATTTGTTCACCTGCGCCTTGGTCAGCTTCGCGGGAATCATCAGGCGCGTGCCTTCTTCCAGGTATTTTGCTGCGTAATCGTAGAATTCGCGATGCGGAATAATTTCTCCGGGGATTGACGCTTTCGGATCTTCGTTGCCCAGCACGGACAGCTCGATTTCGCGGCCGCGAATTTCTTTTTCCACCATGATTTTTTGCGCAAATTCGCCGGCAAAATCCATGGCCTTCGCCAGTTCTTTGGCGTCATGCGCCTTGGTCATGCCCACGGAACTTCCGAGCGTCGCGGGCTTCACGAAAACGGGGAAGCGGAATTTCTTGCGAATTTCGCGCAGGACTCTCGCGGGCGACTTCTCCCACTGCGAGCGCGGGACCGCCATAAATTCGCCGACAGGCAGCTTGGCCTGCAGGAACAATCGCTTCTGAACATCTTTGTCCATTCCGACCGCTGAGCCGAGGACTCCGGAGCCGACATACGGAAGTCCGGCAAGGTCGAGCAAACCCTGAACGGCGCCATCCTCGCCAAACGTGCCGTGCAGCACGGGGAATACGACGTCCACGTGCAACGCATCCGTTCGAGAATTGTTTGCGGGAACGAGCGCGGCGACATTTGGGTCGGCGGAAAGCATTACGCTTTCGCCCGTGCGCAGAACTTCGCCCAGCGCGGGCTTGCCGTGAGCGCTTTCCGGGAACGGTGGTAGCATCTTGTGCGCCGCGGTTCCAGCGAGCCACCGGCCTTCTTTCGAGATGCCGATGGGCACAGCTTCGTATTTTTCTGGATCGAGTGCGGAAATTACCGACGCTGCGGAGATCAGCGAGACTTCATGCTCGCCCGAGCGCCCGCCAAATAAAATGCCAATACGCAGCCGTTTTTTTTCAGTGGTCATAAATAACGCAGTCCGTTGGTGCGGATTTGAGTGGCGCGGGCTTCAGCCTGCGGGGGTTAGGTTAGGCCTTGCAAGTACCAACCTCCGCAGACTGAAGCCCGCGCCACTGAAACCTGCTACAAAATTTTCTTTCCTAATCCGGATAGCACCATCTCCACGCCCAAGAGCGCGGTCTGATTATGTAAATCAATCACCGGATTAATTTCGACGACTTCGAGCGACACCATCGCTTCGCTATCCGCGATAATCTCCAGCGCTAAATGCGCTTCGCGATACGTCACGCCGCCGCGCACTGGAGTTCCGACACCAGGCGCGTCATCCGGATCGACAAAATCCAGATCGAGGCTCACGGCCACGCCGTCCGTATCGTCGCTCACAAATCGCAGCGCTTCGTTCATCACGTCGCGCATGCCGCGCTCGTCAATATCGCGCATGGTGAAAACGTGCACGCCGGATTCCTTGATCAGGCGCCGCTCCTTCGGATCGAGATCACGCACGCCTACGAGCACTACGTTGCGCGGCTCGACTTTCGGTTTGTACCCGAGCAGCTCAACCAACTCCGGTGCTCCATAACCCATAATCGCCGCGAGAGGCATGCCGTGAATGTTGCCAGAAGGCGAACTGTCCGGCGTGTTCATGTCTCCATGCGCATCGAGCCACAAATAGCCGACGCGTTTGGATTGCGCGCGAAAATAGTTCGATACGCCGGAAAAAGAACCCACGGCCAGCGAATGATCTCCGCCGAGCACCAGCGGAAAAAAACCTTCCGCAAGCGAATTTTCGGTCATCTCCGCCAGGCCGCGGCAGGTCTCTGCAATTTCGTGAAGATATTTGGCGCGCTTTTCGCCGTACGGCTGCTCTTCCGGCTGCCTCACATACACATTTCCAATATCATCGACCGTGTGGCCTAACTGTTTCAGGCGCGATTGCAATCCCGCCACGCGCAGCGCCGAGGGACCCATGTCCACCCCGCGGCGGCTTTGGCCAAGGTCCATCGGAACACCGATAATCCTGATTTTTTGCGGCATATTTTTTATCGGCCGCGCTTGTCCCGTACCAGCGGGACTGCGGCGGGTTTAAGGATAGACTCTGTAGATCATGCGTGGGAAGGGAATGACTTCACGAATGTGCTCAGTTCCGCAAATCCATGCCACCGTGCGTTCCAGCCCCAGGCCAAACCCCGCGTGCGGCACGCTGCCGTACCGTCGCAGGTCCAGATACCACTGAAAGGCTTCTTCCGGCAGATTGTGTTCCCGCAGGCGTTTTAAAAGTAGATCGTAATCCGCCACGCGTTCGCCTCCGCCAATAATTTCGCCGTAGCCTTCCGGGGCAAGCATGTCGAAACCCAGCGCAAGTTCGGGGCGGTCCTTATCGGGTTGCATGTAAAACGCTTTCATCGCGGCGGGATAGCGGTGCACCATCACCGGCCGGTCATACGCGCTGGAAAGAATTGTTTCTTCATCGCCGCCAAAATCGTCGCCCCATTTCGCCGGGTTGCCGCGCTTCTGCAGAATTTCAATCGCTTCGTCGTAGGTGATGCGTGGAAAAGGAGCGGTAACGTTGGCGAGCTTTGTGGTGTCGCGGCCAATCGCTTCCAGTTCGCGTGAGCGATTTTTCAGCACCGATTGCACGACGTGGCAGACGAGGCCTTCGCCCAGCGCCATCACATCTTCCAGGTGTGCATACGCCGCTTCCGGCTCCAGCATCCAGAATTCGGTGAGGTGCCTGCGCGTCTTGGATTTTTCCGCGCGAAATGTAGGCCCGAAGGTGTAGACCTTGCCCAGCGCCATGGCCGTGGCTTCCACGTAAAGCTGGCCGGACTGCGTCAGGTACGCCTTTTCATCGTCAATGTACTGGACTTCGAAAAGCGTGGTCGTGCCTTCGCATGCCGCGGGCGTAAAGATAGGCGCTTCCGTCAGGATGTAATCCTGCGAAGCCATGTATTCGTGCGCGGCTCGCACGGCCTCCGCACGAATGCGCAGAATCGAGGCCTGGCGCGGCGTGCGTATCCACAGGTGGCGATGATCCAAAAGAAAATCGACGCCGTGTTCCTTCAGCTGAATGGGATAAGGCGTATCGGAGGGGACGCGCTGCACAACTTCCAGCGCGGTCATCTGAATTTCGAATCCGCCGGGCGCACGCTTATCCGCGCGAATTTTTCCTGCGACGATCACGCTGGATTCCTGCGTCAGGCCGCGCAAAGCTTCAAACGCCACAGGCTGATCTTTCAGTGAGACCACGCCCTGGATCGTTCCCGTGCCATCGCGAAAGATAGGAAATAGAAGTTTGCCGGCTTCGCGCAAATTATAAAGCCATCCGCGCAGCGTAACTTCCTGCCCGTCATACTTGCCCACGTCTTGAATCGATACAATTGGCATGTAGTTTCTTTCGGTTTATGTGGCGCGGGCTTCAGCCTGCGGAATTTACGCCTTGCAAGGACAAAACCCCGCAGGCTGAAGCCCGCGCCACTAATTCGCCTCCGCGCGTTCCTCTTCAAATTTGTCGAATACGGGTTGCACCCCGCGCAACGTTTCCGCAAATGCCTGCACCTCGGAGGAACCTGCCGCTGCAGCGGGTTCTTTTAATTCGAGAACTAGCGGCACACCGTCCGGTAGCGCCGCAAGCATCGTGCTCCAATCGATCGTTCCCTCATACGGCAGCAGATGATCGTCGCGTTCGCCGCGATTGTCATGCATGTGCGTGGTCACCACCAGATCGCGAACAGATTCCAGCGCTTCCTGCGCACCGCCTTCGAGATGCGCGTGCCCGGCGTCAAAGCAAAGCTTCACATTCGACAAGCGCGTTTGCTCCAGAAAATTTTTCAGGTTCACGGGAGTAGCCATTTCGCCCGGCGTATTTTCAATGGCCAGCGTAACGCCGCGCTGCCGCGCAAACAAAGACAAATGCTCGAGCGAACTGAACGCGGCATCCCACTTTCGCTCGTCGGGAACATCGCGTTGCCGTGCTACATGTTGAATGCAATAACGGAAGGGAATCTGCTCCACGAGGTCAAGGGCTCGTTTGATTTCGTCCACAGCTTCCTGGCGCCGCAAACGTTCGGGATCGATGATGGAGAGCGGCGCGCCGCTATCGCGGTTGAGTTGAAAATCGCGATTTGTCGGCGAATGAATGGAATGCAGCGTGAGATGATTTCCCGAGAGCCACGAGCCCAGCTCGCGCGCGTCGTCACTCGAGCGGTAGTCAAAATGCCCGCGCGAGCAAAATAATTCGATCGCGGAAGCCCCTGCGCGCGCCAATTCGCCCAACAGCTCGGCGGTTAATTTGCGATTTACAAAAAGATATGTGGAAAGAATGCGTTGCATCTTCACGATGTGCGGGCCCTGTTTGATTTCAAATCAATTCGTTTCGACTCTAAGCGATGCCCTGACAAGCGTCAAGGCGCGCGATTCCTGCCGGGCGGTGGAATGCAAAATCAAACTGAAAATTTTAAATCCGCGCTTTTCCGGAAATTAATCTTCCTGCAAAAACTCGGCATCGGGAGACCCGGGAATCAAACCGTCGCTCACGCCGCGCCGCAGAAATTCGTTGACCGCCTGACGGCCGCGATCGCCGTAGCCAAGCGTCCAGTTGTTCACATACATGCCGATAAATTTGTCGGCCATTTCGGTTTCCATTTCACGCGCGAATTGCATGGCATAGTTCACCGCGGCTTCGCGATGTTCCAGGCCATACGAAACGCTTTCGTGGATGGCACGGGCGATCTGCAATCCCACGGTGCGGCCCAAAGAGCGGCGAACTGCGTTTCCCCCGAGCGGCAGGGGCAAGCCCGATTGTTCAAGCCACCACTGTCCCAGATCGACGACCTTATGCAGCCCCATCTGAGGGAAATACAGCTGCCCTTCGTGGATCAGGAGTCCGGCATCGACCACGGAATTCTTCACCGCGTCCAGAATCTGGTCGAAGGGGACGACCACGGCCTCAACGTTTGGCTGGTACAAGCGCAATGCCAGGTAAGCGGAAGTCTGCAAGCCGGGAACAGCGATACGGCACTTGGTCAGGTCCTGGCGCTTCATGGGATGCTGCGAAACGACGATGGGCCCGTAGCCTTCGCCAAAGCTAGCGCCGCAATCCAGCAGGACATACTTGTCCCGCAAATATGGGTAAGCGCCAAAGCTAAGTGCCGTCACATCATAGATTTCCTGGTGAGCGGCCTGATTCAGTGTTTCGATGTCGGCGAGCACATGAGTAAACTTAAGTCCGGGCGTCCGCACCTTCTGCGTCGCCATGCCGTAGAACATGAAAGCGTCATCGGAATCCGGCGAATGCGCCAATTTAATCTCTAAATCTTTGCCGGTAACTGGTTTCGTCGGCATTGGGTTCTGCGTTCACTCCCTTTCAATATTTCTCTGAACTGGGCAGGCAGCCACAAAATCACCCTGGCCTGATTGATTGCCAGGCACACTGAAGTCGCAGACGACCGGCGCCACACCCGTATTCCAGAGAGGAACAACTGGGGCGGAATCTAGTTACAGAAAACCGCACTTTGAGTGCAAAAGAGTAGCACACTCGGCGATTGCGGACAATTGGAGCGGGCGGTTGGCCGAAGGAGTTCGAATGACTTTTAGTCGTCACTTCCTGCGCCTCCGATATTTCTCGGACTGCCAACCTGAAAGTTGGCGTTACATATCCGCGGCCATGCGGTTCATGGCGGTATCGAATGAGACCCGGCCGTCCAGATAGGGCAGCCAGTACAGGTCGAGCAGAGCGCGAAAGTGTTCCCAAGAACCGGAATAGAGGCCGTAGCGCGCGGCATAGGGCAGATATTCGGAGGCGCCGTTTTTTTGCTCGCTCGTGAAGGTCATCGAGCCGTATTCGATGTCGCGGCGCACGATCTCGCCCGTTGTGTAAAACAGGAGCGCGTGCCAGAAATCGCGCGGAATGGGTTTATCGCGCTCCCGGAAATCGTGGGCAATCGCCGATGTCACGGAACCAGCCACGGCGTGTGAGGCTTCATGAAACAACACCTCAAATCCGTACACGCCGCGATTGCGCGGGTCATGGCTTGAAATCGTTATGTGCATGGGATCGAGAAATGAATATGCGCCGAACGGACCTGCGTACCACACGACATCCACGCGGATGCGCTGCGACGGCCAGGGCCTTTGATAAACGTCCGCAAGCTGGCCGGAAAGTTCCACGCCCATTTTTTGGATCAGCGGCGCAACCTGGGAAATCCATTCGCGGTTGGCGTGATCCTGCTGCTCCCACCAGTGAGCGCGGAAAACTGGCGCAGCGCGTTCCAGGGCTTCTACTAGGTCGGGACGCAAACCGGACTTGCAATAGGGAGTCGTTTTTCCTTCAAGATCGGGGCAAGTTTCCATCAAGGAAAGTTGATTGCTAATGATTTCCATGTCGCCATTGAGCGAAAGGTCGCGTTTTCCAAGATCCTTGGAGTAGAACGCGACCGCATCCAGCCAGGCGTGAATTTCCGCTTCCGGAAAGCCAATGAGCGAGACGGGAAGTTCGTCAGGCTGCGCTTCGCCGCGACCTGTTTGCGTAGCGGGCGACCCGGATTTCAAGAGCCGCGATTGAAGGTAAAGAAAGTGGTGCAAGTTGGACCAGAAGCCGCTATGCATTTCAAAAACGGGAAGCGGCGGGCCCACGGGAGCGGTTGTTTGCGTGGCGATCTGGCCGGAAAAATAAACTGGCGTTGTTGAATTCGAGGAAGCCTGCACTGTTGCTGCTGCGAACGTGGCAGCTGCAATCCAAACAACGCGAAAAAAATGACGGCGGCAAAGGGGCATGGCGTAACGTGCCATGTTATCGCCAAACCGTCTCCCTTGCCAGAATTGCTGTAGCCCGCCTCTTCAGAGGCGGGGATTTAGGCCATGTCCTGCTCTAACGCTAAAATAAATAAGGCTATCGAAGTTCGGGGAGCAACATTTGACAAGCGGCGCGCGCACGGAAGATGTCAGTATGGCTTCGCACTTTCATTTAAACCCTCGCCTCTGAAGAGGCGAGCTACAAGGGAGCCGAAGAGATTGAATCAATTTGAGAAGAGAGCGCTCCTAAACGTTCACCGAAACGCACGAAACAATAATTCCGCACCTTCCATCTCCGTAATCACTTTTCTTCGGACAAGCAGAGTGATCAGTTCGTTCAGAACCAGACGAATGTTGGAATCAGCATCACTCGATTGAATCATGCTGGAAGGCGCTTCTACGGTCTCGGGTTTGGGAATTGGTTCGCCGCTGAGGTCCGCAACCCAATAGCGCAACACGCTCCTGAATTCAGGCTTAGTTTCAGTGAATTTAATACCCATTCCCATGGAGGGATGGCAATAGGACACGGTGGCCAAGGACTGGAATTCGCGTGAGTCGTGTTGAATCGTGATTCGTAGCGTGGAGTCCACTGCGAAGGGAGCCATCGTATCGACGTAACACCCACCCATACTCAAATCAGAGCATCGTCCTGTTACACGCGCTTGCGAGCGAAGTTCAAAAGCCTCAGCTACGGCACTAAAAGAATAGCGAGCGAGCCTTCGGCGTTCGGGAATCTCGTTGGTTAACGATCCCTCATTCGAGGGATCAGGGTGAATAATGGGCTGATCGGATTGCTCAAACATTTTTGCGCTCAAATTCGCAGAACGCACATCTGCGCCGGCATTCATTTAGGTAAGGGATTCCGCGCGGATTCCAGCGCGAATATCGGAAGGGTAGAATAATTGTGAATCAGCGGGGTACCGCTAGCAAGAAGATTGTTGGTTGAGTGTGATGCAAAGGCGACGGGGTTAGGACGGTCCGATGCGCGGGTCCGTGCGGTCCGCGACGCCGCCCTTCTTGTCCGCGCCACGCAAGATTCCGGACGAGTCCAGGAAGAACGATCGCCGTCCCATCTTGCCGTATTCTATGGGCGAACATGCAATGGAGAAGTTTACTGCCTTGCCTGAGTCTTCCCCCAGCGCAAAGTCGGTTGCGGGCACGATTGCGTAACGGAATGTGTAGCCGTCTTTTTCCCCTGCGGCCAAAGCTTTATCCAGCAGCCCTGCAGCATCCGGCGAAACGCCATCGGCCTGAGCGGGGCCGAGCGCCGCGAGCGTTTCGGGCAAAACCCCATATGCATTGCGATAGGTAATCGCCGCGGCGGCAACGGAACGCAAATCGGCGATGGCGATGTCTTCATTCGCATCCATGTCGGCCTGTGCCCATTGCTTGGCCATGGCAGGCACGTCGAGCAGAATCAGTCCGACCGAGAGAAGTTTCCAGCTTCCGCCTTCGCGCACCAAACCAACCGTGACTTTGCGCGGTTCCTCACCGGTGATGGGAATTTCCATGGGGATAAAAGCGAGGTTTTCGCGCACCTTTGCCGGGTCGAGGCGCATTTCGGTTGTAAAACTCGGGCTTTCGCAGCGAACGATTCTTTGCCCGCTATTGCTCGTCGAGAGCAGCGGTCTGCCCGGCTCTTCGAGCAGCACAAACCGCTTCATCATTGCCGTGCGTTGCGGGCTCGGCAGAGTTTTGAAGGCTGCCGCATTTTCGGCGGTTAACGAATTTCCGAACGCCGGAGAGTCCTGGCGGCAAGCTGCGGAAAGTGTGTCGGAAAGCGCGGTTTCAGGGGGTGTTGCCATCGGTTGCTGAGATTGCGCGAGAGCTGGCGGCACACAGTCTGTGAAAAGCAAAAATAGTGCTAGGCCGAGCCCTGGTAGGACAGGTTTCAGCCTGTCTGGTTTTATTTTTGCCTGGCTCATGGGAAAAGCAGACAGGCTGAAGCCTGTCCTACTCATGACTTCGCTCCGCGCAAAATTTCGGCAAGATTTTGAGTGAATTTGGATCGGGGCATAATTTCCGCGCATCCCGCGGCGCGCGCGCGTTCTGCCAAGTCTGTTTGCACATGAGATAGAAACGCAATCACGCGCCGCGGGTTGCCTGAGCCGTTTGCGGCGCACAATTTTTCCACGGCGTCGAGCGCTCCCTGCCTCGCGTTCAGGTCCACCATGATCAGAGCCGCGGGGCTGCCCTCCGCCGCTTTCAGCAGTTGCTCGCCCGTGGAGGCCGTCTCGATCGTTACGTCCGTGAGCTTGGCCGTTTGGTGCACCTTGGCCAGGAAAAATAAATCGTCGATCAACGCGATTGCGTCAGCCATGAATTTCAATCCTCACTATAGTTCACCTTCCCGATTTACCACGTGCGCCGCCGCAACACAAGCCGCAAGGCGTCTCGTCCATTTCAAATTGCCCGGAATAAACTCAAGCGTCTGCGGTTTTCCCCTCTTTCCTCTGCGTTCTCTGTGTTAAGTCTTTGCCCTCCCAACCCCGAAAAAGCTTTAACACAGAGGGCACAGAGAAAAGAGGAGAAAACCGGAGAGTTTGGAGGAGGCGCCAGGGCGCTTCCCGTAATGATTAATCTGGGATACAAATAGCGCTGTGATGGATGAAATGGAACGCAAAATTCTAAGGGCTTTCGACCTGCATGGCGCACGTTTGCTCATGGTGGCCGATTTTGTCGAACTTTCCGGCGTGAAGGATAGCCTGCTGCAACTCGTCGAACGAGGATGGTTGCGGCGCGGAGATGCGCCGGACACATTCGTGAGAACGGAGGATGGCCGCTTGCAACTTGGCGGGCCTCGCGACGCGACGATTTATTCGCGCCCCGGCTGCCACCTGTGCGAAGAAGCAAAAGCGCAAATCGCGCCTCTTCTGAAAGCGGTCGGCGGCCGCCTCACGGAAATCAATATTGACGAAGATCCGGAACTTCACGCGCGCTACGATTACGATGTCCCGGTCATTTTCCTCGGCGCGAGAAAAGTCGCCAAGCATCGGGTCGACGCCGCGCAGTTCCGCAGGCAGTTGCGCGACGCCTCTTCAAATTCCGAATGATTTTTCTGCGTATGTAGAGGTCGCAGCGTGAAGCCGCGACCAGCTAAGTAATTTCATGTGAAGGCTTCACGCCGTCGAAATTTTCAAGGATTGTCCGGCCTGCTGTAGCCCGCCTCTTCAGAGGCGGGCTACAGCAGACCCCGGCGGAATGTAAATTCCGCTGTTCGATCCTGGATTTCGATAGAGCCAGATGATTTGCAGGAATTTTGATTCTTAATGCCCTGTGATGGGTTTCACGCCAACCGTTTTATCGGGCACATCGCCTGTGCGGCCTTTTACGCGGTCATAGACGGAAACCAGGGAAGTTGAGCCGAGTGCTTCGTTGTAATACGTGGGGACGCCGAGAGCGGTTCGCAGTTCCTCATTAAATTTGCGCATGTTGACGAGCTGCTCCGCGTGCGCGGGAAATTTTCTGCCGTCGTCCGTGAGCAGAAATTTCTGGTAGCCTGCATCCCACAGGCGCACGAATTGCCCATTCAAGAGGATGGTGGGCAAAATCGTCATCGTGTAATGGTCATCCGAAGTGCGCCGGAATTCCGCGCCACTGCCATATTTTTCAACGCGCATCACGCCGCCCGTGCTGCTTACTAGAAAGCCCGCGGTGGACAACGCGTCCATCAACTTCGCCGGAAACTTATCTTTCACATTCCACATAGTCCTCAAGAATACGGGCGGCAAGTTTCGCTGTAAAGACCAATTTCATTTGAGCAACTCACAAATGTTCTTCGCCCAATTCTCCGTGGCCCTCCTCTTTTCTCTGTGTTCTATGTGTTAAGTTTTTGACTTCCGAACCTGGAAAAGGCTTTAACACAGAGGCCTCAAGGAAAGGAGGAGAAAGGAGGAGATGCCTGAGAGTCGATTACGCTCGGACCGCCACAGATTTGGGGAAGATTATGCTAAATTATGTAAATACGATGAAGCCATCCGGTTTCGTTCGAGGGGAATGGTCTTTACGTTAGTTCAAAAGCCCTTCGCGAGTCTCACGGTTGAAGGCAGAAAATATTGTGATCTATGACCACAGTAAATAGAACCGTTTCGGTCGAGGCATCTCCGAATAAGAAACTCATTGGGCGCAAGGTGCTCGATTGCATCGGGAATACACCGCTGTTGCGCCTGGAGAGGCTCGGACCAAACTTTCCGAACGCCGAGTTTTACGGCAAAGCGGAATGGTTCAATCCCGGCGGCTCGGTGAAGGATCGCCCGGCACTGGAAATGATTCGCGATGCGGAACGCACCGGAAAATTGAAGCCCGGCCAGACGATTCTGGACGCGACAAGCGGAAATACGGGGATTGCCTACGCCATGATTGCCTCCGCTCTGGGCTATCGCGTGAAGTTGTGCCTTCCGACAAGCGCCAGCGAAGAGCGCAAAAAAATCCTCAAAGCTTTTGGCGCGGAACTGGTCTTCACTCCAGGAGACGAAGGGTCCGACGGAGCGATTATTCGGGCGCGCGAAATTATCGCTGCCGAGCCGGACAAATATTTTTATCCCGATCAGTACGGCAATGATTCCAACTGGCGTGCGCATTACAAAACCACTGCCAACGAAATCTGGGAGCAAACCGGCGGGCGAATTACGCACTTTGTCGCAGGCCTTGGCACGAGCGGTACGTTCATGGGCAACACGCGCCGTCTCAAGGAATTAAATCCCGCGATTCGGTGCATCAGTTTGCAACCGGATGCTTCGTTTCACGGGCTGGAAGGGTGGAAGCACATGGCCACCGCGATTGTGCCGCCCATTTATGACCCGACACTTGCCGACGCCAATCTGGAAGTAGGCACGGAAGAGGCGTATCGCCTTGTAAAACGCGCCGCGCAGGAAGAGGGATTATTGCTGAGCCCAAGCGCCGCCGCCGCGCTTGAAGGATGCTTCATGGTGGCCTCCAGGCTCGGCGCGGATGAGCGTGCAGTGATCGTGACAGTTCTCCCGGACTCAGGTTCAAAGTACCTAAGCGAGCGTTTCTGGGACGAAGTGTAAGAAACCGAATTGCATCGGAGAACCGATCGATGTTGCTGCTGGCGAAAAACCTGGAAAAAGAAATCCGCGACCACGGCGCGAAGGATTACCCGAATGAGTGCTGCGGCGCTATGCTGGGGACAGATAACGATGCGGCGGGGCGGGAAGTGCGCGCCCTGTTTCCACTGATTAACCGGCGGGACGATTCTCCGCGCAATCGCTTTTCGATTACGCCTGAAGATTTCCGTGCGGCCGAGCGTGCCGCAACGGAGCGTGGACTTGACCTTCTGGGGTGGTATCATTCCCACCCCGATCATCCGGCCCGGCCGAGCGAATTTGACAGGGACCATGCGTGGCCGTGGTATAGCTACGTTATTGTGAGCGTCGACAGTGGCGTGCCAAAGGATTTGACGTCCTGGCAGCTGGAGGACGATCGGTCTAAGTTTCAGCCGGAAGTGGTTGTCGCGGAACGGGTTGCGGGGGATGAGAAGTAGTTTTGTGCTTCCGTTCTGAAGCCCGTGCTTGAACCCTAAATGGATGCTAGCGCATCCGATATCTTGGTTTTTTTTAATATGAGCAGGATGCGGCGAGTTGCTCTTGCAGATTTAATTAGCGCGCGGATGCCAGACACCCTGAAATCAATAAGGAGAAACGTACGTATGGCCGTAAAGGTTATGATTCCAACGCCGCTTCGCCAATTTACCGGGAAGCAATCCAGCTTCGAATGTAATGCGGCCACCGTGGGTGAGGCGCTTAGCGGCCTGACCGGTACGTACTCCGAGTTGAAAAAGCATTTGTTCACGGATGAAGGAAAAATTCGCAGTTTCGTGAACGTCTACGTAAATGACGAAGACATCCGTTTCCTGGAGAAGGAAAACACGAAAACGAAAGATGGCGACACGGTAAGCATCGTGCCGTCGATCGCCGGCGGCGGCGCGCAAAAGAATTAGCAAGGCCGCGAAATTCGCGAAGATATGAGAAGAAATTAGAGGAGAACGTACGTGGCAATTCAGACGGACGCTATGAAACAGCAGGATGTGAAGCTTTCCAGGGAAGAAATTCAGCGCTATAGCCGCCATTTGATCATGCCGGAAGTCGGTATGGAGGGGCAGCTAAAGCTGAAGAAAGCGCGCGTGCTTACGATCGGCACGGGCGGGTTGGGAGCGCCGCTCGGACTTTATCTAGCCGCGGCGGGCGTTGGGCACCTTGGGCTCGTAGATTTCGACGTTGTCGATTCGTCGAATTTGCAGAGGCAGGTGACGTTCACGACGGCCGATGTGGGCAAACCGAAATCCGAGGCGGCCAAGGCGCGGCTTTCGGCGCTGAACCCGGACATCGAAATCGTTTCCTACGAAACGCGCTTGACCAGCGACAACGCGCTCGAACTGTTCCGTGATTACGACATTATCGTCGACGGCACAGACAATTTCCCCACGCGCTTTCTGGTGAATGACGCTTGCGTGCTGCTCGGCAAACCTAATGTGTATGGTTCGATTTTCCGATTTGAAGGGCAAGCTACCGTATTTGGGTATCCGGGCGGGCCATGCTATCGCTGCTTGTATCCTGAGCCACCTCCACCGGGACTCGTTCCTTCATGCGCCGAGGGCGGTGTGCTGGGCGTTCTGCCCGGTATAGTCGGCTCGATCCAGGCGATGGAAACAATCAAGTTGATTCTGGGCACGGGCGATTCGCTGGTTGGGCGTCTCTTGCTATTCGATGCGCTGGCTATGCGTTTCCGCGAACTGAAATTGAAGCGAAATCCGGAATGCCCGATGTGCGGCGATCACCGCACGATTACAAAATTGATCGATTACGAAGAATTCTGCGGAATTCGAGGAGAGGAAACCCCTGCAATGACGGAAGGTATTCAGGAAATCACACCAACGGAATTGAAAGCACGGCAGGATCGCGGCGACAAGCCATTTTTGCTGGACGTGCGCGAGCCTCACGAGTATCAGATTTGCAATTTAAATGGCAAACTGATTCCGCTCGGCGAACTGACCCGCCGGGTGAATGAATTGGACAGCTCGGTGGAAATGGTTGTGCACTGCCGCAGCGGAAAGCGTTCGGCCGACGCCATTCATTTTCTTAAGACAGCTGGTTTTAAAAAGCTGCTGAACCTTAAGGGCGGGATTTTGGCATGGGCGGATGAAGTCGATCCGAAAATGCCCAAGTACTAAGAGAAAAATTCGGACCCGCTTCTCGATCGTCAGATTGCAATGCCGATGAACGTTTCGAGTAGCGGGCCCAGACGAAAGAACAATAATGCCTTCGACAAAAATCAGAGTTCGGAACGACGGTCCACTGGCCATTGAAGGGGATTTTGAGTTGGTGGATATGGAAGGCAAGCCGTACGGTCTGGGCGGGCGTACAATGATTGTCCTGTGCCGCTGCGGACATTCCGCCAAAAAACCTTTTTGCGATGGTGCGCACAAAACCTGTTTTCAAGACAAACAGGAAGCTCGAGATCTTCCTCCGCCAGTGCCAAAGATTTAACCACCGTTTCAGACGCTCCTTCGTCTAACGACTGGGATCAGTTTTCCAAAAACTTTCGCCAAAAGTGTGCATTGAATAGCACAAAGGAGAATTTTCCTTGTGCGTTTCCCAAAAGGGACCGGTCTGTCTGAAAAGTTTTTAATAAAGTTAAATTCAAGTGCTGCAATCTCACAAAATTCTAATGCCATCCGCAATCTGAAGCGCGGTAGTGTCAAACTTGCTACTAGTGTGTTTCAAAATGAGAATGGTTGAGGAGTCAATGTAACGATTCTACCCATTTCACGGGAATCGCGCTGCCGCTTCCACCGACTGCCAGACACCTCTCATTAATAACTTCAATCGTATGAATCACATGCAAAGAAAATAAAAACTTGGCCAAATCGGCACTGAACTTGCTCCTCTCACTGCGTACTAAGAAATTAGGCCTAACGAACTGCTCAACTGGGGGAGCGGTGAGTGCGCTAAGTCAAATTCAGGTGTGGAGTTTTCGACTTCGGTGGTTTCTGGGGATATTGGGCGCGGCAGCGTTCCTGATATTTGTTGTCTGGCTCAGACAACTTCCCTTTACCTCCGAACCCTTATTCTATTCCTACCTGCAAATCGTCGGCAGTCTGCTGTGCTTCACTTACGCGGCGAATGCCATGGTGCGGTTTCGCGGAACGCATGACCGCCTGACGCTCATTCTTGCGTTTGGATTCGTTCTTTCCGGTGTGATCGAAACGGCTGCTACATTTAATTTTTACGATGTGTATACGTATGACGCTTACAGCCAGGTTCGGATTCCGCTTACCTGGATGGTCAGCCGGACCTTGCTGGCTCTCGTGCTAATCGTTGCCCTGGTTGTGGAGCGCCGGGTTCCGAATTCACGTGAACCCAGCAAAGAAATTGCTGTAGCGCTATTCGCCGTTGTGGCCGTGGCTTATGCCACGAGTGTTGCTTACTTGTGGTCTCCGCTAGCCCAGGTGATGCACCCCAAGGCAATCATTTCCAGGCCAGGGGACGTACTGCCGGCGGTCTTTTTTACGATGGCGGCGATAGGGTTCAGCCGCTATTCGCGGCGCAATCCCTCCCCGTTCGATTCGTTATTCTGCGCTGCCATCTGGATGAACGTGGCTTGCCATGTGCTTTCCACTCAATCGGAAAGGTTGATGGACGCTCCTTTCATGATCGCCCAACTATTAAAAGTGGGCAGCTACGTCCTTGTCCTGGGCGGGGCGCTGCTGGACAACGCGCGTTTGTTCGAACAAGTCCGGCGCCTTGCGGTGACGGATTCCCTGACTGGCCTTTCGAATTACGGGACGCTGATTAATGTAATGGATGCTGAAATCCAGCGTTCGCGGCGCACCGCTCGGCCCTTTTCCATTTTATTGCTGGATATGGACGACCTCAAAACGATCAACGATGTTCACGGGCATCTGGTGGGTAGCCGCGCGATCTGCCGCTTGGCGCAAGTGCTGCGAGTGCATTCGCGAGCGACGGACACTGCCGCGCGCTACGGAGGGGATGAGTTCGCCGTGGTGCTGCCAGAAGCGGATAAGGAAGCGGCAGAGGCAGTAGGGCGCCGGATATGCGAGCGCGTGTCCGAAGATGGTGAATTTCCTCGCGTCACCGTAAGTGTTGGAGCCGCCGTTTTCCCAAAAGATGGAGAAACGATTGATGCCTTGCTCAACGTGGCGGACAAAGCTTTGTACGGAATGAAACGACGGCCGGATGGGATGCGCACTTTAGCTCGTATCGCGGCTTGCCTGTAAAGAGCTCAATCTACCGGGTTGCGACCGGATCCGGCCATAGAGGAAGAGATGCCTGCAACTTTTGATATCACGCGACTCGAAAAAAGAATTCCGATGACGGTGGCGGTCCACATTTCCGAGCGCGAATCGGCCGCCTGCGTGGAGACGACCTTTACGGAGGACGTCAGTTCGCGAGGAGCGCGCGTGCCAAGCGCTCGCCGCTGGAATCGTAATCAGGTATTGAATTTTGAATCGTTGCCCGGCGATTTTCGCGCTTTAGCGCGTGTGGCGTATTGCCGGCCGCATCCCGATGGCTATGTCATCGGACTTGAGTTCCTAGAGCCCATTGGCCGGTGGGTGGTTACCGCCCCAGTCGGCTCAGGGAAACCGCTGCAAGGATAGGAGGGACACGCGAAGAAGGCAAACAACTGGCGTAAGTTTTTACCCAGAAGCGCCTGACATTCCGCGGGAACGGGATGACAGGCGCTTTTGGTGTGTCTGGTGGGGCGGTGACTGGTGACTGGTGATTCGTGGTTCGCAAAGCATGCACTGATCTGCGATGTGGGAATTGCAAATTGCAAATGAGATTACATTAAATTGAATTCATTCCAGGCTGCGTCAGACATATCTTTGTGGGTCGCGGCTTCAGCCGCGACATTGAGGGATTTAAATAAAATAAGAGCTTTAGCCCCTGAAGTTGAACCAAATAAGTGGTGAACCATTTACAAGACGGTAGATGGGTTCTACCTGAAGTATTAACTTACTTGGATTGTTCGGCCTGCCACGAGTTGCTCATACAGGCGGAGCGTTTGATTGACCATTATCTCCTGAGAGAAGCGCGCGAGAATTGTTTCCCTTGCGGCGCTGCCCATTCGCGCAGAGAATGCGGAATCGCCGAAAATTCGCACGATCGCGGATGCAACGGCCTCGGGAGTTTGGTTTTTAATCAGCGCGCCATTTTTTCCATCTTCCACGATTTCGGGAATGCCTCCGAGCGCGCTTGCCACCACTGGCAAGCCATTCGCCATAGCTAAAAGCAACGCCGTGCCCAGAGCTTCTGCCTGCGCCAGAAATGCAAATAAGTCGATGGCTGCGTATGCGTTTTGCAAGTTCTCGAGGAAGCCTGTGAAGTGAACTGCGCCATTGAGGTCGAGTTCAGGCACGAGCGCCTCAAGTTTTGCTCGGCAAGGTCCATCCCCGACGAGTAGCAATTGACAACCCGGAAAACGAGCGCGGACCTGAGCAAAGGCGCGGATTAGAATCTCCTGCCCTTTGTCGGGGGTTAGGGCGGCAATGCAGCCGATGAGCAAGGCATCCGGTTCTATCCCCATGCTTCGCCGGGCTTCGGCGCGGTCGGCTTGCGAAGACAAGCTTCCGGCGGGAACGCCGTCAGAAATGACCGTAATATCGCCGGCTCGCAGGCCGGAGTTGATGAGCGCGGACGATACGCATTGTGACACTGCAATTATTTTTACAGCGGCGCGATAGCGGGCCAGAGACACCGCACTTTTGGAAAGCGGAAAAATAACACGGCGCGAGGCAACGAGCGGAACACGATGATGCGCTCTGGCGAGCCACGCGGAGGTTAACGAATGCGGCTCGTTCGCATGGACGATATCCACTCTGCGGCGAGAAAGCAGTTCTCGAATTGCAAAGACAGAGGCGAGGCGCCTCCAGCGCTTTTCGACGGAGTGCACATGGATGCCGACGCTTTGCGCGCGCAGGGCGAGAAGAGAGCCGCGAATGGTGATTAATTCCGGGGCGTGGCCTTGTGCCACGAGCCCTTTCAAGAGCAGTAAAGCCTGATCTTGTCCTCCGCGGTAATCCCGGCCTAGGTCAACGAGAAGTGGACGCATTATTACACGCCGCCGGGACTGGGCCAGGACCGGCGCGAAAGCTGTTGGCCAGCGAGGAGTTGGCCGAGTTTGCGATATTTAACGTAAATATATTTTGCGGAAAACCACGCGATCAGCCAACCGCGGCGTCCGTCCAGAATGCCGCCCTGAAATACGAGTCGTTGAATGATGGTCCACGGCGCGGCAAAAAACATCGCGGGGCGCCAAAACTTGTATCCACGCGCAAACATGTCTTCTGCGGCCAATGTCGTCATGGCATCCAGCTTCGCCCTGTGCTCGGCAAGAGTACGAATCGTGTAATGAAACATTTGGCCCTGCATGCGACCGGGAGAGCCTTCTTCCAGGTGAACGCGCTCATGCAGAGCGCTTACAAATTTTCCTTTGTCACGGCGATAAAGGAGCAATTTATATTCCGGGTACCAGCCGGAATGGCGGATCCATCCGCCCAGATAATTTGTCAGCAGCAATATTTCATAGCCATTTTTGTCGGGCGTTTTTTCTTTCCAGGCAAGCATGGAGGCGCGCAGTTCGGGACTTAGTTCTTCGTCGCAGTCCAGGGAAAGAATCCAGTCGTGTGAGGCGAGGGAAGTGGCGTAATTTTTTTGTTCGGCAAAGCTGTCCAGTTTGCGCGAGTAGACGCGGGCGCCGAAGGATTGCGCAATTTCGATGGTGCGATCCGTGGAGCCGGAATCCACCAGAATGATTTCGTCGGCAATGCCCGCGAGCGAGGCGAGCGCGCGCGGCAAGTCCGCTTCCTCATTGTAGGACATCAAAGTGGCAGTCAGCGGTGGCATCGGAAATCCAATCGGTAACGGTAACACGAAATGCGGCGGGTGTAAGCTGCCGTAGTGCGGGTTCCATGCATTCCGGAATTGATCGCCGTTCTTTCATTCCGAGCGAAGCGAGGAATCTCTCTTTCTTTTTTCCCCTTGCACATAAATCGAAGAGAGATTCTTCGCTTCGCTCGGAATGCCAGGATAAAGGACATTTTCCACGATATTTCCGGCCCGCTGAATCTGCTGCGGGGACATTCTTTCCTGCTGCATGAAAAAAAATCCGCGGGATAAATAAGATCAAGTTATTTTTGTTGCATGCGTGGGGGCAAGCTTGGGAGTCACACTCACAAGAATTACGGAAGTGCCGATGCGGAATTCGGAAAGATGCTTCAGTTCGGCCACGCGGACGCGTTCGTCGGCAAAGTAAGTGCCGTTGGTGGAATCCATATCGCGCAACCGGATCACATCGCCCTTGATCTCGATCGAGCAATGCCAGCGCGAAATCTCTTTGTCGTTGATGACGATATCCGCATCGGCCCTGCCCAAAACGACGCGAGGTTTTTCGATCGGATAGACGAGACCGCGAGAAGGCCCGGCGATCACGGAAAGAGCAATGGCCTTTCCCGTGGGCAATTGCAGAGAACTCGCTTCATTCCCGCCGCTTCCGGCCAGCCAGGGCGCGCCGGCGCTACGGGCGAATCCGGGCAATGGCGTCAGAATTTGAGTGGCATCTGGACTGGCAGGAACTTCGACGACAGTGCTTTTCCCGCACTTGCCACACTGAAATTGCACGCGCGGCAGACCAACCAGTCGTTTGTCTGGAAGAGAATGCTGAGCGCCACAACTGGAGCAAGCGGCTTTCATAAATGTTTGCGGGTGCGAACTCCATTCTTACGCATGGCAGGCAGTTCGCTCGTTCGCGACCTCTGTCGAGTTTGCAGCAAAAACGCCTGTCTGGAGCCGGTTCCTTAAGCGCTAATTTAACATGGGTAAAGCAGCGCCGAAGGGAACTTCGACGCGCATGTTTCGGCTTGTGAACTAGGCACGTAAGTCGCTTATAACGAATGTGTTATCGCTGTTGCGAGGGAAACAAAAACCCCCGGGAATGGGGTTGATGTTCAGATCGGCCTTTTGCGTTGTTTTGGATCGTAACAAGGAAGCGAAATTTTCCTACTGCACAAAACCGACATTGGGGACAGGAGTTGGCTCGGGGACTTCTTTAATCGGCCCGAATTGTTTTTCATAGCGCCTGATATTTTCTTCAAGCGCATGCAGGATGCGTTTCGCGTGTCCCGGGCTGACGATGACGCTCGAAACCAATTTGCCTTGCGGCACATTTGGAAAAACATAAATGAAGTGCACGGTGAATTCTTCCGCAGTATGGTGAAACATCACTAGATTTGAAAATTGCCCGACCAATTCCTTTTCGTCGGCCTTGATCTGAACCTGCACCTGATCGCTACCCGTTTGCGCCATGGGTTCCTCCGTTCACAGGGATCGTTCCCCGCGAATCGTTCCATTTCCGACACTACCATACTCCAAGCGAGGGCTGCATGACCAACATGCACTAAAATTTCGCAAATTTAAAAGATGCGGATGGCCCCGCGTAAAAACACAGTCAGTGAGATCCCGGGCACACCAGAGGCGCAATTGAATTGACGCGCGGTATGCTTAATGCTAGTTTATAGAAGATATTTATCTAGGTTAACTATGTCTTTGGTTCCTTCATCTCCCGCTTCGTTTGACCCGATACCCGATACTGGTAGTGCAAACGCAGCAGCGGCTGTGACGCAAGCAAGCCTTTCTCCCCGCGCAGGATCTCCATCGCTTCCGGAGTCCTATCGCAGCATTCCGATTCTGGCCAACGCTTCCTTTTTCCGAAAAATGATTGCGTTTGCCGGTCCTGGTTATCTGGTCGCCGTAGGCTACATGGACCCGGGAAACTGGGCGACGGATCTTGGCGGAGGCTCGCGTTACGGTTACACGCTTCTGAGCGCAGTGTTGATTTCCAGTCTGATGGCCATTTTTCTGCAAGCGCTTTCGGCGAAGCTCGGGATTGCCACCGGCCGTGACCTTGCGCAAGCCTGCCGCGAGCACTATTCGCCGAAAACGACAGCGGTACTCTGGGTGTTTTGCGAAATTGCGATTGCCGCCTGCGATCTGGCGGAGGTGCTGGGTTCGGCGGTAGCACTGAAACTTTTATTTGGGTTGCCGCTGCTTGCCGGGGTGTTGCTGACGGGATTCGATGTATTGCTCGTCCTGGCGTTGCAGGGGCGAGGCTTTCGAGTTTTAGAAACTTTGGTCATAACGCTGATCATGACCATTGGCGCCTGCTTCGCGTACGAAATATTTTTCGCACGCCCGTTGTGGATCGAAGCGGCGCGGGGATTTATTCCCACATTCCTAATTGTGAAGGACCGGCAGATGTTATATCTGGCGATTGGAATTCTGGGCGCCACGGTGATGCCTCACAATTTGTATCTGCATTCGAGCATCGTGCAAACGCGCGC
>DATHNC010000063.1:0-30306 GCA_035486415.1 Saccharimonadales bacterium (SeqCode)
GGCTGCTGAATAGGTTTTCGTGGCGCGGGCTTCAGCGTGCGGGGTTTAGTCATTGCAAGGCGTAAACCCCGCAGGCTGAAGCCTGCGCCACATCCCACCCAAAAAAATGTGGCCGGACGCGGTTCGCCGCCGTAAACTCAAGGCCGTGCCAATCACATCTCCATCCGATGTAGAATTTTTCCGCGTGCTGGGCGTCGATCCCGCCGCCGCAGGCGCCACGGGATATGGCGTAATTGAAAGTGACGGCCGCCGTTGCCGCATGCTGCGTTTCGGCGCATTGCGCGCCACTCGGAAGGGACCGGACCATTTCCCGGAACGCCTTCTCGAAATTCATTCCATGCTTGCCGCATTGATTGAGGAATTTCAACCGCATGGTGTTGCGGTGGAATCTGTTTTCACAGCGCTGAATATTAAAACCGCACTGAGGCTGGCCGAAGTTCGCGGAGTGGTTTTGCTTGCCGCTGCTCAGGGTGGCATACCTGTCTGCAGCTATTCACCGCGTGAGGTCAAAGCCTCCGTTGCGGGTTACGGCAATGCGTCTAAAGAACAAATGCAGCAAATGGTGCGAGCCCTTCTGGGCATGGGCGAAACGCCCGAGCCCGCGGATGCCGCGGATGCTCTGGCCGTCGCGCTGTGCCATGTGCAGGCCGAACGGTTTCGCTCCCGGCTTAACACGGCGAGCATGCGAACCACTCCGAAGCGCGCGCAACCCGAATCCGTGGATGATTTAAACAGCCGCGGATCTGCACCGCGCATCATATAGTCAAGATGATCCGAAACTCCTTCCTATGTCGACTGCTGTCCCTTTTTGCGGCAGTGTGGATGCTTACGCCCGTTGCGCGTGCAAATCCATCGGGAGCAATAATCACTTACCGCCGCGTTTTTAAAAGCAGCACTCCCGAATTCATCGAAATAAAAATCAGCGACCAGGGCAAATGCACCTTTGACATTCGCCAGTTGGATGAAGACGCCGATCCACAGCCTTTCGAAGTAGGGCCGGAAGTGCAGAAAAAGATTTTCGAACTGGCCTCAGACTTGAAGTACTTTGCGGTCCAAAATCTCGACATTCAAAAAAAGATAGCCAACCTTGGGCAAAAAACTTTTCGCTACGAAAACGGTGCGGAAGTGCACGAGACATCGTTCAACTACACGATGAATGCATCCGCCACCCAGCTGATGCAAATTTTTGAAGGGCTGGCGAAACAACAGATGGATTTAACGCTTTTGCAGCGACGCGCTCAATTTGACCGCCTGGGCGTGAACGACGCCTTACTGCAGTTTGAGAACGACATGGATCATCGCTTGCTGCCTGAGCCTGAGCGCCTTTTGCCAGTGCTCGATCAGATCGCCGCGGATTCACATTTCGTGGAAATTGCGCGTTCCCGCGCCCGAGCGCTGGCAGAGCGAATTAGAAATTCACGCGAGCACTGATTCGCATTTAGTGGCGCGGGATTCAGCCTGCGGATTTTTGGCCTTGCAAGGACGAACCCCCGCAGGCTGAAGCCCGCGCCACTTCTTTTCCCCGCAAGCGAAACTGCGGCAGATAAAGTTATCGAATAAAATTCTGAATGAATTGAACCGCCTTCACCGAATTACCATTCCCGCGTATCCCACAACTTCCTGCATGTCGCCATTCACCTCACCCGAAGTCGCATAGCGAATCAGTTCGGCTTGCGTTGCCCCAAGTTCTTTCGCGGCAACCATCACAGCAACCGCAGCAGCATAGCCGCACATGGATATCTGTTCCTCGCGCACAGTATCAAAAAGTTTGCGCGGATTCAGCGCGAGAATTTGGTCGATGGCTTTGCGGTCCTTCACGCGCGTCACGGCATCACTCTCATAATGATTCATATCCGAACTGGCGATGAGCAGAACCGGCTCTCTTTCCGCCGCAATCACAGCAGCAAATGCGTGGCCTAGCCTGTCCAATGTGCTCCACTGCGCCGGGCCAATCACGATGGGGACGAAAGCGAAGGACGGAACGAGTTGCTGCAGAAACGGCAGCTGCACTTCGAGCGCGTGTTCCGTGCTATGAGCGACATCATCCTCGCGCAATTCCGGGAAAGCACGGACAATTTTTTCCGCCAGAAGATGATCGATGGGGGTCATCCCAAGCGGCGTCTGCCACGCGCCGTCCGAATTGATTGCCAGAGCAGCGCCGCGCGGATAATGGCGCGGCCCAATTAATATTACGGTGCGCGGAATTTCCAGCCGCCTGTAAACTTCACCAGCAACGCGACCCGAATATACGTATCCGGCATGTGGAACGATGCAGGCGATGGCGCGAATCTTTTTTTCATGATCGCTGCCGGACAGAAAAGAATCGACTTCCGAACGCAAGCGTGGCGGATCATCGGGATAAAAGCGGCCAGCGACAGCAGGAGGGCGAATCATGGCGAGAGCTGAGACTAAGTTTGTTCAGGAAATGCAGGAGCGTAATGGCCAAAACTTATCACGATCACGCCGATAAACCGCGCCAAATGGCGCGTTCAAATCAACGCACGGAAACCGCGCGGCGCTTACTGCTGTTGCGTTTCATCCACCGTAATTTTTAGCGACTTCAAAAAGCGCACATCTTGCGGCGTCATTTCCATCTGCCTGGGCTCGAGCTCTTCTGTAGCTTCGTTCATAATTTCCTGGTCGACTTGAATGTGCAGAGATTCCAGGAACCGCCGATCGCCCGTTGTTATTTTGGTGTCATCGCCATCACGACGTGCCAGTCCGATCGTTGCATCCAGCTTCAGCACGATATCGAAACCTGCAGACCGCACATCGGAAATGGCTTCTGAAATACGCCCTGACTCCGAAACGGTATCGTTGATTGCGTGCCCCAACTCGCGCAGCAGCTGTTTTAGATGATCATCCAGTTGCACGATGCCTCCCTTAGGTAAACTTCCCCTTAATTAATTGTAGGTCGCTGTGAGGCGGGATACAAGTCCTGAGAAGATGGCGGAGGTGTTCAATCCGCCTATGGCCGCCGGAACGGCTATGGCCGGCCCCGTTTTGTATTAGAATCAAATCGTGGCAACGCAACCCATGGGACTTTTCGCGACGATGCGGCATACAATTCGTGTGCTGTGGCGAGCTGCGCGCGAATTGTTCCACGAAGTCACGGGTGCCGTGTTCTTCATCCTCGCCTTAGCCGCGCTGCAAGCTTGCTGGCGCGCATGGCATAACGGAGCGGGCCGCTGGCTTCTGGGAATGTGCGGCGCCTACGCGCTGGTGATGATCTTTTTTGGAATCATTTCTTTCCGCGATTCGCGACGTGTCCGATGAATCCCATATCGAACGACGCTGCCGAAAAAACGGCCAAGAAAAATGAGCGCAAGGAAAACTTCACTACCCTTGGCGGCATTCCCTTGAAGACAGTCTATACGGAAGATGATCTTCCTCCAGGCAGCGCCGAAGATTCGATTGGCGTCCCTGGAGAATTTCCCTACACGCGCGGAATTTACCCCACCATGTATCGCGGCCGATTGTGGACCATGCGGCAGTACGCCGGATTCGGTACCGCCACGCAATCGAACGAACGCTTTCGCTACCTGCTGGCAAAAGGGCAGACGGGATTGTCCGTGGCTTTTGATTTGCCCACGCAAATTGGCCACGATTCGGATCACGCTCTCGCCGCAGGCGAAGTGGGAAAAGTCGGCGTGGCGATTGATTCGCTCGAAGATATGGAAACGCTGTTCGACAATATTCCGCTCGATCGTGTTTCCACGTCCATGACGATCAATGCCACTGCGGCAATATTGCTCGCGTTGTACGCCACCGTCGCAAAGAAGCAGGGCGCGGATTTGCGGAAACTTTCCGGCACGGTGCAAAACGACATCTTGAAAGAATTTATTGCGCGCGGGACATACATTTATCCGCCGCGGCAGTCAATGCGCATTGTGACGGATCTTTTTGCATGGTGCCGAACGGAATTGCCGGCGTGGAACACGATTTCAATTTCCGGATATCACATTCGAGAAGCGGGTTCGACAGCGGCGCAGGAAATTGCTTTCACGCTGGCCGACGCCATTGCTTACGTGGATGCCGCGATCGCCGTGGGGTTGGGCGTGGATGAATTCGCTCCGCGGCTTTCGTTTTTCTTTAATGCTCACAACGATCTGCTTGAGGAAATCGCCAAGTACCGCGCGGCGCGCAGGTTGTGGGCGCACCTGATGCGGGATCGCTTTGGCGCGAAGCTCCCGGCGTCCATGATGCTGCGATTCCACGCGCAAACCGCCGGAAGCTCTCTCACCGCGCAGCAACCGGAAAATAATATTGTGCGCGTCGCAATCCAGGCCCTCGCCGCGGTGCTGGGCGGCTGCCAATCGCTGCACACGAATGCAATGGACGAAGCGCTCGCGCTTCCCACTGAAGACGCCGCGCTACTCGCTTTGCGCACGCAGCAGATCATCGCGCATGAAACCGGAGTGGCAAATACGGTGGATCCCGTCGGCGGTTCCTATGCCATCGAAAAATTAACCGACGAAATCGAATCGCGCGCGAAAGAATATATCGCGAGGATTGATGCGCTGGGCGGCGTGCTGCGCGGCATCGAAGCAGGATACGTGCAAGGCGAAATTCAGAAGGCCGCATACGAATACCAGCGATCCGTCGAGCGCAAGGAGCAGATTGTCGTCGGCGTAAATCAGTTTGTGGCAGAGAAAGAAACGACCATTCCGACTATGCGTGTCGATCCCGACCTCGAACGCACGCAAATCGAACGCGTTCAGGCTTTGCGCGCACGCCGGGATTCTTCGCGCGCGAGCGCGGCGGTGGCGGAAGTGGAGCGGCGCGCGCGCAGCGGAGAAAATTTGATGCCCGCCATTGCCGCTGCAGTGGAAGCGTATGCCACGGTCGGAGAAATTTCCGATGCACTGCGCCGCGTTTTCGGCGAGTACACCGAGTCAGTGGTTTTGTAGTTTCTCACAGCCCGAGTGCATCCATCTTTGGCTTTTCGTAAACGTCGTCTTCGCCGGGCCAGCGGAGACGATCCTTGAACTTTCCACTTTCAGCGGCCAACGCCCACACAAGGCTCTCACCGGCAGGTTCGGTTTGCGGTTCTTTCATAAAGACCGGGTCTTCGTATGCGCGCTCGGCATCAATCCACGACCAGCCAGACTTCTCAAACGCGGACATTACATCTTGAAGAAATAGCGCATTTGTCATTCCGTAGTGGACCAGCAGAGTGTGGCGAATCTCGTGACCTAGGACGTCAAGAGACAGTTGGTGGTAGAACGAAGCACGGTCGAGCAGGTGCGCTATCAAGTAATCACGGTAGGGTTCAAGCTTAGCGTTGCTATTTTGCCGCAATCGCTCTTGCATGCGCTGGTCAACATACCAATCCGAAGCATCAATCGTGACATGGCCAACACGGTATCCATGCGCCTTCAGCAGGGCACGGAAGCGGTCCCGTTTTTCCGTTGTATCCCCCTCTTTCAATGATGGGTATCGGAAAAACGGCGCGCGGTGACGATAGGGCGCGATGATTCGCTCATTGCGAAGAAAATCCGCCGCATATTCCTCGTAACTTGTCTTGCTGAGATAAGTCAGATGTGAATATGAGTGGTTACAAATGAGATGACCTGCATCGTCCCATGCACTGAGTAGGCTCCGACCTTCGGGCTGATCCACGCGCATCCCGCAAACAAAGAGAGCAGCCTTAAGTTTTCGCCGGGCAAGCGTTTGAAGAATGCGTTTATTTGTCTCTTGCCAGGCCATTTGCGGGCTTACTTCAACTTTAGGATCGTCCATCGTTATTGCGATCTGTGGACCCTTTGACTCACGAGTCTTAGGGGAATTCTGCAATACAGTTGATGCAGAAAATAGCGAGTCGTGCAATAGCTGGGTCGCGGCGGTAGTTACGACTGTTCGTTGCAAAAAATTCAGGAAAGATCGCCGATCCATCATGGCAGTATGAGTGGTTTGCAGAAAGGGTGCAACCTTACTGGAGATTTGGTAGTGGGTCAGTTTGAATTTCGCAGGTAATGAGGGCAAGAGGAACTCTTGCGGTAAGCCTGATTTTATCGCGGTCTCCAGACAAGGCAAAGACACTCGGCAACACATGCTTTTTCCGGCGATAGATACAAGCCCGATGGTCAGTTTGCTAGCTAACGACTCTGCGCAGACCGGGATGAACGTAGCGCTTCATCGTAAGCGGCGCGGCCAATCCGGGCGATGACGCTGTCGCGGGTGGATTCGCTCGCCCGTGCGTCCGTCACGAAAACAGCTACGGCGAGACGGCGGCCGTCCGGTAAGGTGATTAGTCCGATGTCGTTGGTAGCTTCAGCCTTCCCATTGTGTTCACCCGATGTCCCCGTTTTGTGCGCCAAAACCGTGCCCTTGGGCAGTCCAGCGCGGAGACGATTGGGCCCAGTGTTCGAGGCGGTGAGCGTCCGTACGAGAAAGTCGTTCGCCTCGGAAGAAAGTGACGAATTAGTGGTGAGGCGTTCAAGGAGTTGCACTGCTGCGGCAGGCTCGATCCAATTGCGATATTGCGCGGTCGGATCGCGATTGAGCCCCCGCTCGCCGTCCTGTAACTGAAACCCCGTGATGCCGAGCGAGCGGACGTAGTCTTGTACGACTGCGGGGCCGCCGACGATGCGTTGCAACGTATCGCTGGCGACGTTGTCGCTCTGACTGACAGAGAGTTCAATCAGTTCGCGCAGAGAAACATCAACGTTCGCTTCAGGATAGCGGTCCTGCAGCGGGCTGTACGAGCGAGGGATAAGGTCTTCGCGGAGAAAGCGGACAGTCCGGTCGAGCGTGTTGCTGATCGATTCGCCGGGATGCTGGGCGGGCAGAAGCTTGCCGGTGTCCGCGAAGTGAAGGACGGCGAGGGCAAGGGGCAACTTGAAAACCGACTGCATGGGTGAATGATTACGCGGATGCAGGTCACAATTCAGGGCGGTACCCGGAAGGAGGCATGAGGCGGAAACGGTGCCTTTCGCATCGGCGGCTATGCTGGCAACTCTTTTTTGCAAGGCGGACTGTGCATTGGCGTCTAATGTAAAGGCACACGAACTGACGAGAACGAAAAGAATTGCGAATGGACGCATGGTTTTTCACGTTAGCATTTCGGCGGTTGCAAGCACAATTCCTCAGCCTGACAATTCAAACTGATCCACTACCGGAGATTTGCGTGTAGTATCTGGCTCGCCGGGTCCTGGAAGCCGCATGATATAAAGATACGGTGGTGAAAATTATACTTGCTTCTTCCTCTCCTCGACGCGCAGAAATTTTGCGCGATGCGGGAATTCCGTTTAGGGTTTGCGCCACCCAGATTGACGAGTCGCCACTTCCACACGAGTCGGCTCACACCATGGTATCCCGTCTCGCAGAGGCAAAAGCGCGCGCCGCCGCATCCTTACTGAACATCGACGACGGCGAGTGCATCGTGATCGGAGCGGACACAACAGTTGAACTGAGCGGAGAAATTCTCGGCAAGCCGGACGATTCCGCGCACACGCGCGAAATGCTCGCCAAATTGAGTGGTCGCACGCATCGTGTGCTGACCGGAATTTTCCTTCTGCGAATCTCAGGAAACGCAACACGGGCGGCTGTTGAAATTTCGACAGTGACATTTGCACCATTGAGCAAAATTGAAATTGCGACTTACGCGTCCAGCGGCGAACCAATGGGAAAAGCAGGAGGCTACGCGATTCAAGGGCTCGCAGGCCGATTTATCCCCAGAATTGAGGGCTGTTATTTCAATGTGGTCGGATTGCCGCTCGCGAGGCTTTACGCACTACTGCGTGAACTGGGTTGGGAAGATGGAAAGCAGTAGACAAACAAAAAGGGCGGTCTCGTGGGCCGCCCTTTCACACGAATCCATGATCGACGAAGCCGCGCGGGTAACTACTTCTTCTCTTCAGTTACCGTGGTTACTGTTGGCGCAGCAGGAGGAGGAGCCGCTTGCGTCGTTTGCACGGGCCCTTGGTTACCTGCTCCGTGCATGCCTTCCTTGAAACTGCGGATGCCTTCACCCAGGCCCTTCATGACTTCTGGGATTTTTTTGCCGCCGAACAAAAGCACCACGATGGCCAAGACTACCAGCCAATGAAATGGGCTGAACTCTCCCATGATGTACCTGCCTTTCGAGTCGCTTGCCGCCTCGAGGACGGGATAGAGAATATGACTCGATGGCCGGATTATAGCACGATCATACCCAGGTTGCCGCAAGTCAGAATTCTGAAGGTGGTTTAATCCGTAGTGTAATGCAGTGACTGGTTATCGAGCGGATCACGTCATTTTGCTCTCGGCAGAATCAGAGTAAGGCGGAACTGATCTCCTCGACAATTGCGTGCGCTGCGGCTTCGGGATCAGGCGCTCCGGTTATGGGGCGGCCAACCACAAGGTAATCCGCTCCGGAGCGGATTGCCTCAGCTGGAGTTGCCACTCGAGCCTGATCATCCGTTTTGTGTCTCCCCTTGCCGGTCGGTCCGCCACCAACTAATGGTCGAATGCCGGGAACCACAATCAAGAAATCCTTGCCGCAAGCTTTTCGGATGGCCCGAACTTCCTGCGGCGATGCCACCACGCCATCCATCCCCGCCTTTTTCGCAAGCTTCGCCAGTTGAACTACACGCCGCGAAGCGGGGGCTGCTATCCCGACTCCACGCAAGGCGTCGTTATCCATGCTTGTCAAGATGGTGATCGCCAGCAACTTGGGTAGCGGAGATTTGGAAGCTTTCGCTTCGTCCCTGACCTTAGCGGCCGCGCACATCATTTCCAAACCACCCAGAGCATGGACGTCAATTAGCTGCACACCCGGCAGGGCCAAGGCACTCGTTACGGCTCCCTTTACTGTGTTAGGGATATCGTGAAATTTTAGATCCAGGAAGATTCCTGGACCCAGTTGGTTTAATTTTTGAACAGCAGCCGGGCCCTCGGCCGTAAATAAGTGTATGTTTATCTTAAAGATACCAACAACAGAGGAGAGGGTTTGGGCCATTTCCAAAGCAGGATCGAGTGAGGAATAATCAAGCGCAAGAATTAGTTTCTGGCGTGCACGGTCACTCAGCGACGTTTTGGCACCTCTAGCAGTTCGACTCGCAAGGGCGTATTCCCACTATCCAGAATCCCCAAGCGGCATGCTACCAAATAGGAAACATCCAGTTCACGGTCGTCAATAAACGGTCCGCGGTCATTGATCCGTATTAATTGCGCAACGTGGGTCTTGGGGTTTGAAACGCGCACCAAGGAACCAAACGGAAGATTCGGGCTGGCACCGGTCGCGGCATACATATCGTACTTCTCGCCGCTTGCTGTTCTGCGGCCTTGGAACTTACCGCCGTACCAGCTAGTTTTGGCAGTCCAAACTCGGAGGGGTTTCAGGGGTTGGCTGACGTGCGCAACGAGGGGCGCTTCCAGTCCTTGAGCGACCAGAAACATAAGCGGCAACCAACGGAGCGCTGCCCAAATCATGAAGAGTCGCCTACGCATACTGTCTTCCCCGATTCATAGGCACGACAAAATGCTAACACGGTGTTACAGGGCATTCAACAAGAATCGGTCTGAAAAGATCCGATTAAACTATTGATATCATTGATTTTATAGTTCGTACAGGATTTCCTCAGGCCATCTAGGATGTTTATACAAGCTTCAGGATTGGAAAAGCTTGCTGTCCCAATTTCTACCGCCGACGCACCCGCGATCATATATTCGAGGACGTCTTCCGCTTTCTCGATCCCGCCTAATCCGATGACTGGAATTTTGACTGCGCGCCTGGCTTCAAAGACAAGGCGGAGCGTAATTGGCTTAATCGCCGGGCCGGATAGGCCGCCAGTAATCCGTCCCAACGTTGACTTCCGCGTCTGGATATCAATGCTCATTGCCTGGTAGGTATTGGCTACCGTCAAGGCGTCTGCTCCTGCACCCTCGGCAGCTTTGGCGATGACGCAAATGTCGGTGACGTTGGGAGAGAGCTTCACCCACAGGGGGCGGCGGGCTGCCTGACGAGCGGCAGACACGACTTCGGAAACACTTTGAGGATCGCTCCCGAACTGCAGGCCGCCGTGAGCCGTATTCGGGCATGAGATGTTGAGTTCGTAGCCGGCCAGCCCTTCCGCCTCTTCGAGAACCCTGATCACACCTACATAGTCGTCAACGGTGGAACCAAAGACATTTGCGATGACGGCAGTCCGGAACTGGCGCAAGGCTGGCAGCTTTTCGGCAACAAATGCACGCACGCCTATATTTTGGAGGCCAATGGCATTCATCATCCCCGAAGCTGTTTCGCACAAGCGAGGGGCAGGAGCGCCAGCCATCGGTTCCAGGGACAGACCTTTTACCACGATCCCGCCGAGGCGGTTCAAATCCACCAGGTGCGCGAATTCGACGCCGTACGCAAAGGTGCCGCTGGCGGCAATGATGGGATTGGAAAGACGCAAGGAGCCGACGGTTACGGAGAGTTCGACGGTGCCTGGGCTGTTGGGAGCAGTCACTGGCGAAATTCTAGCATGCGAAATCCTGGGACTGTGTGGAAGGTTTGTGGAAAAGCGTCGGAAATCTTCGGCCATATTTCAAGACAAGCTTCGAGACCAGCCAGCGGTATGCTAGGATGTTCGCCCAATGCGAATCGTTGAAAAGAACCAATTGATGACCGCGACGGAAATCGATCGCAGCATTCAGCGATTGGCGCATGAAATTGTGGAAAAAAGCGGTGGCATGTCCAACCTCGCGCTGATTGGGATTCGACGGCGCGGCGTTCCGCTTGCGCAGCGAATCGCACAATCGATGCGAGGCATTGACGGCGTGGGTGTGCCGGTTGGAACATTGGACATTACGCTATACCGCGACGACCTTTCCAAGGTTGCTGCCCAGCCTGTTTTGCAATCGAGCGACATTCCCTTCCCAGTGGACGACAAAGATCTCGTCGTTGTGGATGATGTGCTGTACACAGGGCGGACGATTCGCGCGGCGATGAATGGGCTTTTCGATCTGGGCCGACCGAAGCGCGTTCGACTGTGTGTGCTGATCGATCGCGGACATCGCGAGCTGCCGATCGAAGCGACTTTCGTCGGTCGCGAAGTGCAAACCAGCGATTCAGAAATTGTGGAAGTACGATTGACTGAGATTGATCAGGATGAGCGCGTCATGCTCGTAGAGCGCGTTCCCTGACGCCGACCGATTTAGTAACAGGTCAGGCCCGGATTCCGAGGATTGCTGTGCCATTTCGTTTCGGCCACATGTTAGGGATTGAAGCGCTCAGCGCCGAAGAAATTCTATTTTTACTTGACCAATCGAAACCCTTCCAGGAAATTCAGAAACATCCACTTAAAAAATTGGCGACTCTGCGCGGGAAAACCGTGGCGCTGGCTTTTTTCGAGCCTTCGACGCGCACGCGTATCAGTTTCGCTACCGCAGCCTCCCGGCTAGGCGCGGATCAGATGAATTTGCAGGCGGAATCCTCCAGCCTGAAAAAAGGCGAGTCGCTGCTGGATACCGTTCGCACGTTGGACGCGATGAGGCCGGATTGCATCGTGATGCGCCACAGTTCATCCGGAGCGCCGGATTTCGTGGCGCGGAACCTCGATCTTCCCGTGATTAACGCGGGAGACGGAACACACGAGCATCCGACGCAGGCGCTGCTCGATGCGTTGACGATTCGCGACCGCCGGGGCACGCTCCAGGGTTTGAACGTCACGATCCTCGGCGACATTTTGCACAGCCGCGTGGCGCGGTCGAATATTCATCTGCTTTCCAAATTTGGTTGCCGTATCACTTTGTGCGGTCCTGCCATGTGGGTTCCGCGCGAAATTGAATGTATTGTTCCAGGCGCCATGGTGCGTCGCGCGACGCGAATCGAGGAAGCACTGGAAGGCGCGGACGTCGTAATGACTTTGCGCGTGCAGCAGGAACGCATGCACGAACCCAGCCTGGCTGTCGACGAATATATTTTGCAGTACCAACTCACGCCGAAACGCTTGCGGCTCGCCAAACCCGACGCTCTCGTGTTGCATCCAGGGCCGATGATTCGCGGTCTCGAAATCGATCCAGCCGTTGCCGACGGGCCACAATCCTGCGTACTCGAACAAGTCACGAACGGGCTGGCGGTGCGCATGGCCATTCTGTTCCTGATGATCGCGGACACATCTTCCGAAAGGGATTCATCTCATGCTGCTGATTAGCAATGGACGCGTTCTCGACCCTGCAAGCGGGACGGACGCGCCGCGCGAAATTCTGCTCGACGGAGACCGCATCGTGGGCGTCGCGCCACACGGACAGCTTGCATCGCGCACCCAGGGCGCGGAAATTTTCGATGCAAAAAATATGATCGTCGCGCCGGGCTTTATTGATTTGCATTGCCATTTGCGCGAACCGGGCGGCGAATCCTCCGAGACGATTGAAACCGGAACGCGGGCTGCCGCGCGTGGCGGATTCACGGCGGTATGCCCCATGCCGAATACACGGCCTGTGAACGACAATGCGTCGCTGACGCGCTCGATCATGGAACGAGCCGCTGCGGTTTCGCCGGTACGTGTTTGGCCCATTGGAGCTGCGTCTATCGGCAGCAAGGGCGAAGCGCTTGCTGAAATTGCGGCCATGAAGGATGCCGGGATCGTTGCTGTTTCGGATGATGGACGCCCGATCGCCACGGCGAAACTTTTGCGGCAAGTGATGGAGTATTGCCGCGCGCTCGATTTGCCGGTAATCGATCATTGCGAAGACAGTTCCCTGTTTGCCGGAGCGGTGATGCGTGAGGGAAAACAGTCCGTAAAACTGGGACTGCAAGGAATGCCAGCTGCCACGGAAGCGCTTGCCGTTGCTCGCGACGTGCAAATGGGAGAGCTGACCAGCGCGCGATTGCACATCGCTCATCTTTCGGCAACGTCTTCACTGGAACTGGTGCGCTCGGCCAAGGCAAGAGGTTTGCAAGTTACGTGCGAAGTTACGCCGCATCATTTCACGCTTACGGATGAAGACGTGCAGTACGACACGCGATACAAAATGAATCCGCCGCTCGCTTCGCGCGAAGATCGCGACGCGCTGATTGCCGGGCTCGCGGATGGGACCGTCGACGCCATCGCCACGGATCACGCGCCGCACGAAGCCGCGCTCAAGGATGTGGAATTTGACCGCGCGCCATTTGGCGTGACTGGTTTTGAAACAGCAATCGGCTTAGGACTTGAACTTGTGCACGCAGGAAAAATTTCGCTGATGCGCATGGTGGAATTGTTCACGATAGGGCCGGCGCGCGTTCTGCGCAAAGAGCGCCGCATCGCAGAGAACGAGCCTGGCGACCTAACAATTTTTTCAACCGAAAATAAATGGACATTCCGCGCGAAGGAATCCCTCAGCAAGTCCAAGAATTCCCCGTTTGATGGCCGAGATTTCCGCGGCGGCCCGGTGGCGACAGTTGTCGCCGGCCGCATTGTCTACAAAAAATAGCAAAAACGGGGAATCGCGGATGCACACAGATAAACACGGATAAATTCAAAAGAAAATAAAACGAGCCAGGGAGATTAAAACCCTCGCATTTTATTTCTCTCTTATTATTTCTTATTTTTTGGTTTTATCCGTGTTGATCCGTGTGAATCCGTGATTCCAAGCCCGTGATTTTAGTGCGCGCCGGGTTCGGCAGCGGGGTGCATGCCGTGTTGGGGGACTTCGTGGACGCCTCGCGCGGGCGGCTCGGTGTGGATACGATAGAAATGATCGAGCGGGCCTGGGCCTTTGCCGATGGCATAGCCCTTCTCTATAGCTTTCGTCACGTAGGCTTTGGCGAGCAGCACGGCTTCGCGCAGTGGGCGACCGTGTGCGAGCTGCGCTGCGATTGCCGACGCGAACGTGCATCCGGATCCATGCGTGTTTTCGCTCTTGATGTGATCGCCGCCGAACCGCAGCATTTCCTGGCCATCAAAAAGAATGTCTATGGCCTTTTCCATGTGGCCACCTTTGACAACCACGGCGCGAGCGCCGCGCTCAACGATCTTGCGAGCCGCAGCTTCCATCGCGGCCGGATCTTTAATCGACATGCCAGACAAGATTTCGGCTTCGGAAATATTCGGAGTGACGACCGTGGCGCGTTTCAGCAGTTCTTCACTGAGATATTTGATTCCGCCTGCATCCACCAAGTCCGTTTCGCCGGAAGTGGATTTCATCACTGGATCGAGAACAACATTCGGGACACCTGCGCGATCCAGAAATTCCGCGACCACGACAGCGTTTCCACGATGCCCAAGCATGCCGATTTTAATGGCGGAAATTTTGATGTCTTCCAGAAGCGTATCCAATTGTGCGCGCAGTTCGGCGGCGGGAGTGTCATGCACGGATTTAACAGCTTGCGTGGACTGCACGGTGAGCGCGGTGATGGCCGCAACGCCATAACAATTCTGCGCGGCAAAAGTCTTGAGATCTGCCGCGACTCCGGCTCCGGCGGAAGGATCGAAACCTGCGATCGTCAGGACGATCGGCGGAGCGACATTCACATGATTGGACAATTTTTCGAGTCCCTCCGCGAAAATACTCGCCCACAGACAAATGCACTGGCTGCGAAAATTCTCGCGCAAGCCAGTATTTCGAAATGTACGCGCGTGACACGTCACACGCAATAGAAATTTTCATGTATGTATCGCAGCGGAAGAAAAATTCGGGGAACCACTAAGCAAAAAATTAGAATTGGTTTATGGAAAGAGACCGCGGACCAAAGTAGCGTCGGCCACGCGTCCCACAGCCAGGATGTAAGCCGCAGCGCGCGGATAAACGTGAAATTTGCGCATCGTTTCATGCACATCGTTGAAAGCGCGGCGCATCACGAATTCCAGCTTGGAATTCACTTCCTGCACTTGCCAGAAAAATCCTTGCAAGTCCTGCGCCCATTCAAAATAGCTGACTGTGACGCCGCCGGCGTTGGCCAGAATGTCCGGAATCACAAAAATGCCCTTGCGAGAGAGAATTTCGTCCGCGTGAGGCGTGGTGGGGCCGTTTCCAGCCTCGGCAACAATCTTTGCCTTGATTTGATCGGCGTTGTGAAGCGTAATTACGTTTTCGAGCGCGGCAGGAATCAGAATGTCGCACTTCAATGCCAGAAGTTCGTCATTCGAGATGCGCGAAGCGCCGGGCATACCCACAACCGTGCCGGCGCGCTCTTTGTATCTCATCGCGCGCAGTGGATCGATGCCACGAGGATTGTGCACGCCGCCGCGGGAGTCGCTGATCGCGACGATCTTCGCCTTTTTCTCCGCAAAAAGGCGCGCTACCGCAGACCCAACATTGCCAAACCCTTGAATGGCAACTGAAGCGCCGCGCAAATTAATCTTCTTCACTTTGCAGGCTTCTTCGACGACGAATAACACGCCACGCCCGGTTGCGTCCGAGCGTCCTTCCGAGCCGCCGATAGAAACCGGTTTGCCTGTCACGACTCCCGGAGAGGCATGCCCCACTGACATGGAATAGGTGTCCATGATCCAGGCCATGGTTTGCGAATCGGTGTACACGTCTGGAGCGGGAATATCAATCTCCGGCCCGATGATCGGCTGAATTTCCGCGGCGTAACGGCGCGTCATGCGCTCGAGTTCACCCTTGGACATGTGTTTGGGATCGCAGATGATGCCGCCCTTGGCGCCACCGTAAGGGAGGTTGACGGTCGCAGTCTTCCACGTCATCCAGGCGGCAAGGGCTTTCACTTCATCGAGTGTCACATTCGGGTGGTAGCGCAATCCACCCTTGGCCGGGCCGCGCGACACGTTGTGTTGGACGCGGAATCCCGTAAATACCTTAGTTTGGCCATTGTCCATTTTTACGGGGACAGCAACTTCCATGACTCGCTTCGGAGTGCGTAGGATCTGGCGCAGCCCGGGATCGAGCTTCAGGTATTCCGCTGCCATATCAAATTGAATTTGAGCGATGCGGAATGGATTCAGGTCTTCGCGCGGTGCCATTCGCGGCAGAATAGGCTGGGGCTGAGGAACGGCTTTCACGACCGTGGCCATGGACGATTCTCTCCTTGAGTATTGCGACTATGCACTCGCCGCGCGCTTTGCATTAGCCTGAAACAGCGCACGACATTCGGCAGAACAGAAGTGCAACACTTGGCCCGATTGCTCCAAGGGGAATGAAATTTCGGGTGAGACATAGGTGCCGCAATATGGATCCCTTTGCAGCGCCACCGGGGTTAGCTTCTCGTGCGGCTGAGGCATGGGTGAAGCACCCGAAGTTCCCAACGCCTTGGCCAGCAGCTTGCGCATCATCCACGCCAGCCCTCGACTTACCCACCGATCGATTTGCTGTTGTAAACTCACCCGCTCGACGCTTCCTAGCGGCCATCATGCCTCAGCTTCCCCCGCAATGTTCTTCCCATTCCCAATTAATGGGAAAAACCAGGCGGGCCGAAGCCGTTAAATTATTACCCTATGCGCAGAATGGTCGACGATGGTCCGCGCAATAGGTGGAGTGTAGTCAACACGGAAAAGCGGTGTCAACCAAAGAACCCGGTTATTTTAAGAGTAGATACCTTGGAAATACTGTAGTTACCTCAAATAGAGAAACAAAAGCCATGCAATCATTTCATAATAAATGACTTATTTTATAGATAGGTTATTTCGGGGAGAAAGGGCAGAAAATCGAGTTTTCAGTCAAAAGGCCCTGAAACGGGCTTAAGATTTCGCCGGTATACAATCCGTCCCCAGATAAGGTCGCAAAACTTCCGGGATTAGCACGGAACCGTCCGCCTGCTGATAATTTTCCATGATCGCGAGCCAAGTGCGCCCTACCGCCAGGCCGGAACCGTTCAGCGTGTGTAGGAATTCGCTTTTGCCGCCCTTAGGCTTAAAGCGAATGCCGGACCGGCGCGCCTGAAACGCTTCCGTGTTGGAGCAGGAAGAAATTTCCATAAACTCATTGGCCGAGGGCAGCCACACCTCGATGTCATATGTTTTGGAAGAGGCAAAACCCATGTCGCCCGTGCAAAGGCCCATGACGCGGTAGTGCAAGCCGAGCTTTTGAAGAATCTGTTCGGCGTTGGAGACGAGCGATTCGAGTTCGTGGTAACTCTGCTCGGGGCGAGTGAACTTAAACATTTCCACTTTTTGGAATTGGTGTTGCCGCTTCAGGCCGCGAGTGTCTTTGCCCGCAGCGCCAGCTTCGGATCGGAAGCACGCGGTCCACGCGCAAAGTTTGATAGGCAACTGGTCGGCTTCGAGTGTTTCGTCGCGGTAAAAGCTGGTGAGTTCCACTTCAGATGTTGGGGTGAGCCATAGATCCGTGCCTTCGAGATGGAACATGTCAGCCGCAAACTTGGGTAACTGGCCTACACCAGTAAGCGCGGCAGTGTTCACGATAAATGGCGGAAGAACTTCGGTGTAGCCATTCGCTGCGTGGGTGTCCAGGAAGAATGCGGCTAATGCGCGTTCGAGACGCGCGCCCAGGCCGAGGTAGATTGCAAAGCGCGTTCCGGCAATTTTCGCCGCACGCTGAAAATCGAGAATACCGGCGTTTTCGGCGATTTCCCAGTGCGGACGCGGCTGGAAATCGAATTTTGGAGGAGTCCCCCAACGGCGCGCTTCAACATTAGCGGAGGCATCGTGTCCGACCGGAACAGAACTGTGCGGGCGATTGGGCACAGTCAACATGAAATCCGAAAGCTTAGCATCGAGCTCAGTGATACGCTCGTCGGCTTGCTTGATATCTTCCGAGACTTGTTTCATCTCGGCCAAGAGCGCGGAGGCATCTTGTCCGGCCTTTTTCATGCGCGGGATTTCTTCGCTGGCTTTATTGCGCTTGGCTTTCAATCCCTCAGCGAAGGTAATGCGTTCGCGGCGTTCCTGGTCGATGACGCGAAAATGGGCAAAGTCGATTTTGACGCCGCGATCGACGGCCATCTTTTCAAATTCTTCGATATGCTCGCGAAAATATCCAAGTTCATGCATCGCAATAGAATACATGAAGAGAGTTACGAGTTAACAGTTGAGAGTTGAGAGAGAGGAAAAAAACTCTTAACTCTGAACTGTTAACTCTTAACTTCGCGGCCTATACAGGCGCATTTTGGCCTAACACGGAGCGTGCTAGCATAAATTGGAGTCCAACCATGACTGATCTGGTCCAGACCGAAGCTTCCTTCGCAAAACCTGCGCGACGCATGCCCGCTGACTTCGCTTTCATTCGCTTGAAAGTAGAAGGGGCTGTCGCGCGACTCACGCTGCAGCGGCCGGAACATAATTTATTGAATGAGCAGATGCTGCGCGAATTGGCGGACGGCATTGGGTTTATTGCCGAAAATGGCGCGATGAAGATGATCATCCTGGATGCCGCAGGGAAACTTTTTTGCGCTGGCGTGGATATCGGCGAGTACACGGCAGAGCGCGCTTTTTCCATGCTGGATGCGTTTCATGCCGCGTGCATCGCGATGGTGGAAGCGCCACAGCCTGTGCTGGTGATCGTCGATGGCGCGGCGATTGGCGGGGGCGCGGAGCTTGTGGCGTATGGAGATTTGGTGGTGGCCACGCCGCGCGCGCGATTTGCCCTGCCGGAAATTACGATAGGCATGTTTCCTCCGCTGGCTTCGACCATGTTTCCGCATATTGTCGGACCAAAGCGGGCGCTCGAACTGGTGTTGACGGGAGAAGCCATTACCGCTGAACGAGCGCGCGATCTGGGTCTGGTGAATCGCCTGGTTCCTGAGGCGCAGCTGCAAACAGCAGTGAATGAATTGATCGGAAAGATTACGGCACAATCCGGCGCCGTCTTGGGCATGGCCAAGCGAGCGGTGGTCGGCGGTATGGGAATGTCGCTGCGAGACTCGCTGCAAAACTCGATGAAGATCTTTCTGAACGAATTGTACCGCCTTGAAGATTCGCAGGAAGGTCTGCGCGCGCTGCTTGAAAAACGCAAGCCACAGTGGAAGAATCGATAGGTACACTGGACGCGTCTCCCCGCCGCGCGGGAGATAGGTATGGACGATCCTCAAAACACACCCGATCCGAATCCCACTGAAGAACGCCATGACGCTGGATTGCTGCCTGGAGCGATGCCGCTCGCTGAACCTGTTCTCGATCTGACACCTAAACCGGCGCCGCAACAGGAAGCGGTGCCTGACAGACGCGCGGAAGTCGTTGCCCTGTATGCGGAAGTAACGGAACGAAAACGCGGATTCCGAAATAATTTATTCGTGCTGCTCGGGCTTACGCTCACAGCTTTTATTTTGTCCGCATGGATTCTGGTGCGCGTTGACTCACCGTTCGGCATGTTTTCCACCGGGCCTCAGGAAGTAGTTCGCGCTCAGCTTCTTGCTCTCGACCACGGTGAACTGCGTCCTGCTTACGACATGTTTTCACCGCGATACCGGGGACAAGTTTCCTTTGATACCTGGCATCAATTGTTTATTACTCATTGGCGAATGTTTCATGCGGACGTCGTACGGTCGGAAACTCCCGCGCAAAGCGGCGGGGGCGTGATGCTGGTAATTTATCTGCATGGAGCGGATGACAAGGATTACCGCGCGCGCTTTACGTTAATCCACACCGATGGGCGCTGGTGGATCGACGATGTCCATTGGGAGCAGGAGCCGGACGAGCGTGAACTAAACCGCACCTGATTTTTCTTGCGTTCGTTTCGGATCATGCTGCGGGGATCGCCACGGACGATTAAGTTAAATAGACTTGGCCTACCAGAGTTGCCACCAGGATAGACGCAAAAAGGAAAAGGACTGCGGCCACCAGCAGGCGCGCTTCGCTGCGCTGCATGGAAATTTTCCCGGTGGAAAACTTCTTAGTTCGCACAGCCACCATTCCGTGCAAGCCTATGAGGAGCAGCACGAAAGTAAGCTTAATATGCAGCCACGGCGCATGCATGTAGTAGGAAGCATTGGTCGAGATCAAGCCCAGGCCCGCGAGAATGGTGAGCAAGGCGCCGGGATCCGCAAGGCCTCGCAGGTAGATGCGCTCAAGGCGCGATAGCGCTTGCTTCGCATCCTCCGATGTCTCCTGCGTATGGCGAGTGAGCGCCATCGAAGTTACGAGCAAACCGCTTATCCAAAACACCAAACCAAAAACATGTCCGACCAGTAGCGCTGGAAGCACAGTGATTACCCCCGCGGCAGTCTAACAGGGTGTTGAAAAAAGCGGAAAGCGGATTCTTATTTGAAAGTTGCGAGGGACGAATGTATATATCCTTCCCACGACCGAGTGCCCTCTCCGTCCCGAAAGCACGGGACGGAGAGGGCACTACGAAAACCGTATTGCATTAGCATTGTTTTCGTAGCAGCCGCCCGTTTTCAGGGCGAGCGACTTTCTGCATGTGCAATTCAATTTGTGTCACCACGGCAAAGCGCCCCGTGTTGACACTCGTCATGCAGCAACATAGACTGCTTTTGACATTTAGCAGGTTTGGGAAGTGGGGAAGGCCGTGCAAATCGGCCACGGTCCCGCCACTGTGATCGGCGAAAACGCCGTAAGTCAGGACACCCTCTCAAACCGCAGCAGCCCTCACCCTTCGCGAGAAAGGGTTTGGACTTTAAGCGCCTCGTGTTTCTCGCGAGGCTTTTTTATTTTTGTGACCATAAATTTGGATTCATGCTATTGCAAAACACAATTCGGACAGCCGAAATGTCCGGCGCGGTTTTTTGGAAACGCAGCCTCTCTGGTGTTGGAGCGCTAATTTTAGTGCTCCTCCTTGGTCCATTCAGTGTTGCTTTCGCGGGGCAAGCGAGCCCATCGGGACGAGAACTAAAGGACGAAGTGGGGAGACGCGTGCTGGTTCCCCAGGAAGTGAATCGCATTGTTTCACTTGCGCCGAATCTGACGGAAATTGTTTTTGCGTTGGGCGAAGGAAATCATTTGGCGGGTGACACCGATTATTGCGATTACCCGACAGAGGCCGTGCGGAAGCCGCACGTCGGCGGCCCTGTGAATCCAAATTTAGAAGTGGTTGTGTCGCTCATGCCGGATCTTATCCTTGCGTCAAAATCGATTAATCGACTCGAAACCGTGAATGCCCTGGATCATATTGGATTGCCCGTCTACGTGACGGATCCTCATTCGGTGGAAGGCATGATTGCTTCTGTGGAGCACATTGGCAGCGCAATCGGCGTCGATAAATCCGCAAGTGTGCTGGCCGAAAATCTGCGTGCGCGGCTGGCCGAAATAAATCACCGCGTTTCCGGCGCAGCGCTGCGCCGCGTGCTTTTTGTTGTTTGGACCGATCCGCTGATTTCCGTGGGACGCGATACGTTTATTGCCGATGCGATGCTCCGCGCGGGTGGTCGCTCCGTGGTGGATACCAGCGTCGAGTGGCCGCACGTGAGCATGGAAGAAATGGTGAAGCTGCAACCGGATTTTCTGGTGTTTGCCAACTCCCACACGGGCGATGCGCCGCACAATATTGAAACGCTTCGCACACTTCCCGGATGGAGAAGTCTTAACGCAATACAGCAGGGTAACGTCATCGTGATCAGTGACTCGATCAATCGCCCTGCGCCGCGAATGGTGGACGCAATCGAGCAACTGGCGCGCGCGCTCCATCCCGAAGCGTTTGCTTCGCAGACTGTGCGGCCTCGCGATACCATCATCGCCACTACAAATTCGCATTTCGAAGAGGCTTGCATTTGCACCCACTAACTCTCAGGCGATTGCTCTGGACATGCGGAGGTCTCGCCATGTTGCTGCTGGCAAGCGTGGTGCTCGCGCTGAAGCTGGGCGCTGTCCCCGTCTCTGTAACGGAACTCGTTTGGGATCTCGGCCGCATTGCGTTGGGCCGGGCAAATGAATTGCCGAGCGAATACAGGATGATTGTTTTTGATTTGCGACTGCCGCGCATTTTGCTGGGCATTCTGGTGGGCGCAGCGCTTTCCGTAGCGGGCGCGAGTTTCCAGGCTCTCTTGCGCAATCCGCTGGCGGATCCATATGTGTTGGGAGTTTCGAGCGGCGCGGCGCTGGGTTCGATTCTCGCGCTAATCATTGCGCCGGGATTGGCGCTGACCACGCCGATTGGCGCATTTATCGCGGCCATTGCGACGATTGCAGGCGTTTATTTTCTCAGCCGCCGCGAAGGCCAATTGGACAGTACAACTCTTCTGCTCTGCGGCATTATCTGTGCATCATTTTTTTCGGCGATCATCATGTTTCTGATGACGACACTTGCCGGACGTGACCTTCGGGGAATGGCATTCTGGTTGATGGGAGATTTGTCGACTCCGATCTCCGCTGGGATGCAATGGATTTTCACCGTGGGCCTGATTGCCGGGATTGGAGCAATTTACAGCACGTCCGCGGATTTGAATTTGCTGCTCACAGGTGAACGCGAAGCCGCGCACCTGGGTGTGGACGTGACGCGCGTGAAACTCGTCGTTTATGTCTCCGCTTCCCTGCTGACGGCGCTCGCTGTTTCCTCGAGCGGCGCGATAGGCTACGTGGGCCTGCTAATTCCGCATATCGTGAGATTAATTTTTGGTTCGGATTACCGGTTGCTGATTCCGGCGTCAGCGCTGTGCGGCGCGATTGCCATTGTGCTGGCCGATACGCTGGCTCGCACGATTGTGCCTCCCACGGAATTGCCGGTTGGAGCGATGACCGCCATGGCGGGAGCACCTGTATTTATTTATTTGCTGCGGAGAGGATTGCGTTGAACACGCCGGACACATTCGCGCAATTCTCAAACGGGTCCGATGAAAGATCGAAACGCGAACAGACTGTGCGGCTCAATGTTGAGCAGGCGAGCTACGCGTACTCCACTTCCTCTCAATCTGTTCCGACTTTTACTTTGGGCATGACCAGTTTTCAGGCGCGCGAGCGGGAGATTGTCGCGATCCTTGGGCCGAATGCGAGCGGTAAGTCCACTTTGCTGCGACTGATTGCGGGAACGATTGCACCGCTTTCGGGGCGCGTCGAACTCGACGGCGAAGAAACCAGCAGGCTCGATATCCGATCGCGGGCGCAGCGGATCGCGATGGTGCATCAGGAAAGCCCTGTCGTGTATCCTGCGCTGGCTGGAGATTTTGTGCTGCAGGGCCGCTACCCCTACGGTCGCGCGCTACGTTTTGCGAATCGCGAAGACATTGAGATTGCACGCAATGCTCTTTCGCAAGTGGGCGGCGAGCATCTGGCGAAGCGCACAATCGTAGAATTGTCTGGCGGCGAAAAGCAGCGCGTGATTTTGGCTCGGGCGCTCGCGCAACAGCCCCGGCTGATTCTGCTGGATGAACCCACTCTGCATTTGGATATTGGCGCACAGGTGGAATTGCTGGAACGACTGCGCCAACTTGCACAGGAAAATCGTTATACCGTGGTCGTTGTCACGCATGAACTTGGACTCGCGGCGGAATTCGCGGACCAAGTGGTATTGCTGCAGCACGGGCGCTGTCTGCGCGTTGGGTCGCCCGCCGCTGTGTATCAAAAAGAATTACTCGAGCAGGTGTTCGATGCGCCGCTCGATGTGGAACTCGGTCCCGCGGGAAGGCCGCGCGTGAATTTGCGCGCTCGACGGGGCGAGGATATTTCGTGATGAAGACATAAAACCAGTTGCACAGGCTTCAGCCTGTGGGTTTTCTGCCCAGTGCTACAACAGGAAAAATCCGCAGGCTGAAGCCTGTGCTACTTTTCACCCGAAGCAATACGGTTTACTGGCCATGCCAGGGCCGCAGCGCTTCACCACAATAACCGTAGACTCCGTGCCGGGAAGACGGTGAAAAACCGTCGCCGCCGCGCGACTGTAAGGCGGGAGAAATTCCGCGCGTGCCACTGCCCTTTTCCATGGGGCGGGAAGGGCGCGCGGTGTAAGTCCGCTGAGCCAGGAGACCGACGGAGTCCGCAACCGCTAAGCCGGAAACGATCCCGGATATGCGGACAACCTAACTCCCGCGCGAGACGGGAGAGGAGGCTTTTCTGATGCGTTTCTCCGTTCGTGTTTTATTTTTTCTTTTGTTCGTCGGCTTCTTCACAATCATTTTTACTCCGCCTGGCTTACTGGCTCAATCGCAAACGGCGAAAATTTCCGGCGTGATCACCGATCCGCATGGTGCCGCAATTGCCGGAGCGCGCGTCAGCGCTGAATCTGCTTCCCCAGGAAGCGCGGCAGCAAGTGTCGTTTCCGCGAATGATGGGCAATTTTCGCTAATACTTGTGCCAGGCAAGTATCGCCTGACGATTGCGCGCGATTCATTTGCAACAGCCGAGCAAGAAATTAATGTAACGTCTGGTGAAAGCCACGAGGTCGAAGTGCGACTCGCGCTGGAGCCACTGTCTTCAAAAGTAGTGGTCACCGCGCAGGCCTTGCCGCTGGACGCCGATTCCTCCCCCGCGCCGCTAACGATTCTTACACGCGAAGACATTAATCATCGCGTGGCCAACTCACTGCCAAATTTATTGGCGACACAGCCGGGTTTTAGTCTCGGTCGCACAGGAGCGGAAGGCGGAACGGCTTCCCTGTTCCTGGATGGCGGAAATTCAAATTACACAAAAGTGCTGGTCGACGGCGTTCCTGCGAATACGCCAGGCGGCCTGATCGACTATTCCAATTTCACGGTCGAAAATATAGACAAAATTGAAATCGTGCACGGCGCTGAAAGCGCGCTCTACGGTTCGGACGCCATGGACGGCGTGGTTCAGATTTTTACGCATCGCGGAACGACGCGCATCCCCGAATTTACCGCGTATGCGGATGGCGGAAACTTTGCCACCGGCCACGGCGGCGCTGAACTTTCGGGCCTGCTCGGCCGCTTCGATTATTCCGCGGGAGTTTCAGACCTGGAAACAAGCGGGCAAGGCCCGAATGATGCGTTTCGCAATCGAACGATTTCCGGAAATTTCGGCTGGCGTCTTTCCGACACCGCGCGCATCGGTCTCTCTCTTAGAGACAATGACAGCGAAGCGGGCACGCCCGGGCAGACTGTCTTGCAACCGGCTAACCTCACGGACACAATCTCACTGCACAATTTCGGCGCGGGTTTGCACGCGGAATTTACATCGGGCTCGCACTGGCATCACCAGCTGAGCGGCAATGAAACATATTTCCGGGAATTCAATTTCGATCCATTTTTCCAAACGTTCTATCAATACAATCGCGCCGCCTTCTCTGGCGAGTCCACCTACCTTATCCGTGGATTCGCGTTTACCGCCGGATATGAATACGAAGTTGAAAACGGATTTCTCAGTTTCATCGATATGCACACACGGCGAAACAATCAGTCAGGTTTTCTCGATGCGCGCTGGCAGCCATTCGCACGACTGACTCTCAATGCAGGAGGACGCGCGGAAGATAACTCCGCCTACGGAACTCGAGTTGTGCCTCGCGCAGGTGCATCCTACGTGTTGCGGACCGCCCAGGGCGTGTTCGGCGATACGCGCATGCACGCCACATACGGGGACGGGATTGTGGAGCCGCGTTTCGATCAATCCTTCGGAGACGATCCGTGTTTCCCGGGCAACCCCGCTCTTTCGCCCGAACAGAGCCGCACGATTCACGCGGGCGTGGACCAAAAACTGGCATCTGACCGCGTCCGCTTCAGCGCCGATTATTTCGACAGCCGTTTTCATAACATCATCAGTTTCATCAATAGCCCGTCCACGGGAGCCTGCCCTTTTGGAATGGGGACTTATTTCAACACCAATCTGGCGCGCGCACGCGGCGCGAATTTCTCCGGCGAAGCGCGCATCACACGCTGGCTGAGCGGCAGCGCGAGTTACACTTACGACTCGACACGCACGCTTTCCGCGCCTACGGATCCCGCGAACATCGATCCAAACTATCTGATTGGCAGCCGGTTGCTGCGTCGACCGGTGAATTCCGGAAACGTGATGCTCAATGCAAACTACTGGCGGATGAATTGGAATGTGTCAGGATATTTCACTGGGCAACGCTACGACTACAATTTTCCGACGCAGATTATTGACCCCGGCTATGCGTTGCTGAATCTCGCGGCCACTTACAATGTCACGCACGGCTTCAGCATTTACGGACGCATCGCGAATCTCGCCAACAAACAATATCAGGAGGCGTACGGTTTTCCCGCGCTGGGGCGTGAGTTTCGCATCGGCGTGAAATACACGACGCGCAATGAGTAACGCACGCGTGCCGGAAGATGTGCTTTTCTGCTGGAGCGGCGGAAAAGACAGTGCGATGGCGCTGCACGCGTTGCGGGCGGCGGGCGATTGCCACATCGCGGCGCTACTCACGACCGTTACCGAGCAGTACGATCGCATCAGTATGCACGGGGTGCGCCGCACATTGCTCGAGCGGCAGGCCGAATCTATTGGCCTGCCGCTTCATCCAATATTAATCCCTCCGCAGTGCGTCAATGCAACGTATGAGCAGCGCATGAAAGAAGCGCTCGCACAACATTTTGCGGAGGGCGTACGGCGCGTGGCATTCGGGGATATTTTCCTCGAAGACCTACGCGTTTACCGCGAGAAAAATCTCGCTCAGGTCAATATGACCGCAATATTTCCGATCTGGAAACGAGACACGAGGGAACTTGCGCGGGAATTCATGAGCATGGGCTTCCGCGCGATTACCGTTTGTGTCGATCCTCGCGTCCTCGACGTCTCGTTTGCAGGGCGTGAGTTGGACGCATCCTTCTTCGCCGATTTGCCTCCTGGCGTGGACCCCTGCGGCGAGAACGGCGAATTCCATACTTTTGTTTTCGATGGTCCCATTTTCACGTCGCCCATCGCAATTCAGGTCGGCGAAAAAGTTATGCGGGATGGATTTTGCTTTTGCGATTTATCGCCGAGCACCTCTCCGAGTTCACCAATATTCATGGAAAACGACCGGCGCGCAAGATAGATATTTCTTGCGCTGGCCTCAATGAGATGATACATAGCCAATAAGATTCCCTGTTTATCCCGGCGGAAATCTATCTGATTGCAATTTGCCCTTGCACCAAAAGCTGAAATCTTCCCATGCACATCAACAGCAACTTTTCTCATGGTCTGCAGCGAGCCCCGACATCTGCCCGTGCTCAAAAATCAAGTCAGCGTCCAGTCGTTAGGGAGTGTTGAAAGAATAGATTCTCTTGAGAGATGACATGAAGACAATTACAGGTGTTGCATTTTTGCTGGCAGTTTCAATCACGCTTACGGCGTGCAAAGGAAACGAAACCACCTCGGCTCCTGCGAGCGCGCCTCCTGTGGCCCAGTCTGCGCCGCCAATGATTTTGACGGCGACTGTTCCGCTTGAGGGAGTCAAGGGACGTTTCGATCATTTCGCTTCCGGCAAAGGCAAAGTTTTTGTCTCGGCTCTCGGAAACAATACTGTCGAAGTCATCGATCTTTTCCAGGGAGCCCTGGCCCACACGATTACGGGAGTGCCAAATCCACAGGGAGTGACCTTTTCTCCAGAGGCGAACAAACTGTTCGTGGCCAGCGAAAAAGGAAAGGTCTTCATCTACGACGGTGACTCCTACAAACTCCTCGGCACTCTGGATTTTGAGGGCGGTGCGGACAACATGCGCTATGACGAAGCGACCAAGCGCGTCTATGTGGGCTGCGGAGATAGCGAGAAGAACGCGGCAATCGCAGCAATCGATGCGACGACCAACAAGCGTCTCGACGAAGATTATAAACTCGGCGGCGAACCTGAATCCTTCCAGCTGGAAAAAAATGGCCCAAATATTTATGTGAACGTGCCGGATTTAAAACAGATTGTGGTCATCAACCGCACCACGAAAGAACTCACACGATGGCCTCTAACCGTGGGGCAAAATTTTCCCATGTCACTCGATGAATCCAATCATCGCGTAATTGTAGGCACGCGAGAGCCGGCAACGCTTACGGTTTTGGATACGAATACAGGAAAAGTGGTCGCCTCCATTCCCACCGTGCAGGACACGGACGATCTGTATTACAGCTCCGAGCGCAAGCGTGTGTACGTGCCGGGACGCGCAGGCGAAATTTGGGTTTACCAGCAGACTGATCCCGATCACTACAACGTGATCGCCAAGGTTCCTACCGCAGTAGGCGCCGGAACGGCTGGATACTTTGGCAGACAGGGAAAAGGATTTGACCGTTTCTATCTGGCGGTTTCGGCAAGCGCCAGTTCGAGTGCCGAAGTCCGAATTTACACACTGGGTGACTGATTCAATGGTTTAACTAAGAAGGGAAAATCACAATGCAACCTAAGAATAAAGCGGCTATTTCAGCAACCGTAACAGGCATCGCGCTCTCTCTTTTGCTCGGAGCGTTCGCGCGTGCCCTGCCTGCGGATCCCGGTGCGTCCGGCTATCGGATACTTAAAACAATCACGACGGGTGGCACGGAAGGGTGGGATTACATCACGGTGGACAGCGACGCGCGGCTTGCATACATCGGACGCGAAAACCACGTCGACGTCGTGAATATGGATACAGGAAAAGTTGTCGGCAAAGTGGCGGGTCTGGAAGGAACTTCCGGATTATTGCCCCTCCCGGAATTCGGCCGGGGTTACGCGATGAGCGGCGATGCTGGCGCTGTTGTGATCGTTGATCTAAAAACACTGGCGAAAATTGGTACGGTGAAGGCGGGGAAAGATCCCGATTCGTTTACTTACGAGCCCGTTACGAAGCGTGTTTTTGTCATGAACAGCAGCAGCGCTAACGCCACGGCAATAAATGCCAAGGAAGGCACTGTCGCGGGTACGATTGCGCTTGGAGGACAGCCCGAGGCCGCCGTGTCCGATGGCAAAGGGAAAGTGTACGTCAACATCACGGACAAGGATGAAATCGTTGAGGTTGATGCGGAAACCATGAAGGTGACGCATCGCTGGCCGCTCGCGCCGGGCACCGGTCCCTCGGGCATAGCGATGGACAGAAAAAATCGGCGGCTTTTTTCCGCCTGCGATAACCAGAAAATGGTAATCATGAATGCGGATACTGGCAAGGTGGTTGCCTCGCTACGCACGGGAGCAGGCACGGATGGCGCTGGCTTCGACCCAGATTCCGGGAATGCTTTTGCATCTGCCGGAGGATCGGGAACCCTGACGATCATTCACGAAGATTCCCCTGACAGTTTCAAAGTATTGGAAGAACTTGATACGCAGTCGGGCGCACGGACGATGACAGTGGATATGAAAACACACAATGTTCTGCTCGTAACGGCGAGGCACGGACACGGTTCGACGCACAACATGGTGCTGCCGAATACTTTTGTCGTGCTTGTCGTGGGAAAATAATTCGGTTACGTAGATTTTAAGTAGCACAGGCTTCAGCCTGTGGCGTTAGTCCTTGTAGCGCCGGCGTCTCGCCGGCGGTTTTTGCGCTGCGTTGCGATAGCTGAAAGCTGCCGGCGAAACGCCAGCGCTACAAAAAATCAGTGCGTCATCGCGTAGATCACGTAATTCACGCCGATACGCATTCCCAAGTCGGAAAATTTTTGAGGATAGCCGGGTTCATTCGACCACTCCCACGAATCGCCAATATCGGAATTGAATGAAATCGCGACCATCACGCGGCCATGATCGTCGTAGATCCCCCGCCAGTGCGCGTCAACGCCGTCAAGCTTGTAACCCACGCGCAAATGTTCCGCGCCCGTAATCCGGTAACGATCATCAAGGTCAAACATGGTGTGAAAAATCGGATCGTTGTTCGGAATTTCCACGATGGGGCGATCGGGAAAAGCTTTTTTAATGCGTTCCTCGAACACCTGCCACTCAACTGTTCCGTGAAAATCGTCGGCCATGAAAAATCCGCCGCGCAGCAAATAATCGCGCAGCTTCAGCATCTGCTTGTCGGTCGGTCCCCATTCGCCCACTTGCACGGCATACAGGAATGGCCAGTTGTAAACTTCATCGCCGTCGTCAAGATTCACGCACTCTTCCACCGAGCGCGTGTGAATGCGCGTGAGGCGGCGAACCGCCTGAGAAAATGCGCGATCGGCCGGCGGATAGTCCTGAGTCCACAAGGAGAGGCCTTTGCGCCAGTCACCATCGAAGCGGCCGCGATAGCCGTCATTCCATCCGGGCGGGTACATCATTCGCGCAAATGCAAATTCAGTTTTTTCCTGATAGTCGGCAGGAACCGGAGGACTGCCGTATTCAACGGAAGGATATTCACGGAAAGGGGCCTGATAAGCGTACGCCACGCTCACCAGAGCGAACGCGCATCCCATCAGCCACCAAGCTTTTATGATTCGCATCGCCCGGTCCCTTCCAAAGGATAACACGGCTTCGTGGCGTGGTTTAAGTAGCACAGGCTTCAGCTTATGGGGTTTGGTCCTTGCAAGGACGAAATTCCACAGGCTGAAGCCTGCGCTACTTAAACTCGTGACTCACTCATGTTGCCGCGCACGCGCACCGGTGCGATAATTCGGGCTTACACAAGAGAGACGCTCCGCGAGTGGAGACTCTTCAGGGGGAACGCGATGGGAGTGCGAGATGCTTGGGTGGAGAAAAGACTGAAGGAAACGGCGGCGGCGA
>DATHNC010000064.1:0-23022 GCA_035486415.1 Saccharimonadales bacterium (SeqCode)
GGGTGTGGGACTTCCCCCGCAACTGACGGAAAAGATTTTTGATGCGTTTTTTACGACTAAGGAGGACGGCACTGGTTTGGGACTTAGGATCAGCCGCTCCATTGTTGAAGCGCATGGCGGCCAATTGTGGGCCTCCGACAATTCTCCGCGCGGCGCGATACTTCAATTCACTCTGCCATGCGATTCCAAATCCGTATGAAGGAACCTTCGAATGGTTTGTATCCGCGGAAATTCAACCGGCAAATTCCAGGCTCATTGATCGCAGGTAATCGCGATAGAAGGAATTAAGCGCCGCGCCCACCTGTTGCTGCGATTGCGTCTCGGTTTGTTTCCAATTGTCTTCAAAGAATTGCGCAAATGGATGCACCGCGCGAGCCGCCAGCGGGTGCCATTTATCGATCCAGTTTTGAATCGTGCCCCGGTTGCGGGCATTATCCAGAATCGCTGTTCGAACCAGCGATTCGCTCCACTGCCTGTGCCACTGGCAATCCTCATTCAGCGAATAAAATATTTGCCCGAGCAGGTAGTCGTCCTCACGAAGAGCCATCTCACTAAAATATTTCATGAACAACTCGTCGAAAAGAGGTTTGAGCACCAGGTTGAGGGCGACGAAGGATTCCGCCCAATCGTATGCAATGAGGAGTTTCTCAACAACTTCGCGAAGGGGTTGCCACATCGGGTCCGTTTGCCACAAAGTTCGACTGTCGTCCGCGAAGCCGGGATAGATCAGCTGAAGCTGGCGGATGCGGTAGGCAATGCGCTGGATACGACGCATCTCGTCCCCTGACTGAAATGTAGCCGCGGTTGTAATGCGCCCGCTCGGGGCCATTTGCCCGATGTACGACGCAATCATTTGAAAACCGTGCCCCGGATACCTGAGCGGCCCAAACACTTTGGCGAGAATGTAAAGCCATTCATGCTTGAGATGAGCGTCATATCCAGTGCTTTCGATTTCTTCCAGGATGCCGTCGACGAAGATCTCCTTCTCCCGCTGCAAACCTGTGTACTTCGTATAGGTCGTTTCTCGCGGATCGCGAAATTCTTCCCACGATTTCGCTGCTAGCGGAGATTCCTCCTGGTATCGGTGGTACCAGTCCTTAAGCGGCACATCCAGTTCGAAGCGCTTTCCTGTAAAGCCCTCGCCGGTGTTGATGAGGAGCTTGGAAGATACGATTTCGTATTCTGTCGGCATCCTCTTTTGTTGCGTGAGGTGCCAGTATGTCTTTTGTTGTGGCATATAGTTCTCCGGAAACCGTGCAACCTCGCGATTCAGGCGGAAGTGCGTGCCCGCCCGAATTGCCAGGCCGCATCATCCTGGTTCAACTGGATCGATCCCTTGAAGGCCGACATCACCGTCTCGAGTTCGCCCGGGAAACGAAACGGACGACCCAAATGTTTTTCAATCGCAGAGCGGGTCACAAAGCAGCGCTGCGGAACCAGGACTCGTAAATAAGCGCCACGGTCTAAAACCAAAACGTCCTGGTTCAGGTCCTTGATTGCGGCAACGATGGCGTTGGCCACGATTCCTGACTGTAGAACCGGGCCAACCCGGTCGTAAATCTCCGCGGTCTCTTCCGTCATTTTTCATTTCCTCCGCCCGCCCTGGCTCTCAACGGGTAATCAACATTTACGTCCACGAGAATGTCCTCGCCATCGATCTTGACCGGAAACATTCTCAGGCAAGCATTCTGCGGATTTATGCCACGACCGGTGCAGACGTCGAACTCCCAGTGATGCCTGGCGCAGCGAAGAGTCTTGTCAATCAAGTTGCCCTCGCTTAGACGGCTGTTCTGATGGGGACAAGCATCAGCGTATGCATAAACGTGCTCATCAATGTTGATCAACAGAATGCTTTCTCCTTCCACCTCGACACAGGTCATCTCACCGCTCCAGAGATCTTCTATCGCGGCAGCCTTCTGAAAACTCATTGCTGTTCACCTGAAATCACATCAAAACGATCCAAAGGTTGCAACCCGGCTTGCGCGACTGTAAGCACGGGGTCAATTACCTTTTCGTTGTAGACCACATGAAAATGAGAATTCCCACGGACTCGAAGGCTGGCCGCTTCCTGAAGTTTTCCCGCCAGACTTTGAACTGATTCAGCTTCCTCGGCCAGAATCAGAAGGCCGACTGTGTCTCCTTGCAAGAAACCATAGAGAGGTATTGCCATCAAAAAATCCTTTGGGGGAGCTAGGCCCCTGCTGATTTTCGATTTCCGAGCCAACCGTATTTACCGTGGTAAACGTCTTTGCCCCAGGTATCGGGAGTAAGTCTGAAATATTCGGTGAGCAATTGGGGCAGGTCCGCTGGGGCTTCACCTGAAAGCACCCGTTTCACCAAATCCTTATGATTGGCATATCGTTCAGGCTCGTGCAAAAAAATCCACTGGCAAGGCTCAGAGCAGAAAATATATTTTCGCCCGCCATAAGTGAGAACCCTCGCGGCATTTTTCCGCGGTGTGCCAGCGCTCAGCGGTAACTGGCATAAATCGCAGAACGTCGGCATGGCGGTTCCGTGAACAGCCAGCTCATTTTCAGGGCCGGGACCCACCGTTCTCCAACGTTCGATGATTTGCTCCCAAACGGCATCCATCTGGTCCCAATATTTGGGATATTTTTGGCGCAGCCACTTCCGCTCCGCGGGGCTCGGGATTACAAAATTTAACCACAAAGTCGCGCGATAACTGTAAGCGCTGGCATAGATCATGTGATGGTAAATATCGAGTTCGTCTATGACGGTGTCCCAATACCAGGGCTTCTGGAGCCCGAACTCATCCAGCGTCCGCAGAAACTGGTCGATGATCCACTCCTCCATGAACTCTTTAAATGAATAGGGGCGCTGATTCAAATCGGTTAGATAATCGATGGAGAGTCCCGTCAAAATCGAGAACAACCGCCAGTTGCGCCAGAACCACTTGTCGACCAGATACTGCACGTACTTGGGGTCATGTTTCATGACCACCTCAAGAACAGGTGGACCAATCTGCGCATGGCGGGCTTCGTCAGTCTGAATGCTGGTTACCATTCTCTCGAACATGTGGTCATTCGATTCGCGGGCCAGCGACGCCAATCCGACGAATTGTAAATTCGTGAACCCGGTTTCCAGAATAAAATTGGTGGCGATGTGAAATTCGATCGCGTTTTGTCCCAGGGTCAATTCGTCGAAGAAGTGCCTGGCGGCAATGGCGAACCAATTATTGGTGTGGTAGAACTTGTGCGCCCAATCGAACTGAGGGTCCCATCGCACGAGTTGATGGAAGAGAAGCAGAGGGATCTGGGTATGGCGGTATTCATCCAGCGCTCCAAAGGTCGCCATGGTTCGCCAGGCGCTGTCGCGGCCAAACCTTGCCCCCCGCAGATTGCCGATCGTGCCGGTGAACTCCGCCAAGGGTAACGCGGCTGCGTGCACCTTCAGGCTGTTCATCCACGGCGCGGCCAGTTTCTGAGCATCTTCCACCCTCCCTACCGCATCGCAAACAGCATAGACAGCCATGTCTTTCTCGTATTGGTTGTCGACATATTCGCGATAAGAGGTCTTAAAGGATTCTTCCCAGTCCTTCCATTCCGAGTGGGGGAGCCAGGGATGACCACTAATCACCTCCGGGAAGACCTCCTCCTCCCGAACGTAGGAGTAATCCCAATCCAGCTTGTTGGCGAGGGGTAACCATTCCTCTCTGCGAAGCATACTCCTCCTTGCGGCGAGGTGACCGGCACACATATCTTCGGGTTTTGGCTTGCTTAAGTTCTGGGCGCGAAAAGCGAGTACAACGAGTGCGAGTACTAGTCCCATGTAACGGGTACCTTCATTGTTCAAAGTCGTCAATACAGAATTCCATGTAGAGATGACGAGCCCGATTTCTTATAAGATGTTCTCCTTGTCCTGTAAGCCTCGGATTTCAGGTGCCACGTAATTGCAAAGGGGGCACATTAATGCAAAACTTTCCTTCCAACGTTCGTAGAGCATTCGCACGCTCCGGCGAGTCTCAAAACGACCCAACCACATTCACGGGAAATCCCGGCAATTTACAGGAAAATGAACTTCATTTGTGGCAGGCGATGGATGCGATTCCGGGATTTATTTGGAGCGCTTTGCCCGATGGCCAAGTCGAATTCTGCAATCGAATGTGGCTTGAATATACCGGCATGTCTTTAAGTGAAGTCGAGGGCTGGGGGTGGACCGCCGCAATTCACCCTGAAGACATGAATGAATTGCGAGAGAGATGGGAATCAGCTTTGAAGCAAGGTACCATGTTGGAAGCCCAAGCTCGCCTGCGCCGAGCCGACGGGTCCTACCGTTGGTTCTCGATTCAAGCAGCACCGCGACACCTCGCTGGCGGAGGTATATCGCGCTGGTATGGTACTAGCACCGATATTGAAGGACTTAAGCGAGCAGAAGAAACGCAGAAACGATCTTCCTACCTGGATGAATTGGTGGAACAAGCTCCGGAAGCAATTGCAATCCTGAGCACAGACGACCTTGTGGTTCGGGTGAATAAGGAATTCACCAGACTGTTCGGGTACGAACCAGATGAGGTTTTATATCGTCCCATTTATGATTTCATTATTCCGGAAACACTGGTTGAGAGTTCCCTGGAGTACACACGCCAGCTGAAGCACGGCAATCGAATAGAAGCCGAAACGATTCGTAGACGCAAGGACGGGAGCCCTGTTCACGTATCACTTCTCGTCGTCCCAATCATTACGGCTAGCGGAGAGCAGGCCGCGAATTATGCAATATACCGCGACATCACTGCACGAAAGCTCGCCGAGGAACGTTTGCGTGAGAGCGAGGCCCGGTTCCAGGTGATGGCCGACACTGCTCCTGTAATGATCTGGATGACGGGTACCGATGCCATTTGCAATTATTTCAACAAACCGTGGCTCGATTTCACGGGCAGAACCCTGGAACAGGAAATAGGTACCGGATGGGTCGAAGGCGTACATCCAGACGATGTGCAGGGATGCTTCGATTGTTTCCTAGCCGCCTTCCATGCGCGAAAAGCTTTTACAATGGAGTATCGCCTGAAACGTGCGGATGGAGAGTTTCGCTTGGTGATAGAAAGCGGCATTCCGAGATACACAGGGGAAGGAGATTTTGCGGGTTATATCGGGTCGAACATAGATATCACGGACCGCAAACGAGCAGAAGAAGAGCGGGAGAGATTACGCCAATTGCAAGCGGACCTGGCGCATATAAACCGGGTGTCAACGATGGGCGAGCTAACCGCTTCTTTAGCGCACGAAATTAAGCAACCAATTTCGGCATCGGTCATGAACGCTCACACATGTTTGAAATGGCTGGTGCGCGATCAGCCCGGCATTCAGGAAGCCCGCGAATCCGCGGCGAGAATGATCGGAGACGTAACCCGTGCATCTGAAATCATCAGCCGGACGAGTTCCCTTTTCAAGAAGGGGGAAACGCAGAGATATCCAGTTGACGTGAATGAAATCATTCGTGAAATGATTGAGCTGCTGCGCGGCGAGGCGACGCGACATTCGCTTTCGATCCATACTGACCTTGCAACTGACCTGCCCAAAATCAATGCGGACCGGGTGCAGTTGCAGCAAGTTTTCATGAACCTCATGCTCAATGCGATCGATGCTATGGATGAAATGAAAAACGGCGGGAAACTTACGATCAAGTCTGAGCGGAATCCAGACGATCAGCTACTGATCTCAGTCTGCGATACCGGCATAGGGGTGCCTCCCGAAAGCGCGGACAAAATCTTTGAAGCATTTTTCACAACCAAGCCGCAGGGGACCGGCATGGGACTTTCAATCTGCCGATCCATCATTGAGTCACATGGCGGACGGCTGTGGGCTGCTACCAACCCTGTTCAGGGGACGACATTCCAATTCACGCTCCCGACAGAATTCAGTGCAGCATGATTCTATTTCCACGGGTCGTAACAGTCTGAGTATAGCCTCCTGAATCGCGGCGCTTTTATGCGGATTTCAACGTCCGGCGCAAGTCTTTCCACGGCCCTCCCTTCACGTAGCGTTCGGGATAAAGGACCTTCGGACGCGGGTCTTCCGCAGTGTCGAGCTGCAGGACCATCCACTTCGGGTACGGAATTCCCGGGTCCGATGCGGCGTCGAGAAGCTGGATATCTTCATCCGAGACCTGCAGGCCTGACGCAGCGATGTTATCTTCCAGCTGCTCGATTTTCCGGGCCGCGATGATCACGCTGCTGACCGCCGGCCGTCCCAGAACCCACGCGAGCGCCACGCGGGCCGGGCTCGCGAAGTGGCGGCTGGCCACTCCCTTCAGCGTTTCCACTACGCGATAGCCAATCTCTTTATCAAAAGGCACAAAGGAACCCGCCTCCGCAAATCTCGTGCCCGCGGGAGCAGGATTTGTGCGGCTGTATTTGCCCGAGAGGAATCCTCCTGCAAGCGGGCTCCAAACCAGAATGCCGATATTGTGATACTCGGCGAACGATTGGAACTCATGTTCGAGCCCCCGGCCGACCAAGCTGTAGTACATCTGCGCGGTCACGTATTTTTCCAGACCCATGCGCTCCTGCAGCATGATCGCGGTTGCCGCTTGCCATGACATTAAATTCGAGAGGCCGATGTAGCGGACCTTGCCCTGACGCACCACATCGTCGAGCGTCCTCACCGTTTCTTCGAGCGGGGTATTGCTGTCCCATCCATGTACCTGGTAAAGGTCGATGTAATCAGTCTGCAGCCGCTCGAGACTGTCTTCAATTTCGCGCAAGATATTCACGCGAGTTGCGCCGCTCCGGTTGAAATTTTCGCTCATTGGGAGCCGTACTTTCGTGGCCAGAACAATTTCCTTCCTCACTCCCTTCAATGCATTTCCCACCAGCGTCTCGCTTTCCCCCAGGCTGTACACGTCGGCCGTGTCGATGAAGTTGATCCCTCTATCCAGTGCCGCCCTCACCATCTTCGTTGTTTCTTCCTGGCCAAGATTGCCCATGTTCATCCTGCCGCCAAACTGCATCGTGCCAAGTGCCAACTCGCTCACGATAAGCCCGGTATTTCCCAGCTTTCTATATTTCATTTCTCATGTTCCTTTCGGAGACCAAAAATATTTACATTTACTTTGCCGAGCTGGGCAGTTTGTAATCGTCGGTTAGAGTTTTCAAGAACGCCACCAGATCATTCTCTTCGTCATCCGTCAGCTTGAGGTCGCCAAGTTGCCTTGTGTTGAGATTGGTTGAATCTTCAGGAGGCGGCCAGCATGTGGCCTTTTCCCCAGGATCTCCCGCCTTGCACTTTGGCAGAACGTCGCGCGTGTTATAAAAATGCACAACCTCCTTCAAACTTTTGAAATAGCCGTTATGCATATAGGCCTTCACAAAATCGGGAGTGGGACGCATGTCAACGTTGCGCAAGGTGGCAACCTGAAACTTGCCGTCGAATTTGGGTGCAAGGTCGATCCACTGCGTATCGGGATTTAATTGACCGCTCAGGCTCTTCAGCTTGCGCAGAAAAAATCCAACGCCGGTATCAACATACGACTGACCAGCGGGGTTCGGACTGTATCCGTGTTCGTCGGGTTTTCCTTCGAAGTAATACTGCACCCCGGGATTTCGAGGCACGCCTAGATTGCTTGCGGTAAAATCTGTGAACAGCGGTTCTTCTCCAGGTCCGCCATCGCGGTGACACTGATTACATTTCGCCTTACTCTTGAACAGGGCGTACCCGATTCCCTCTTCGGGCGTAAATTGCGCCTTCCCCGCCTGCACATAGTCATACTTCGAAGTAAACGGACTGACTTCTGGCGAAGCTTCGTATGCGGCGGCAGCAAGTCCGAAGCTGTCATAGACATGGTCAGCACGTTGCCGGTCTGCGACGTTGAGATGGACCGGGTATTGATCGTCGGCACGTGGGGGCCCAGGTGTAGCGCAAACTTTTTCGACATCCTTCGGCCATTGAATAGAGAAAGAGTCGGCACCCCACACGTCCTCAAATAATTTGCGGTAAGGAACCTGGGATAGCCGGTATGCGATGCAGGCCGAATCGGGCAGCCCCATTTCGACAGGGTTCGTTGGCGGTCCTTGAGCTTGTTCGGCACTTGCATTTTGCAAACGGTAGCCGCTGGCGCGCATGTCCCAGAAATTGCCGCCCACGAAATCGCCCTGCAAAGTGTTGTAGTGGAGCACGGGGGAAAATGTCGCATACATGTAACTCTGCGGCTTGCGCTGGCTGAATCGCGTTCGTACCGATCCCGGATAGGCCACAGTACTTTGATTTAGAGATTGGATCGGGCCGGTGAACCCTGTCTCCGGTGTATGGCAGAAACTGCAAGCCTCATTCTGATTCACGGAAAGATGTTTATCAAAAATTAATAACTTTCCGAGGGTGCGAACCTTTCCCTGATGGTCAAGCGTGGTATGGCTCATTTCTCTTAGTGTGTCGGTTTCGATTTTATCGATATCGGCAGCAACCCTAGCGACGTCCTGATCGAATCCTGCAGGCATCCTTCCGCCCGTATCATGTCTTTCAGACCCGGGGACGTGCACGGAATCGTCTCGCTGAAGGTCAGTTCTGGAGATAAGCAGGAGGAAGCCAATCGGAAGAAAAGCAAACAACGTAAATCCGAGCCTTCGATGGCGCATGGTTATATTCTCCTTTCCTCGGAGATGGCCTGGTTCGAGGGCTAAGTTCAATCGCTCGGCAATTCCGCCTTATGCCAGGTGGAGTCGGGGTTATAAGCAGTCATGGCTTTCGCTTCCGAAGTTGTGTTGGGACCGAGATCTTTTTCGTAAACGGTTCCCGATTTGCTGACAATGAAAGTCATGACGCCCGAGGAGCGGTACTCCGCCGGAAATGCGACAAAGGCGAACCCCAGTGTCATCTTCCCGTTGACGATATAATTCCTGGCGCCGCCTGGCGCATTAGCCCCTTGGCTCGTGAGAATCCGGAAAAAATACCCGTTATACGGAATGTTCGATTCGGGGTTGCTCGTTGGGCGATTTTCGCGCGCGTAGGCGATCAGGGGACTGACGGGGCTGTTCAATTGATCGCCCGCTTCTTCCCAGTATAGACCGTCGTGTTTTCCATTATCGCTCACCAGTTTTTGCGCATATCCCCCTGAGTAGCCATACGGCGCTTTTTCAAAGTAGGTCTTTTGGGCATCCACTAATTCGTTGCAAGCTTGAATCGCAGACAGTTCGTTCTTGCCAATTCGGCGAAATAGAATTTCGTCCTTGCCCGCCTTTGTGTCGAAATACCAACTTCCGCTTTTGTTGACGAGTGGAATGGGAAGCGGCCAGTTCTCGGCACCGATCACGAGGGTTACGGTTCCGTTCGGCTCTGTGACGAATCGGTGCATTTCCTCATATTTCGCCCTGAAGTTTGCCCGGGCATCGAGATCCTCAGTCGGATCTCCGGAGGAAACAACTTCGTTTCCGGCCGGGCCAAGGATTTCCAGAACAGCTTGGCTGTCAGGGTCCTGCATCGCAGTAAAAAGGGCGCGGCTAGCATCAGCTGGTGAAGCAAAAGTCTTTTGCCCCGATTCTTGCGCAAAGGTGGTTTCGAATGAATCCCCCATACAGAGTGCCAATAGAACGAATGCTGTGAACCGAATAAAAATTTTCCATTCCAGTTGATTTAAGATCGACATATTCCGCAGCATGGCAGTTCCTTATGTTTTTTGATTTTCTTTGAATTGCATTTCTCACAACGTGAGCTCACCTGTGCCCCCCGCCGCCTCCGCCGTGGAAACCTCCTCCGAAGCTGGATTGCCCGCGAGCGGAAAAACTATGGGCATTTCCACCGTGATCGTATCCGCTGAATGCTCCGGAGTGCGTTCCCTGCTCAGCGTGAGAAGAGGAAGACCCGTGGTATCCAGCAACACCGGGACTGCCTCCGTGGAATGAATTGCCGTGGTCGAAGCCGCCGTGATTGAAGTTGCCGCGATTTACGAAGGTTCGACTGTGGAATTCATATGGGCTGCGGTTAAAGAGCATCCTGTGACCGTGCCAATCCCAGCCCCAGTGGTTCCATCCCCAACCGAAACCGCCGAAGAAACCAATTCCAAATCCAACACCAAAGAAAAGCCCCGGGCCGTCATAAAAGATTCCGGGGACGGGATACCAACCTGGATATGCGACGATGGGATAACCATAAGCGAGCCAAGGATCATACTCTGGGACATAGACTTCTTCCGGATTGGCAGGTTCAATTTCGATGGAATTGTCTTGAGTTGTTACTTTCTCCTGCTCGTTGCTCTTCAGATCGCCTGCTTTTTGAGCCTGTTGGCGCATGGTTTGCACGGCATCCATTACAGCTTGCTGCTGGTTGACATACGCGTCGCCCAAGGAAGAAGTCCATGAAAGATTTTTGTCCATGTTTTCAAGTACCGAGGGAAATTGGGTCAGGGCCTTCACGCTTGGGTCCCAGGATTGCTTATCGACTTCAGCCCCCAACTGTTCACCTTTTAGTTCGGAGTGGCTTTGCATCCAGCGATCCGCTTCGACAATTTCAGTCGGATAAGTAGAAGCCGCCAGGACTTGCGCAACGAGAGCGTCCGGGTACAAGGCGATCGGAGCAACTAATTGTTGCAGCTCTTGAGGAGACAATTGCGCGGCGGGGCTTGGCGTTTGTTCACTGGCTTGCTCACTGGGCTGGGTCGCGGGAATGAAGGAGGCAGCCCTCATCGTCGATTGCACCAGGAAAAAGGATACAAGTACGGCCAGTATCCGCATTGCGAGCCTGGACGGCCTCCGATTCATGGCAAAACCTCCATCACTGATTTGAAAGCGATTCGTTCGTTTCAATTCCATTCAAGCTTCTTCACTTCTTTGGTGAGCCTGGAGGAAATTGTTTGAACATTTTCTCCACGTCATTGTCGAGATTCTTGATGTTTTTGTTTGAATTTTTGGAGAGCGTGTCGCTTGAGCTGCCCCTCCAAATCAACTGCTTTGTCGATGAGTCGAAAAGGTCGATAACCAAAGTTCCTACCCTGTATGTTTCCGTGCTAGTGGTCGATTCTCCTATCCCACCTCCAAAACCTCTCCATCCCCAACCACCGCCAATTCCATCGTAAAATGTATTCAGGGTTTGCTTGTCATGTGCAATCTCCATTGCGACGATGGAAACATTGCCGCCTGAACTCACCTGAGTCCAGCCCTTGGCTGTCAAGTCAGAATTGACGGCATTTTTGATTCGGTCGGCATCCAAGGGATCTTTTGTCTTAACCTGCTCCCATGAGTAGGTTTTGTATCGCCCGAAATTTACATTGCGATCGTAGTCGGTCTTCACGTCACCCGCCGATGACTTGCTCGCAAATATCAGGATCATTGCCATCAAAACGAATATGCATTTTTGAATTTTCATCGTTCCTCCTTTTTGAAATTCCGGCAAAAAACTCCCCCGGGGGAACACTCGACCGCATGCGTTTGTCGTTCCAGCGAGTGCTAGCCTTTCTGCCCGCGATGGTGTCCTGCCACGTGAGTTTGCGCTTCCGCGGTCTCTTGACTGACCATCTTTTCGTACCGTGATTCGAGGACCCTACTGCCATTGGGATTTGCTTCGTCAAATAACTTCGCAAGGAAATAGCGCTTCCCGTATTTGTCAAAAATTAATTCGGTCTTGGGTGGAGCAGAGTTGACCTCAGCGTCGCGGATTTCAAACAGGGCGGAAGTAGAACCATCCGCGCTGCTGATTTCCATGGTTGTTTGATCGGTATTATCGAGCGGGTGAATGATGTACTTGCCTGCTGGAAGTTTGGCATTGCCTGCATGAAATTGAAACGGAATGGTGACTTCGATTTCTCCGACGATCTGAGCGTGCGCATTCCTCGGTGAAATCGTAAGCATGAACACGACTGCAAAAAACAACAGCAACAAACTTACTAAATTGCGCGTTGTCGTCGTCCTGTTGCGACGCGAATGTATCCAGTCAATTTCTTTTTCGAACATGATGAATTCTCCTCATTCAAATTTGTCGCCAAAGGCCCGTATGTCGTGAGCGACTCACATACTGAACATGCAACATGCCTGCCAAACATGCCTTGCGTGTAAGTGACGGATATAAAGGGCTAACCGCGATTCTTTGCCAAGGAAAGAATTCCAATCCCTCATACACGATGTCCAACAGACTGACATTTAAATTGACAGGGCTTCGCATTCTCCAGCGCCGTTCGTTGCAAAGCGATGTAGCAGGTCGATCGGAATTGGATCGTTCACCCGGAATGGAAAGAATCGCGAAAATTAAAACGAATCTACAATGTAGATCTTGAGGCAAGGAACAGTTGCGGCCACGGGCGGAAGGAAGAAACGGAAGTGGGCGAACTAAACGAGGAATATTAATCGAGGCAGGGGTTTCTTAGGCGATCTCAATCCAGGGGTAGGTCCGTCCCCATCTCATGCTCACTTTGTTGCGTGTGGAGTGCATCCTGATTGGAACGCGATATTCCCAGTTTTTGCATGCGGAAGTAGAGCGTGGATCGCTTCATTCCTAGACGCGCTGCAGCGCCGTTAGGGCCGGCGACAACCCACTTGGTGTGCACAAGGGTCTTGATAATATGCTCGCGTTCAGCTTCTTCCAGCGTAACAGCTCCCATTGATTCGGCTACTGGGGAGTGCTTCAGTTCCTCAAGAGGAGCGCGAAGCTCGTTTCCGATGCTCATGATTACGCTTCGCTCAATAAAATTCTGCAATTCGCGGACATTCCCGGGCCACGAATAGGAAATGAGCACAGCCATCGTTGCCTGAGGAACCCCTTCGATTTGTTTACCCATTCTCCGGCTGTAAACTTCCACAAAATGCGAAACTAATGCCGGGATATCCTCGCGTCGCGACCGCAATGGCGGCAACTGTATGGGGAAAACGTTCAAGCGGTAGTAGAGATCGCTGCGAAACTCCTTCTGCTTCACCATGCTCCCCAAATCCCGATTCGTCGCGGCCACGAGGCGAACGTCCACCTGGTGACTTCGCGCGCTTCCCAGCCGCTCGAATTCCTGTTCCTGTAGAACTCGGAGCAATTTTGGCTGTAACGACGATGGAATATCGCCGACCTCATCCAGGAATAATGTTCCTTTGTCGGCAAGTTCGAAACGCCCAATTTTTTGCGCGATCGCTCCTGTGAAAGCGCCTTTCTCATGCCCAAAAAGTTCGCTTTCCAGAAGATCGAGCGGGATAGCTGCACAATTTACCCTGATAAACTGACGGCCGCAGCGAGAACTGATGTTGTGAATGGCCCGTGCGATCAACTCCTTGCCGGTTCCGGTTTCCCCCAGAATCAAAACGGTGGAATTAGTTGGGGCCACTAATTCGACATGGTCGAAAACATATTCAAGCGCCGGACTGTTTCCTACAACTTGTTCGAATCTTCGCGGATTACGGTCCTCATCGCTGGATCTCGGTCTTTCAAAAGCCTCCGCACGAACCGCCATTGGCACCTCCAGCGAATATTGGGACGTTGCTCGGGCTCAGGATTCAATTTTCGAAAGCCGCGCGCACACTTTGGAGAAGTATTTCTTCATCGAGCGGCTTGGAAAGAAACTCCACCGCACCCGCTCTCAACGCCTGTATTCGCATCTTCGCATCTCCATGGGCCGTTATGAAGATGATCGGTATTCTGCACCGCTCAGCGTTCAGTTGAGACTGGAGTTCCAGACCTGACATTCCAGGCATACGGATATCCACAATCAAGCAGGAAGTTTGGCGCTGCAGTCCCGATTTTAGAAATTCTTCGGCCGAAGCAAACGCTCGCGCCGGAAACCCGACGGCTTTCAGCAAGCCGTCCAAAGCGCTGCGCATCGAGTCATCGTCATCGACAATTGCCACTAATTTGGTCCCATTTTCATTATTCATGGCAGAAAAATTACGACGGTGCGCAAAGTAGCGCAATCATACCTTGGTATAAAGCGCTAATACCGTCCCGAAAGGCGAATCGCCGGCGTTATTCGGAAATTGAGAACGCTATTTGGAGAAAAATTATTCGGCGAATAGGGACTGTCAAGCGGCAACCACGCCGCCACATGCGGCAGCAACCTACTTCTTGCTGGGTAGAAGCTGTTCCAATTTTCCCGCCATTCTCACCAGCTCCGCCAACGATTCGGCCTTCATCTTTCGCATCACGTGCCCGCGGTGGATCTTCACGGTGATTTCGCTTGTCCCGAGCTCTGCTGCTATTTGCTTATTGAGTTTTCCCGAAACCACCAGGGCCATGACCTCCCGCTCTCGTTTGGTCAGCGATTCGTAGCAGTTTCGCAATTCGGCAGCATCGTTTTGCTGCTGGCGCAATGCCCTGTCGCGTTCCAAAGCCGTGTAAATCGCATCCAGCAAATCCTCGTCCCGAAAGGGCTTTGTCAGAAACTCGATCGCGCCGGATTTCATGGCCTTCACCGTCATTGGGATATCTCCGTGCCCGGTGATGAAAATAATAGGTATGCGAACGCCTGAGTCCGTCAGCCGGCGCTGAAAGTCCAGGCCACTCAGGCCGGGGAGTCTTACGTCCAGAACGAGGCAACTCGGCGCGTCCGGTCGCTTGCTTCGCAAGAACTCTTGCGCCGTTCCGAAGGTTTCCGAACCCAATCCCACCGACTTTAGCAGGCCTTGAATTGCTGCACGCACACCGGCATCGTCATCAATGACAAAAACCAATGGAGCGCCAGGCGGACTCATTCATGTGCCTCAGCTCTGCTGGGTATGGTGAAACAAAAACTTGAGCCGCGCGGATAATTGTTGCCAGCCCATAAGCAGCCGCCGTGCGATTCGACAATCGTGCGGCAGATCCGAAGTCCCATGCCGATGCCGTGAGGTTTAGTAGTGAAGAATGCGTTGAAGATCTGACCCTCCTGATGGGGGGGAAGCCCCATTCCAGTGTCGATGATAGTTACCAGAATGTGCTCGTTTTCTGTCGGCTGCGTCTTGATGACGATCTCACCTTTAGCATTCGAATCCTTCATCGCCTCAATACTGTTCACGATAAGGTTCATCACCAGCTGCTGCAGTTCCACGCGATCTCCCATAACTTTAGAAAGATCCGCTGCAAGTTCCGTGCGGAATGAAATATGATGGTGGGTGGCTTCACCGTGCAAAAGCACGATCATCCCTCGAATGACATCGTTTACATCAACCAACTCACGCTCCGGAGTGCTCTTTTTGAAGACAAGGTGAATTCGCCTGACGATTTCCGCTGCGCGCGTTCCGTCTTTCACGATCCTCATGGCGGCCGCGCACGCCTCCTCCAGATTAGGTTGATGGCGCGTAAGCCATCGCAGGCAGGTATTGGCATTGGTAATGGCAGCGGCAATCGGTTGATTCACTTCGTGAGCCAGAGAGGCAGTTAACTCCCCCATGGTGGTGACGCGATTGACGTGTGCAAGCTCCGCCCGTGCCTGGCGCAAGGCCTCTTCGCCCCTTTTGCGTTCGGTGATCTCGATGACGGTACCGACAAATTCAACAAAGTCGCCGGAGGGACTCAGAACAGGATGGCCGATGGAGTGAATATCTCTGACCTCACCGCTGGGATCAACGATGCGATAATCCACCTCGAACTCCACTTTTTCACGTTGCGCGGTCTCAACGCTTTCTCTGAACCTGGCTTGATCATCCGGGTGAATGCGTTGAAAAAAAGTTTCGAATTGCGGTTGTTCGCCGTTCGCATTGAGTCCCAGGACGCGGCAGCATTCTTCCGACATGTACCTGATCATGCCCTTATCAGGTATCGATGCCCAACTGCCCGTATGACTGAGCCTCTGCGCTTCCGCCAAATATGCCTGGCTTTGCCGCAGAGCGTCTTCCGCAAGTTTGCGTTGAATCGCGACACCGGCAAGGTGGGTTATTTGGGTGATGATTTCCTGTTCATGCAGGCTGGGACTGCGGGGCTCTCGATAATACATAGCAAAAGTTCCAATCACTTTGCCTTCGGCCGAAAAAATGGGTGTAGACCAACAGGCCCGCAGCGAGTGGGCAAGGGCCAGGTCGCGATAATTGGCCCACAAAGGATCGCTGGCAATGTCGGAGACAATGATTTGTTTACCGTGGTAGGCAGCGGTTCCGCACGAACCCGCCGCAGACCCAATGAAACCTCCGTTAATGGCATCCGTAAATGCTTTCGGCAGGCTGGGTGCTCCGCCGTGCCGCAGTTGCTTACCATTTGAATCCAGCAACAGGATCGATGCGATAACATCGTCGGCCTGCTCTTCCACGAACATGCACAGGTTATCGAGTACCCGTACCAGCGAGTCACCGCCTGCCACCATTTCGAGAAGGCGTTTCTCTCCAGCGAGCAAGGCTTCGGTCCGCCTGCGTTCGGTGACGTCCATTATGGATCCAACAAACTCAATGCTTTCCGATTCGTTACTTAAGGCATGAGCTGCAACATGGACATGTTTGACGCACCCATCCGGCATCACCAGGCGATATTCATGATAAAAATCCTTCCCGTCCTGCGAAGCGCGTTCGATAGTCTGTTTCACTTGTGACGTGTCATCCGGGTGAACTCGATGGAGAATAAGTTCTACGGTGGGTTTCGTTAATCGGTCGTATTCGAATATTCGAAAGGATTCGTCCGACCAGATGATCTCGCCTGTGGCGACCTTCCAGCCGAAGCTCCCAGTATCACTGAGCCTTTGAGCTTCCGCCAGGTATGCCTGGCTTCGCCGGAGCTCAAGTTGGGTCATTTTTCTTTCAGAGTTCTCCGCACGCAACTCTTTGTTGGTTCTCTCCAGTTGCTGGACATTTATGCTCAGGTCGTCCCGCGCCCGCCTGAGCGATTCCGTGGTGATCCTTTGCGAGGAGGTCAGGAAACAAATTACAAGCGCTGACACGACGAAGATGATGAGACGCGGCTGTTGGCTCGGAGCTAAATAAAATGAATGGGGAGGGGTGAGGAAAAAATAATCGAATGACAGAGCAGAGAGCGTAACAGAGAGCAAACCCTGACTGAAACCGCCGAACCAGGCGCTGAGAATGATGGCGCAGAAAAACACGGACGCGAAGGCTTCAGAATGCAGGAAATTCCACAACAACCATGCGACGGTGACCGCTGAGGCAACCGAAACGAGGGTGACCGTGTACTTTAGGCCAGAAGGCGGGCTGCTCCACCAACTCGGTTTAGACATCGGCATATCCTGTTTCTTCGTATGACAGCGTAGCTGGGAGCCAGAACTGAACAAAACGATTGAGCCGAACGGCTATGTTTTTTCAGCTCCGACCCGACCGCCGCGCAAATCAACTGTGCAACGGCTAATAGACAATCAGATGCCCATCCACTGACGCCCGGTGTCAAAAATTGTTTGAAAGATGCCGTCCGCATGTTTTCCGGGCAAGCTCGAGAGAACAGTTCCAGGAATTACGGAATATTGGCAGACAGACCAGCCGGTCAAAAGTATGACGGATTGGACAGGGGGATACTTAACAGTATGAACGTCGTTGCAATGTTCAAGAGAAAGATCCAAAGAGTGTGCAAGAGAGATGGAAACGGCAGCAAAACCGTCCCGGCTAACCGCAGACAGGTTGGCGTTCAGCGATGAAAGGTTCTGCCGCACCCTGGCTTACCTCACTGTGGTAGTTACTGCTTCTTTTTGTTATCACGTTTGGACAAGCAAGACAACCCGGCCCTGCCTCCCCACCGTCTCTCGGCGCGCTACACAACTTGTCTCGTCAGATACATCCAGCACCGGAATTCGACGTCCAATTCAGGCGTTCCTTGATCGGAGACCAGCAAGTAGCTCATCCGGGCGATTAGACGGATGCCAACACTTCGACAGATTTATAGTGCAACCAACTTGCCAAAACATTGGCCAGGCAACTTAATCCCTTATTTTCCCTGCCAATCAACACCCGTTTTTCGAAATTTGTCTATGGCACGGATATTGCATTGTTCGATGCGAGTACGCCTAAGGAAGAAGCGGGGAGGAAAAGAGCCATGGGAGCGTTTCGGTCAAACACAATAAATAAAATTTCAGACCGTGAACTGGTGGAAGCAGCAAAGTGTGGAGATGCGGGAGCTTTCGGCCAATTGGTGTCTCGCTATGAACGAAAAGCGCTTTCCGTGGCGCAGCGCATTGTCAACAACCGCGAGGATGCGGAAGATATTGCTCAGGAAAGCTTTCACAAAGCATATCGTCACATTGGCTCCTTCAAAGAAAAATCACTTTTCTCCACATGGCTCACCCGCATCGTCATGAATGAAGCTTTCATGTTGCTTCGCTGGCGAAAGAGAAATTGCGAAGTTTCGAACGAAAGCAGAGATGATGACTCGAAATTTATCGAGGCAACGTTCATTGACCAGAGTCCTAGCCCGGAGCAGTCTTGCTGGCACCTGGAACGGACGAAATTCCTGAATGAGGCAATTAACAGTTTGAGCCCAAAGATGAGAAAAGCGATTTGGCTGTATGACATCGAAGAGCATACGGTCAACGAAACGGCCCAGATTCTGGGAACATCAATTGAAGCTGTAAAATCGCGCATCTATCATGGCCATGAAAAGTTGCGAGGAAGAATGAATCCCGGCAACGCATTCGGAATTTTTGCTCCAAGCGCGAATGAAGCGGTCTGTCAATAGCATGCGGCATGGTTCGTGTTACGAGAGAAGTCTCTACCGCAATTTTCAGATTCCAGGCAGAAGAGGTCATGCCGCATCCAAACGATACAATCTTCTGGAAATAGACTGGTTTGGAACGAGTCGTCCCGGCCCAAATTCCGGACACATGGTCCTCCTTCCCCTGAATATTGCAACCCATACCTACTACATCAGCGGCACCACGACCAGGCCCACCGGTTTACGGATTGGAGGTCTGAATAGATGGACTCGTGTCTAAATGCTGACAACTATTCAATTGGTTGGACTCCTTCCAGGTGAGTCACACGGTTGAATTCTACAAGATTCTTTTAATCGCGCCTATTTTCAACTAATTCGTGAAAAATTCAGCCGCCAGTGACTATGGTATTCCGCCTGCATTTTGAATGATGTGAGAGAAAAATGAGTCGGAGCTGTCTCCATGCCAGCAGCAGGCGACGGATTAAATACTGCTCTCGAAATCCAAACCCCGAAGCGGCGGGTATCTGTGCGAATTGATTGATGCCGTCCAGTTGCGCCGGACGGCAGTTTGGAGAGCCTTATGATGTGGATCGTTCGACTTGCGTTGCAGCGACCCTACACCTTCGTGGTGATGTCCATACTGATCGTGATTATGGGGGTCCTGGCAATCCTGCGCACGCCCACCGACATCTTCCCAAACATCAACATTCCGGTGGTCAGCATTATCTGGAATTATAACGGGCTAGTGCCTGACGACATGGCGGACCGCATCGTCAGCGTTACAGAACGAGCTCTCACGACAACCGTCGATAACATTGAACATATTGAGTCGCAGTCGCTCTATGGTATCGCCGTCGTCAAAGTGTTCCTCCAACCACAAGCAAACATTGAACAAGGCATCGCACAGATTACGGCGATATCTCAGACTCAGCTCAGGCAATTGCCTGCAGGAACGACGCCGCCCCTCATTCTTGCCTATAGCGCGTCGAGCGTCCCCGTCTTGCAATTGGCACTTTCAGGACACAATCTTTCGGAGCAAGAGCTAAACGACTATGGCCTGAACTTCATTCGGACGCAGATCATTACGGTGCCTGGCGCTTCTGTTCCGTACCCCTACGGCGGAAAACAACGCCAGGTGCAAGTGGACCTTAATACCACAGCATTGCAGTCAAAGGGTCTGTCCGCGCTCGACGTCGTGAATGCAATCACTTTGCAAAATTTGATCCTGCCTACCGGGACATCAAAAATTGGCTCCAGAGAATACGACGTCTCCATCCCAAATGCAGCGCCGCAAACGATTACGGACTTGAATCGCATTCCGATCAAATCAATCGGCGGCACTACGATTTACATCAAGGATGTAGCCTGGGTGCGCGACGGATTTCCTCCGCAAACCAATATCGTCCGGGTGAATGGGCAGAGATCGGTACTTCTGACAATTCAAAAGGCAGGCGATGCATCGACATTGAACGTGATCGCAGGAGTTAAGTCAATCCTCCCTCGCATTCAGCTGACGGTTCCGCCAGCCCTCGTGATAAGCCCCCTGGCGGATCAATCCATATTTGTCAAAGGCGCGATCAGCGGCGTGGTTCGCGAGACTCTCATTGCCGCCTGCCTCACGGCTTTCATGATTCTCACTTTCCTGGGCAGTTGGCGAAGCACAATCATCATCGCGACCTCCATTCCACTGGCGATTCTCACTTCGATTATCGTATTCAGCGCAATCGGTGAAACGATCAACATCATGACGCTCGGCGGACTCGCCCTGGCGGTTGGAATTTTGGTGGACGATGCCACGGTCGAGGTCGAAAACATTAATCGAAATCATGAGGCAGAGCCGGACAAGGACATGTCCGACGTGGTCCTTGAGAGCGCCGCGCAAATTGCGACACCCGCCTTCGTGGCAACACTTTCGATCTGCATTGTGTTTGCTCCGATGTTCTTGCTGTCCGGTGTGGCGCGTTACCTCTTTGTGCCGCTCGCTGAGGCGGTCGTTTTCGCCATGCTCGCATCATATTTCCTTTCCCGGACGATTGTTCCAACGATGGCGAAATATCTTCTTCGCGGCGAAAAAAAAGAAGAGAAAGGTTCCGGCCCCAGCCGGAATCCTCTGGTGCGATTTCAAAAAGGTTTTGAGGCAGGCTTCGAGAGATTCCGCGTGACGTATCGCGGTCTGCTGGATGCCAGCCTGCATCACAGGGCCACATTCCTGATCGTTTTCTTTGCATTCTGTCTTGGTTCGCTGGCAATTCTGATCCCGTGGCTTGGCCGCGACTTTTTCCCCAACGTAGACGCCGGCGTTTTCAAACTCCATATGCGGGCGCCCACGGGAATGCGCATCGAGGATACGGCTGACCTTTGTGACCTGGTGGAGCAATCGATTCGCCAGGATATTCCGGCGTCTGAAGTTCACAACATCATCGACAATATCGGTTTGCCCTACAGCGGCATCAACCTTTCGTACAGTAATTCGGCTCCTGTGGGGACTTCAGACGCAGACATTCTCGTAACTCTAAACACCGATCACCATCCAACCGAAGACTATATTCATAAACTTCGTCTGAATCTTCCCAAAGAGTTTCCAGGGGTGACGTTCGCTTTCTTACCGGCAGACATGGTCGGTCAGATCCTGAATTTCGGATTGCCGGCTCCTGTAGATGTACAGATTGTGGGCAACGATATGGACGGGAACCGGCTGTATGCGGATTCACTCCTAGAAAAACTGAGATCCGTTACGGGAACTGCTGACTTGAGAATTCAACAGCCATTTGATGAACCCTACCTGCGCTTCCGGGTCGAACGGACGAAAGCGGAAGAGCTTGGCTTTACTGCCCATGACATTGCGCAGAATCTGCTGGTTTCGCTTAGCGGCAGCTTCCAGACTTCACCCACTTTTTGGGTGGATCCCAAAAACCATGTCAGTTACCAAATTGCCACTCAAACACCTCAATACCGCGCGGACACGCTTCAATCGGTGGAGAACATTCCAATCACAGGTACGGATCCCACGACTCCGCCATCGCTCATGGAAAGTTTGGTTTCTATGCAACGAGGAACGGGCATGGCAGTGGTCTCCCATTACAACATCGAACCGGTGATTGATATTTTTGGATCGGTCACTGGCCGTGACCTGGGTGGCGTGGCAGTCGATATGAACAAGATTATTGATGCCACAAAACAACAACTTCCACGCGGTTCTCGAGTCGTCGTTCGCGGGCAGGTTCAAACCATGCGGGAATCTTATGTCGGCTTGCTGAGTGGTTTGGCGTTCTCCATCGTGCTCGTCTATCTGCTGATCGTGGTGAACTTTCAATCCTGGCTCGACCCTTTCATCATGATTTCCGCGCTTCCCGCAGCGCTCGCGGGAATTGCCTGGTTCCTGTTCATAACGCACACGACTTTGAGCGTCCCGGCCTTGATGGGCGCCATCATGTGCATGGGCGTGGCCACGTCAAACAGCATTTTGGTGGTGAGCTTTGCCACGGAACAAATGGAAGCAGGGAGCGATTCTCTGAGCGCCGCATTGGAAGCGGGCTTTACGCGCTTCCGTCCCGTGTTGATGACCGCGCTGGCAATGATCATTGGCATGGTGCCAATGGCTTTGGGACTTGGGGATGGCGGTGAACAGAATGCCCCACTGGGCCGGGCGGTTATTGGCGGGTTGATTTTCGCAACGGTCTCGACGCTCTTTTTTGTTCCGGCATTTTTCAGTTTGCTTCAGCAATCCAACCGGAATTTGGCCAAGAAATAGTATCAACCGTAAGACCTTATGGAGCTGCTATGTCGCCCAAAGATGAGGATAAAAAAACAATTGGCGGTCAATCAGAGCCATTGATTGAAATGCACGAAGCGAAGCACTCTGGTAAAAGCTGGCTCGTCCTACTGATCGCGCTCATCGTGGTCGGCGCGCTGATTGGTTCAGGGATCTGGTCACGCGTGAAAGCCAACGCGAAGTTGCGCACCGAGACATCGCAAGTCGCCCTCACCGCCGTATCCGTTGTACTTCCAAAGCAAACAACTCCCGCGCAGGAAATCATTCTTCCCGGTAACGTGCAACCGTTCATTACTTCGCCCATTTATTCGCGCACGAACGGATACCTGAAAAAGTGGTATTTCGACATCGGAGCGCGTGTCAAGCAGGGGGAATTGCTTGCGGTGATCGAAACACCGGAAGTCGATCAACAACTCGAGCAATCGCTCAGCAACCTCGATACAGCGAAAGCAAATCTCGCACTGGCCGAGATCACCAAGACCCGATACCAGGGCTTACTCAAGTCTAACGCAGTTTCTCAACAGGATGTCGACAATGCCGTCGGCAACTTCAACGCCAACACGGCGATTGTCGAAGCCGCTCAAGCGAACGTGAAGCAGTTGCAGGCGCTGCAATCTTTTGAAAAAATTTACGCGCCATTCGACGGCGTAATCACGGCCCGTAACACGGATATCGGCGACCTCATCAATTCCGGCAGCACTGGCAACGTGAAAACGGATCTGTTTCACATGGCGCAGCCAGGCGTCCTGCGTGTTTACGTAAACGTCCCGGAGGAATATTCGC
>DATHNC010000065.1:0-43429 GCA_035486415.1 Saccharimonadales bacterium (SeqCode)
CCTGTGAACAAAATCGGCATCCTGGACACGTGTAAGACGACCTTGAGCGAGTGTTGCGTCGACCCATTGAGACCGCCCCGCTTCTCGGAAACTGGCACGGTAATTGGCAACTTTCTAGAACGGGGGCAGTCCACCCCCGATAAGCTCGCTCAAAACGAGCAAAACGGCGGTCACAACGAGTCCCACAATTATATTCCAGCCAAAACTGAACAGATTGATCCTAAATGGCGGAATCATTACAACCATTCCGATGCACATCGTGTAACGAGAGCGCAAGAATGGGAACATACAGCCATCCAAATACTTCCCGCTGACAGGTGCGTCAACTTTTGGAAGCTGGCGAACTTAGGAGCAGGATTGTCGCGGCAAATGTTATTGAATGCGGAAGGGATTTCGAGCAGGGAAGAAACTTAGGTCAAGCGGGGTTGCTTGCCGAAGGACTGATCGAATTTACAGTCCTCCGGCAAACGATGATTGTAATTAGTTTTCCAGCTGAACTTCCATGATTTCACCGGGAAGGCGAACCATCCCCGAAATGGGCGCCTTTGCGGACGCTAACGGGAAACGTTGCACGACGGGGGTCGTGCGTTCCTTTTTTTCAGGAATGCTGGTGCCGTCCGCTTGCATACGCTCCATGCGAATGCCGAGCGTGCGTTCCAGGTGAAGCATTTCGGACCGCTGTTCGCGGCCATAGAGTGTGGAAGCGACGCCACTCTTGCCCGCGCGGCCAGTTCGGCCGACACGGTGGATGAAGTTTTCCGCGATATCCGGCAGGTCGTAATTAATCACGTGTGCGATATCCTGCACGTGAATGCCGCGTGCCGCCACATCCGTGGCAACGAGAATGCGATAGCGTCCCTGTTGAAAGCCTGTGAGAGCCGCAGTCCGCTGAGATTGCGACCGGTCGCCGTGAATCACGGCAGCAGCGTATCCATCGCGAATCAGGTTGCGAGCCAGCTTGTCTGTGCCGCGCTTGGTGCGCGCGAAAATCAGGCAACGGCCGGTTTCTTTTCCGAGCAAATGCTGCAGCACTTCGTGCTTGCGGTCGCCGGAAACTTCAAAGGCCTGTACGCGGACATTTTCCGCCGGCTTGAGAATATTTCCGAATGCGAGACGCACCGGGCTGCGCATGTAATCCTTCACGAGGTTCGCGACGGAAGCTTCGAGAGTCGCCGAGAAGCAAAGCGTCTGGCGATCCTTGGGTAACACGGCTGCGATCCTGCGAATGGCGGGAAGAAAACCCATGTCCAGCATGCGGTCCGCTTCGTCCAGCACAAGAATGTGCAGCGTCTTGAAGTTGAAAAGATTGCGGCCCAGGTAATCTTCCAGGCGTCCGGGAGTGGCGACGATCAGTCGTGCTCCAGCGCGAATCGCTGCAAGCTGCTTGGCCTCGGGCAATCCGCCCACAACCAGCGCCGCCGGCGGCAATTGCTTTCCGCGCAACGCGTTATATTGATCCACAACCTGCATCGCCAGTTCACGCGTGGGAACGAGCACGAGGGCTTCGATTCCCTTCGTCTTCTGCGCGAGCAAACGCTCGAAAATCGGGATCAGGAAGGCCAGCGTCTTGCCGGTGCCGGTCTGCGCGGTAGCAAGAACGTCCTTGCCTTCGAGCGCAACAGGAATCGCAGCGGCTTGAACCGGAGTCGGCGTCGCAAATTTTGCTGACGTCAGACGCTCCTTGATGTAATTGGAAATCTGTAATTCTGTGAAATTCTGCATGTTTCTATTTTGTCTTTTCTGCTGGCGGAAGCTGTTGCCATACACACGCACGCTAAGGCAGTGAGCTCTCAAAAGAGCCTGCACCCGTGCGGGCACACAACTGGCATGGCCAGTCCTAGTTTTAATTACGCTGAAAACGTACGGAGGACATAAGAGGCGGGGTTATCTCGAATCGATCTCTACCAGAGGAACCACACCAAACAACCGATGTATTAAGCGCGAATGCACTATACCACATCTCGCACTGAAATGGTTGAAAAGATTATGCGGCGAGAAACTTTCAAATTTCTCGCCGCATAATCAGGCCAAAAGCTTTATTTCACTAATTTTTCCGGACTTCCAAAGATGAGGTTAATCTAAACCGCAGCCTCGTTTCGGGGCGAATCTCAACGTCGCGGTCTCCTGTGAGTGCGGTTCCAGCTGTCCCGGCTCCAGCTCCCGCTCCTGCGCCAATCGCCGCGCCCCTGCCGCCTCCGGCCAGCGCGCCGATCAGACCTCCGACAACAGCGCCTCCACCGGCGCCGATTGCCGTGCGCTTTCCTCTTCCTTTGCCGCTTTCCGTGACTTCAGACGCATTTACCTCATACTTCTTGCCATCTACGGTTACGGAAGTCAAAGTGACGCTGATCGCCGCATTTCCCTTAAACCGGCCCGCGGATTTGGCGCTGGTTACTTTCCCGATAGCTCGTGTACCCCTCGGAAGAATTACCCTGTCGCCTACGACGACGGGTTCGGCCAGGGAAGCTTCAAAATGGTCCCCAGGATTGCTATCCTTGGAACTGACGAGCTGATCGACCGTAACCTCAATGCCAGTTCCCGCTCTGATTACAATAGGTTTAGGCTCAAACACTTGAGCAGGAGGAGCTTCCGAATTCTGCTGCCCGTTCGGATTGTTTGCATTGCTGGGGTTCGAGCCCGATGACATTGGAGCGCTTCCGGTACCTCCGTTGGCGGTCGCGGCTGCCGAGTCAGTAGATGTGCCTGTTTTATTGCAACCGATTATGGATAAAAGACTTAGAATAATAATATAGCGACCTAAGGCTTTATGCCTCACGTGGTAAAACTCCTTTTGGGCTTGGGCGGTAACCTAATACTACCAAAGCCTTAAACTGGGAAGTTCCTGATATTTTCCCCGATGTGTCCAACATTTCATACAAAATCAGATGCTTGCGGTTCATGAAAAGTCGTGGCACGCTAGCTGTATTAAGGCATCTAATACCCTGAACAATTAACGATTAGATAGATTGAAGGATTGGAAGCTGAGGGAGGCATGCAATGACGATTGAAAAAACAATTACCCTGATGCCCGCGGAAGCTCCTGCACCTATTAAAAGACACTCCCGCGCACAAATGGCCGCTGCATTTGGTATTGCCGCTGTCTCGGATGTTTTTTCTATCTGGCTTACGTTCGCCCCGCCGTTTCAATGGGCGCTGGACGTTGCCACGGCCTTTGCTCTCTTCCTGATCCTGGGCAAGCGCTGGGCGTTGCTGCCTGGCTTGGTTATGGAAGCCATTCCCGGCATGGGAGTTTTTCCTGTGTGGGTGCTGGTTGTGGTGTCGATCATCGTTTATGACGGGATCAAGAAGCCTGCGCACGCTTAATTTGCTAATTCAAAATCGAACGACTTAAGTGGCGCGGGCTTCAGCCTGCGGGGGTTATGGCTTTGTAGCGCTGGCGTCTCGCCGGCTGGTTTCAGCTCCCGACACGCGGCGCAAAACCGCCGGCGGGACGCCGGCGCTACACGGACTAATCCCCACAGGCTGAAGCCTGTGCTACTCAATTCCCCCCTGAGAAGTTTATTGCCCGCCAAGAATGAAACCAGTATGCTTTCCTGAGATTCCTGGAGATTCACATGAATAAATTTTCGAATTCACTTTCGCGGCGAAATTTTCTTGCGGGCGCATCATCCCTGGGCGCGCTGTATGCAGCTTCGCGCTATGCGATGCCGATGCCATCGCTGGCCGCGCCGCTGATCGACGATCCGCGCATCGCTCCGCAGCCTATTGCCAACAAGGGTTTTGCATCCGTCAGAAAAATTGGCAACGGCCTGTACGCAACGATTGCGGATCGGTCAAAAGGTTTGCAAGCGCGCTGCAACGGCGGATTTCTGATTGGGCGCGACTCGGCCATCATGCTGGAGGGATTTCAGACGACGCTGGGCTCCGCGTTTCAACTGGAAACGCTGCGCTCGGTCACGCAGATCCCGATTCGCGCCGCGATCAACACGCACTGGCACTTTGACCACACGCTGGGCAATTCCGTTTATGGCGGCGCGGGAATTCCCATCTGGGCGCACGCCGATGTCCCTGCGCGCATCGCCGCGTATTATCCCAAATGGCAGGCGCAGGATTTAAATACGTACCTCGCGCCGTGGCAGAAGCGCGTAGCCGACGCCAAAACCGATATGCAACGCGAGCACGCCAAGAGCGACATCGAAGGTCTGTCCGGGATGTTCGTGCCCGTGAGCCAGACCGTTCTGGCGCTGCCGAATCATCTGCTCGATCCCGCAAAAATGCCCTTGGAAATCGATCTCGGCGGCCTCACGATCGTCGTCGAACACTACATCGGCCACACGGATACCGACCTGATTTTCCGCGTGCCCGATCAAAATGTTATTTACACAGGAGATTTGCTCACCGGCGGACAATATCCGGTGAACATCAACGGCTACCCGACAAAGTGGCGCGAAACGTTAGCGAAATTTGCAACCTTTGACAAAAACACTCTGTTCGTTCCAGGCCACGGCCCCGTCATGGGCCAGGAAGGCGTCACCGAAATCCGCTCCTGCTTCGACGACCTCGCCGAGCAAGCCGAAAAATCCTACAAGGCCGGCGTCCCTGTCGAAGAGGCCGCAGAGCGCTACGTTATCCCCGAAAAATTTAAAAACTACCGCATGTTTTCCTGGGGTTTTACGATTGGCCGCACTTACGAGCAGTTCTACGCTGAGTGGTCCGGCAAGCCGGTGAAGATTTTGAATTATTCATGAAGACTATAACGGTATCCCACAAATATACGCTGGAGGTTGCTTCTCCAACACCAATCGTGTCGGAACGTCAACACGAAGAATATCTTTTAGTCCTGGACAAGCTGAGTAACAAACAGCATCCGACCCGGGAAGAAGAGAAATATGCGGAAGTTTTGATAACCTTGATCGAAGCATATGAAGAAGAGCACCACTCCATTCCGGACGCGTCTCCCATTGAAATTCTTCGATCATTAATGGACGCCAACGATCTCCGCCAAAAAGACTTGATCCCCGTCTTTGGAACTGAAAGCATCGTATCCGAGGTTTTGCGCAAAAAGCGCGGACTCAATAAAACTCACATAGAAAAACTGAGTAAACGATTCGGTGTTTCACCTGCTTTGTTTTTCTAAGAATCCATTATTTCTACCGCTTCACGTTTTCCCTCTGTTTCTACCAGCTTGAACGTACCCTTATGAAATTCATCTAAATATTTCTAAGCGAAGGCTACATGATGGCCGGGCGCATTTTGCCGAAGCCAGTGGCTTGCTCGAAGGCGTGCGCTAATTGCAGGACGCTGAAATCTTGTTTGGCGCGGCCGACGATTTGGATGCCGATGGGGAGGCCTTCGCGCGTGAAACCGGCGGGAACTGAGGCAGCGGGATTCCCTGTGGCGGAGATGTACCAGCAGGACTTCATCCAGTCGATGTAGTTTGAAAATTTCACGCCGGCAATTTCTATGGGGTAGGGTGTATTTACATCAAATGGCGGGAGCTGGGTGGTGGGCAAAATAAAATATTCGTATTTTTCGAGGAATGCCTGAAAGCCGCGCCAGAGTTCGCCATGCGCTGTTTCGGCGCGCGCCACTTCCATGCCGGTCAGATGTAAACCTTCTTCGATTTCGCCTTTTAGCGTGTCCTTAAAAGCGTCCGGGTGGTCATGCAGGCGCGCGCCGAAAGTGTTTGCGGAAGCGAGCGAGCGCAGGACGCGGAAAGCGATTTCCGCGGGAGCGAAATCCGGCTCAGCCTGCTCGACGATGCAGCCTAACGACTCGAATGTTTTTCTTTGGCCGTCGACCACGGAGCGGACACGAGGATCGAAGGGCACGCCGCCGATGTCCTTGAACCAGGCGATGCGCACTCCTTTAAAATTGCGATCGAGCGGACGCGCAAAAATTTCTCCCGGCTCGTTGATCGAGAGTGGCGCGCGCGGATCGGGGCCGGCAATTGTGCTGAGCACGTAGGCGAGATCGGCCACCGAGCGGCCCAGACAGCCCGAAGTGCTTAGCGTGGACCACGCGAACGCCGCCTTCGGATTGGGCACTCGTCCAACCGATGGCCGGAAGCCAACGACATTGCAGAACGCGGCGGGGTTGCGCAGCGATCCGCCTGTGTCCGTGCCGCTGACAACAGGCGCGAACCCGCAGGCGAGCGAAACCGCCGCGCCGCCGGACGAACCGCCGCACGTTTTCGTCAAGTCGTAGGGATTGCGTGTCGCGCCAAAAACTTTATTAAAAGTTTGCGAACCCGCGCCGAATTCCGGCGTGTTGGTCTTCCCTATCGTGATCGCCCCTGCCCGCTTCATGCGCTCAACCACGATATCGTCTTCCGCGGGAATGTAATCCTTATAGAGCGGCGAACCAAACGTGCTGCGGATGCCGCGCGTTTCCAGCAAATCCTTGTGCGTGACGGGGAGGCCGTGCAGCGGCCCCAGTTTTTCACGATGCGCCTGCATTTCGTCGGCCTTGGCGGCAGCTTGGGTGGCCATCTCCGCCACCAAAGTTACGATGGCGTTTACTTTTGGATTTACGCGCTCGATTTGTTTCAGGTGCGCGGCGAGAGCTTCTCGCGCGGAAAGTTTTTTCTCGCGGATTTGGCGCGCCATTTCGATGACGCTCATGAAACAGATGGAGGAGTCAGCCGCAGCATGCGCCTCTGGAATGCCGCTCGCCAAAATGGTCCCTGCCGTGCCAAGCAGAATTTCGGGTCGTGTGGGTTGATTGTCGCTCATGCGCGAAAGTTTAACATGGGTTAAAGTGGCGCGGGCCTCAGCCTGCGCCACTTAAAACCTACTCCAATTTTTTTCGCGCGAAAATAAATAGAGACGATGCTAGCAGCAGGAACATGATGACACCGAGCCACGGAGACTGGCTTGCTGCGGGGATGAATTTTTCGCCGAAGGCAAAAATTTTCGCGGGCCATGGCAGGAAAAAAATGTGTGTCAGCCAGGTTGGCAGGCGCTTGCTCAGCTCCGGGTCCTGCAAGAGATTAAGGACGATGGCCAACAGGCCAAAGACGCCGCCGGCGGCAATCAGTCCGCTTGAATATAGGGAGCCGGGGCTGACTTCACTTTCCGCGCCGCTCTTCTGTTCGGTTCCCCGTTCCACCATCCAGCGGAGGAGACCTCCTGCGAACATAGTCATGGTGGTAGCGATGGAAATGTACAAGCCCACGGCAAAGGGAAGTGAGCGCACGCCCAGCAACTCCACGGCAATCACCAGAAATACTCCAAGGAACACCAAGCGCCACGGAAGACGCCGGTTCAGGATGCCGCTGATCACTGTAGCCATCAGGCGCGCTTGCGGCGCGGCAGCCTGGTCGCTGCCAATTCCCTGCACCCATTGAATTTCGATCCGGCTCGTTACCGGATCGTATAGATATTTTCCATCTGGGACTTCGCGCGCTCCAATGGCGTTCACGAGCACATAGCTTTTGCCCTCGTGCTGAAAGGAATTGTCCTGGCGCTCCACGCCGACCGGCAGGTTGTTTACGTCGAGCGGGATCTGAACGGGCTTGTATTGCGCGAGGCCGATGTTCATCAGGATCAACGTGCCGCCAATGGCGAGCGCGGAAACGAATACGCCTACGAGGAGCGCGATCTGCTGATGGTAGGGCGTGGCGCCGACAAGGTAGCCGGTTTTCAAATCCTGCGAAGTCGCGCCAGCAATGGCTGCCGCGATGCAAACCACTCCGCCGATGGTCAGTGCCAGCACCGCGTAGGCGTTGGCGGTCCAGTGAATCACCAGAAAAACGGCGCAGGTGGCCATCAGCGTGGCGATCGTCATGCCACTAACGGGGTTGGAGGAGTTTCCGATCAGGCCGCTAATTCGCGAAGCGACCGTCACGAATAAAAAACCGAAAACGATCACGAAGACGGCAGCAATCAAGTTGGCAAACGTTCCGGTCTGCGCGCCAGGAATGGGCTTAAACCGCAGCAGCGCCCAGATCATAGCCAGCAGTACCGCGGAACCAATCAGCACGAAGCGCATGGAGAAGTCGCGCTGCGTGCGGCTTGTTTCCGCCGCCGCGTCCCGGCTCTTGCGCATATCCTCCATGCCGGCAGCCAGCGCCGAGAGAATTGTAGGCATGGTTTTGATCAGCGTGATGAGCCCGGAAGCGGCCACGGCGCCTGCCCCCATAGGGCGAATATAGCTGGCCCAGAGCTGGTCGGGAGTCATCAGCGGAATGGGCACTGTGCTGGGATAAAGCGGCACGCCAGGCGAAAGCGAGCCGAAGAATTTGATGGCCGGCATCAACACCAGCCAGGAAATCACGCCGCCAGCAACGGAAATTCCCGCCACACGTGGCCCGATAATGTAACCCACGCCGAGATATTCGGACGTGATTGCCGCGCGGAAGGATGCGCCGGGAAGCCACGTTGGACGATATTCGGGCTGCCCCGGCCACATGCCCAGCGTATTCATGCAGAAGGTATATACGCCGCCGAGGCCGAGGCCCCAAAAAACACGGCCGGCAAACGAACCGCCGCGTTCGCCTGCCACCAAAACATCCGCGCACGCCGTGCCTTCGGGAAACGTAAGATTGCCGTGCTCTTTGACGATGAGTTGGCGGCGCAGCGGAATCATCAGCAAAACGCCAAGCCATCCGCCGAGCAGGGCGAGAAAAAAAACTCGCCAGTATTCCGTGTTCAGGGAAAAACCAAGAAAAATGAGCGCAGGAAGCGTGAAGATGACACCCGCTGCGACGGACTCACCCGCAGACCCGGTGGTCTGCACAATATTATTTTCAAGAATTGTGGATTTACCGAATGCGCGCAGAATGGAAATGGAAAGAACCGAAATGGGGATGGAAGCGGAGACCGTAAGCCCGGCGCGCAATCCTACGTAGACAGAAACAGCTCCGAACAAAATACCAAACAAGGCGCCCAGAATGACCGCGCGCCAGCTGAATTCAGTCATCGCGCTCGAGTCGTCCACATAGGGACGAAACTCCGCGGGCGGCGCCGTTGAGCTCCAGGGTTTTTCTGCCAAACAACACCTCCGCGATCATGTTCGTTGTTACTTTTACCCGCATGCGTCGCAATGGCAGGCGGCTTCATATTCGTCCGGCATTATGGCCTAAAACGTTTTGCGTCCGGAGAAATTTCGCAGAAGCGTTCCAGGGTTTATGTGGCGCGGGCTTCAGCCTGCGGGGTTGACTATTGCAAGGCCTAAACCCCGCAGGCTGAAGCCCGCGCCACTTAAAACTTATCGCGGACAGACGAAGTAAATGCAGGCGGCGGCATTTACAACGCGCAAGGCTTGGCGCAGCTTTCTGGGTGCAAGTTGATTGGCAGCTTCGGAAATTTTCAAAACATTTTCGGAATCGATGACGACGCGGTACAGATCGGCGCGGCGGGAGTACGAGTATTTCTCATACATTAGGTTTTCTTCCGAAGCAATGTCCATCAGGCGCTGCCAAAAACTTTGGCGGCGAAATATTCTGCGTTTGGATGCCGCGTCTTTAACGAGGTCCAGCAGATGTCGCGGATTCACACCGGGGCCATCGAACACGGTATTCGTGCAAAGGTTGGGCGTAAACGGGCGCGAAGGATCGGCATCCGGAAATTTGGCAAGCGCGGCGGCCAGTTCGGCTTCGTCCGCGTCAATTCCAGTCCACGTGTAACGGTAAAAATGATAGACAACCGTGCCGGAGTGCAAGAGTTGTTGAACACGCCCCGGATCTTTTCCCGCGACGCTCAGAATCATATCCAGGAGTTCGTCCAAGCTAAACGTTTGCCGTACGAGAGGGCGCACCGTTACGTAGCCGGCCTCTTCCTCCGTGTAGCGAACAGAGATCGTATCGGGTAGCGGCACGGAAGGAGGATACGCGGGGAGGACGTTAAATGTCGATATCAGAAAACAAATCGGAAGGAAAAGTAAAAACAAATGAACATCTTGATTTCAAGCGATGGCTCGCCCCTGTAGTTAAACCATCTTGGACAAGCGATCTTTCACGAGATCGGATAAGGCCTTGCCATCTACTGTCTTGCCTTCGAGGCGGACCTTTGCAGCTTTGATCACCGCGCCCATCGATTTGGGAGAGTTTGCTCCGGTCTCGACAATTGCGGCTTCGATTGCCGCGTTCATGTCGGCATCAGAAGCTCCGGCAGGCAAGTAATCTTCGAGGATAGCGATTTCCTTCGTTTCTTTGTCCACCAAATCCTGGCGGCCACCCTTCATAAATTGATCCACGGACTCTCGCCGCTGCTTCAACATCGTTTGCAACACCTGGAGCGCTTCGGCATCCTCCAACACGCGCACTTTCTCAATTTCCTTGTACTTGAGAGCGGACTTGATCATGCGCAAAACGCTCAGCCGCAGCTCGTCCTTAGACATCATCGCTGCGGTCAAATCTTTTTGAATGCGTTCCATCAATGCCATCGTAATATGCGCGAATAACTTTTCGCGTCTCTCCCAATTTTTAGTTTGAATCGCCTGGTGCGGAGAAATTCCGCTGGGTGAAAATTTACTATAACACAACGCCCCCGCGGACGCGGCGACGCGCGGACCATGCCCGAGGCGAAATTCATCGGCTTCAACGGACATAGAAATTCACCCGCCCGAATCCGTTTTCGCTTTCGTAGCGGCCGGCCGGTGTTTGGGCGGGCGGCTTTTGATTTTTTAAAAACAATAAAACAATCGCAATCGTCGCAGCCTCTACAAAACCGCAATGCCCTAGTAGGGGAAGAAAAGCTATGCTATCCTAAACGTTCCATTCGGGTTTTTTATCGCGCCCGAGTGCGTATCGTCGGGGCGTAGCGCAGCCTGGCTAGCGCGCCTGGTTCGGGACCAGGAGGCCGGAGGTTCAAATCCTCTCGCCCCGACCACTTTATTCCAAACACATAGAAGCTTTTCATATCGAGCGGGTATTTGAAGTCGACGATCAATATACGTCGAGCAGTTCCCTGGACCCCCGCCTCGTGTTGCAATTCGACTCGAAGTACCCTGCAAACCGCTTGATCCAACAGAGCTTCCCCGATCCTTCAGAGAAGAACGAGCCCGCGACGAATGCCTATCGAGACGGCCTCAGTGCGGCTGCTGGCGCCAAGTTTGCCGAGGATTGACGCCACGTGGAATTTCACGGTGTGATCGGAGATCGCGAGCCTTGCGGCGATTTCCTTGTTAGCAAGTCCGCCTGCCAACATTTGAAGCACCTCTAATTCCCGAGGAGTGAGTGGCTCAGCAAGTTCGGCGAGTGCCCGCGAGGCGGATCGCGCGGCAGGAAGCAACGCAGCAACTTCCGAAGGATGAACGACGATTAGCCCGGCGGTTACTGCATCCAGAGCGGAGACGAGTTGCTCGGCCTCTATGTCATCCGGCAGCATACCCCGGACTCCCGCCCGCAACGCTTCGGCAATCTGTGCGGGCTCAAGATGATCGGAGAGAATTGCGATCGCGGCTTCTGACGGAAATTGGGAAGCAGCGAGGTAGGAAATGAGAGCGTCGAACTCTTCCGAGGATGTCTGTATAAGAACAACGTCCGCCTCCGACCCGGGCCAGTGACCCTCAAACGATTCAAAGCTTGGGGCGCTGCCAAGTATTTTGACGGTCGGGTTCCGGAGCAGACTTTGCATGCCCGTACGTGAGAGCGACGAAGCGGCGACAATGAACACGCGTATCACGCCGCCACTGAACCTCTCGAAGTGATCTGACCGCCGAGCTGCACGGTCACGCGACGCACTCGATCATAATCTCCGCGCAAAAAGTCGAGTCGCAGGAGACGCAGACCGCGGCCCTGCAATGCGTGCGACAGGTCACGGGGAGACGAGAAAGCTTTCTCTTCAGTTCCCAGCAGGATATCACCCGGCAAAAGAGATGCGGACGAAGCCGGGCTGCCGGGTTCCACTTGAAGAAGCACCAGACCAAAGGTCTGGGTGCGTAGCGCCTTGCCTTCAGGAAGCTGAACTGGACTAAGCGATACACCAAGCCAGGCGTCCGATGGGCCATAGGAAAGAAAATCGCGTACGATGTTGCTGGGAATGGAAAGCGCAAGGCGACCCGCAACCATCGTATTGATGCCAATCACGCTGCCTCGAGCGTCTGCCAACGGTCCGCCGGAATTGCCGGGGGCCAGACGGACGTCGGCCTGCACCCAGTGCCGTGAACCCATCCCGCGAACTGGACCCACAGTGTGTATGACTCCTGTCGCGAGGGCGCCAACGAACCCCAGAGGATTGCCGATGGCAATCGCGAGTTCACCGGACCGCACTTGCGATGAGTCGGCGAGGACCGCCGATGGCAGGTCAATCGCGTCGATATGAAGAGCGGCGAGGTCCCGTTGAGGATCTCGTGAAACAATCGTCGCGGCCAGCTCTCGTCCATCCCAAAGTTGAAGACTGACATTCGGTCCTCGTACCACGTGAGAGTTGGTGACAACGCCGCCATCCTGTGACCAGATCAAGCCGGATCCGCTGCCATGGCCCCCAGAGCGAATCAGCACGGTGGAGCGACGAAGTTTCTCTGTAATTTCGCCGAATCCGTTCATGAACATGTTATTCGCCCCCGTGCTGGCGCTCCGCGACAACGATGCTACCCTCCTGAACGGAGCCACCGCGGATAAATTTCAGAGCAAGAGACTTGCCGATGGCGTCCTCGCCAAGACGAGAATGAACATCCTCAGGTCTAGTGACCGGCTGGCCGCCGAGCGACACTAGGATATCTCCGATCACGATCCCAGCTTTGTCTGCGGGGCCGCCGGGCTGTACTTCCAGAACGATTGCAGCGGTTTTCTCGGCTCGTTGTAACGTTTCTCGAAACGTATTTGGCAAACGAAGCGGCTGCAAGCCGACGCCGAGAAATCCGCGAGGGATGCGTCCCTTCTTCAAGAGTGTGTCGGCGATCGCATGTATGGCCGGAGCTGGAACTGCAATCGCGCCGAAGCGAGCAAAGCGCGGCGTGGCCAGTCCGACGATATGGCCCCGCGCATCGGCGACCGCTCCTCCGACTGCCGTGGGCTGCAACCCGACGTCGAGGCGGATATACGGTGTGAGCGATGCGCCAGTCCACGCGCGGCGTTCCGCCGTGACGAGACTGACCACTCCCAGCGAAGCAATCGGGCCACTCACACGCGTACGGCCCACGACGAGCGTGAGGCTGCCCGGTTGCAGCGCGGTCACGTCGCCGAATTCAGGCACCGAGGTGTCGGCCTCGGCGCATTTCAGGACCGCAATATCGGTGGAAGCGTCGCGTCCGACTAAATTTGCAGGCACGACGCTGCCATTTGGCAGGGTCACCTGAATTTCTTCATCGCGGCGCAACGCGTGTTCGGAGGTGACGATTACTCCAGGACGCCACACGACTCCGCTGGAAGATCCGCGAGACTCCGTGTGGACGGCCACCACGAAGGCAGCAGTGCGTGCCGTGGCTTGCGCCAAGCTATTTGAAAGTTCGATAAGGTCTTGTGACATTTTTCAATCCTCCAGCGAGAACATTGCCACGGATGTTTGCGCGTTACATCCGCCGTTCGGCCAGGTCACGGCCCGGAAGAATGGTTAGGTGCAGCCGGCTATTTTTGATTTATTGGCGAACGATTCCTGAGCGTGACTCCTTCAGGGAAAGTTGCCAGCTATTTCTTACCAATTATCATTCCGTTTTTAATCGGAGTCGGCTGCACCCTGAATCCCTTCTTTTTACTGAGACTCTCTTCTGTTTCATTTTGAATCACAGGCGTAGGGGTAACGCTTATAGCAATTCGATTGACAAAATCGCGGTCCGCGACGTGTGCGCGGATTAAGATTTGGGCACTCGGGCCACGTCACCAAACAGGGTTGGAGGCGGCCGGGTGAACTTTTGCGGATGATGCATTCGCGAATTTGAACATTTTGAGGGGACGTTGACGTCTATTCATTCTGTAAATCAAAACAAAAGTTCTGTTGCAAATTTGGCGCTAAAGCCGCCTGATCGTATTTTTGGAACGCCGGCTAACCGCTGCGGAAATGCCTCCATGGAACTAGCGTGCGGACTCGCGGGAGAAATTGTCCGCAATTTCGGCGAGGTTCGTTTGCGAGTTTTTGGAACGAGCATGGTGCCTTCTGTTTTGCCGGGTGACATGGTTTTGATTCAGCGCGCGGCGCTCGAAGAAATTTTGCCTGGCGAAATCGCCGTATTCTTGCGTGAAGGGCGGCTTTTTGTGCATCGTGTCGTGGAACGAAAAAAATTATTCGTTGAGGGGAACAGTAACCAGGAACTGTGCCTGATAACTCAAGGCGACCGCCAACGGGAGTGCGATCTACCGGTCAATTCTTCCGAGCTGCTGGGACGCGTGGTTTGCATTGAACGCGATCAACGCGAAATTAAAGTTGCGCCAAATAAAGTGACTCGCTTGACGGCGCGACTCCTTCAAACTTCAGATCGAGTGACATCGCTCTACCTTTTTTTGGCCACATTTTCGCGGACGATTTTTCTCAGGAGGGCCAAGTGTCCAGTGTGAAGGCGGTCGCGTTACCTTCCAGTGTAGTGGTCGAAATCGGCGGCCTTCCTATCCGCTTGCGTTGCGATGATCCATCCTTCGTTCTCCAGATTCATGAACGCTATGCGGGTTATATAAGTTCCTCGCACGATGCCAGTTTCGATTTTAATATTGAACTTGCCCCGCCGGGAACTGCATCCGGGGACGAAGATGTGAGCGTGACTTGCAATGCCGGAACCTGGCTGATGAAACGAGGCGATTTTCGCGCCCAATTTAATCCGGCCACAACTCGTGGACACATCGAACAGACCATCAACCCTTTCTCGCTTGATTCCGTACTGCGCATTGTGCACACCCTTTTGCTTGCACGTAAGGGCGGCTTCCTCCTGCATGCTTCCAGCGCGATTCGCAATGGACGGGCCTTTCTTTTTTCCGGAGTTTCAGGCGCCGGCAAAACCACAATGGTGCGGCTGGCACCTCCGGACGCCGCGCTGCTGACGGACGAAATTTCCTACGTCATCCCCGAAAGTTCGCGTTACATGGCCGTGGGCACCCCTTTCTATGGTGAGCTGGCGCGCGCCGGGGAAAACCTGAAAGCTCCCATTGAAGTTTTATACCTTCTGGCAAAAGGACCTGAAAATAAAATTGAGGAGATAGAAGGAACCGCAGCAGTGCGTGGCCTGATGGAAAACATTTTGTTTTTTGCGAAGGATCCCGAATTTGTGAGGCAGGTTTTTGATTCCGCCTGCGAATTCGCTGCTCGGGTTCCGGTCCGGCGGCTGACTTTTGTGCCGAATACTTCTGTGTGGGAGCTGATTGTATGAAACTTTCTCGATATGTAGCACGAAGCAGTTCGATAGCTGCGCGCGGTTTGGGCGATGAAACCATGGTCATGTCCGCAACGAATTCCACGCTGTTTACGCTGAACGAAGTGGCGTCCGAGATTTGGAACGCGGCAGACGGAGTGACCCCGCTGGATGAAATCGTCAAGCGCAGGGTCTGTTCGCAATTTGAAATCTCGCCGGAAGCCGCATTGGAAGACGCGGAAGCGCTCGTGGAAAACCTGGCGAGCCATGGCCTTCTCCTGATCTCGCATGAGCCCATATTTAAACAGGGCAATTCCTTTAAGGAGCTCGCATGAGCTTAGTGGTGGAAATGGTTGGCAAAGCACTCAAGCTAAATATTCCTCTGAGCGTGCAGCTGGATTTGACCTATCGCTGCAATGAGCGCTGCGTCCACTGTTATCTGGACCACGATGACCACGGTGAAATGACCACGGCGGAGATCAAGGATTTGCTCGACCAAATGGCGGATGCCGGCGTGTTCTATCTAACCATCAGCGGCGGCGAAATCATGATGCGCAGGGATTTTTTCGAAATTCTCGAGCATGCGCGGTTGCGGACATTTTGCGTCAAGTTGAAAACCAATGGAGTTTTGATTCGAGAAAAGGAAGCGGCGCGCCTTCGCGAATTGGGCGTTGAATCCGTCCAAATCAGCATTTATTCACACCGGCCCGAGGTGCATGACGCCATCACAAAGATGCCCGGCTCCTTGCGGCAATCGATCGACGCCGTACGATTTTTGCGCAAGCAGGGTTTGTACGTGACGATGGCCAATGTCTTGATGACCGAAAATGCGGCTGACTATAAACAGGTGCGATTGCTGGCCCAGGAACTCGATGCCAAATTTATTATCGATCCCACAGTCACGCCCATGATGGACGGAGACAGGTCCGTTCTCAAGTTGAACGTGGATCAGGCCGCGTTAAAAGAAGTTTTTCGAAATGGGGATCTGGTGGGAAACGTGGAAGAATTTTGTGCGCCTCCTGCAGGCGTAAACCAGGATGACCTGGATTCGCTGCCCTGCAGCGCGGGACACACCGCGTGCTACGTATCCCCTTATGGGGATGTATATCCCTGCGTGCAATTCCCCTTGCCAAGCGGAAATGTGCGCGAGACAAAGTTTGTGGACATTTGGCGCGATTCGCCGCAACTGAATGAAGTTCGCACAATCACGCTGCGTGATATGCCTTCCTGCTCGCAGTGCACGCATGGCGGAACCTGCACGCGCTGCCCGGGACTCGCGTACCTCGAAGGGAATATGCGAGGACCTTCCACCCAGGATTGCGAAAAATCTTACGCGCGCACCGGCATTCCCAGCGAAAATCTCAAGACGAAACTAGCATCTCCAAAGCCTGTCAATTCCTCACAACTGATTCAGATCAAGGGATTGCAGCCAATGGTGCCGAATATTTCGGCATTAGTAACGAAAGAGATTGCTCTGGGCGCCTGAATATTTCTCTATTTCGAAAGATCGCCGGCACTCCCGAAAACTTGATCACACATTTTTTATAAACCTTCACGCGCCTCGCACTTTCAACCCTCCGCAATTTCACACTCGAAATGTTATGATCACGCCTTCAGTTGTGGCCTGCGAAATGGTTGCGAGGACCTGTCCTTCCGGAATTTGGGGCCTTCCGCAATGTGCAATTCCGAATTACTATCCCGAGAAGCTGTAGGGAGATATGAAAATGAAAAAATTCTTTACGCGCACGCTTGTTCCACGAATCTTGCTTGGCGCAGGACTGCTGATTCTGCCGATCCTTCCAAATGCGCACGCCGACGACTCGCCAAACTTTCGACAAGCGGCGCATTCCTTAAGCGATGCTCTCGTCAAGGGCGACAAGAATGCCGTTGCAGTCTTGCTCGACGATCGATTTGTGTGGGTCGAAGCGAATGGCAAATTGCACACGAAGGCGGAGCTGCTCGATGACCTCGCGCAATTTGCCTCTGATAATGAGGGTGCGATGGATGTGCGCACCGTGGATTTCCTTGGAAAGGTCGAGCGCGAACTCGGCATGCATCACAACCAGCGCTTCGCACATTTGTGGGTTAAGAATCCCGCGGGATGGCAGGCGATTGTTTTTCTGAATATCCCCATTCCGGCGGAGCGGCCGGATTACATGGCTGCGCCAAATGCGCCTACCGATGCGGACAAGACTTGCGACAACCCTTGCAAGACACTGCCCTACAAACCGGAGAATGCCGCTGAAGATGGCGCGATGAAAACATGGTTTATTCTGAAAAATGACGAGTGGCATCCGAACCCGGATGATTGGGCCGCGCATTCCGATGACAACCACGAGACACTCACGCCCCGTGCTGACATTCCTAAAATGCAGCACGTGCATGAACTCGAGGAAGAACGGAAGCTATATGGTGAGAACGGCGGCTCGGGAGGCTCTTCGGTGCTTTCGATGCGGATGTTCGATTTCGGCAACATAGTGATCATGCAGGCATTTCAAGGGCGAAATCCGTCCGCGAAACCCACCAGCTGGAACCTGAGATTATTTATTAACCGCGGCGATGGATGGAAAATCGCTTTAAGCGCGCAGACAAATGTTTCGTAAAATTGTCACGGGCTAAATTAATTATTCGTAGCAATGGAGGAATGGATTGATGAGTGAAATGGCAAAACCCGCAGCGGGTCCGGCACTCGTAGAAATTCTACAGCTAATTCAATTTATTGCGAGGTTACTGGCTGCAGCGGGCGTTCCTCAGGATGACGCTGGGCAGGTTGCCGCTCTGATGGCGGAATCGGACGCACGCGGAGGAGATGCGCACGGAGTTTTCCGTTTGCCGCAATACGTGAAGCAGATCCAGCAGGGAGCGGTAAATCCCCGGCCGAACATTCAGGTGATCAACAGCCGTGCGGGGACCGCACTGATCGATGGAGATAATGCGCTCGGTCACCTGGTTATGAAACGCGCGGCGGAATTGGCGATTGAGAAGGCGCGGCTGTGCGGCATCGGCTGGGTGGGAACGCGACGCAGCAATCATGCAGGACCCGCGCAGCTTTATCCCCGCATGGCGGCGCAGCAGGACATGATCGGAATTTATTTCTGCGTGGGAAATACAAACCTTGTTCCGCCTTGGGGAGGAACCGAAGTGCTGCTCAGTACGAATCCAATCGCCGTTGCCGTGCCGGGATCGAAGCATCCGTCCATCGTGCTGGACATGGCCACGACGAACACGGCGTTCGGGAAAATTCGGCTGAAAGCGCAGCGTGGCGAAGCAATGCCGGAAGGCTGGATGATCGATCGCGAAGGAAAGCCTTTGACCGATCCGAAACGCGCAAGCGAAGGTTTCCTGCTGCCCATTGGCGGGCCAAAAGGATACGGCTTGGCGTTGATGATCGGCTTGATTGCCGGGACGCTGAATGGCGGAGCGTTTGGCCGGGACGTGATCGACTACACCAAAGATTCACAAACGCCAAGCAATACGGGGCAATCTATTTTGGCCGTGGATATTTCGGCTTTCGCCGATTTGCAATCCTTCAAGCAGGATGTGGACGAGGTGTGGGACGTAATGAAATCGTCTCCCACGCTACCGGGCGTTGACGAAGTGCGGCTGCCTGGGGAACACTCTGAGCAAGTTTATCGTGAGCGAATGGCAAACGGCGTTCCATTGAACGAAGGGCAGATTAAAATTCTGGATGAGTTGGCTGACCGGCTGGGCGTTGCGCGGCTTTTGTAAATCGTGAACCGAAAATATTTCCGTTATAGGTTACGCAATCTGATCTGCCTGTCATTGACTTCTCCGCCCGCGCAAAATTCGCGGGCGGAGTTTCTTTTGCGAGCGCTTTGTTATTGCTTATACCGTTTACTTCATTTCGTTGCGATAGATCTTCCCGCCCTTCATCACAAATTTGATTCGCCGCATTTCCGTAATGTCCTTGACCGGATCTCCGGACACGGCAACCAAATCCGCATACTTCCCTTTTTCCAGTGAGCCGATATCGTTCTGCCAGCCCATGGCTTCCGCGTCCACGGCCGTGGCCATCTGAATCACTTTGGCCGAGGGCAATCCGTGGCTCACGAGCCACTCAAACTCGGTGTACTGTTCGCCGTGCGCGTACGGATCGCCGTCGACGCCGCTGCCAAACATCATTTTGACTTTCGTCGTCATGCCCATCTGAAACGTTTTGGCAAAGATCGAAGGGAGATCGTATTTTCCGCCTGTTTCCTTGCGATCGCGCTCGGCAAGTTCCGGCAGAGAGTAGCGATATCCGGTGACGTCCCAATAAATTCCTTTCTGGACCATCATGCTGAATTCGGCCTCATCAAGAGCCTGTCCGTGCTCGATCGTATCCACTCCCGCCATTACAGAGGCACGAAGGCCCTCGCCCCCATAGGCGTGCGATGCCACGCGGCGATGGTGGCGGTGCGCTTCGTCCACGATGGCCTGCACCTCTTCGAGCGTCATGGTTGGTTCCACGAACAATTCGCCCGTGGGGCTGAAGGAATATCCGCCCGCCGGAAAAATTTTAATCAGGTCGGCGCCATAACGGATTTGCTCGCGGACTGCTTCGCGAGCTTGCGCAGGGCCGGAAATTGTCTGATTCCCGCCAGTGATGTTGATTCCGGGCGCTCCGATAAAATCCGATCCGGAGCTGCCGATTCCGCGCGTGGAGACCTGCATCCGCGGCCCTTCGATCACTCCTTTGTTGATGGCATTGCGGATGTCCACATCGCCGTAGCCTTCGCCGTGAGTGCCGCAGTCACGCGCCGCCGTGAATCCGGCGCGCAAATCCGTTTGCGCTTCCTTCACCGCGCTGATGGTCCAAGCTTCCTTGGATGTGGTGACGCGCAAGCCATTCGACATGCTGTCAAAAACGTGCGTGTGCGCGTCGATCAATCCGGGCATGACGGTGGCCTGGCTGAGGTCGATCACTTGCGCGCCGTCTGGAATTTTCAGACGATCTTCAGGTCCAACGTCCATGATGCGGTCGCCCTGGATCAATACAACCTGGTTTGTGAGTAGCGTGGCGGTTTTACTGTCGAACAAGTGTCCGGCGCGAACCGCGATAATCGCTTGAGATTTTTGCGCATGAAGCGCCACAGTGCAGGTGAGCATCGCAAAGCACGCGACGCCCAGAAGTCGATTGCGAATCATCTAATCCTCCGAAAAATGTGTGATATTCATTTATATGCGAACTGCCATAACACGCGTGCCCGCATGAGATCGCCTGTCACTCTCAGCATTTAAATGCGTAGCACATTGTACAATGCCGCGAGGACTTGCCATGAAAAAGACTCAAACCGAGCTAAGTAATCAGTTTCTTAAACTGCATCAAGGGCCAGACATTCTGGTTCTGCCAAATGCGTGGGATGTGGCGAGCGCGCGAATTTTTGAGGAAGCGGAATTCGCGGCCATCGGCACATCGAGCGCTGGCGTGGCATTTTCCCTGGGGCATCCGGACGGCCAGCAGATTTCTCGCGAGGAGATGCTCGGCGTGGTGCGGCGGATCGCCGAGGCTGTTGATCTGCCGGTCACCGCGGATGTGGAGGCGGGATTCGGAAGCACACCTGAAGAAGTGGCGGATACCGCGCGAGCAGTGATCGACGCCGGTGCTGTGGGCATGAACCTGGAAGATGGCGCCGAAGATAAGCCTGGTTTTCTGCAGGATTTAAATAAGCAGAAGGAAATGATCAGCGCTGTCGTGGAAGCCGCAACCAGCGCAGGTGTCCCCTTTGTACTGAATGCGCGCACAGATATATTTCTGTACGGCATTGGGCCGGCGGAAACTCGACTGAGCCGTACGATTGAGCGGTTGAATGCTTTCCGTGAAGCTGGCGCGCAATCGCTCTTCGTTCCCGGTGTAAAAGATAGCCAAATGATTGGCCAACTGGTACGCGGGGTCGCCGGGCCGCTGAATATATTAGCGACGATGGGCACGCCGCCAGTCGCCGAGTTGCAGCAGCTTGGAGTGGCGCGCGTCAGCGTTGGATCAGGGCCTATGCGCGCGACGCTCGGTTTTCTGGGGCGCATGGCACGAGAACTTCGCGAACAAGGTGTTTTTAAAATGATGACGGAAGGCGCACTGACTTATGTAGACGCAAATCGCATGATGCACAAAAAGTAATTCAAAATCGCCGTCCTTGACCTGTCGAATCCCAAAGTTATACAAAGAGGCAAGCTCGAAAGCGTTCTTCGAGGTGCCATCTTGAAAATTTGTCTATTCCTTGCTCTGGGATTTGCGTCGTTTCTTTTTTCACCTTCTGCTCCCACTTTTGCGCATCACGGATTTGCTGTGGAGTTCGAGCAAAATCATCCCATCACACTGAGTGGCGTCGTCACAAAAATGGAATTCATGAATCCGCACATCTACTTCTACGTCGACGTGAAAGGCCAGGATGGCAAGGTCGTGAACTGGGCGTTCGAGGGCGGCCCGCCCAACGTCATTTACCGGCAGGGATGGCGGAAAGACACTTTGAAACCGGGCGATGTGGTGACGGTCAAAGGATTTCGCGCCAAGGACGGAACACATCTCGCCGCTTGCTCAACCGTAAAACTTGCTGACGGTCGTGAGATGTCTGCCGGATCAGGCGGCGTCTCGTCGAATTCGTACGGCCAGACTGGCGCAACCACCAAAAAATAAGTCCCGCCGATCCAAAATCTAGAACGAGGTCGTGCATGAAGAAAACTTTAAGTACCTCGATCATTTGCCTCGCATCGCTGTTGCTGACTTTGAGCTTCATAAGTTCCTGCGGCGATCGCGCGGCTTCGGAAAATTCTAATCCGGCGGCACCGCCGGATCTAAATGGAGTATGGTCCGCGCCTTTTACTCCGGATATTTCCAAAACGCTCGGGCATCAGCCTCCTTTCACGCCTTACGGAGCCGCGCGATTTGCGAAAGAGGATGAGATTGACGATCCGTTGACCAAATGCCTACCTATCGGGCCGGCGCGGGGGATTCAAGCGGGCATCATGCCGTTTCAAATTGTGCAGACTCCTTCGGTGTTTACAATTCTGTTTGAAAATCAACACACATTTCGCATCATTCACACGGATGGACGCAGCCACCCCAAGGATATGGATCCCACTTGGTTCGGGGATTCCATCGGCAAATGGTATGGAGACACTTTGGTTGTGGACACGGTGGGGCTTGACGACCGCACTTGGCTCGACACCGCGGGCCATGAGCATAGCGACCAACTTCACCTGGTTGAACGATTTCAACGAATAGACAGCAACAACATCAAATGGACAGTCACGTTCGAGGATGCCAAGTATTTCACGGAACCCTGGTCCATTACGCTGCCAATTGCGCGCCAGAATACGGAAATCATGTCCTACTCTTGCGAGGAAAACGAAAAAGACAGGGTTCATCTGCGGCGAACCAAAAAATAAAGCAAGGTTACTCATCGCACTTAAATTTTAATTGAGGCTGTATAATCTCCAACGCTGTTTCATTACAATTCAAAATCTGAAGCCGATTTATTCATGGAGCCAAGCCATTTTTGCGGCTAGCTTGCGTCTGAATCACGCGTTCGAATTTATTGGAGGAGTAATCATGAGAGGGACAATCTTCGCCATGTTGCTGGGTTCCTTGCTTTCAATTCCCGTTGGAGCACAAACCAGTCAGCAAGCTCCGCCGAAGGACCTCGCTTTATGGCTTCGCAATTCGTACGCCGCAAATCGAAAATACCTCGCGCGCACCGCCGAAAAAATGCCCGAAGATTTTTATGGAATGCGCCCCGGCGCGCAACCCGAAGTGCGAACCTTCGGACAACTGATCGGGCATTTGGCCAATTTCAATTACCGCTGGTGCTCGGACGGCAAGGGCGAAAAGAACCCGATGGAGGCAACGGATTTTGAAAAGCTCACCGCAAAGGCTGACCTGGTAAAGGCCCTGAATGGAGCCCTCACTTATTGCGACGGCGCCTACGCGATGCTCACAGACGCAAATTCCATGGACATCGTGCAAGGCACGCGTGACGACGGGACAAAAGCTCCGGTGCTGCGAATCAGCCGGTTTTTCTCCAATGTCGCGCACAACAACGAACATTACGGCAATCTCGTCACTTACATGCGCATCAAAAGCATTGTTCCGCCATCGTCAGAGCCGCGCTGATTTTTATTGGCCCGCAAGTTGACCTCGGCGGTTGACATCGCTTGCGTCCGGTGTGTACCGTGTCCGCATGTCATCCAAACCAATTGAATCTTCTGGCCCAAAATCACAAGTCGGAGTTGAGATCGAGCGGGCAGGCGACGTTCTTAATTTTACTCTGGACAATTCCGCGCACGAAAATGAAGTAACCGGAGAGATGTTCGATGCGATGCTTGCGGAACTTCGGCGCGAGTTTGCGAAGCCAAGCGCGCGCGTGTTGCGCATTCGCTCGAAGGGAAAAGTTTTCTGCACGGGGCGTGAGCGCGCCGGACGGGATGCGGTGTCGATCCATCACGAGGCCGCGCGCCTCATCGAATTCAAACGCGCCTTGCGCACTTCCCCACTGATCAGTGTTGCAGAAGTGCAGGGCGATGCGTTCGGTTTCGGATTCGGGCTCGCGATCGTGTGCGACTTTGTCTATGTTGCGGAAAATGCTGCGCTCGGATTTCCAGAGATGAAGTTCGGACTTGCCCCGGCCGCAATCATGGCTTATCTCGGCGAATACGCGCTGCCGCGATTTGCGTTTCCCCTTGTGCTGTTCGGCGATCCCATCACGCCGCAACAGGCGCGGGAAATTGGACTCATCTCGCACGTCAGCGCGCCGGGCATGCTTGCGTCCGACGTTGATGACCTCATTGAACGCATTCTGCGGCTCGATCCGAACGCCGCCCGCAACTGCAAAGAATTTTTCCAAACCACTTTGCAAAATTCTTTCGATCAAAATTGTCGCCTGGCCACGGAAGCGTTGACGGTGGGCAGCCTCGCCGTGCTTTCGAGGAAGAAGTGAGCTGGCCGTGCTCGTAAGAGCGGGAGCACGCCTGGACCGGTTGCCGATTTCCTCGTTCCATCGCCGCATTATGTGGCTAATCGGCGCGGGAATGTTTTTCGACGGCTTCAATATTTATATTGGAGCTACGGTTCTGGGCGCGGCGCTGAAGAGCGGATTTTCCACGCTGGGGCAGAACGCAGAATTCGTTTCCCTCACTTTTGTCGGGATGATGCTCGGATCGTTCGTCACCGGTTTTCTCGGCGACCTCCGCGGGCGACGCTTCACGTACCAGGCAAATCTGGCCATATTCGGATTCGCATCTCTGGCAGCCGCGTTTGCGCCATCGATGAACGTGCTGATCCTGCTGCAATTTATTATTGGTCTCGGCCTCGGCGCTGAAAACGTGGTGGGATATTCCACGCTCACGGAATTCGTTCCGCCGGGATCGCGCGGCAAATGGCTCGGCTTCATGACCGTCTTCGTCGTTACCGGATTGCCGGTGGCTGCGCTCCTTGGCACGCTGATTGTGCCGAGCTTCGGCTGGCGCGCCATGTTCGTGATCGGGGGAATTGGCGCGCTCATCGTCTGGTATCTGCGAAAAGCATTGCCCGAATCTCCTCGCTGGCTGGAATCCGTTGGAAGAAATGAAGAGGCCGAAGTTTTGCTCACGGCGATTGAAAAAGAAGTTTCGCTGCAGCATTCTCCCTTGCCGGAACCAGCCGTTTCCCATCCTGTAAAATATTCGCGAGAACTATCTTCGCTGCTCAGTCCCGCGATTTTTCCCCGCATGATTGTGGGCGCGACCTCGCTCGTGGTGATCAACACGTTGCTCTATGGATTTGTGACCTGGCTTCCCACTTTTTTTGTGCAGCAGGGAATAAGCATCGCGCGATCGTTCCGCTATTCGCTGGTCATGGCGCTCGGCGCGCCGCTTGGTTCCGCGATTGGCGCATTCACCGCCGATTACTGGGGACGCAAGCCGACCATCGTCGGCGCTTCGTTGATAACGATCGCCATTGGAAGTTTTTATCCGTTCATCACGAGTCCCGCGATATTGATGGTCGTGGGATTTTCTCTCATCGTCCCAATTTATGTACTTGTCGCGCTGCTTTTTGCGATTTACATTCCGGAGCTTTTTCCCACAGAGGTGCGGCTACGCGCGTCCGGAATCTGTAATACATTTGGGCGCGGCGCGATTATCTTCACGCCTTTCATAGTCGTGGCGCTTTTCCGATCTCACGGAATCGGCGGCGTGCTCGTGTTCATGATTGCACTGCTGATCGTGCAAATCGTTGTTGTATTAACGCTCGGAGTAGAACCGAAAAAACGCCGTCTTGAGGAAATTGAAGTAGGGACCGCAGCTGCCGCGTTTCAAACTGAGGTGCGGAACCCATGACCTTATTCCCACTGACTGGTAAACGTGATCTCCCATCAGGCAATATGCAAATTATTTTGGCAAAACTCTTTCGCAGCGCTTTTCTCACCATGGTTTTCCTCGCTGCCGCCCTTCCCGCATGCTCTCAAAATGCAGACACCATTCTGGTAAATGGGAAAGTTTTAACCGTTGATCCGCAGTTCTCAACTCGCGAGGCGATTGCGATTCGCGGTGGGAAAATCACACAGGTTGGCAGCAATGCCGACGTGCGAAAACAAGCTGGCTCGCAAACACGCGTCATCGATTTGCAAGGACGCACGGTCATTCCCGGTCTGATCGATTCGCACATCCATGCGATTCGCGCGGGCCAGACGTTTACAACGGAAGTGAATTGGGTCGGTGCAAATTCCATTGGCGAAGCGATGGACAGAATTCACGCCGCTGCGGCGGCAAAGAGACCCGGATCATGGCTGATTGTCGCGGGCGGCTGGAACGTCGATCAATTCAAAGAAAAGCGCAGGCCCACGCAAGCGGATATTGTTGCGGCAGCGCCGAACGATCCTGTTTACGTGCAACTGGATTACGATTGGGAAGTCATGACGCCCGCCGGATTTGACGCGATGGGCATTCACAGCGATGCCGACCTGCCACGCCCCGGCAAACTGGAGCGCGATGCGAGCGGCAAACCTACCGGGGCCATTTTAAATGGTGGCGGCTTTGCAGTTGCCATTGCTCTGTTCGACAAACTTCCGCACCCGACTTTTGACGAGCAGGTAGAAGGCACGAAGAAATTTTTCCGTGAGCTTAACCGGCTGGGAGTAACCGGAGTCGTCGATCCCGGTGGAAACAATTTAAATCCTGAAAATTACCAGGTCATTTTTAAAGTCTGGCGGCAGCATCAAATGACTATTCGGGTTGCTTACGCCCTGTGCGGCCCGACATCCGGCAAAGAATTTGAGGAATTGCAAAGCCTGACCCAGATGCTGCCGCAGGGCTTTGGCGATGAATGGCTAAAGTTCAACGGACTAGGCGAGCGCATTACCTGGGGCATGAACAATAACGACCATTCGACCGCCGAAGAGCAGGAAAAGTATTACCAGATTCTGCGCTGGGCTGCGCAAAAAAGAATGGCCGTCACCATGCACTGGCCGAACGATGAAACGGCCGGCACGCTGCTTTCGATCTACGAACGAGTGAATGCGGAATTTCCTATCGCCGATTTGCGCTGGTCGATCGCGCACCTGACAAATGCTTCCGCAGAAAATTTAAAACGAATGAAAGCGATGAACGTAGGCTGGACGATCCAGCGCCCAAATGCCGCTTCGGTGGAAAACGCCAAGGAGCTTGGCGTTTCCATGGGCGCGGGAACGGATGCGCATCGCGTAGCGTCTTATAATCCATTCACCGCGCTGCGGTGGTTGCTCGTCGACAGCAAAAATGGCGGCGCGAAACGTGGACCGGAACAAATGCCTACGCGAGAAGATGCGCTTCGTGCCTATACAATTGGAAGCGCGTGGTTTTCTTTCGATGAAGGCAAACGAGGCTCACTCGAACCCGGAAAAATGGCGGACCTCGCCGTTCTCTCGAAAGATTACATGACCGTGCCGCTCGATCAGCTTGAAAGCATCGAATCGCTTCTCACGATGGTCGGAGGAAAAATCGTGTACTCTGCGGAGCCGTATGCGAAGTTTAGTAACGACAATTAATGATCGAACTGATATTTACGTAAGTCTGCTCGAGGAGGATTGGCGATGAAAAAGCTGGACGGACCGGTATCTGGCTCTGAAATCGGACGACGCGATTTCGTGAAAATTGCCGCAGGTGGCGCGATGATCGCCGCCCTGCCCGCAGGTGCCGCTGCGCAAACAAAAGAGAAAGGCGTGGACTGGTGGGACGCGCATCCCGGCAAGGGCGGCCCGGGAAAACCTGCCGCGATTGATTGCCACGCGCACTGGTCGCCGGACGCCTATAACAAGGCATTGGCGGATTTGGGCAACCCGCTCACCAATCCCAATCCGCTGAATTCAGATCTTGAAAAGCGCGTTAAGTGGATGGACGAGCACGAAGTCCAAATGCACTGCCTGACGCTTTCCGGCTCCATGCCCTGGCAGTGGACGTCCGCCGCGCAAGGGGCGCACCTCGCGGAAATCATCAACGACGTGGGCATCGAATCCTGCAAAAAATATCCATCCCGTTTTGTTTTGGGCGCTGAGCTTCCGATTCGCGATCCGCAACTGGCGCTGAAGGAATTGAATCGCGTTGCCGGGAAACCTGGCGTACGCGCCGTTCACTTGCCGGACTCCATGGAAAGGCACGATTACATTATCGATCCCAATTTCGCTCCGGTTCTCGCCCGCATTGAAGAACTGGGTTACCCGATTGTTTTCCACCAGATGGATGGAGAGGCAAATAGCTACGGTGGCAGCCGCGTCATGGGCAAGATCAATCTCTCGGCAGGACTCGACGCGCCAATCGACCACACGGTTCTTGCCACAAAATTAATGATGTCCGGAACGGTGGATAAATATCCGAAGTTGGAAATGATTTTGCCCCATGCGGGAGGCGCGTTCCCATACTTAGCAGGAAGGATCGAACATTTTTTCTATCACTTCAATGGACAGCAAGTCACGCTCGCTCACCCGTTTCGCGATTATTTGCGGCGCTTCCATTACGACTATTTAATTTATTACCCGGAAGCGTTTCAGTTTCTCGTCACGATGGTTGGAACAGATCGCATCGTGGTGGGCACGGATATTTTCGCCGCGCAGGATGTGCAATATCCAACAGAAGTGCTCGATCAATTCAAACTTCCCGCGTCGGAGCGCGACCGCATCCTGAAAGGAAACGCAATCAAGCTTTTGCATCTGTAGTTATGTGGCATAGGCTTTAGCCTGTGCGGTTTTAGGCCTTGCAAGGACTAACCCCGCACAGGCTGAAGCCTATGCCACTCAAAGCCAATTCTTTATTTCCCACTTATAAAATTAAATTTCTGCACGCGCTTCCCCGTACCTACTTCACTGACATAAATATTGCCCTTCGAGTCCACCGCCAGAAAATGTGCGTAAGTTAACTGCCCAGGCTGACGGCCCACGCGGGCGAAGCTCGCGAGAAATTTCCCGGTCGCGTGGTCAAGAATGTCGACCCGCTCGTCGTCCTGATTCACCACGTACATGTATTTCTGACCCGAGTCGCGCGAAAAACCCACCCACACGGCCGAGCCGAGAATACCGGCTTCGTGTTCAGGCCCCGGCGGCAGCTTGGATGTCAGCGTGAACGCGACGGGAATGTTCTTTTGAAAATTTCCCTTCTTGTCAAAAACCTGCACTCGATGTCCGCGCCGATCGCACACATAAACCAAACCATTGTTATCCATGGTTACGCAATGAAGAATGGGAATAAACGAATTGCCGGTTTCGGCATCCGTGCGATTCAATCCCCATTGGCGCAAAAAATTACCTTCGGCATCAAAAACAGCGACGCGGTGATTGCCGCCCACCGTTTCTCCGTCCGCCACATACACGTCGCCGTTTTTCGGATCGATCGCGATTCCCGCCGGCTTAAAGAATGAGCTGTGGCTGGAATTAAGTGGCTTGCCTTTTGGCGTGCCGTCGGAGGTATCGACGGTGCCAGTCTTGCCAATCTGGCGCAGCAGTTTGCTGCCGTCATGCGTGTATTCCTGCACGATGCCGTCGCCCGTTCCGGTGATCCACAAATTATTATCCTTATCGAATGTGCAGCCGTGAGGCGTGTTTGGCGTGGTCGATGGATCGCCAAAAGAATTCACGACGTTGCCATCAGGATCGAACTCAATCACCACAGGTGCCTGGCGTCCGGCATCAAGATCGTTGTCCGTCAAGTCGCGCCGGTTCAGGATAAATACATGATCGTACGAATCGATGCACAACCCGCCGACGCCGCCCGTCACCCAAAGATTGGGCAGCGGCTTGGGCCACATGGGATCGACCTCAAATTTTGGAGCAACGTCTTGCGCGCGCACGCCTTCAACGCACAGCAATCCCGCGGCAAATGCCAATCCTGCGCACATCGCCGCCAGCCGAATAAAATTCGTTTTTATTTTCATGCGATTCCTTGACTTCTGATTTGAGGCGAAATTATTCACGCGAGAGCAACAAAACTTTTCGTAAGCCGATTACATGTGGTCTTTCATTACAAAAACGGTGTGTGGCTTGCTGTGAATGAACGTCGCCACATCGTACGCTTCCTGTGGCGTCAGCGTATCAGGAGCATTTTGCGGCATGTTGTGCTGAACGAACGCCGCCATCTTGGGAATCTGATGCATGCCAGCTCCGTCACTGTACGAATTCGGTCCCCAGAGCGCCGGCGCAACGGGTAGTTTTCCCGCACCATCCGCGCCGTGGCAAACGGCACATTGTTCGCCAAATATTTTGCCGCCGTTCGCAGGATCACCAGTCAGTTCAGGAAGGTTTACGAGCCCGCGACCTGGAAATGGCCGGCCCGTGACTTGATCCTTGGAAAGCCACTGCGTATACGCCAAGAGTCCCGCCATCTCAGGGCCATCGTTCGGTATGCGGTGTCCAGATTCGCTGCGCTGGAAACACTGCTCGATGCGCTCCTCAAACGTGATCACGGTTTTTTCGCGGTCTCGATACATCGGAAATATTCCGGGCAATCCTACCATCGGCATTCCCTGCGAAACCGTGCCTCCATCGACGTGGCAATGCGTGCAGCTTAACTTATTGCCGACATAGCGCTCTGCATACTTCGGCGTATCGTTGAATACATTCATCCCCAGCCGAATACTGTCACCGAGCGGCCCTGCGGGAATCGTCGAAGGATTTGGTGCGACCCATGTTTTGGAAGTGTCCGCAGCCTGTGGAGTCCGCGGCGCGGCGTAGCTGACGAAATTGAGAGACAGCAAACAAAAAGCAGAAATGGTGAGTGCGCTCAGTAAACCGCAGCGAATGGTGATTGATCGAATCATGGATATCCTCCCAAGGCAGGGCAAGATTGCGATCCCGTATCCGGTATTCTAACGCTTTACGGTTTCCGGAGTGTAGTGCGATCCGAGATACTGGATAATCTTTTGCGCAGTGCCATCGGATATGGACGCGCCATAAAATCCTCTCATCAAGTTCACTTCGCGCGCCCAGCTCTGTGCGGAAATAGGGGGCCGCATGGTGATGTAACTCAAGCTGTGGCACAGCCCGCAATTGTATTCCACTTCATCCTTCCCAGCCCCAGGGACGAGTTCAATTTGTTGGCCCGGATTCTGTGCTGCGTTAAAGGTGGCATTCGAGGAAGTCGCAGGTGGAATCGATTGGTGAATGGTTTCAGTGACCGGAGAGTCGTTATTTTCAGATCGAAAATCAGCATAGATGCCCTGCCCAATCAATACGGACAGCAGCCCGATCGCCGAGATGAGAACCCATTTCCGATTACGCATGCACGAATCCTTTTAGATCGCCTCTCCCACCACATTTTCCCGCAACTCAAAGCCAAATGAATTGTATCAGCTGCTCATGATTTATCCTTTAAACATGCGCAAACCGCGTTACACCGAAGGCAAGTCGAAATGCCGCTCTGCAGTAGCCCGCCTCTTCAGAGGCGGGGGTCTAAACGATGCTCATCTCGAAGCCTGAAAAAAGGACGCCAAATTTTGGACCGCGGCCCGAAACCCCAGGCCAATGCGCTGTCTTACGCCCCGAAATGTGATATGTTTTGTCGCATCTACGGAGGTTCCCGATGAACGCTCGAATCTTATCCAGCGCGTTAACCTGCACCGTTCTGCTCTTTTCATCTTCCCTTTTCGCTCAAACCGGCGCCAAGGAAACGAAAGTGATGATTCGCGCCGTTGCGCGCGATGCAAAAGTAATTGGCACACACGTTGGCGGCGCGCGAATCACGGTGAAGGATGCCGCGACGGGAGAAATCCTCGCGCAGGGAATGCAGCAGGGCGGGACGGGCGACACGAATACCATCATGAAAACACCGCGCACGCGCGGCATGAGCGTGTTTAGCAGCGCCGATGCATCGGGATATCTCGCGGTGCTGCACATCGACAAGCCAACCGTCGTGGAAATTTCCGCCGAAGGGCCGCTCGGCAACTCGCAAGCCACTCAGCGCACTTCAAAAACTATGTTGCTTGTGCCAGGTGAAGATGTTCTGGGTGAAGGAATCTTGCTGGAAATTCACGGCTTCATCGTGACGGCGGTTGCGCCCCTCCCGGATGCAAAGGTTAAAGCCGGATCGCCGTTTGAAGTGAAAGCCACGATCACGATGGCCTGCGGATGCCCGACCGAACCTGACGGCCTGTGGGATGCCAACAAAATTCATGTGGTCGCGCGGCTGCTCCGCGACGGCAAAATTCAATCCGAAATTCCAATGACCTATGCTGGAGTGCAGAACACGTTTCATGCAGACGTTCCGGCCACGGTGGCCGGGCCGCTGGAATTGCAGGTTCTTTCCATGGATGCCGGAAGCGCCAATTTCGGAATGATGAAGGAAGCGGTGACCATCGTTCCCTAATCAAGATTTCTTATAACTACGTCACAATTCAATTTCTCACCTGCGCGATTTGCGGGACTACCGCTACCATTCCCCATTGAAACAGTAGTATTCTGCCCTCACACGAAAATCACGAAGCAAGCTTCCCGGGAGATTGCATGGAGCGCGCGCCAACCGTCAGCGAATTGATCGACCAGCGTCCGCTGAGCCGCTATCAGATTTGGACGATGGCCATGTGCGCGATGGTTGTGGTGCTCGATGGCTTCGATACGCAGAGCATCGGCTTCCTCGCGCCGTCAATGGCTGAAACTCTGCACATACCCGTAAAAAATTTCGGCCCTGTTTTTGGCGCGGCTCTTTTTGGGCTGATGATTTCTTCCATGCTGATTGGCCCGATCGCGGACCGCTGGGGTCGCAAGTGGCCTATCGTGATCTGCACGCTCATTTTTGGCGCGTTCGCGATGCTCACGCCGCGCGCGACGACTCTTCCCGAATTGTGGACGATTCGATTTGTAACTGGCTTGGGTTTGGGTGGCGCATTATCGAACGTAGTCGCGCTCATGTCCGAGTACGCGCCGAAACGCCTCGTCGCCGTTCTTGTGTCCGCACTTTTTTGCGGCATGCCCACGGGCGCGCTCCTCGGCGGGCTGATCAGCTCGATCATGCTGCCGCGCTGGGGATGGCAATCGGTCTTCTATGCGGGAGGAATTTTGCCGTTCGTGTTGGCCTTGCTGCTGATCGCCATTCTTCCGGAGTCCGTGCGCTACCTGGAAGTTTCCGGAGCGAATCAGAATAAAATTTCAAAAATTCTTTCGCGGATTTCGCCTGATTTAGGCGACGCTCCCCTCTCGCGTTCCACTCAACAACCCAAGCACCACAACGCTCCCGTCATCCGCTTATTTACGGAAGGGCGCGCGGCGGCCACCATCCTCCTATGGATTCCCTATTTTATGAATCTTCTCATTCTTTATTTCGTCGTGAGCTGGCTACCCGCTTTGCTTCGGCAACGAGGCTTGCCCATTTCAGCTGGGATCACGGCCATCATTTTATTCAGTGTCGGCGGCATTCTTGGGTCTGGGCTCGAGGGCGTTTTGATTAACCGCTGGGGCGCTTTCATCATTCTTCTGGGTGAATTCGTGTGCAGCGCGGCACTGATCGGTTCGCTCGCATATTCGGTTTCCTTTCCACTGACGATGACGATTACTTTTGTTCTGGGCTTTACGGTGCAGGCCGCGCAGGGCGGACTCAACGTAATTGGAGCGACGATTTACCCGACCGCCATCCGCGCAACTGGAATCGGCTGGGCTTTGGGAGTGGGGCGCATAGGTTCGATCGTTGGGCCGATCCTGGTCGGAATGATGCTGAAGCTCGATTGGGGACCGCGGGAAATTTTCCAGGCAGGCGCAATTCCCGCATTGTGCGCGGCTACGGCGACTTTGTTAAGCCTGTGGCTGCGAAGAAATCCTCCAGCGGATCAACAGAGCCGTGACATTGTTGAGGAACCCACTCTTTCGCACTAAGCTTTTGTGGATGCCGTGGCGCGCTGCCAAAGCTTTCTAAACTCTTCGATCGTGCCCGGCCCGTAACCCGCGTAATGATTGTTGGCAAACGCGAGGATTTGAATTTTTCGTTCCTGAACTTTCTTCAACACGTCAACCCACTCGCCGAGTTCCGGAGTTCGATCCACAATGATTTTGTCCCAAACTTTGGTCTGCAGTTCGATGCCCTTGCGATCTCCGAGCCATCGCACATATGCAAAATCCGCAGTGATCGGATCGACGCGCGCAAATTGCTCCTTCGGACGCGGCATCCACGACTGATCGATCAACGCCAACGCGATATTGCGTTCTCTGAGTGCATCGACAAATGCGGGCACAAGCCAATACTTGTTCCGGATTTCTACTGCAAAGCGATATTCCTTTGGAATTTTTTTAAGAAACGGCACGAGCCGCGCCAGAAATTCCTTCACACCCGCGAAAGCTCCCTTGTTGAAGTAGCCAAATTGTAAAAGCAACGGTCCCAATTTCTCGCTGAGGTTATCCATCGTCTTCAAAAATAAATGAAAATCTTCGTCGCAGTCCGTCAGCATTTTTTCATGTGTAATCATTTGCGGCACTTTTGCCGCGAACAAAAATCCCGGCGGAGTTTTCGCGTACCAACCCTTCACGGTTGAAACCGCCGGCGTGCGGTAAAACGTGCTGTCCACCTCCACCGTATCGAATTTCGTGGCGTAGTAGCTCAAAAAATCGGCAGGCTTCATTCCTGCCGGATAAAAGGTGCCTTCCCAGCCTGCCGCGGTAAAGGCGGAAGTCCCCAGCCGAATGTTGCCGCTAGTAATATTCATGGTTTGCGATTTTAGCTGGAATTCCTTTGCACGTGAAGAAAACCCCCGCCTCTGAAGAGGCGGGCTACTCTGCTGTAGCCCGGGTCTTCAGGCCCGGGAATTTTCTGCGGCGAACCTGAGATGCACCCTCGGGCGCGCAAATTTAAAATTAACGTAGCCAATCTCAGCTACTCCCGGCAGTGGCTCACCTTCCACACCTGTTCAAAAAATGTCTGCGCGCTTGGATCCACGGGAAGATCCCCGATGAACACTGCCTGCTCACCCTTCAAGTCAACCACTAACACTTTCCCGCTGTGATTGTGAAAGGTGAGCCGCAACACCGGTTCGCCGTCCGCCGCATCCAGGGGAACAAAATGTCCATCCTGACAATGGAATCGTCCGCCGAATGCATAACTGGCAAAGCCGCCTGCGGCTTTATCCAGCGGCATGTCTCCAGCCGTCTGATAAAGCAAACTATCGCCTTTCCAATTGAGGGTTCCGGAAACGCTCGTGTCCAAATGAAATGTCAAAGACTCGACAATTTTGGGTTGTGGCGGCCCTTTCACCTTGTCGGGAAATTCCACATACGGAGTCGTAGCGACAGGCGCCGGCGGCACGATGGGTGCTGTGGCTTTCGCAATTTCCGATGGAAGCACGGGAATATCGATTGCACCAGTCAAGCCGGAAGCCACATCGAGCACCACCAATCGAATTCTCTGCGTATCGGCGGACGGCATCAACGCAATATGATCGGGAATTCCAGTCGACTGCCAGCTCCGGAATAATTCGCTGGTAATTGTTTTTGACATTTCTCTTTCGTTGAATCGAAACACCGTGGCCTTTTGTGCAAATTCGCAATCCGCCACGCGAAGATTCATGCTGTAGGAATCGCCTGTTTGCGAGGCGCTTAATCCCGCCGTGGAAATTACCAGCATATAATGCAGGCCGCCCTGCGCATTTCCGTATTCGCTCGGCATCATCGGCCGCACGGTTAAGGGAATGGCGGTAGAGGGCAGCTGATCCGCACATGCCTGGCGTAAGTGATCGGAGGGCTGCTGTTGCTTGGCCAGCGAAGCCGCATCGAGCGCGTAGTAACCGCGGCGGTAAACAAGTTTCACCCCCGGCCGCGAAGTCTTCACGATAATCTTGTGAAACCTTCCGTCCCAATTTGCCTTCGCCGGGTAGAACGACATTTCGTAATAGGACGAACTGTCCTTCAGCGCCGTCATAACACAGGCCGAAAGATCGTTACCGTTCTTGCACGATTTTCCGCCCGTATCCTGGGCAATTTCGTCCATCGTGCCCAGAGTCTGCTGAAAGTCAGCGTCTTCAACATTCAACCGGTTGGCCACCGTTGGGCCAGTGACCCGCGTCTCGGGAAGATTTATGTTCTGCGATGCGGATAGCGATTGCTGCGCCTGCAGGCCGCGAACGTCCATCGGATACACCGCGACTTGCGCATCGGTCAGCTTATTTCCAACATTTTTAATTTCCTCCGAATATTCCCGGCTTCCCCCGAATGGATTGTTGCCCGTGCTCGGATCGGGCACGATGGTCAGCGGGAATGATTCCGAAACCCAAATCAGATTTTTTCGTCCGGGAATTCCGCTAAGGTATTGTCCAATCTGCGTGAACGCTCCGAGCGTTTCCTTCATGCGCAGATCGACGGACATTGAATATTCTTCCTTCTCAAAATTCTGAACTTCGCCGATCTGAGACTCCAGTCCGAGGTTAATGCCCGAGCCGGCAGTCTCGTTCAGAATGTAGCTCGACGTGCCGCCAAGGTCGTTCCGCGGGTCCTGTTGAATCGAATTCCCCACCAAAGACTGGTCCAACGCCGCCCTCAGGAGCTTTCCGTCGCTCGTAAACCCTTGCAGAATTCTCAGCGAACTTCCCAGCAGGAAAACGGCCACCGGAGTATCCGGCGGAAGCCCGCGTAACAGTTGGATCATCTTCGCGCGGCCCTGCGCCTGGTTCGGAGTCTGCGTGTTCAGGCTATCCATCAGCAGTACAGTCGGCGGGATTTTCAACAGGTCGAGAGGTAATTGATTGGAAATAATTCCGGAAGCTTTTCGAATCGCGTCCGCGGGATTTTCCTGTATCCCGGGACGTTTGAGTGTTTCAAAATATTCAAAATGCTCGATTCTTTGCTGAGCTTTATGCTCCTCAAAAATTTGCAGATCTTCCGGCTTGAGGTCGCGCACGGGATTTCCGTGCGAGTCCGTGGCAATCACGTCAAGTGTAACCAGTCGCGTGGTCACTTTTAAAACGTAGCCTGATTGTCCGAGGCTGGATTGTTTCGTTTCGCTTTGCTGCGAAGTTGGCGCAACTGGCGCGGATTGAGACTGAGCCTTCACTGCAATCAGCGCAGCCTGAAGCAGGAAAAGGCTAAGGATTGCAACTGGCCATTTCGGACGCATGGAACCTCCGCCTCGGAGCACGGTTCACGATGGTTTCGGATAGGCCATCTTACCTGACCTGTTGACTGAAAGGCTACGTTTCACTCAAACGTAGCAGTCCGCAATTCATTGTCTCTGGCCAAGCGTAAAAAATAATGGCACACTATGAAAATGGGAAACAAAAACGCACCAAAACGCGAAAAGAAAAAACCAAAGAAAGTAAAAGCCTAGTTGTAAATCATCAGTTGATTCGTGAACTCGCCGCGATTTTCCACCCTAAGGGATGGCAAATCGCGGCGGTCACGTATCAATGGGTGGTTGGCACTCTGCAGATTCCCTGGCCCGCGCCATTGGAAAATGTAGAACGCTGGTGGTGTGCTTGTTTTCTCACTCCGAAACACACTCATTCGTTCAGTTTTTCCGCTCATCCGCCGTTTCTCGAATTAAGCTCCACTGAGACAAATCAAGTGTTATGACTCGTGGTTGGCCAGTGGGTGGACAGAATCTCAAATGTTGAAGAATCTTTCCACTTGGTGAAGTGGGCTATTCCTGGAATTTCTTCCGAGCCTTCCTGTTCCGACATCCCCATCATGTATCCCTGAACATTGAATCTGTGCCCGTTCCTCGATGAAAAATTCTTCACGCTCCGGTGAGGTCTCGCATAAGTTCCATCGGATAGCAGGATTCTCGCTTTTTCCGTATCGGCAAGGTAGGGAGCAAGGACCGTGCTGGCAACTTGCTGGCAAAGCGAAGCGTCTTTCAATCGAAACATCACTTCGACGCGCTCATATAAATTCCGCGGCATCCAGTCCGCACTCCCCAGATACACCTCGGGCTGTCCGCCATTTGCGAAAAAGAAGATGCGGCTGTGCTCCAGAAATCGTCCCACAATACTGCGCACGTGGATGCGGCTGCTGACTTCCCGAATCCCGGGGCGCAAGGCGCAACCGCCGCGAACAATTAATTCGATATTTACTCCCGCACGCGAGGCAGCATAAAGCGATTGAATAATTTTCGTGTCCAGAAGCGAATTCACTTTCGCCACAATCAACGCCGGGCGCCCTGCCCGCGCATGCGCCGCCTCGCGCTCAATCAGGCTGATGCAATTTTTCCCCAGATTGAGCGGCGCCACAGATAAGGGACCGTATTGCGTGCGCTCGGAATATGCCGTCAGATAATTGAAAACATGATGGACGGCTTCCGTGATTTTCGTATCCCCCGTGAACAGGCTCAAATCCGTGTAGAATCTCGCTGTTGACGGATTGTAATTCCCAGTCCCCAGATGCGCATAGCGCCGCACCTTGCCGTCCTTCCCCCGCCGCACCAGCAACGTCAGCTTGCAATGCGTTTTTAACCCAACCAGGCCGTGATAAACCTGCACTCCGGCTTCCTGCAGATTTTTGGCCCATCGAATATTGGACGCCTCGTCAAAGCGTGCCTTCAACTCCACCACCACAGTGACTTCCTTTTTGGAAGCCGCCTGAATCAGCGCACGCACGATCGGCGAATCCTCGCTCGTTCGGTACAACGTCTGTTTAATGGAAAGCACGTCAGGATCAAGCGCCGCACTTTCGATGAATTTGACGACGGTGGAATAGGAGTCGTAGGGATGGTGCAAGAGGACATCCTGCTTGCGCATTTGATCGAACAAAGTGGCGTACCCCGGCTTAAGACGAAATTCCTTCGGTGTGAAGGGCCGAAACTTTAAGTCCGGCCTGGGTGTCTGATCGTACAAATTAAAAAGTCGCGACAAATTTACGGGGCCGTCAATCGGAAAAACTTGCCAGGGAGCGAGCACAAAGTTCGATCGTAGCCGCTCTACAATCTCAGGATCGGCTCCGCGCTCGATTTCCAGCCGCACCGCCTCGCCTTTCCGGCGCAGATGCAATTGTGCGTCCACCGAATCCAGTATGCTGCGCGATTCCTCCTCGCGCAGATAAAGATTGCTGTTGCGCGTAACTCGAAACGCAGCCGCAGAAAGAATTTCGTATCCGTGATAAAGCCGCTGCGCGTTAGCATGGACAATGTCGTGAAGGAATGTGAATTCAATCGTGCCTTCCGCCGAAGGCACGCGCAAAACTCGCGGAAGCGCTCGCGGAACAATCACCACACCCAAATAGGTTTCCGATGCCTTCTTCCGCCGGCGCAATAAAAATGCAACGCACAACGCTTTATTCAGCACACGGGGAAAAGGATGCGCTGGATCCACCGTGACTGGGGTAAGGATCGGCTCTACCTGCTCCGCAAAAAATTTATCCACAAACCGTGTCGCCTCGGAATCCAGCTCATTTACTTTTTTGACGCGAACGGATTCCGCGGCAAGCCCGGGAACGATTTGCTCCCTCCAGCATACGTATTGGTCTTTTACGAATTCGTGTATTTCCGCGGCGAGTTGAGGCAGCAGTTCTCCTGGAGAGACGCCATCCGGTCCAATTTCTCCGCGCTTTTGCTCGACCTGCTGCAGGATACCGGCAACGCGCACTTCCACAAATTCATCGAGGTTGCTCGCCGTAATTGCCAGAAATTTTGCCCTCTCCAGCAGAGGATTGCTGGGATCGCATGCTTCCTCAAGCACCCGCCGATTAAACTGCAACCATGCAAGATGGCGATTCGAAAAATAACGTGGATCGTCGAGCAAGATACGTCGCATCTAAAGATTCTCCCGGGTCCAGAAAAACTACTCCACAGATGTTACGAGCATATTACTCAGCAGAATTGCCATTAAGTAAGTATGACGAAATTTGTCCATCCCGCAGGGAACACCAAATTCGCAAACCTGTCGAAATACAACTAAAATATCCCTCACTATCATCAAATCAGTTACAAGAGTTCATAATAAGTCTCTTTTAGGAACCGCCGCAATCGGGGGCCGCGGACATGGAGTGACCAGGAGCATGGAAATGATCCCCAACTCGGGACGGATGAGCAACAAGAATATCGGTAAATATTTGGTAATACTTGGCTTAGGAGTAGGGTTAAGTGCCGGGCCGTCAGTCGTGCGCGCGCAGCAGAACGCTCCCGATGATGCTCAACAGGCACCAGAAACCGTCGTTATTCCAGCGGATAACCAACAGGCTACTCAGGACACACCCCCTCAGGACCAGCAGCAAGGGCCGCCTCAAGATCGCTATTCGCCGCAGGCGCAAGCCCAATCGAATCAGCCAGTACCGCCGGAAAGCTTAACTTTACCCGCAGGAACCGTAGTTCGTGTCCGCATCGACGAATGGATTTCAACCGACCGCAGCGTGATAGGCGACAGCTTCAGCGCCGTTCTGGACCAGCCGCTTGTAGTAAACGGTTGGGTTGTCGCGCGCCGGGGACAGGCGCAGACAGGCCGCGTCTCTCTCGTCAATAAGGGCGGACACGGTAAAGGGAATTCGCAGCTTGGAGTCGAATTGCCTGAGCTGACTCTAGTCGACGGCCAGCAATTGCCACTGCAAACGGAATTGTTCCAGACTTCCGCTGGCTCAGCAGCGGGTCGTAACGCGGCCATCGTCGGAAGCACAACAGGATTGGGCGCTGTGATAGGAGCAATTGCAGGGGGCGGCACTGGTGCCGCAATCGGTGCAGGTGTTGGCGCCACGGCAGGAATCGCTGGCGTGATGTCTACTCCCGGCAAACCGACTGCCATCGCCCCGGAAACCATTTTGTCCTTCAGGCTTCAAAAACCTGTGACCATTTCAACAGCGAATAGCCAATTTGCGTTTCAACCCGTCTCTCAATCGGACCTGGATTCGCATCAGCGCCAATACCGGCAGCGAATGGATAATCAAGGACCGCCACCGGCGCCTTACTACGGTTATCCCTATGCGTATGGTTATCCTTACGGATATGGCTATCCCTACGGTTGGTACCCAGGGCCCTACATCGGCCTGGGATTTTATGGAGGGTACGGCAGATACGGCGGATTCCGCGGTTTCCGTCGATAACCGGATCATTCGGCAGAAAAGTAAAGTGGGCTTGGGAACGCCTTTCAAATCCCACGGCGTTTCCAAGCCTCACTTCTGAAAATTTCTAACTTCTTTTTGTCGCGCTACCGCAATACTTCTCCAGGCCCGCAGCGTTTCTCCCACCGTCCAGGCTTGCGCAACGCATCCATTCGCAACGTGCGGCGGATCGCCGTCAAAAATTTCGCTCAGCGTTCCAAGTCCCGCCGATTTAATTTGCTCAAACAACGGCTCCAAAAAGGACATGGCTTGCCGCGCATCTCCGTACACGCGCAAATGGGCGAGCGCGAATGGGCCCAGGAGCCAGCCCCACACCGTGCCCTGATGATAAGCGCTGTCTCGCTCCTCAACTCCCCCGCCATAGTGGCCGCGGTATCCGGGTTCGTTTTGCCCAAGGCTGCGAAGTCCGAACGAAGTTAAAAGTTCGCGCGCGCAAACATCCACCACGGCTCGCTGCTGTTTTGCGTCCAGCGCAGTTTCCGGCAACGAAACAGCGAAAATCTGATTGGGACGCAGCGCGGACTCTTTCCCGTCGGAGCCTCCGGGAGCGTCAATCACATCGAAGCAATACTGCTTTTCGGCATTCCAGAATTTTGCAAAGCCGGTTCGCGCGCTTGCCCTCAATATTTCATACCGCGTCGCATTCCGTCCGAGGATGCCCGCAAATTGCGACATCGTTGCCGTGGCATTCAGCCACAGGGCATTCACCTCGATCGGCTTTCCAACGCGCGGAGTCACCACGCGGCCGTTGACCTTCGCGTCCATCCAGGTCAGTTGCACGCCAGTTTCACCTGCAAATAGCAATCCGTCCGCGGGATCCACATGAATGTGATAGCGCGTGCCGCGCCCGTAAGCGTCAATCATGCCTTCCAGAACCGGATACAATTCGTGCAGAAAGCCAATATCATTTGTCGCTTCAAAATATTGCCGCAGGGCTTCGAAGTACCAAAGCATCGCATCCACGCTGTTATAGGCAGGAGCGATGTCCGCGCTCGTAAATTGATTGGGCAGCATGCCTTCGCTCACAAAACGGGAAAGTGTTCGCAGAATATTCCGCGCATGCCACGGGCGCCCCGTCACGAGGCACAGTCCCGGCAGCGCAATCATCGCGTCGCGTCCCCAGTCATTGAACCACGGGTATCCCGCTAATATTGTTTTTGAGTTCGGCGCTCCGTCCAGCGGGCGCGAGGCAATGAATTGATCCGCAGCGAGGACAAGCTGCTGGACAAACGGCGCGAGCGGCCGTGAATATTCTTTTGCCAACTCAACATTCGCCGCGGCGAATTGCGCAAGCAGCGCGGAGGATTCTCTCTGGCGTTTTGCGAACGCCGCCTCGCCATCCGGCGATGCATTTGCTTCCGTGCTGGCGACAATTGTCAGCGATCCTCCCGGCGCGATCGTTGCTCGAAATTCTCCTGCGAAAAAATGATCCGTGCGATCGGGAAGCCCGCGTGCGCGCTCTGCCGCGAGATCGAAATTGCGATACCACTTGCCCGTTGGAGTTGCTGTCGCCGCGTCGCTCATCACGAAATATGGTGTTGCGCCTTCAAACGCCACCACCTTCAACCCACCCTGAATCGCTGTGACATTCATCGGTTGCGTGCGTCCGACAGTGACGCAATGTTCCTCCGCATAGTCCGCCAGCACTTTGATGGACATTTCAACTGGTGCGCTCGACCGGATCACCCGGAACAGCACATACGTAGTGTTTTCCCCGGACTGCATGAAAATGCGCTTTTCGACGAGCGCGTCGGCCAGCGCGAACGTCCAGACAGGAGTAGTCCCCTCCAAACGAAAGTGCTCCGTGTTCAGAAAACCTTGCGGATCGATCGTTCCGTCCGCCCAGCGATTGGCGGAGAGCGCAAAATCCTTCGACGCATATCGCGTGGTTTCATCGAGTTTCGCAACAAGCAAAGTTCTGCCCAGAGGCGGCTGAAGCGCGGCAACCAAAAGGCCGTGGTAGCTGCGCGTCTGGAGTCCCGCCATCGTGCCGAACGCATATCCACCAATTCCGTTCGTCACCAGCCACTCGCGCGATTCCCCATCGTCGAGATCGCTGCAAACTTCGCAGTCAAATTCAACTAGGGATGGAAACAGGGGCGTCGGCATAATGTTTTCGCGGTTCACAATTAAATCATGAAGCCTTCTCGAGAGTTTGGGCCAGAAAAAAATGTAAGGGATTGAGAAATCTCCTCATTTGCCTGGCCTTCTCACCACTGGGCTAAACCTGGGAACGCCAATCGGGAGATTGGCGATCCCAGGAAACATCCAATCCCGTGAGAAATGCGGGTCAGGTGCTTACTTTGCTGTCCGAGTAAACTTGCAGGCTGAACAGGTAGGTGCGAAGGGATCTGAAATCAATTGGCTTTGTAAAACAGGTGTCGCAACCAGCCTCCTCCACCCGTTTGAAATCTTTGAACGATGCAATTGTGGCCATGGCGGCGAACGGCACGTTCGCGAGGTGATGCTGCCTGCGCACCCAATGGACCAATGTTAGACCACTATGATTTCCCAATTGAATATCCAGCAGGACAACGCTCGGAAGTGGCGGATTTGCGATTTTCACGAAGCCCTCTTCCAGTGTTTCGGCCAAGATTGTCTCGTGTCCTTCGGATTCGAGCCATGTCCGTAAAATTTCGCGGGATAGCAGGTCGCCATCTACAACCAGGATTCGATGCTTCACTTCGTTCCCTCTAATTTGAACAAGATTTTTTGTCCATTTCGCGGCGCATAAAGACACGAATACTCGATCCATTTATCGTCAATGTCGAATCAAGACTTGAATCAGCCTCAAGGTTCGCACC
>DATHNC010000066.1:0-6595 GCA_035486415.1 Saccharimonadales bacterium (SeqCode)
GCGCATTCCGGCCGCAATCGCCGGAATATTCGTTGCGAGTTCCCGCAGGCGGAGGGGCTTCGGTTCGTGCTCGCTTGCACGATCTTGGAATTACGGGAGATTACGTCGTGGTCGGGCCAGGAGGAAGTTGGCGCGCCAAATGCTGGCCGGCGGAACGCTACGGCGAATTTTGCCGCGAACTCGAAAGAAAATTTGAAATGCGCGTTGTGGTGATTCACGGGCCGGGAGAAAAGGAAATTGCGGATATAGTGGTACGCGCCGCCGCCCCGGCCGGCGTCACGCTTATCTCTACAACGATTGAGGAATTAATGGGACTCCTTGCGCATGCTCGATGTTTGGTTGCGGCGGACTCCGGCCCGCTGCATTTGGCTGCGGCGCTTGGCACGCCGGTTGTAGGCTTGTATGGCCCTACAGACCCTGCGCGCAACGGGCCGTTTGTATCGAACGCGGCAATCGTGCATAAAGCGCGGCCTGAGGAAATCAGCTACAAGCGGCGCACGGAATATTCCGCCGCGATGCTGCGAATCAATGTGGGAGACGTTATGGCTGCGACGGAATCGCTTCTGAAGGTTCCCGCTTGAGCAACAAAACAAATTTTTGGATTCGTTGGCGTGTGCGTGTCGGATATCCGGTGGGAATTGCGGCGTTCTGGTTTGCTCACCCTCAAGTGAAGTGGTTGATCTACGGCGTAGGGATAGCGATTGTCGGATTAATCATTCGCGGATATGCTGCCGGCCATCTTCGCAAACACCAGCAATTAGCCACGTCGGGCCCGTATGCCTACACTCGCAACCCTCTGTATCTGGGAAGCGTGCTTCTCGCCGCTGGATTTTCTGTTGCCAGCCATTCCTGGATTTCCACTCTGTTGCTGGGCGCTTATCTTGCAATTTTTTATCCTGTGGTGATTCGTCGGGAGCAGACAGAACTGCGAGGGCATTATGGCAATGCGTTTGTCGAATACGCTTCGATGGTTCCCGCATTCTGGCCGCGGCTTTCGCCCGCAATGTCCTCCACTGAAAAATTTTCGTGGCCGCTCTACCTGAAGAACCGTGAGTATGAAGCAAGCATCGGCCTTGCGGTTGCGATGGCCATCCTGCTTGCGCTGATGCTTTGGCGTGGCGGGATCTAAATTGTTTTAGTAGCACAGGCTTCAGCCTGTGGAATTTTGGCCTTGCAAGAACTAAAACCCACAGGCTAAAGCGGCTCCGGAAAAAAGCTTTGTTCTGTCATTCTGAGCGAAGCGAAGAATCTCTCTTCGATTTAGGTGTAGGAAAAGAAACAAGGAGATATTCTTCACTTCGCTTAGAATGACAGAGTATTGGGTTTTTCCGCAGCCTGTTTAGCCGCTGAAGTTCTCAATTTGCAGTACGCACACAGGCTCTGAAGCCTGTGCTAATCAATCCTCCAAATTATTTTCTGGCGGCAGAAAATGATTGAGCTTGAGTGGCACGAACAAAAGTGCTTACGCTCAATGCACTGCCATCGGTACTCGCAGTGATCGCCCCATCGCGATCGGTGCGATAGACGCGGACGCCCGCCGCTTCCAGGCGGTCCGTCACTTCCGGCGACGGGTGGCCGAAGCTATTATCTCTCCCTACGGAAATTGCAGCATAAGCGGGATGTGCAGCCGACAGAAAAGCGTCCGTCGTGGAAGTCTTGCTCCCGTGATGCGCCACCTTCAAAAAATTTACTCCCACAGGTTGTTGCTCGGAAAGAATGGCGCGTTCGGATGGCCGCTCAACATCCCCCGCCAGCAGAAATGATTCCGCGCCATCCGTTAAACGGAGCACGAGCGAATCATCGTTTTTTGCAGAACGGCCTTCTGAATCCTCTTCCGGCCACAGGACGCTACCCAAAACTCCGTCTTCCGAAAATGTGTCGCCCTGTTTCAAATGTTTGATTAGCACTCCGTGAGCCTTCGCCTGCGCGATCAACTGCTCATAAGCCGCGCTGCGAATATCTCGCCCAACCCATAATTCTCCCACGTGAAAATTTTCAAAAATGGCGGGAAGCCCGCCGAGGTGATCTTCGTGCGCATGCGTAAGAGCAACAATATCGATCCGCTTGATTCCGCGCGACCAGAGATAGGGCGAAACCACATCTTCTCCCACGTCAAGCCCCATGCGCATTCCGCCGGAATGAAATGTTCCAATCTCGCCGCCTCCATCGACCAGCATCGTGCGCCCGTGCGGGAATGATAGAAAAAGACTGTCGCCCTGCCCAACATCGAGCACAGTAAGTTCCAGTCGTTCAGGCACGAGCCGCGGCCGGAATGGAAAAGCCGCAATGATCACAGCTGTCGCCAGCAGAGAAATTACCGCTATGGATGACAACCATAACTTAGCGTGCACTCGGATGGCTGCGGATAATGCAACTGCAGAACCGACAAAAACAATCATGATGAAAACGCTCGGCCCAGGGATTCGATAGCTTGCGCCGTGCCAACTGGCAAACCATCGCACCGTGAAGTCGAGGAGGGAAAGTATCACGCTGAGAATTTTTGCGAGCACTGCCGCAGCCGATTGCGAAACAAGGGAGGCTGCCAGCATCAGAAAACCGATCGGGACTGCCATGCCCGTCAGCACAAGCGCCGGAACATTGGCGAATGGCCCGGCCAGGGTGACGCGGTGAAAATAATAGGCAAGAGGCGGAATCATTCCGAGCTGCAAAATCGCGGAAAGAAATATCATCTCCCAGAAATAAATCGCTCCTCGAAACGGCGTTACGAGCAGCCCAGATTTCGACGATGCGAGTCTTCGCGGTAAGTGTGCGGAAATCCAGGCGCCCCCAGCGCGCATTTCGATCCGGAATTGAATGGCGCGCGGCGCATGGGAAACGTCACGGGAAACATCGGAGAGGTGATCGAGCGCCAGTCTGTACGGCTCGCTCGTGCGCGCAATGCATGGGACTGCAATCGCTCCGATCGTCGCAATCGCGGAATAGGACAGAAGAAAACTTGCATCCGCGAGTTCCGATGGCTTTGCTGCAAGAATAATCAGAGCGGAAATTGCCGCGATGTTGATCAAATCCATCCGCCGGTAGAAAAGCTTCGCGGATAAAAAAATAGCGGCCATCAACACGGCCCTCAGAATCGGCGGCCGGTCCTCTACGATTCCTGCGTAGGCGGCGAGAGCAAGAATTGTAAGAAGAACGCGGGGGAGAAGTCCAAGATGCAATTTGCGCGATGCCCACAAGAAAAATGCCGCGAGCGCGCCCACATGCAATCCAGCCAGGACCATGACGTGGTACACGCCTGTTTTCTGGTAATCCACCACGCGGTCGCGGTCCACAAAACTGCGATCGCCCAGCAGCATGGCTCGGGCCAGTGCACCTTCTTCCGGCCGCGTTTTGAAAAGTTCGTCCAGTGTTCGCAGAAAGCGGCCACGCAGGCGAGCGAGATGATCAGATAAACTTAATCGCGGATTGTTGACCAAAGTGAGGAGTTGCCCGTTACGCAGCGCGCCTTGTTGTTGAATATTTTGAGCAGCAAGAAAACTGCGCATATCAAAGCTGCCAGGATCGCCGAAATTATTGATCGTGCGCGCCCGCACAAACGCTTCAACACGATCTCCGGCTCGCACAATCGGCGGCGAAGAGTTTACCGACTCCGAATCGTAGTAAGTGAGCCGCAATCCGCCGGCGACAGGCGTAACTCCTTGCGATGTCTCAACGCTTTCTAAATTGATTTCGTAGCGTTTGCCCCACGGCAGTTGCAGAGGATCGCTGCGAAGCCTCCCGAGCCATCGCAAAGCTGTGCTTGCATCCACTTTCCCTGATTCGATGAGCGTGCTTGCGAGATTGGAGGGAACTGCCGCGCGTTCAAGATTCGAGGCGACGATCCCCGCCGCCAGCCATGCACCAGCCGCAAATACCGCTGCGGCAATCACAAAATTTCTACGTAACGCGATAGCGCCGCAAAGCAGGAGCAGCAGAACCCCAACGATATAAGCTGCAGGGCGAGCAACGGCCAAATTTCCAGGCTCGATCGAGAGGAGAATTCCTCCGGCAAAAAACGCGACAGGAAAGAGAGACGGAAGCTTCATGTACGCCGCTTAAGCTGTACGAGCACCTCCATATGATACGTTTGTGGGAAAATGTCAAATAGATTAATAGTCTCGATCTCGAACGGACCTGTCGCTTCCTGTGTTCCCACGAGTAGTGCCAAATCGCGAGCCAATGTAGCCGGATCGCACGAAACATAATGAATGTTCGCGGGGCGAATTTTCTTCAAGTGTGCGAGCGCTTCCACTTCAAGTCCCGCGCGTGGCGGATCCACCACTACGAGGTCAGCCGTTTCATGCCAGCGGGATAGAAACCCCTCCGCTGTGATGTTGCGCGAAGAGGGTGACGCGCCGCCGCTCTCTTTTAAATTTATTTCCAGATCTTTTGCCGCGGCAAGATTGGACTCGACGCCAATCACGCGCTCAAAATTCTTGGTCAGCGCCACGGTAAACAATCCCACTCCCGCAAACAAATCGAGCGCCAGTTTCCCGCGTGCAGTGCCGACGGCGGCAGCCACCAGCGCCTCGACCATGAAGCGATTCACCTGAAAAAACGAGAGATGACCGACACGATAAGGCGCGCCATTTACGACGTAGGTCAGAAATCCCGGTCCGTCCAAATGGAATTTATCGGCGCGGCGATCCTGTATCAGAATGGATTCCGCGTACGGCACAGCTTTTCGCAACTCGGCGGAAATGGATTCCGGAGTCTCGGTTAGCTTTTCGGACGAAAGGTTCAAGAGAATCTTTTCATCGCTCGAATCGGCAAAAGCTTCAATTTCGTCAATGGCGGAGAGGATTTTGCTCTTCGAAACCATCTGGCGCAGGCGTGAAAAAGTATCTGCAAGCCGCGGCGAAAGAATTGAGCATTCCGTTACGGCGCAAAGTTTCGTGCTGCCCATTTCAAAATAGCCGATGCCCGCGCTACCCGCCGCGCCCTCCAGATTGGGCTTCAGTTTCCACTGCGCGCGATTGCGGTAGCCGAACGGCGGCGATGCGTGCGTATAAATATTGCCCGTCCATTGAATGCGCCCGATGCGACCAAGCGTCTCACGCAAAATTTCAGATTTGTAGCGGAGTTGCGCTTCATACGGTATGTGTTGGTACTGGCAGCCTCCGCAGCGCCCGTAATGCGGGCACGGTGCCGGAATACGCTCCGCGGAAGGCTCAACAATTTTTTCCAGCCGCCCCTTGATGAATTTCTTTTTCTTTGCGGAAGAATCAATTTGAACCAATTCTCCGGGGAGAACTAACGGAACAAAGATCGTGTGGCCATCCTCGTGCGCCAAGCCGTCGCCGCCATACACTAATTTTTCTATTCGTACTTCCATTTGGGTCGCTTTCCAATGCGGGGGTGTGATCTTTGGCCGCGGGCCTCAGGTCAGGTAGAACAAACTCAGGCGAGGAAGATTATACCGCTCCCAGAGCCGTTTCTGCAGATATTGACGCTCAAGTTGTGAAAGTTGCGCGGAACTCATTTTTCGCCGGTAGGGCGCAAGTTGCTGATCCATGTCACGGCGAATGTCCAAAAGAAAATCTTCCGGCGCGCCGGAAGTCAGCGCGGCAGTCAGTTTTTCTTCCGCGACAGTCAGGCGGCGTTCCAGGTCCTCCAGATCAAGCGCGCCAGGAGAATCGACGAGCACGAGCAGCTCCGTCAGTTTCGCGTGCGCTTCTTCCATGCGCGAAGCGAGTTCCGGCTGCGTGGCGCGCGCGGCATCGGCAGCCTTCCGCAGCCGCTCCGCATTTCTCTGAAAAAAAGAACGCAAAGCTGCGCGCGAAAATGTTTCCTCTTCCTTTTTTTCGGACGGCACGACGGGACCTGTGCCTGCCGCTGTTTCCTTTTCTTCCTCGGCAGCTTCCAGCACGGCATCCACGCAATAAGACAGGCTTTTCAGCTGGCGTCCGCCGGCGGCGCGTTTGGACCGCGCATAGCTTTCAAACGCGCGATCGATGCCTTTCAGCACGGCGGAAAGTGGAATGCCCGCTTTCTGCCAGGTTTCGACAATGGCCCAGTCGATGGGCGACACCAGCAAATGTGCGCCGCGCTTCTGCCAGAAATATTCTTCAATTTCCGTAAAGTAATTAAAATAATTCAGCTCAGCCATCGATTTGCCGGAATTCAAGACGGTTTTTTTCTGTCTTTCGCGGAGGAAAAGGGGACAGGCGCCTTTCCGGAATTACTTGAAGGCGATCGTTTGGCCAACTGATTTCGCTCCCAAACAATGCGCAGCCCTTCGAGCGTGAGAAATTCGTCGATGATTCCAATGTGCCGCGAAGCCTTGGCGATCAGCGGCGCTTGCCCGCCCGTGGCAATCACACGCGCAGATTCGCCGACAACGGCTTTAATGCGCGTAACGATTCCATCGACCATGTCCGCATAGCCATAATAAAGGCCAGATTGCAGCGACTGCATCGTGTTCGTTCCAATAATTTTCCCTGGATCCTTGATCTCCACCCGGAACAAGCGCGCAGCGCGTGAGAATAACGCTTCCGCCGAGATGCCAATGCCGGGAGCGAGCACTCCGCCCATGTATTCGCCGCGAGCGGAGACCACGTCAAAATTAATGGCCGTCCCGAAATCCACCACGATGCAC
>DATHNC010000067.1:0-16659 GCA_035486415.1 Saccharimonadales bacterium (SeqCode)
ATGTATGCGTCCACCTTTAATTGGGGGAACATCGACCGATTCGAATTCAATTCCAAGCAGCTTTCTCATATGAAGGGCGCCTGCCAGCGCCATTGTTTTTCAACACTCAATCACAATCTGGCATATTGCTATAACGATGCCAGGGTTATTAAATGGCTCTGGAAGCAGGCTTCCACAGGATTTCGTGGAGATGCACGGAGTTTTGAATAGGGAAAGTTTAGAGGATTTCGATCCAATTTTTTGGCCGGCCCTCATTGGCATTTGCGGATTCAGGCGATGAGGCCGGCCACTGCTGACTTTCGGGTCATTCTTTTGCAAGACTGTATGGCTTTTGAAACAGTCTTTTGATATAAGCGAGGGGTCCGGTTTGGCCCCAGGATATCCACCTGCCCGGCGCTGAGCGCGCGACCTCATGGAGATTGGGTCATGAGTCTTATGGACTTCCAAAAAGGTGCGAGTCAGGGATTGGTCTATTTGCATGAGCCGAAGTGTGGCCATTGCTCGTTCCTTCAGTTACGTCATTTCATTTCCATGAATCGCCGCAGATTTTCACAGAAATCGGGAACCACGGGCCTTCTTTAACGATAGACAAGAGATACGTCTGAGGGTGCGAGGAGGATTTTTTTATGGCGACAGCGGTCACTCACTACACTTCCTACAAAGCGCGGCCATTCACGCGAGAACAGCGTGACAAAACCACGATTTTGTTCGGCGGCCTGACCTGGAAACACGAGCGGTTGGTTCAGGGCGTCTTCAACAATTTGAATTACAACGCCAAGCCGCTGCCGAACATCGCGCGCGCGGACCTCGACGCCGGCAAGGAACTGATCGACACGGGTGCTTGCTGCCCCACGATCTTCACCACCGGCAGCCTCGTGAATTTTCTGAAGAATGAAGTCGCCGTAAACGGCAAGCAGAAGACGCTGGATGATTACGTCTTCCTGACGGCCGGCGCGTGCGGCCCCTGCCGCTTCGGGCAATACCACGAATCCTACGAAATGGCCCTCGATGGCATGGGCCTGAAGGAATTCCGCCTCTTCCTGCTCGCTCAGGACCAGCTCGACCAGGCTCCCGAAAAGGGCGGCGGGCTTGAGATCAACATGCCGCTGAGCCTCGGCATCGTGTGGGCGATTCTGGTGGGCGACATTCTTACGGACATGGAGTACCTGACTCGTCCGTACGAAGTCACGCCCGGGCAGACCGACAAAGTCATGCAGGAAAGCGCTGACTATCTGTTCGAAGTTTTCCAGAACCGGCCACTGAAGACAAATAAGTACAGCATGCTGGCTTGGCATTTCATGTCCGGCTATTTCGCGGACGCGCTGCGCGTGGTGAAGAAGAAATTCGATGCCATCGAAGTGGACCGCCTGCAAGTGAAGCCGAAAGTGAAAATTACCGGCGAGTTCTGGCTGCAGACGCACGAAGGCGACGGCAACTACAACATCAAGCGATGGCTGGAATCGGAAGGCTCCGAAGTGATGCCGCCTCCGGTGGCCGTGTGGCTGGGATATTTGCTACACACTCCGCTCTGGCGCCTCTCTGCCAAGCCGAACATCGACCGCAAGATTCGCATGAAGATGGCCATGATTCGCGGCCTGGAAAAACTTTATGTGGGGACCTACAACCGCTTCCGCAAAGCGGTGGGCAATGTTCCGCACGAACTGCCAGATCAGGAAGAGTTGAAGCAACTGGCTTCTCCCTTCTTCCACCATGAACTGCGCGGCGGCGAAGGACACATGCTGATTGGCAAGGCGCTGCACGCGCATCTTCACAAGCATGCCAACATGACCTGCGAGCTTTCGCCCTATTCCTGCATGCCGAACACGATGTCACAGGGAGCAATGGCCAACGTGCTGGGGCGGCATCCGGAACTGCTTTATGCACCCATCGAAATTAAGGGCGATGCAGAAGTCCATGCGCTGTCCCGCTGCCAGATGATATTGACGGAGGCGAAGAAGCGTTCGCAGTCTGAATTCGTTGCGGCGATGGCCAAGACCGGATTGTCGCTCGAAAAACTCCGGGCAATCGAAGAGAAGCATCCCAAAGTGAAGAAGGCGACGTATCGCATTCCGCACATGGGATACGCGTCCACGGCGGCGAATTACGCGCTGCACCTCGCCTCCTTGTAAGGAAATGCAGGTTTAGAGTCAAGCATAGCCGGGAAGTTGTGGACGGTCGGTACGAAAATCTCCACCTTTGCAAAACCCGCAAGGATGGGGCACCCACCGAGGACGACGAGGATTTGTAGCGCTCGCCTTCAGGCGAGCATGGGGTTGGGTTGGGAGTGCCCGCCTGAAGGCTGGCGCTACAAGCAATTGGAATCAGCGAGGACCCTCAATGGCTGACGGAAATATCGTTCAGATCGCGCCGCTCATGCGGGAACCGGGCATGGTGGAAATCAAGATGCCGCCAAAGCTCGCGCCCAGCTCGAATGGCGCAATGATTTGCGGTCTCGACGTCGGAAGCACGACGGTGAAATACGTGCTCGCCTCCCCGTCCGGCGAAGTGATTTCCCAGGCCTACGAGCGGCACAACACCAAACAGGGCGAAAAAGTCCTGCAATTTCTGGCGCGGCTTGAGGCGCAGCATGATTTCACGCCGCAGCGCGATCGAATTTTTCTCACGGGCTCAGGCGCGGGATTGATTGCGCCGATCGTGGGAGCGAAAGTTGTGCAGGAAGTTGTGGCGGTCGCGGCGAGCGTCGAGCGGTTGCACCCCGACGTACGGTTCGTCAGTGAAATCGGTGGAGAAGATATGAAGACGATCTTCTTCAACGGCAACGGAACGACGAAGAGCAAACAAGTTTTGATGCAAAGCGCCTGCTCGGGCGGCACTGGTACGTTTATCGAGAAAACTGCGCGCAAGTTGCAGATTGCTCCCGAAGCGCTTTCCGAAATGCGCTACACGGGGCACACGCTGCACAAGATCAGCAGCAAATGCGGAATTTTCGCGGAGGCCGACGCCAACACTCTGCTGAAGGCCGGCGTCACCGTCGATGAAATCATCGCTTCCCTTTTCGAGGCTGTCGTCTACCAAAACCTCGCCACGCTGACACGCGGAAACACACCGTCGCCGGAAGTTCTGCTGCTTGGCGGACCGAATTTGTTTTTCAAAGGCCTGCAGGAAGCGTGGAGGCTGCACCTCAAACACATCTGGGAAGAACGAAAAATCCAGATGCCCAGCAGCAAAGATCCCGAAGAATTCATCGTGGTGCCAAAAGACGCGTTGTACTACGCCGCGCTCGGCTGCATCGAAGTGGCGCTTGGCGAGCAGCATACGGTCGGCACCTATCTCGGCACGAAGAAACTCGATTGGTGGATTAATGAAGGCCAATACGAGGACAAGAAGAAGCAGGGCCGCGGCGGATTGTGCGACAGCGCGGATAATTTGAAAACGTTCATCGATGTGTATTCCAAGATGGATGCTACCTCTGCGGCCAATATCGAAGCGAAAGCTGCAGCGGCGCCAGCAGTCACGGTGGAGAATAAAAAACTGGATCGCGTGGTTGTCGGATGCGATTTCGGTTCGACCACTGCGAAGGCAGTTTGCCTGGGGCCCGATAAGGAATTGCTCTTTTCCTGCTACGCGCTCAGCAAAGGCAATCCGATTGAGGATGCCAAGAGTTTGTTCCGCCAGTTGAAAGAGGCGATTGGAGACGGAGAAATACTTGGACTCGGAATAACGGGCTATGGAAAAGATTTGCTGAAGGGAATTCTGGGCGCGGATTGCGGCGTGGTGGAAACCATCGCGCACGCCTCCGCAGGGCTGCACTACTTCCCCGATGCGGATTGCATCTGCGATGTGGGCGGCGTGGACGTCAAGATAATGATCCTGAAGAACGGGACCGTCAGCGACTTCCGATTGAATTCGCAATGCTCTTCGGGCAATGGCGCGTTTCTACAGGGCGTTGCGGAGCGGTTTGGCATTCCGCTGAGCGAGATGGCCGACAAGGCATTTTTGGCGCAGGCGATGCCGCAACTTTCCATGGGATGCGGCGTGTTCCTGCAAAGCGATATCGTCAACCAGCAGCGCAAGGGCTGGCAGGCTGAGGAAATTCTGGCCGCGCTCTGCTCCATCCTGCCGCTGAACGTGTGGATCTATGCGGGCGGCATGAACAACCTGGCGCAAGTGGGAAAGAAATATATTTTGCAGGGCGGCACGCACAAGAATCTGGCGGTGGTGAAAACGCAGGTTGATTTCATCCGCTCGAAAGTTCCGGATGCGGACGTCGTCGTGCATCCATATTCGGGAGAAGCCGGCGCGATTGGCGCGGCGCTTGTTTCGCTGGATTGGTGGGAAAAGGGCGGCCGGTCGCAGTTTCGCGGCTTCGACGTGATCGATAAATTGACGTACAACACAACGACCGCGAAAGATACGGTTTGCAACTGGTGCCCCGTGAATTGCCAGCGCAGCTTCATCGACGTGGCGCTGCCCGGCGGCAAGGGCCGCGAGTGGAGCAAGATTCCCATATCCGTGGGATGGGAGCGCGTGATCGTCAACAACTCGTGTCCTAAGGGATTAGTGGAAGATTTAAATGAAATGAAAGTGATCAAGGCCGGAATCGAGAAAACCAAGAATGCGTTTCCCAACATTGCAGACATGGTTCGGCAAGAAGGCTTCCGTCGAGTCTCCACTTCCGCCTAAGGACCGCTCGGGGGTCCGCGTCGGCATCCCCAAGGTCCTGAACATGTGGAGCACCCACCAGTTCTGGGTCGCGTTTCTGCGCGAAATCGGCATCAGCTCCGAAAATATTGTGTTCAGCTCGGATACGTCCGAAGAGCAGGGCCGCGAATTTGGCAAAGGGCGCGGCACGGTGGATTGCTGCTATCCGGTGAAAGCCATGAGCGGGCACTATGGCGAGCTGATCTTCGGCCAGAAAAGAAAACTCCACATCATTATGAGTCCGATGATTTATTCGCTACCTTCTTTTATGCGCGGGCATGTGTCGGAAAATCTGGCCTGCACGCGAGTGATGGCCGGACCTGAAAATATTCGAGCAGGATTCGTGAAGGAAAGCGATGTGTTCGGCGACAACGGGATCAAGTACGCCGCGCCGTTTGTGAATATGGCCGAGCCGGACATGGTTCCGAAGCAAATGTATGACGCACTGAAGGATGTGTTCGACCTGGACATGGCGGAAACGCAGCGCGCCGTGGACGCGGGCTACAAGGCTCTGCGCGAATTCAACGAGAAGGCGCGCGCGGAAACGCGAAAAATTCTGACCTGGTGCGCGCGCGAAAATAAACCGTGCGTGCTTGTCCTGGCCCGCCCGTATCACATGGACCCGGGAATCGGACACGAGATTGAAGCCGATCTGCAGGCGCATGGGTATCCCATCGTGTGGCTGCAGTATCTCCCCATCGACGAAGATATACTTGGCTGGGTGTTTGGCGAAGAAGTGCAGGCGAAGAAAATTCGCTCGCCGCTCGATATTTCCGACGTGTGGACTTCGTCCAACAGCAGCAACACCAACGAAATTTTGTGGGGCGCTAAATTCGCAGCGCGTTTTCCGTGGGTGACGTGCGTGCTGCGGCTCTCCAGCTATGAGTGTGGCATGGATCAGCCGACGTATACGCCGACGCAGAAAATCGTCGAGGCCGCCGGGACTTTGTTTTTTAAATTTGGCGATCTGGATTCGACCAAGCCCGCGGGAAGCATTCGCATCCGTATCGAAACGATTGTTCATTACCTGGCAAAATATTCGGATGCGATCATTCAGAAGAAGCTTGCGCTCTTGCCGCCCGATTGCCCGCTGTTTGTGGATCAGAAAGAAAAGTCCGAAAAAACTCTGGCCGTTGTGGCCGGAACGGATTAGCTTTTCGTTGCGCCGGCATCTTGCCGGCAGGTTTTTGCGATCGCTATCGATAACCAAGAATGCCGGCAAGATGCCGGCGCTACAAAATCCGACCCGCCCTTTCTAAATTTACTGATTTATCTGCGCGCTTCGCCTGCTGAGGATCGCGCTTGCGGCTGAAATAATCCTGTTAACCAATCGAAAATGGGGAGGAACACGTTGAAGCGGCCGGTGTCTTGCGCGTGGTGCATCAGGTGATGCCTGGCAGCGGGACGAACCCACGTTGGCAGCCAGCCGCCCATGTGCGAGCGCCAGTGAATTTCCTCAAATGCGATGTAATAGAGCGCGAAGCTAGCGAATACTCCTGCTGTCCAGACGCTTTTGAATATCGATTGCAGCAGCAAAAATGGGATGGCATTTGCTATGAAAAGCGCAACGACTCCCCAAGGGTTGCTGGAAAAGTTTACGTAACGCGGGGCTTCCGGCGAGTGCAGTGTGGTGTGGTGCACCATATGCTGCTGGCAGAAGATGCCGCGGCCGGAGTGAAGCAAAAATCTGTGCAGGCAATATTCAAATCCGTTGGCGTAGAAAAAACCAAACACAAAACCAGCTGCGATCCCGGCAGGCGTGTGCGGGAAAAAATGAATCGAAATGGAAACGAGGACAGCCCCCGACAGAATGGCGGCCAGCAGGTTATTTCTCTTGATTCTTAGGCCTTGTGCTTTCCACTCGGCCCGGATCAAATCTTTGGAATGCATGACGAGTTAAAGCTAACGCTTTCCTCGTTTAGCCGCAAGCATGGAAGATCCGATTTTAGTAGCGCAGGCTTCAGCCTGTTGGGTTTGGGCCTTGCAAGGACTAAAATTTTTAGAAGTTTGCGTTGTGCATAGACTAACCCCCACAGGCTGAAGCCTGTGCTACTAAAGAGCCTGTTTTTTTGAGGATGACTCGTGATAAAGTCTGCGAAGGAGACCTTCCTGTGAGACATTTCCGATGGGCGCTGTTGATTACCCTGGGCATTTTTCCGCTCGCCGCAAACGCGCAACAGGCAAGCGCGGATAAGCCGCTGACCGATGTTCAGAAATTGGGGCACCGTGTGTTTGAGCAGCGCTGCGGCATTTGCCACGCGCCGGCAAGGGCGGGCTTTCAAATGTACGGTCCGCCGCTGTACAAAGATCTGGTCAATGGAAGCGAAGACGCGATCAAGGAAATTATTCGTAACGGATCGGCCAAAATGCCGGGATTCAAACTTGGAATACCAGCATCGGACATCGACGCGATTGTGGAATATTTGAAAACTGTTCCGAAGCCGCCGAAGAGCACGCAGACTACCGGCGGAGACATGGGCCCGCTCGACTAAGCAAAAGGAGAGCCTGCAATGAAATTTTTCCAAACTCGATCGATCGTAAAATTCGTAGGCCTTGGCCTCGTATTAGTTCTGCTCGGGGCTGCGCTTCCCTCGCTGGGACATGCTGCCCCGGATGGCGCGCTGCTGGCGGGAACGGTGAAGTCCGCGGGAGGTGCGCGGATAAGTGGCGTGACCGTTTCCGCGAAAATGGACAACACGACGATCACGACTTCCGTGTTCACGGATGAAGAAGGCTCGTACTATTTTCCGTCGATGAATAGCGGGCACTATCAAGTGTGGGCGCAGGCCGATGGGTTTGAAATCGCGCGCGGCACCGTGGATCTGATAACCACCAAGCATGAAGATTTTATTTTGAAGGAGACGAAAGACGTGGCGAAGCAGCTGACCGGCGACCAGATGCTCGCCTCGCTGCCGGATCAGACACCGGACGATCGCCGCTTGAAGCGCATATTCCGCAACGATTGCACGAGCTGCCACCAGCCGAATTACATTTTGCAGAACCAGTTTGATGAAAAGGGATGGACTGCGATTCTGGAAGTCATGAAGCGCGTGAACGTCGCGGGCGGTTATTCAGGGCCGAACAGCCCGATCGCGCCGCAAATTGATACGCATGAGAAGGAACTCGCCGCGTATCTCGCGCGCGCTCGCGGACCGGAACCCAGCGCCATCACGAATTATAAATTGCGGCCGCGCCCGACTGGAGATGCCGCGCGCGCGGTTTTCACCGAGTACGATGTAGCGATGTTTGCTCCGAACGACGCTCCTAAAACATACGCGTTGAATAATGGAAGCGACTGGTCGCTGGGGACGCCGTCGTCTTTCTTCGGCAATCATGGCGTGCATGACGCGCAGGCGGACCTCGACGGAAACATCTGGTTTTCCGTGAACGTCCCGAATCCGTATGCAAGCATTGGACGCGTCGACGCGAAAACGGGCGAGACGAAATTCTTCCGTGTCGAAGGCCTTCATGGCATGGCCGCAAACGGGCACGGCGCAATGAGGGATGAACACGGGCACATCTGGTTCAACATTTCCGCGGGCGAGGACAAAGGTCCGGGGCGCATGATCGAAGTCGATCCCTCCGCGCAGACTTTGCAGGTCTACACGCCGCCGAGCACAATGGAAGGACCGACCACCGTCGCGGGAACCGTGGACGTGGACGGCAAAGGAAAAATCTGGGCTTCCACTTTTCACGGAGCTTCGCGCTTCGATCCCGTGACCAAACAGTTTACGGAATACAAATCGCCCACGTTTAAAAATGCAGATGGAATTGGAAACACTTACGGTTTGACAGCCGATGGAGAAGGCAACGGCTGGTGGGCGGAGATGAATCTCGACATGGTGGCGAAAACCGACCTCGAAACCGGGAAGGTTATGGAAATCAAGATTCCGCCCGTGCCGGGAATCAGGGATATGTTTTCGGCGGAAGAAGCGAAGACCTACGACGCCGGCGGATCGACATGGAATTCCGCCACGCCTTGGGCCGAAGGTCCGCGTCGCATGGGAGCCGATAAGCAGGGCCATGTGGTGTGGGTTTGCGACTGGTGGGGCGGAAGCCTTGCCAAGATCGACACGCAAACTTTGAAAGTAACAATGATTCCCCTCCCCCGGCCGGACGTGCAAGAGCCATACCAGGCGGCGGTGGACAAGGAACACAACGTCTGGATCAACCTGATGAACTCGGACGAGGTCATCAAGTTCGATCCCAAAACTTCCAAGTGGACCGAATATCCGTTCCCGACTTTGGGCGCGGAAACACGCTACATTTCTTTGCTGGAGCGCGACGGCAAAATGGAAATTATATTGCCGTACTCGCGCGCGCGAAGAGTCGCGCGGATGACTGTGCGCACGAAGGAAGAAATCCAGGCGCTAAAAATGCAAGTGCAGCAGCAGGAACAGGCTCGCGCACAATAGTTGAAAAATAAAATTGCGCCAGTAAACAGTGGCTATATTCTTGTGTAAAAAATAAATTCGGGTAGAGCTATTTCTGCTTTCCCTCACGCCGATTCATTCATATTGACACGGAATAAGAGCTGGTGTACGGTCCAGCGCAAGGGCAGTTCATTTTCAAACGAACATACTTGTGCGAGGTGAGTCATGGCCACTTTTTCTGCTGTCAGGCTCGTGTGCGGCAAGGTACCTTCCGATTACAACGTTGAAAGCGAAAATAGAACCGGCGGAAAGGTCCGGTCGAAAAAATGGATTTTCCTCGCGGGAATCGTTTTATTTTCGTCGCTGGCCGTTGCACAAAATTCACCCCAAGTGACCGGAGTAGATCCGGCGCTGGGCAAGGTGAACGATACCGTGACTGTAAACGGCAGTAATGTAGGGAAAGAATCTGTTTCGGCCGTTTATCTCTCAGACGATAAGAACGATTACAAGTCAACGATTGTCGAGCAGACCAGCGACAAAATCACAATGAAGGTGCCGCAGGTAAAAGCTGGGAGCTATAACATTTCCTTACAAGTGGGCGACAAATTGTTTATTAAGCCCGTGAAATTCAAAGTGGAAGAATAGAACAAGACTCGGGAGCAAATGCCCAAGCGCAAACTGCTACCTGCCTTTAAAAGCCGCCTATCGTGATCATAATTGGACCGAAAGAGCCTTGCGCGCTTCCTCGAAAGTGGATTCGTAAATTTGCCCGACGGCGTACACTTTCATGTGCATTGACTACATAGGCTTCCCGTCAAGGCGATCTTTCATCCAATCCCGCCATAAACCCGGTCTGGCCTGGCGCCGGGGCGAATGATCCGATAGGCCCGCCGTCAGCGCCCTCAAAGAGCTTAATGCTGGATTTGCGGAGCTAATTTCTCCGTGTTCCTGAGCTCAGATTTCAATGACATGCAGTCAAGGCCAAGTAAATGTAGGTAGTCAGGTAGTAGCGGTCCTAGCCCTGCTGAGCGTCAAAAACCAAAGTTTGAAGCCTTTGGATCCTTGATTTCCGATTAGTTCCCCCTCCACAACTTATTGCATTTGCATGACTTAGAGAATGAAAGCTCAGTTTAAACTTGTACAGCCCCCAGTCCTGGACCCAGTCCCGGTACTACCAAACCCTTTGTTTTGTTGAATTGGCACTGATGCCTCATTGGTGGCTCCATTTGCTTTTGGCAAAGTTGTCTTGCGAGAACGAAAGCAATACCAATCACCGAGGAGTCATCCGATGAACCGGAATAAACTTATGCTAGCCGCCCTATTCACCCTGATCGCCCTTCTGGGAGCCACGTCCACACAAGCGCAGGCCCCCGGGTGGAGCAAGGTCAATACCGCAGCCAACGCTGCTCACGATCGCGGCGAGTATGCCCAGGCTCAGACACTTTATAACCAGGTCATCGCAATGCAAACGAGCACGCTGGGTGCGAACAACGCGGAAGTGGCGGTCAGCCTGAATAATGTGGCGGCCACCTACCACGAACAATCCATGAACCTGCAAGCGGAACAATCCTACAAGCGAGCCCTGGCGATTCTGGAGAAGGCGCCGAATCAGAATGTTTCCCTGGGCCGGACACTTAATAATCTTGCATCGCTCTATCAGGACATGGGAGCGGACGCGAAAGCTGAACCGATGTACCTGCGTGCGATGGGCATCTGGAAGAATTTGGCAAAGAAGGATTATGCCGGTGAAGCCTTCTCAGCCGTAAGCCTCGCCGGGATTTATCACTCGCGCAACCAGGATGACGCAGCCGAGCCACTTTACATGCAAGCCTTAACACTTTGGAATGCAGAAGGCAAAGCGGATTCCGATCTTGCGGCCGACGCTTTAATTCACCTGGCCGGGATTTACCATTCCCGAAGCGATAACGACAATGCTGCATCCATGTACGCCCGCGTGATTGCGATCTGGGAAAAGACCGGGGAAATTGAACAGCAGGAAGGGATTGCCGCACAGGCTGCTCTCGGAGAAATTTACCGCTCGGAAGGAAAGTACGAGCAGGCCGAACCTCTGCTGGAAGGCGCCCTGAAGGGCACCGAAAAGATGGCCGGGTCCGATGATCTTCAAGTCGCTGCGAGCCTGAACAATCTCGCGCTTGTCTTCTATTGCGAGGGAAATTATCAGGCGGCAGAACCGCTCTACAAGCGGGTGTTGGATATCCGCCAAAAAAATCTCGGCGCGGACAACCCGACTGTACTGCAAACAGTGGAAATTTATGCCACGCTGCTTCGACATGAAGGCAAGCAGGTCGACGCGGCAAAGATGGAAGCGCAGGCAGCCCGCGCTGGTGTTGCCCACCTATAAATAACTGGCCGCGGCCCGCCTCTCGCAGCGGGCCGCGGATTTTCATTTCCGTTTCTATCAGTTGTGTAAGATTCGACAAGATTATCTGCACAGAAATCCTCCTTTGCTTGACCCATCCTCTTCCGTGCTCCCTTCTTGTCCGAAATAACTCTCACTTCGGGAAAATTCATGACAACAAAGGGGTTTTGTCATGAAGTCTCGGGTGTATAAGTGCGCGCATTCTAAAACTTGATGTTCCACAGCACGTTCCGATTTATGGGCATATTGGGACGGATGCCGATTTTTTGAAGATTTTCGGTCAAGAGCAGTAGGTTTAAGTGAGCGGGCTTCAGTCTGCGCGGGGGGTAGGCCTTGCAAGGACGAAATTCCACAGGCTGAAGCCCGCGCCACTTAAACCGAAGATGAAATTTCTCGATGAGTGTTTGACACAAGTTGGTGTCGTGCATATAGTCTGCGTACGGGTCACGTATAAATCAGCAAATCTACTTGGCAACTATAAAATATTTCAAAACTTATTAATCACATTTCAAGATTGAACGCTCGGGAGGCGAAAAACGAAATGAGTGAATCCACCAAGACTGTGGAAATTAAATCTCCCGAGTTGCTGAACCTGATTGATGAAAACGCTGTGGTCGAGCAAATCTGCACGGGCTTCTGGTTCACGGAAGGGCCTATCTGGAATGCAAAGGAACAGTGCCTGTATTTTAGCGACATGCCGGGCGATGTGCGCCGCCGATGGAGCGCCGCGGACGGCGTGAAGGAAGTCCGAAGGCCCAGCAATAAGTGCAATGGCATGACGTACGACGGTGCCGGTAATTTGTATGTTTGCGAGCACGTCACGAGTTCCCTGGTGATGGAAACTCCTTCCGGCGAAAGAAGGGTGCTCGCGTCGCACTGGCAAGGCAAAGAACTGAACAGCCCCAACGACGTGGTGGTTCGCACCGATAATTCCATCTATTTTAGCGATCCCTCTTACGGCCGAATGCCGGTCTTTGGCCTGGAACGAAAACAAGAGCTCGATTTTCAAGGCCTGTACAGAATTTCGCCGGACGGGAAATTGCATCTGGAAGCTAACGATTTTGGACAGACCAATGGCTTGTGTTTTTCGCCCAATGAAAAAATTCTCTACGTGAACGATTCACCCCGCGCGCACATTCGCATGTTCGACGTCGCCGCCGACGGCTCGCTCAGCAACAGCCGCATTTTCGCTGAAAAAATCGGCGATGGCGTTCTGGAAAATGGGATCGTCGATGGAATGAAGGTCGACGAGCGCGGGAACATCCTGGTTACGGGCCCGGGCGGAATATGGGTTCTCAGCCCGACGGCGGAACATCTTGGGGTGATTCGAATGCCGGAGCACGCGGGAAATCTGACGTTTGGCGGGCCAAGCTGGGACGAGCTGTATTGCGCGTGCTCGAAATCGATTTATCGGGTGAAAATGAAAGTCCGGGGAAATCCTGTCGCATACATGAAGATGCGCTAAGAGGAAAAAATGGCCGACCGAAAACTGAACGCAAAGAAAACGGCGCTGATCATTCAGGATTTGCAAAATGATGTGATCACAGAAGGCGGCGCTTTCGCCTCATCCGGCGCGCCGGCGCACGCCAAGAAACAGAATGTGGTTGGGAATGTAAAAAATCTGGCCGCCGCCATGCGCAAGGCTGGCGCGATCGTCATTCACATTCACTACATCGTCGAGCCCGGAGCTCCCGGATTGAAGTTGAACGCGCCACTTTTCCGCGGTTTGGCTGAGAGCAAGGCCGTGGTGCGCGGGACTTGGGGGGCCGCTCCTGCCGAAGGATTGGAACCGCAAAAGGGCGACATCCTGGTTGAAAAAATGCGCATGAATGGTTTTCATGGCACCAAGCTTGATACGATTCTGCAGGGCTACGGAATCGAGTCCCTTGTGATCACCGGTGCCTGGACAAATTTCTCCATCGAACATACGGCTCGGCATGGCGCAGATGCGGGTTATGACGTCGTGGTCGCGACCGACGGAACATCCACAGTGAGCGACGAGTGGCAAAACGCGGGAATTAATTTCGCACTTCAAAATATTGCCGACCGCTTGAGCTGCCAGGAAATCATCCAGGCTTTGAGTTAATCTAATCAGGACACGACCCAATCTGAATTCCATCGAGAGTGCATGACTATCCCTCAGGAAGCATCCATCGTCGTCTCCGCGGAGGACGTAAGAGCGACAATCATTCATGTGCTTTCGAAACTTGGCGCCAGTGAACGCGAGTCTTCCATCCAGGCGGACGTGCTGACCGAAGCGGACCTTCGCGGCCATCATTCACATGGTTTGCAGCGCCTACCAGTGCTGGCGACGCGAATCAGGAAGCAGCTTATCCGTGTAAAGGCCGAGCCCGATTACATTTGGACAGCGGATGCAGTGTTGAGCGTGGATGGAAAAGATGGTCTCGGACCATTCGTCGCGGAGACCGCGCACGAGTTGGCGAAATCCCGCCTGCAAGAAAAAGGAATCGTCGCGGTGGCGATTCGAAACAGCAGCCACATCGGGATGATTGGATATTATTGTGAGAAACGCGCGCGCGAAGGTATGGTTTGCATTGCGATGACGGAAAGCGAAGCGCTCGTTCATCCGCACGGCGGGACGAAAGCTCTGGTTGGCACAAATCCGATCGCGATTGGAATTCCGAGCGAGCCTTCCCCTTTTGTTTTTGACATGGCCACTTCTACAAGCGCAATCGGAAAGATCTATGCCAGCAAGCATCGCGGTGAGAACATCCCACCCGGATGGGCAATCGATGCCGAAGGCAATCCGACTACGAATCCTGATGCAGCGTTAAAAGGCTCGCTGACGCCACTGGCAGGCCCGAAGGGATATGGCCTCGGAATTTCCATCGGAATGCTTGCTGGACTTTTGCCGGGTGCGGAGATTGGACGCACTGTGCTTGGCACGCTGGATACGGAGTTTCGCTGCACCAAGGGAGACTTATTTATTTTGCTGAATCCTGCGGCATTTCCCGGCGGCGCACTGCTTGCCGCACATGTCGCTTCGTATCTCGACGAACTTCGCCACTCGCCGCCACAGAAGAATTGCGATCAGGTAATCGTACCCGGCGACCGAGCGCGAAAAGTTCGCGAAGAGCGCATGCGCTCCGGCATTCCTCTACCCAAAGAAGTTTGGCACGCAGCGGAAAGGCTGAAAAATGAGTTCTGAAATTAGCAATCACGTTCTGGGATTTTCAACCGCAGGCAGAATTTTCTTTGGGTGGGGTGCAGCGAGCGTCTTGCGTGAAGTCGCTCGCGAATTTGGCCCTCGCGTATTTATTTGTACTGACCGAAACATGGTTAAAGCGGGCGTGTGCGAAAAAGTAGTGGCGCATCTTGCCGAGGGTAAAGCCGAAATTAAAATTTTCGATGGCGGGCAGCCTGAAGTGGATCGGCAGACGATTGAAAATGCCGCCGCAGCGGCGCAGTCTTATGTACCAGATGTTGTTCTTGGCTTGGGAGGCGGCAGCAATCTTGATTTATCGAAAGCCGTTGCACTTCTGGTGAAATATCCCGGGCAGCTTTCCACCTACTACGGGGAAAATAATGTTCCGGGGCCGATTACGCCGGTTGTAGCAGTTCCCACCACTGCGGGGACTGGATCGGAAGTCAGCCCCGTCGCCGTAGTGGCCGACCCGGAACGCGCGATGAAAATCGGCATCGCATCGCGCGCGCTGATTGCGAAGTGGGCGATTGTTGACCCGACACTAACCGTTTCGTGTCCTGCAAGCGTAACGGCGCACTCCGGCATGGACGCGCTCGTACACGCGATTGAATCTTACTGCGCTCGCGTTCGGACCGACTGCTCTCCCCACGCAATTTTCGTCGGCAAGAATCCTGTGTCCGATGTTCTGGCGACTAAGGCGATTACCGCGATCACAAAATTTCTTCCAATTGCTGTGGCGCAACCGAATCATCGCGGAGCGCGCGAAGAAATGGCTCTTGCAAGCCTGTTTGCGGGTATGGCGTTTTCAGCCGCGGGAACCGCGGCTGTCCACGCGCTTCAATATCCTGTCGGAGAAGCAACGCATACGCCGCACGGCCTGGGAAACGCTGTGCTGCTGTCCACCGTAATGAGGCGCATTACAGCTTCACGTGTCGGGGAGATGGCATTTATCGCGCGCAGCCTCGATTCGACCCTCAATCTAAAGACGGACCCTGAGGCTGCGGCACAGGCTGCAACGCTTGTCGATGAGTTCGCCTCAAAAGTGGGGATCCCAAAAGGTTTGCACTCCTTGGGCCTGAAGGAATCGCAGCTTCCTGAGCTTGCTAAAATGGCGGCTACCGTGAAGCGACTTTTGGACAACAGTCCCGTTTCGTTTGGCGAAAGTGACCTCCTGCAAATTCTTCGCGAAGCGTTTTAGAATCCGATGTGACATACGGTATCCTACGGCAGTATTTCTCGCGCATTTTTAACAACGCGCAAGGTTTACTGAAATCACAGTCGGGTGTATAAGTTTTCTCACCGAGTGGGCCAAATCAAGAATCCTGATGACTTGTGAATAAGGGGGCAATTCCATGCGTAAGAAGAGATTTCTCCTGGCATTCGGCGTGGCCGCGGGCTTGTGCCTGGTCATTTTATTGGCCGCGCGAAGCGCACGAACGCAGAACGGGCCGAAATACAAAGTGGATGCGGAATGGCCAAAACCGCTGCCGAATAAATGGAAGATGGGTGGCGTGACAGGACTCGCAGTCGATAAGGACGACAATGTTTGGGTGCACGATCGTCCGAACGATTTGACCGACATTGAACTGGAGGCCGAGCTTACTCCTCCGATCGCCGATTGCTGCACGCGGCCCCCGTCCATGATTCATATCGACAAGGAAGGCAACGTCATCGGGTCCATCGATCCGCCGCAGGGGCACGGGATGGCCGTGGACAGCAAAGGATTTATTTATTTGGGCAACGTGGTGAAAGGAATTGGCAACGTCCGCAAATACGATCCGAAGACCGGAGCGTTCCTTGCCGAATTACCGCACACACCGGAAATGCCGCCAGGAGGCGGTGGCGGCGATGCAGCTCCTGACAATCCGCGCGTGCCGGGCCATGGCAGCATGGGCCCTGTTTTTGGATTTTTGCCGGGCGGGCGTCCGAAGCCTGATCCCGCAGCGCGCGCGGCCCGCGAAGCAGCGACCGCCACTTTTCGCGCAAAATATCCTCCGACAACTCCGATGATCGTGGGCGGAATTGAAGAGGTGCGGCTCGACGAACCGGCGCACGAACTTTACGCGGCGGATAATTAT
>DATHNC010000068.1:0-11504 GCA_035486415.1 Saccharimonadales bacterium (SeqCode)
GGCGGTGGCGATGAGCCCATCGGACAGCGCATCATCGAATTGCCCCAGGATGCTGCGCGCGCCGAGAGCCGCGATCCGCATTCAGGATTTATCGCATACGTGCCGAAGGGCAGCTTGGCCAAGGGCAAGGAATTTGTGAATACTGGCGGCGGAGGCAAAACGATCCAGTGCGTGATCTGCCATGGTCCCACGCTCAACGGTTTGGCCGAAGTACCGCCCATCGCAGGGCACGATCCGATGTATCTCTTCCGCCAGCTCTATTATTTCAAGGACGGTTCGCGCCACGGTTCCATGGGCGCACTGATGAAGGGCGTCGTAGCCAAGATGAACGAAGACGACATGATTGCAGTTGCAGCATATGTCGCATCCTTGACCCCGGGTGCCCAGGAAAGTTCTTCCATCATGCCCATTGGACAAACATCAGCAAAGCTTGAGTCGAGTGAAAAAGGTCCAAAGGGCGTGAAGTAAATATTTTCATACGCCTCAGAGCGTGAAATTATTTTACAGGGCTGAGAGAAGACACATACGCGGCAAGCGAAACGATGTCTTCCTGCGTTAAGTTCTCCACCACGCCCTTCATTAACTGATCCATTTCGCTGTTTCGCGCGCCTACCTGGAATCCAGCCAACTGTCGAACGATGTATGTGGGCGAATGTCCGGCAATGTGCGGAACTGGTCCCAATCCCATCAGCCGCGGTCCATGGCAGGCGATGCACGCGGTCGTCTTTCCACCGCCTGTTGTCGCTAGCTCCTTGCCCTTTTCAATTGCTCCCATAGGCACATACGCCACGAACCCCAGATGCGGGTCACGGCACGTGATGCGCAGCGGATCTTCCGGAACCTCAATAACGCGCATCCCGATTGGCTCCATCTTGCCGCCGGGGCGCAAGTAGCGGCGATGCCCTTCATTCACATAACTTTCTTGCACGGTATCGGTCTCCACGACGCGAATCCATTGGCGCGGCTTTAAACTCGAAAAGTACGCGACCGCATCATTCACGTCCTCTTCCGTCATGCCCTTGGCGATGTCGCTCATGCGATGGCGCGGATCCTGCCGCACGCCTTGCTGGAATTCGTGAAGTTGCGTCTTCAGGTAATCCGCCGTCAGCCCTGTAAGATTCGCCGATTCAGGATGCCCACTGCCCGAAGCAAGGTGACAGGAAGCGCAACCCGGCGTAGCGTGGCCTTCGCCTTTCGCAACGACCTTCGGAAATGGCATGTGCTCTTCGGGAAACCAGTCAGGAGGATTGTAAATATCGTCGATCTGTCCTTGCGTGTAGGATTTGGAACTCCCGGGGACGTGCTTCACCGCGTTCAGATCCTCCGGCGGAAAATCCGGCGACGGCGGCGGAAACGCCCAGGAGAGATCCATGCCGTCCAACCAGCGCGAATCGGGCGGCTGAGCAGCAAAGACAGGCACAAGGAACAAGGCAAGAGTCACAATCAGGACGGCTGGCTTCATCAAAAACACTCCCCAATTTTTTTGGTTCTAACAATGGCGGGCCGATAGGACGTCGCGGTCAGAAAACCTTGGCCCATTGCCCCAGGAAAAATGCCGTTCCAATCCCTATAGGTGAATTCAATCACGAATCGGTTTCGGTGTAAAGATTCGACTTTGGCTTTTGATAATTGGATAAATGCAGAAAAATCATTGTCCCGAGTCATGACCGGTTTTGGGTGCTAACCGGCTTCAAAAAAGTATTGAAATCTGTCATTCCGAGCGGAGCGAGGAATCTCTCTGTGATTTAACTATTAAGATGACAAAGTGAGAGAGATTCCTCGCTCCGCTCGGAATGACAGAAATGATGTGTTTTCCGCAGCATGGTTAAGCCACCGTTCACCTAGCTATGCGTCGCCTTGGCCGAAACAGGCGGCGTGGGCAGCCAGCTTTCTCCAGGCTGCACGATAAACGTGTGCTGCAGCGAATACCACGGGCCGGTTACACCCGGCGCCGGTGCCGCCTCATTCTCATGCACTTCATATCGCCCGATAAGCGCGCGCGTCACCCCAAATTGGCAGTCCGTATTCAGATGTGGATCGTCGGGAGAATAAATTTGCGACGTAACCGTTTTGTAGCCGGGCTTATAAATCAGGAAATGCAAATGCGCCGGTCGAAAATTATGGCGCCTTTGCGCGTTCAACAACGCGCCCACGGGGCCACTCACGGGAATGGGATATCCCGTAGGCTTGATGCTTTGAAAGCCGAACTCACCATTTGCATCGGTGGTAAATTTCCCGCGCAAATTCATTTCAGCTTGTTCGGGATCCTGATTCTCATAGAGTCCACATGGAGACGCGTGCCACACATCGACCTCGGCCCCCGCGATTGGATTGCCATTCTGATCCCGCACCCAGCCCTTGAAAAACAGCGCAGGTCCGGACGTTTCAGACCGCAAAAGCGATCCTCCATTCGGAGTTCGCGGCGAATCCGTTCTCCAAAACGGCCCTAGCATATTTGCGGAGCTTTCCGTGGCCGCGTTCGGACCATTGTTCATGAGGCAAACCAAAGTGGAGACTCCCAGCGATCCGCACATGAGCCTCACTTCGTTGTGGCTTTCCGTGGTGAGTTGGCCCAGCGCAATCATGTAGTTAATCGCGGTGTCCAATTCTTTTTCCGTGAGCCGCGTTTCCTTGATGAAGCCGTGGAGATGCCGCACCAGACTCTCGATAATTTCTCTTGAGCGCGGATCCGGAGTGCGCTTGGTTTCCTCCAACACGGCTTGTGTAACTTGATCGAGGTTTTCAATAATCATGGGCTTAAGGCTCCTAGGAAAGGAAGTTGAGGAAGTGAAGGATGTAAAGAAATAGAGGAACGGTAAAATCGGCCGCGCGCGACATAAATCGATGCGAGCGGGTTTATCCTTAACTTCCTTCACATCCTCAACTTCTCTTACTTCCTAAATTTCCTCTACTTTTACTTTGGCGCGACGCCGGCCGGCTTGCGCACCGCATCTCCGTAATTATTTTCTTCGTCCACGATGCAGAAAAATTCCGCGATCTCCCATGTCGGCTCGAGCTTAAATCGCTGCGGAGGATTCACCCACGGCTTCGTATAAGCTTTGGGATCATCCATGATGATTTGCATTTCCAGCGTGTCGTGATCGAGCCGCCGGTATCGTTCCGTCAAATGCATCTGCTCGCTGCGCGGATTTCCGTAGGAGTCGACCCACGGCTTGTCATTCATCCCGATCGTGTCCACCACGAACGTATCCCCTTCCCATTTTCCGACTGAATATCCGAGAAAATTAGGGTCGGGATCTTTGGGCAGAGGGCGGCCATCCGCCCAGATCGTGCGCCAAAGATGGTATTGCTCAAAGAACATGAAGACACGTCCCGAAGCCTCAATAATTTCAAATGGGTTCGGCAAGATGAGAGATTTGGGAACCGCCTCGGGCTCGCAGTGCAACGCCGGATTATTTTCTTTACCGGCGACGGCGCGCGGGCCGACGAGCGGCGCAGCGGCGTCGAACCTTGCTTGTCCCCATGGCGTCAGCGGCGGGCGTAATTTTTCGTCGATGCCGTCCATGTGCACGGAATACGGCATCCACACGCCGGATAAATCGTGCGATAGAGCAGGGACTGCGGAGTGCTGGCTCGCCTGCGCATGCAATGTCGGAGAGAAAATTAAAATTGTGAACAGGAATAATGGAAGTAAAGGAAATCGTGGAAATTGAAGAAGTAGAGGAACGGAAAAACCGGCACCGCGCGAGTGGCAGGAGAGGTTCTTATCCTTTACATCCTGAACTTCCTTTATTTCCATTTGTCCTCCTGTACTTTCCGTTTATTTTTTCACCGCCGGCGCAACTCCGGCCGGCTTCCGCACAACCTTGTCGTAAGCATTGTCTTCGTCCACCACGCAAAACCATTCCGCGATTTCCCAACCCGGCTCCAGCTTGTGAAGTTTCGGGGGACTTACCCACGGTTTCGTGTACGCTTTCGGGTCGTCGATGATTATTTGCAATTCCAAAGTATTTTCGTTCAATCGCCTGTAGCGCTCGGTCAAGTGCGTTGCGTCGCTGCGCGGATTTCCGTAGGAATCGTCCCAAAGTTCATCGTTGAAGCCGATGGTGTCGACGATGAACGTGTCGCCTTCCCATTTGCCCACAGAATATCCCAGATAAGATGGCTCAGGATCTTTTGGCAGCGGACGCCCGTCCGTCCAGATTTCGCGCCAGATGTGCCCCAGTTCAAAAAACATCAGAACTCTTCCGGGAATTTGAATAATTTCAAACGGGTTGGGAAGATTGAGAAGTTTCGGAGGACCGTCTGGATCGCAACGCAGCGCGGGATTATTTTCTTCGCCCGGAACCGCTCGCGGCCCGACCAGCGGCCTTGCGGCATCGAATTTTTCCTTTCCCCACGGCGTAAGTGGCGGACGCGTTCGATCATCGACGGCATTCATGCCCGGAACTCCGGGCACATCGCCATCCGGATATTGCATCCAGACCCCGGAAAGATCATGCGAGAGCGCAGGTGCCGCGGGGGGCTGGTTCGTTTGCGAATGCAATTTCGGAGAGAAAAGTAAAATTGCGAAAAAGAATAACGGAAGCAAAGGAAATAGAGGAAATTGAGGAAATAAAGGAACGGAAAAATCGCCCCCGCGCGGGCAGCGAGGAATGTTTTTATCCTTTAATTCCTGTGCGTCCTTCACTTCCTCTACTTCCATTTTTTCTCCATTGCTCGCCGCTTATTTTTCCCATCAGCGCAAATGCACTCGATTGGTCGGCCGGGACGAAGAAATCCAATGCTTCATCGGGCTTGCCTCTTCAACTTCTCAATGTCAGGCTCGGGCGCAGTGCAGGAATATAAAGTTTCAAAGTGCCGCTTCTGGCGGAATTATACGCCGTCTTTGCATGAAATTGTAAAGACGCAATCAGTGCCATTCGATTTTTCTTGTGAAGCTTCCCCCGTGATTAGTTTTGTATTCCCATTTCGTGAAGCAAGCTGCCATCTCCGTCCCGAAGAACGCGGGACAGAGATGCCTCTACAAAACCGCAATTCATTGCTGTTATTGGTTTTGTAGCGCACGCCCACTTTTTGGGCGGGCAGCTTTTTCTGTGTCCGCAATCCTATTTGACGATTTACAAAGAATGTACGACGCGCGACAGATCGGACCCGGTTATCGTATGATCATTTTTCTGAAAATAGCGCCGCGGCTTCCACTTTGAATTCGCGGCTCAGGCAACCCATCGCTCCCATCGTGCTTCCGAAAGGATTCAACACCTATCGCTGGTGGGCGAAGAAATCTGCGGCGCTGGATGCATAACTGACGTTTCGTCAGAGCCTGGTCGGTCTCTATGACCCTGCGAATTCAACATCCGGGAATCCTGTTGAGCGTGAGATCGGTTTTACGGAACTGAAAATAATTGGAAGTGTGGTTTGTGAGCAGCTTAATTCAGTAATAAAGAAAACGGTCCGGAGGCAAGGGTGAAGATGAAGTCGTTGCTGGCGTTTGCAATTCTTACGTTTCCTTTTTTACTGATTTCCTGCGGGTCAACCACGGCTCCGACCACATACACGATTGGCGGCTCGGTTTCGGGCCTTGCGGGGACGGGCCTGGTATTGCAAGACAACGGCGCTGACAACCTGCCGATCAGCCAGGACGGAAGCTTCCTTTTTCCCACGGCCCTCGTGAGCGGAGCATCCTACGCCGTGACCGTGCTGACGCAACCATCGAACCCGGCGCAAACCTGCGCAGTCACTTTTGGCGGAACAGGAATGGCGACGTCCAATGTGGTGATTGTGCGTATCACCTGCAACACGAACACCTTTACACTCGGCGGGAACGTCTCCGGGCTTTCCGGCACGGGCCTGGTCTTGCAAGATAATGGTGGCAACAATCTGCCGATCAACGCGAATGGCAGCTTTGCGTTCGCCACGCCTATCAACAGGGGAACCAGTTACAACGTCACGATCCTCACGCAGCCATCCAATCCCACGCAGACCTGCTCGGTGACAAATGGCTTTGGTGCAAGCATCGGCGGAAACGTGACCAATATTCTGGTGGCATGCTTCACCACTTCGCAGACTTTTACGATCAGCGGAACTGTTTCGGGGCTTGCGGGCACAGGCTTGGTGCTGCAGGACAACAGCGGCGACAACCTTCCCATCACCAAAAATGGAATCTTTACGTTTCCGACTCCGATACCCAGCGGCAGTTCATTCAGCGTCACGACATTCTCGCAGCCTCTGAGCCCAACACAAAACTGCGTCGTTACGGGCGGCGGCGGAACGGCAAGCGCCAACATCACCGGCATTTTGGTGAATTGCACAACGTCAGCCTTCACGGTAGGCGGGACAATTACCGGTCTGACGGGCACCGGACTTATTTTGCAAAATAATGGCGCCAACAGCCTGCAAGTCGGCGCAAATGCCACCAGCTTTACGTTCGCAGCTCAAGTGGCCAGCGGCTCGGCGTACGCTGTGACCGTGCTCGCTCAGCCCAGCCCCAGCTGCGCCATAACGAATGGCAGCGGCGTAGTCGGAAATTCCAGCGTAACCAATATCGCGATTTCTTGCGCGGGAACGAATTCGAATATCTCAGCCACGGTCTCAGGACTTCTGGCCAACACGGCCGTCGTGCTACAGGATAATGGTGGCGACAACCTCGCGATCTCCTCAAACGGCATCACCACAAATTTCAATACTCCTGTGGCTTCCGCCGCCGCTTATGCGGTTACTGTACTGACTCAGCCCGCTGGGCAAACTTGCACGCTGGGAGCGAATGCCAGCGGCAAGGTGGCCAGCGCCAATATCAACGTCGCGGTCACCTGCGGGACGACAATTACGGCGGGCGTGGCGCATACATGCGCTCTGAGCAGCACAGGCTCGGTTCTCTGCTGGGGTTCGAATGAATTTGGCCAGCTTGGAAATGGCTCAACCACCAGCATCACCAGCCCAGTACAAGTGGTTGGGCTAACTGCCAGCGCCGTCTCGATCGCTGCTGGATCCGAATCGACCTGCGCGCTTACCGCAGCGGGGACGGTTTGGTGTTGGGGAGACAACTCCAATGGACAGCTGGGCAATGGCACCTACACGCAATCCACAGTGCCTGTACAGGTCATGGACCCGACGGGGAATGCTCCTCTCAGTAATGTCGCTAGAATCGCCGCTGGGCAATCCCACGCCTGCGCAGTAACCAGCGCTGGCGCGTCTCTCTGCTGGGGAGACAACAGCAAGGGTCAGCTGGGAAATGGCACAGAGATCGTTTCCAGCCTGCCAGTGCCAGTTTCCGGGCTGGCTTCGAGCGTGAGCACCGTTGCGGCGGGATCGGACTTTACCTGCGCTGTAACCGCGGATGGTGGCGCGAAGTGCTGGGGAGATGGCACCTCCGGTCAGCTTGGCAACGGAACCACCGCGAACTCCGCGCTTCCCTCATCGGTTTTGGCCGGAAACCGAAGCACCCCTCTCAGCGGAGTGGTCACCATCTCGGCAGGATTCGAAAATGCCTGCGCCCTAACCACAGAGGGCACTGTTCTTTGCTGGGGAGCCAACGACGCGGGTCAGCTTGGAAATGGCGTCGCGGGCGCGGCATCCGCACTTCCTGTTGAAGTTTTGGATTCGAATGGGAAGTCACCGCTTGGTGGTGTGGTTGCGATTTCCAGCGGCTTGGACAGCAACTGCGCTGTGACCGCAGCCGGGGTGACCGAGTGCTGGGGAGCAAACGCAAGCGGGCAATTGGGCAACGGAAGCACCACAAATTCGTCAACCCCGGTTGTAGTAGCCGGCCTCTCCAGCGGCGTGGCCGCAATTGCTTCTGGCGACCAGCACTCCTGCGCCGCTAATAATACCGGATCAGCGCAGTGCTGGGGATCCAACGGTAACGGCCAGCTCGCGAATGGAACCACTCACAGTTCAGCTGTCCCGGTAGAAGCCCTGGGCGTGAACAGTATTGGCCTGCTGCATCTATTTTAATGAATTGCGATTTTGATGAGCTGCGATCCGTGCAGTGAGGAATTTTTTGGGTCCTTAATTTCAAATTTGAAATTCTTGATTCGCATTTTTGATTTGAAGGTTGCAATTTTAAGATTTTGATTTGAAATTTTAGATTTGAAATTTTCGATTTCAAATTATTGCTCGGTAAAAACCGTGGTGGCGAAAAACGCCTGCGCCAACTGGTCTCCCCATGCCTCCTTCACTTCAAGAGCAATGGCGTAAGGAATAAGTTTTTCAAGATTTTGTGAAGCTGCTCCCGGTCCGCCAAGCCGATTTAACTGGTCCTGCTCCACCTTTTCCAGGAATTGGCGAAACCCTGCAATTTCGTCGAACACCTGCCGTCCGAGAGGAGTCTTTCGTTTCAGGAACGGCGCCCATCCAAGGTTGATCAGTAAAAACGCTACGAGCATAACCGCATAAGAGAGCGAAACGCCTTCTGCCAGCTTCTTTAACAGAAAGCCTATAATTCCTAAAAAAACTGCAACGGCCAGGGTTCCGGGAAGCATCTTGATCCAACCTGTTCCCGCGCGTGCCACAGTTCTCCACGCGGAAAGGAATGAGACTTCAATCATCATTCCGATCATCAATCCACAAAACAAAATCCAAAAAGTGAACATGTATGCGCCGGTCGTATCGCGTCCGCTCGTGGTCGCCGCGAGAATCGAAGCGAAAAAGAGAGTCATCAACACTCCCAAGGCAATAGTTCCGGAATTGCGCGTAAAATATTTATTGCTCAGTTGTTTGGCCAGTTCCTCGTGGATGTGAAAGACGTAGCGGCCGTTTTGTGCAGCGTTGCGCTCGTCCATTGCGGGGGTGAGTTCGACGCTCGGACCGTCTTCGAACAGGAGGCCGAGACATCGTGCCTCTTCCGGCGCGAGCGCGGCCTGCGTGGCGCGATCGCTCATCAGTTGGGAAAATTTATATTTTCCGTTCGCGGCTTCGACGCGCAGGCATCCACGAACGGCAAGTTGCGCAATGACGGCTGCGAAGGAGCGGCCATCCGTGGTTCCCGATGCGATGTACCGGATGCCAGCGGGAGACAATCCCTCAGGTGGCTCATATCGCGCCTGAACAGAACCGGGCTTGGGATCAGGCCCAATTCGAAACCATGCAATCAGATAATAAAGGAACACGACACATGGAGCGGCGAGTGTCCATCCGTCGCGGCGAAGGTGACGATATTTCGTCTCCCTGATATAACCGGACGGCCAGTTGACGACGAGGCTGAGACTCTGGCGCGCAGCCACATTTGTTGCTCGATAGACGATTGCGCCGGAAGCGTCGTCCGCACGTTCCAATGTGCTTCCAGGCAGAAGTTTCGAATGCCCCCCTTGGCTTGCGACTCGCGGCTCAACCTGGACATTTTCATTCGAAATTGTTGAGGGCAGGTGGATTGCTAAAATAGCTTCGGCGACGGGTGCATAGCAATTCACACCGATCGCGTTCCAATACAACTGGTCGCGTGGCGCGCCCGTTGTCAGAGCGAAATCCACTGTGTAGTGAAGCAGGAAATGGTGCTCACCGTCATCCAGTGGAACACCTCGCTTTCCAATGTATATCTGGTGGTAGGTATACCCGCTTCCCTGTTTGTAGCTTGCCGGAAGGCCATCCTCGGTGACTTCCAGGATATCCACCCGAATGCCATTGTCAGGTTTGAAAGCGCCTACATAGCGAGGATCCCAATGGTCATTCGGGGAAATCGGCAAATCGCGATGGAATCCGTACTTATAGAAGGAGGCGGCATGGTCAACTGTAATTTCTTCGCGAACTTCCAGCGCGGCATCTTCCCGGACGGTTACATCGGCGCGAAAAAAAGTAATTCCAGCCGGGATGTAGGAGTCCGCTTTGGCCGCGGGGCCAAGGCTCAGAGCGGCAAGGAAAATTGCGGCGATAGATGCGGAAGAACGCATATTTGCCTCTTTTTACGGCGAGAAGAACGTGCATACCATGTTATCCGGAAAAGACTCACTGGTCGCGTTTTGAAGTAGGGCGCTGACCCCAGTCGTACACCCCCGAAGCGGGGTGCCTAGGGGGATAACCTGATTGACGCCCTGACTTGTTATCAGGGACGATTTAACGCGCAGGATAAAGGCCCAAGATTGTCTCAGCCACCCATGCAGCGTGGCCGACACAGGATAAGAGTGAGACTCGAACGCCTGACTTAAAAATAAAATATCCTGCATCCAACGGGCATCCAGCTTCATCCATTTTTCACGGGAGGAATAATGTCCGAAACACAAACATCACAAAATCCATTTGCAGATGCACCTCCGCAATTTCGACTTGATGTTGCACTTCACCAACTTTTAACCAATTCACAAGCAGGATCGCCCCCACCCGCTGAATCCAAGGGAATGTCCTTGCCAGAACCTGTGTTTCCGCAGCATCCGGCGCTGTTAAAGGAATGGGGGCTGGATGCACCGCCTCCCGAACGGAAGTGGAGCGGCAAGCACATCCTGCGGGCGATGAACGGATGGTTGGTTCCCTATATCAAATCGAGAGTGCTTCCCGGCGATTTTCATCCCATCACGTCCTATCTTTTCGTGGAATATAAATGCAACCTGGACTGCTGGTATTGCTGGGCCTTCAATAACAAGGTAAAGGGAATGACGGAAGATGTTGCCCGCCGTTCGATCGACTGGTTGCACGATCACGGTTGCCGCGTGCTTGCCTTGATGGGCGGAGAACCGCTCCTGCGTCCAGACTTCGCACACAAGGTAGTTAACTACGCGGCAAAGAAGGGCTTCTGGATTTACATTGGAACGAACGGGCGGCTGCTCCGTCCGGAAGTGATAGATAGACTAGCTGACGCAGGTGCTGCCATCTTTAATTTCGCGGTCGACGCCTGGGATGAAAAGCCCAGCCTGCCGAAAGCCGTGGTGCCCGTACAGCAAAATCTGGAATACCTGATCCGCAAACAATATGTGTACGGATACATGGTGTTCTTTAACCTGAATATTTGCCGGAACAATCATGAAGACGTAAAAAGGATTACCGAATTCGCGCATGAACATCGTCTGGCTACCGACTACCACATCAACGAAACGCCGATGATCGAGCAGGACGAACACTTCAAGCATTTAAGCGACAATCCGACTTATATTCGCCCGCAAGATTGGCGCGCCGTTGACGAACTGGTGGATTGGCTTATCGAGAAGAACAAGGCCGGCTATCAGATGGTGAATTCAGTGCAACGCCTGCAGGAAATGAAAGCGTTTGTGCGCATGGCCTCTGGCGTCGACATCCGTAAATATGGCTGGTATGGAGACGGAACCGGACTCAATGGCGAAGACGCGAAAATGCTTTCGACCATGCCCGGAATTGCCCAGGACGAAAAAGGCGAAATTCATTTTACGGACTGGAACTGCCGGGCCGGACAAAATAATGTGATCATTCGGACCGATGGAACCGTTGCTCCCTGCTTTCCCATGTATGCGTCCACCTTTAATTGGGGGAACATCGACCGATTCGAATTCAATTCCAAGCAGCTTTCTCATATGAAGGGCGCCTGCCAGCGCCATTGTTTTTCAACACTCAATCACAATCTGGCATATTGCTATAACGATGCC
>DATHNC010000069.1:0-43275 GCA_035486415.1 Saccharimonadales bacterium (SeqCode)
AACGTCGTTTATGGAAGGGGATTTGACGCGAAATGCTACAGGGCCGGCAAGTTTTCTCAATTCTTTCTAAGAACTACTTGTCGGCCCTGAACACTCAAAAAATGCATCCCAATTCGCTTATCTAATCGGGAAAAGCTTTGCCGGAATTACTGGAAGCTGTTTCATAAATAGTCTTTGTGGGTCGCGGCTTCAGCCGCGACATTCAGAGACTTAGAAAGTAAGGGATTTAGCCCCCGATGGCCGAGCGAGGTTGCCCATCGCCCAATCATCAGATGAGTCCCAATTAAAAACTACTTGGAAAGTCCCTGCACGATGGCCAATGCTTTCGCCACATGCTGGTCGGGAGAAATGCCATCGTCCTTGGACGAAAACGCCGCCAGGATCTTGTGATCCTTGCCAATGACGAATGTTTCGCGCTCGATAAAGTCATGATCGATCGCGTTGCCCTGCACATCCATCTGGCCAGCCTTTACGGCATTAATCGCCAGGTTATAGGAGGTGGCGATTTTTTTGTCCGCGTCGGATGCTACCGGAAATTTCCCGGCGCAGAATTCCGGGTCCGCCGCAAACTTGTTGAGCCGCGCGATGCTGTCCGCGGAAACGCCGATGATGGTGGCTCCGGCAGCGTCAAACTTATCTTTTTCCGTTGAAAACGTGTGAGCCTCGAGATCGCAACCCTTGGTGTAGGCGGAAGGGAAGAAATAGACCACGACGGGGCCTTTCTTCAGCGCCTCTTGCAGAGAAAAATCGAATTCTTTTCCGCCCATCGAACCGCGAGCCGAAAAATCGGGAGCCTTGTCGCCCACCTTCAGCGCGGCAAACACAGGCAAGCTGATCAACAGGGAAACCGCAACACCCAGCAATAGTTTATTCATGGCAAGCCTCCTGGCTAGCGAATTACACGGAAGCATATCACAACCCCGCGTCGCGGGAATCACCTTGTATCTTGCGCCCCCCAGGCATCGGAGGAAGCTTATGCACCGCCTTCCGTCACACGCCCGGAACGCCCATATTCGACTCCATAAAATTCGAGCAATGCCCTCCGCATTTTCGATCTTTTGTCCAATTGTTTGAGTGCGCCCCGGTGGGAATGTTCGGCAAGTTTTTCCAAAATCGGGTTAAACTAGCAAATCACGTTTTGCCGGGGCTGTAGCTCAGATGGATAGAGCGGCGGTTTCCTAAACCGTAGGTCGGGAGTTCGACTCTCCCCAGCCCCACCATAAGATCCAGACCCTTTTAAATTCGAAAGGGTCTGCCACCCGGAAAAGCGAAACCAGTTCCTCGGCGATGACGTATTGAAATGGTATCATTCCGTTATGAGCAAATACTTTTTGAATCCGCGAAAGGGTCGGCCACCCGCGACATCAGAATCGAAATCGCATATAGCAGGTATAGAACCAAGAAAGCAAGCAGTAGATAATAAGCCCGCTGTATCACCCAAGAGAACTTTTGCTTCCAAGGCAATAGAGTTCTTTGGTTACCTGCTGGCTCTCGTGGGTGCACTTTCCGCAATAAATTCATTTCGCTATGACGTTTCGATCGATTCATATGCTTCCCTAAATCCACAAGACCCTCTCGCGACCAGGTTTGTCCTCACAAATGAAGGGCCATATCGCATCCATGATGTCGAGTACCAATGTGAATTCCCAAACCTGAATATCCCGAATGCCAATCCGGACTTCTACAATATAGGAATGGAGAGGATTGCAGATCTCCCCAAGACCGATTTGAAACCACGTGGAAAAACATCCCTCCGATGTCAAAGCCAGTATCAAATGATTGATGGTTCCTTTCTTCAGATTAGAGTCTCTTATCGGCCAAGTTTCTGGCCGTTAAGAACAGAAGGTGGCAACGCATTCCTACTAAGAATCGACAATCAGGATCATGCGGTTTGGCTTCCCATTGGAAGCCTTAAGACCATAGAAGAATTCAAGACGTTTGTAGTTCAACCAAAATGAGTCACTACCATCAACTCACCTACGTTGTAAGCTGTTGACGAATATAGTAGAGTCCAAAAGTTTCAACACCAATCAGAACTGTCCCTTGTTTTCCTAAACCGTAGGTCGGGAGTTCGACTCTCCCCAGCCCCACCATATTTCTCTTTTGCATAAAGATATTTCGGAAGTTGATCACCTGTGGAAGGAATCGCATATTGGTGGAAACCTAGTAAATTCGTCGTAGTTTTGTGTTTGATGATCCGCACATCTTCGAGAAATATGGATTCTTACAGCGAAAAAAACGGCGGAGATGCGTTCATCTCCGCCGTTTTTTCGGTCGGCTAAGTAAGCAAATGTACATTTGCTTTTTATTCTTCATCTCCGTCTTGCTCGGCTGTCACGGCAGTCAGCGTGCCGAACAGTCCGTCCTGCTCATGGTTGATTCCGGCGGTAAAGAAGAGTGAGTTATATGGGCCTGCGCTGCCGGCGCCAGCTCCAGACACACCAGTTGCCGAATTGCCAAACGTAAGCGACCACAACCCGTCGATGCTCAGTACATGTTCGCCTGTCAGTGCTACGGGGTCAGTATAGGTTTTGACAAGTCCGATGAACTGGCCATCGAAGCCGTTGTACGCTGCGATCTGCCCGCTGCCAAAATTTCCTACCAGCACTCGATTACTAAATTCTCCGAAATCGCGGGGCGCCCAAACCACTCCCCAGGGGGAATTCAGCCAGTCGCCATGTTGAAGGCGAGTTTCCAGCCTGCCGGATGGACTATAGATATCGACAAAACCGTTGCCGGGCCCTGCATCGTCATCATGCTTGGCCGCGTCCTGCTTCGCATAAGTTACGAACAGGCTTCCACCGATGTTTTGGACGTTGAATGGGGCAAAGCCATGGGGAATGCGCTCGTCGTCAAAAGCTTCTCGAGAGAAGGGACCGTTATGGTCATCCGCATCATGATCTCCATCGCCGTGGAAAGTGACTGCATTAAAATTGGTATCGTAGACCTCGACGTGGCCGGAACGGAAATTTGTCACATAGAGATAGCGGACTCCCTTAACGTCGGCCGTCGTGCAGCCTTTGTAGACCGCATCGGGTGAATGGTTAACAAGCAGCACGGCGTTTGTTGCCGCGCCTCCGTCCCAAGCAGAAATCGTCCCATCTTCGGTGACAAATATGAAACTCGCCGGCTTTCCATCGCCACCTTTTGCTTTGGGAATCACGAAATCAGAGCTGCCATTGAAGACGACACCCGTCGGTGCGGATGGTGCGGATCCTTTTGGAGGCGGCGGAACGGTTACAACCAATGGGCGCGGTGTTCCCGTGCCGTCGTACAGTGTGGACAACCCGGCTCCGTTATCTGAAACCCACCAGGGACTTCCTGTGCTGCGTGCCAGCCCCCAGGGATTGACGAGATTTGTATCTCGCACGGCTGCCATTCCAGGAAGATCTGAAACCAGATTTTTCTGAATATAATGTTGTGCGAAGATCGAGCCTGGAAGCAGAAGGGAAGCGAAACAGAACGTTCCAACCGAAAACAATAATCGAATCGAAAATTTGATCATGTGAATTTCTCCTCAAATTGAACTGGGCCAAACTCGAAGGAAATCAGAGTCGGGGCCGAAGTTCCGAATGGTTTGAGATTGAAAAATTGCAGATTTCGAAATTGGAATTGACACTGATTTGTCCGAGGAATGTCAATAAATTGTAAAATTGCCTGACCGGTGGCACAGCCTTTGAAGGGCGGTGGTCCGGGTTTTGAATCGGAATTTGAGGTGCTCCGTCCTTGATGATTTTTTCAAGGGCGAGGCTTTTGAATTTACTCTCACGTTTCATCAAAGTACGGAATCACATTCCGGCGAGAAGCTCGAATTTCCATGATTAATCACTTCGGAACCCCGAATTTAATCATATTTGCTATTCGCGAATCAGCAATATGTGCTTAGGACATGGTTCTGAAGCCCCAAGACGTGATTGTTCTCATCAAGCTCCTGGAATACGGAGACAAGCGTCCTCCCTTTGCTCAAATAGCTGAGCAGCTTTTCCTGAGTGTCTCCGAAGTTCACGCTGCTTTTCAACGTGCCAAACAGGCCCGCTTGCTGACTGGAATTGAATTGCATGAGACTCCTAGTAAATCTGCCTTGGAAGAGTTTTTGGTCCACGGTTTGAAGTATGCCTTCCCGCCCGAGCGCGGCGAACTAACCCGAGGTGTACCCACGGGATACGCGGCGGAGCCTCTTAAGAGCAGGATCTCCGCTGGTGCTGACCCTCCTCCCCCTGTTTGGCCGTTTCCTGAGGGGAGTGCGAGGGTACACTTTCACTCCACATAAGACAGTTCCGAGGGCAGCATTGCGAGATTCGTATCTATATGAAATGCTCGCGTTAATCGATGCTCTTCGTGACGGAAGATCCCGCGACCGCCAAATTGCGGAGGAAGAACTCAAACTCAGGCTGCACTCGCCGAAACATGCAGAACTCCAACATCGAGCTTCTTAAAAACGTCACGAAGCGATTAGGTCCTCTTTTGAGCGAAGTCGTCTTTGTCGGAGGCACATTACGGGTTGGTTTATTACGGACTAGGCTGCCGCGGAAGTTCGACCGACATTCGATGTTGATGTGATCGCAGAAATTACGTCTTACGCAGATTATGAAACCTTCTCACAACGTTTGCGAGACTTAGGGTTTCGAGAAGATATAAGCAACAACGCACCACTTTGCCGCTGGCTGATCGACGATGTGCAACCGGACGTAATGCCGATCGAGGAAAGAATTCTCGGCTTTACAAATCGGTGGTATCGATCTGCCATGAATGCGGCGCAAGAGATTGAACTCGAGCGGGGGCTTCGCATTCGGATGGTCACCGCTGCCTATTTCATTGCCACAAAGCTTGAGGCATTTCGAAGCCGTGGCCGCCGCGACTACACCATGAGCCGCGACCTCGAAGATTTACTGGCAGTGATTGACGGTCGGGAAGCGATCGTGGAAGAAATAGCTGCTGTAGTTGAGATACGATCCTACATTGCAGAGCAATTTCGTAGCATGCTCGCAAATCAGGCATTTATCGATAACCTGCCGGCCTATCTCCCGCCCGACGTCGGTAGCCAAGGTCGCTTGATAATTTTAGTGAATCGAATGACCGAAATCTCCAACTCGCTCTAGTTGAGGCGAGGCAAAGTTATGCTCATTCGGAAGCCATCTCTAGCACGGCAAGACTCCAGGCTCGCCGGGAGTTTGACCTTTCCAGCGGACAAAAAGAAAACGGCCACCCGCCAACCTATCTGCACGGGGTTTACAAATCGGATCAGAGATTTGTTTCAAGTGGATCGTTCTTGGCTTATGCCGCGAGAGGTCGGCATTCCGACTATTTTTCAAGAGGGTTTTTCACAGGTTCAAACCGAAGACTGGGGCATCCGACAAATCAAAATCGTTCAAGGCCCGGACCACCAGCCAGCCCACGCGACCCACCAGTGCTGGCGATAATGTTTGGCAACAACAGCAGAGATCAGGAAAATACCCGCTGAGTGGCTGGACAAGAAACTGCTTCCTTTGCTAAAAAATCCAGCCCCTTTAAATCTGAAAGGGCCTGGCATCCGGAAATGCAAAACAAGTGCTTTGGCGGATGCTTACCGAAATAGTTAAATCAAATCGAGATCGTTCGGTAAAAGAAGGAAAATGAAAAAGAATGCGCCAACCACGGCTGCATTTGTCGTCGGAATTGAAAAAAACTTCGGCTGCTTCAATTAGTTGCCCATACGGATTCTTCGCTGAAAATGATATTATTCCGCGTATATTCAATCCGTATTAAGTCGGTTTGACAGGGTATCTCTAATCGTATGTAATCACGTACTCATGAATGAAGACCGTCAATTCCTGCCCAGCGAATTGAAGAAGGCCCGCGCTCGTCTTGGACTGACACAAGAGCAGCTCGCTTTCGAGTTGAGAGTCTCCCGCCTGTCCGTGGTCCGCTGGGAAGCCGGCCTGCACAGAATACCTTTCACAGTTACCCTCGCAGTGAAGTACTTGGAAAAAAAGTTAATCGGCAATTGAGACTAATCAAGGGCGGGTGGCCTGGTTTTTGAATTAGAACTTGGGGTGCCCTTTCCTTGCACCTATTCTTGCGAATTCCTATGCAATTGCTCTATGCTTTGGGCGTGCAAAGGATTTTGCCACTCTTTGTAATGTCACTTTTCGCCAGTTTTTACGCACATGCCGCGCAGCAGCGTCCTGGTGCCGAGCAGGTGCTCGCTTCGGCGGAGTCCGCGGCGGTTGCGCAGCACAAGCCAATCTTTCTCGTCTTCGGCGCCTCGTGGTGTCCTCCCTGCCGGCAAATGGAAGTTTTTATGGAAGATCCGAAGATTCATCCAATTCTGGAAAAATATTTTGTCCTCGCTCATCTGAATGTTTTGGAACAGCGCGGCAAGCATCCGGAATTGAATAGTCCTGGCTCCGAGAAACTTTTGGCGGATTATGGTGGCGAATCCATGGGTGTACCTTTCATCGTCTTTCTAGATGCGCAAGGCCAGCCGCTTATCAATTCCAGCCGACCCGTTAACCGCAAATCAAAAGGTGATAATATCGGTTATCCCGCACTGCCAGTCGAAATTGACTGGTTCATGGCGATGCTCAGGAAAACCATCCCGTCTCTTGCGAAATCAGATGCAGACGTGATCGAAATGTGGCTTCGAAGAGCGTCTTCACACTGAACAAAAGCTCGCAGCCTGCAGCGACTTGCTTTCTTCAGATGTCGTCGCGCCTCCTGCGCCAGATGACTCACTATGACCTACATGATTTAACGGATACCCGAGTTTAGGCAGGTCCCTAGAATGGAATGCGGAGGACTTTAATCTGAGAATCGCACACGCCCCAGGAATAAGCAAAAAAGATTGGAAGTATGCGGGAGCGCTCGCGTAATGCACGGCGAAATTCGCCTTATCTTATTTGCTCAAATTGCAGATCGAAACAAATGGAAGTGCTGGGTTGCGTGCTTATTCTTAATTTTCTTCTGCGGGCTTCGTGTAATGGCTCAGGATGCCCAGCCCGATTCCTATGCGGGGTTGGAAGGACAAAACGTCTCCACAGTGGACATCTCCGCCAAGCCGACGATGGACGTGGCAGCCTTTCGGTCCGCGATTCAGCAGAAGGCCGGCCAGCCATTTTCCATTAAGGCCATTCGCGACAGCGTATCAGCGCTGCAGAATACGCAGCTATTTTCAAAAGTTCAGGTCAGTATCGAGCCTGAGCAGGCTGGATTGAAAATTCTCTTTCTGCTGCAACCCGCTTCTTATGTCGGAATTCTAAAATTTCCCGGGGCAACAAAATCATTTAGCTATACCCAGTTGTTGCAGGCTGCAAATATTCCCGAACAGGCGGCGTTTGTCGACGAAATGCCCACGCAAGGTGCGGGCGCGCTCCTTAAATTTTTTCATGCCAACGGATATTTTGAGGCTCAGGTAACGCCCGATGTTCAACGGGACGATGCGCATCGCATCGTCAATATAAGCTTCGATTGCCGCCTGAATCGTCTCGCCAGATTTGGTGAACTCAATATTCAGGGCCTCAGCGATGATGAAACCACGCATATGCGGAATGCGCTCAAATCCATTTGGGCCAGGGTCAGAGGTGCTTCCCTCAAGCCAGGGAAAAAATACTCGCCGCAGGAGATCGCAAAATCGGTCGACTATATGAGGTCGCAGCTGCGGAAGCAGGGAAGGCTTGCGCCAAAAGTAGATTTTATTTCCCCCTCATACCGGGTCGAAACCGGACGCGCCGATTTGAATTTCCAGATCGACGAAGGCCCGCATTTGTCTGTGCGCGTTGTGGGCGCTCGCATGTTTAAACGCACGATTCAGCGGCTCGTCCCCATTTACGAAGAGAATTCTGTGGATCAGGACCTGGTGGATGAAGGGCGGCGCAATCTGCTTTCCTATTTTCAAGCGAAAGGCTATTTCGACGCGATGGTAGATGCTCACTTGGATAAACGGGAAGATTCAGTAAGCGTCGTCTATGAAGTCAAGAAAGAGGAAAAGCACCGGGTTGAACAAGTGAATTTCGAAGGCAATCAGAATTTTGAAGATAAGCAGTTGCAGGCGTTCATCCCCGTCAAAAAAGGATTGACCATATTCGGCCACACTTTTTCGCACGGTAAATTCAGTGAAGACTTGATGGGAAAAAGTGTGAATGCGATCCTTGTCGCATACAAGGACGCAGGCTTCGCGGATGCTACGGTTTCACCGAAGGTCACGGATTACGAACCTCAAGTCGACATTAATTTCCAGATTTCGGAAGGCGAACAATATAAAGTCGCCGATCTAAAAATTGAAGATCACGGCCAGAGAACGACCGCAGCGATTGGAGATCGCCACGCCTTAAACCTTTTTCCCGGCAAGGCCTATTCCCCGTCTCTGCTCCAACGGGACAGAAACACGATTCTTGCAGGCTACCTCGATCGCGGCTATGAAAATGCCCAGTTTCGCTCCACCGTAAGCAACGATTCCGCAAATCACCATCTGATGGATGTGGTGTACACCATTGATCCCGGGCCGCAGGCCCATATCAGCAACGCGATTAACCTGGGAGCTGAAGTTACTCATGAAAATTTCCTCCGTGAAATATCGGGGCCGCAAATCACTGCTGGGAAACCGATCAGCGTGGGAAATTTTCTAACCTCGGAAAGCGATTTATACAGTCTGGGTATTTTCGACTGGGCTAGTATCAAGCCTCTCGCCCCCGTAAGCGACCAGCAGCAGGAAGAGGTCTTAATTAAAGTTCACGAATCTCCGCGAAATTCAGTCGACTTTGGCATCGGCTTCGAAGTCCTACCTCGAAGCGGAAATATTCCCGTTGGGACCATTGCGCTGCCGGGAATTCCTCCTATCGGCGTGGGCAGCACATTTACGGCCAGCCAGCAAAGTTTTTGGGGGCCTCGAGGGTCCATTCAACTGGCGCGCCACAATTTGTTTGGCCGCGCCGAGACCGCTTCGATCGGTCTTGTTTATTCAAGGCTGGATCAGCGCGGCACTCTGGCGTACACCGAGCCGCGCATATTCGGTTCTTCCTGGAATTCTCTCATCAGTTTATCCGCGGAGCGGACCACGCAAAGCTCAATCTACACGGCCGAAACAGAGCAGGGATCCTGGCAGGTTGAAAAGTTTTTCGACAAAAAACACACCCGAAATTTAATCCTGAAGTACACCTATCAGCGCATCCTGCTGACAAATATTACGATCCCCGATCTGGTGTTGCCCGAAGATCAACACGTCCGCCTTTCCACCCTGTCCGCCCAATTCGTGCATGACACTCGCGACAAGCCGCTTGATGCCCATCGCGGAGTTTATCAAACCGCGACCTTCGAAGTTTCTCCGACCAAGCTGGGGTCCAGCGTAAATTACGCGCGTTTTTTCGGCCAGGCCTCCTTCTATAAGCCGCTGACGCCGTGGCTGACGTGGGCGAATAATTTTCGGCTGGGATTGGCGAAACCTTTTGCGGGCGGCGTAATTCCGTTAAGCGAAAGATTTTTTTCCGGCGGTCCGGATTCCATTCGCGGATTTCCAATCTACGGGGCGGGCCCGCAACGGCCCGTGTCGGTCTGCAGCAACCCGAGCGTTCCTTCCACCTGCACATTAATCAGCGTTCCCGTGGGCGGCGACATGCTTGCCGTGGTGAACTCCGAGGCGCGCTTTCCGATTCCACTCAAGAGCGGCTTGGGCGGAGTGATTTTCTACGATGGAGGAAATGTCTACTCCAGAATTAATTTGCGTGAGTTTGGCGACAATTACACGCACACGGTTGGATTCGGCCTTCGATATGAAACTCCTGTTGGCCCGATTCGATTCGATATCGGGCGCAGGTTGACGTACGTTCCGGGAGTGACCGCGACTCAATATTTCGTGACGTTGGGGCAATCATTTTGAAAGTCAGTTTTTTTGGCAGGATGTGAAATGACGGGTGAAATATGAGTGGGAAACGAATTGTTCAATGGACAGCAGTTTTGATTGGCTCATTATTCATTCTGCTCGTGACTGCAGCTCTCGTGGTGGTCCACACAACAGCCTTTCAACGATTTGTGTTAACACAATTGGAATTAGAAGTTCAAGCGAACACCGGCGCTCATTTGGACATTAAAGAATTGGCCATTAACTGGCGGTTGTTGACTCTGGATCTGTACGGAGTTGTTTTGCATGGAAACGAGAGCGAACCACAGGCGCCACTTTTTGCGGCAGATCATTTGCGAATTGGATTGAAAATTATTTCTCTCCTGGAACGAAAAGTGGACTTGAACGAAGTCGTCCTTGACCAGCCGGTTGTCCATTTCACAGTCGACCGAAATGGTAATTCCAACTTGCCCGCATCCAAATCCTCTACGAACACAAGTTCAACCATGGAAAATCTTCTTGAGCTGGCAATTCGCCATGTCCAATTGAACGCAGGAGCCCTCTATTACAATGATGCGCAAATCCCGCTAAACGCCGATCTCCGCGATTTGCACGCGGATATTCATTTCAATTTCATTTCAAGCACTTATCGCGGCACGATCGGATACAGCGATGGGCGAGTTTCGTCCCAGGCACTGAAACCAGTTCCGCATCGTCTTCAATTGGCCTTCACTCTCGACCGTTCCGGCTTGGCCGCGGATCCGCTAACGGTTGCCACCGAACAATCGACTCTCAATCTTCGTGCGAAACTCACAAATTACGATCACCCAAAAATTGATGGCACATATGACGGTGTCCTTTCCACGATTGAGCTTGCGAGATTTGCGGACATCAAATCGATCCCAACAGGAAAGGTCACCGCAACTGGAAACCTGCACTATGAAAGCGTCCCAAACAAATCTGTGGTGGACACCGCGTATGTCGACGGGCGTGTGCAGAGCCAGGAACTTCTGGTGGAGATTGGACAGATGCGCGCCATCCCAAAATCCATCCGCGCCGAATTCAAATTGCAGGACGGAAATTTAGACGTGAAAAATGCTGAGTCTGACTTGCTCGGCGGACACGTAAGCGCGGATTACGAATTGTCGCACATCAGCGGAAATTCCGGTTCGCATCTCCACACCATTGTCCGTGATCTGTCGCTGCAGGCGGTGGACCAGACCGCGGGAATGAAAAATAGGGAAGCGAGTCGGCTCAGCGGTTTCGTCAGCGGGACCGCGGAAGCAACGTGGACTTCCAACATTCAAAACGCGATGGCGCGAGCGCGTTTCGATATTCGCAATCCACGCACGCCCGTTGTGGGAGATCGAACCATTCCATTGAGCGGCCTGATCGATGTCGCTTATGACGGCGCGCGAAATACCGCCTCATTCGGGCAATCCTATCTTCAAACAGGAAACACGAAGATTTCGATTTCAGGTGTTTTAAGCAATCGGTCGCAGCTGAATGTTCAGGCAAGCACATCCGACCTTCACGAAGTGGCTACGCTCGTATCCGCGTTTGAAAGCGGAAGTTCTACGAAGGCAAATGCCCCACAAGGTTCCTTGCCCTATCTCGGCGGGTCCGCGCATTTTACTGGCAAGATTTCGGGGGCCGTAAAGCAGCCGCGAATCCAAGGCGATCTATCCGCAAGCGATCTGCAAGTGCGGAATGCGCGCTGGCGGACTTTCCATGCAACAGTTGATGCTGCTGCTTCCGGCATCACTCTGCAAAATGGAGCGCTGGTTGATGCTCAAAATGGACAGATTAATTTCAGCGGACATACGGATTTGTCGGCGTGGTCATTCACGCCTTCAAGCCCGCTCACTTTGCAGTTAAATGCCCGCCAAATTTCCGTTTCAGAACTACAACAATTCCTGCAGTCGCAGTATCCAGTGACCGGAATGGTCGCGGCGAATGTTTCAATTCATGGAACCGAACAAAATCTGCAAGGGCAAGGATCGCTGCAGTTCACCAAAGCAAAAGCATGGAACGAGCCCATTCAGAATCTGACGATCAATTTTAACGGTGATGGAAATTCCATTCATTCAGAAGCGAAAATGGCAATTCCCGCCGGCTACTTAACTGCGACCGTGACCTACCAGCCTAAAACGCAATCCTATGAAGCCAACCTGAATACCGCAGGTATGAAACTGGATCAGCTCGAGTTCGTCCATGCGCGTAACCTGGGCCTCGCTGGCGATCTGGCGATTTCCGCCCAAGGCCAGGGAAATTTTCAGAATCCTCAAATCACCGCGAATCTCCAAATTCCCAAACTTGCAATCAGGGATCAGACAATCTCGGACGTTCATGCGGAATTGGGTCTTACCAATCAGCGGGCCACGTTCAATTTAATTTCCAATGCGGATCAAGGATCTATTCAGGCGAAAGGGAATGTCGGATTGACCGGTGATTTTCCGGCGGTCGCATCTCTCGATATTCGGGACATTCCTGTTTCGTTGGTTCTCGGGCGTTTCTTGACTAAAACGCAGCAAATTCAAGGGCAAACGGAAATTCATATCAATATGCAAGGACCGCTGAAGAATCCGGCTGCCATTTCCGCACAACTTGAAGTACCTACACTGAGCGTGAATTACCAAAAGGCGCAGCTTGGTCTCGCACACCCGCTTCGCGTCACCTATCGGGACGGCATCGCCAATATTGATCAGGCAGAGTTTAAGGGAACGGGAACAGATTTGAATTTGAAAGGCGTGATTCCGATTCAAGCCGGGTCGTCATTGAACGTTTCCGCTATTGGCTCGCTCGATCTCTCCGTTTTGCAAGCATTCACTACCGAAATGAAAAGTTCGGGAAACATTAACCTGAATATTTCCGCGAGCGGCGATCTCTCGCACCCTTCGATGCAGGGCAAGGTAGATATTGTGAATGCTGCGGTTTCCACGGAAAGCTTGCCGGTGAGCATCGAAGGGTTGAACGGGCAAATTCAAGTGAACGGGAATCGCCTTGAGTTTGCTCAATTATCCGGCGCAGCAGGCGGAGGCTCCGTGGTCGTGCGCGGTTTCATGGTCTATGGCAATCAATCCAGTTTTAATCTGGATCTCGACGCAAAAAACGTGCGCATCCGCTATCCGGAGGGAATTCGTTCGGTATTGACCGGCAATCTCAGTTTCGTTGGCACTCCGGGAAGTTCGCAACTGACGGGACGAGTGTTAATCGATCGACTCTCTTTCACGCAGCAATTCGATCTCGCCACGCTCCTCGGACAGCTTTCGAATGACACTCCGGCCGCGACTTCTTCGGCTTTTGAAACCAACATGAAATTAAATGTAGGCGTCGCCACGGCTCAGGATATTAATCTCGCGAGCAGCAAAGTGAGCTTGGGTGGGGCCGCCAATCTAACTTTGTCCGGAACGATGGCATCTCCTGTTGTCCTGGGGCGGGCGAATCTGACGAGTGGCGAAATGTTTTTTCTGGGGAAGCGCTACGAAATTCAAAACGGCACCATCGAGTTCGCCAATCCCGTTCGCACGGTGCCCGTCGTGAATCTCTACGTGAAAACAACGGTCCAGCAGTACAACATTACTTTGAACTTCGTCGGCCCCGTGGACAAGCTTAGGACCAACTACACATCCGATCCTCCATTACCCCCGGCGGACATCATCAATCTCGTGGCATTTGGCAGGACGACGGAGGAGTCAGCGACGAGCGCCAGTACGCCCGCATCGCTCGGCGCGGAATCAGTGCTTGCGCAAGGAGCTGCCAGCCAATTGAGCGGCAAGCTCGAAAAGCTGGCGGGAATTACGCAGCTCACCATCGATCCCCTGGCGAACACTGGCCAATCGACGTCCGATCCGCAAATTGCCATTCAGCAGAGAGTCACAGGGAAAATTCTGCTGACTTTCAGCACGGATGTAACTACAACGCAAAATCAGGCGATTCAGGTTCAATACCAGATGAAGAAAAATCTCTCCATTTCCGTTTTGCGCGACCAGTATGGCGGGTACGCCGCGGGCGTGCGCATTCACAAGTCATTTTAAGCCCGCAATTCTTTGTAGCTCGCCTTACTTGGCCTGAGTGGAAACGAAGGATAAGTGGCACGGGTTTAAATGAAAGTGCCATGTAGCTATTTGGCTCTGTTGGCATCCTGGATCAAACGATGAAATTTTCATTTCGTTCTAGGCAGGTGCTCTAATCCGCATCTTCAGAGGCGGGGGGTAGATGCCCCGGGGGCAGGGTCGACGTGTGAAATCTAAACCCCCGCCTCTGAAGAGACGGGCTACAGCAGACCGGACGACATTAAGGATGTCAACAGAGCTAAGCTATTTAATAGATGATTATTGTGGGTCGTGGCTTTAGCCACGACATAAGTTCTGCAAAGTGAGGGCGGCTTTAGCAGCTGAGGTTCCAATTTGCTGTTCTCAAACAGACCCTTTAGCCTCCGAAGTCCAATCAAATGTCTGGGAGAGCTATTTATGAGATGGCTTGATCTAAAATGGTCAGCATGCAAGCACCGCCAACTGCAGATTAGAGCTCGATTGACGTCGCCTCCTGAATTTTAACACCCTCGTAATACCCCCCTTTCCTCCCAAATCCATTCATTCAGGAGTTATTCAGGAACGTCATATAGGCTATTGGTTACCACGTCTCCAAGGTCGATGCTACAATTTCGCGGTTCGGAGAGCCGAGAGAGTTTATGTGGTGCAGAGGATTGAGTCGCAACCGCGCCATGCAACGGTCATGATGACACTAGTGAAACGCGCCATCGTCAGTCCGTGACCATTCTGCCGTCAGTCATCATATCGCGAGGTGCAGTGGTGTTCGTTTTTCAAAGCTTTCGACAGACCAAATAAAAAAGGAGCGTTTACATGAAGGTTTCTACGATTGGCCGCATTGCCGTGGGGCTGAGCCTTACGTTTGTGGGAGCATGTTTCTTGTCCGGTTCGTATGCGCAGCCGAAGCCTGCGGATTCCGGCTACCATTTGTTGAAGACTGTATCGTTGCCCCCGGCGCCCGGCGGCGGCGAGTATTACGACTATATTACGATCGATGCGCCGGCTCGCCGCGTTTACATTTCCCACGGCACGGAAGTTGTGGTGCTGAATGCCGACGATTATTCGGTAGTGGGCAAGATCGAGGGATTATCACGTTGCCACGGCATCGCGATTGCCAAGGATTTGGGCAAAGGTTTTATCACCGACGGTGATTCAAGGGAAGGCGCCACGATTCAGGAAGCGGTTGTTTTCGATTTGAAAACTCTGAAAGTAACCGGCCATGTGAAGACCGGCCAGCTGGACACGGATGCAATCATCTACGAACCTGTGACCAAGCACATTTTTACATTTAATGGAGACAGCCACAACACTGTCGTCATCGATGCGGTGAAAGAATCCGTCATCACCACGATCGATCTGATTGGTAAAGTGGAATTCCCGGCCGTCGACGGCAAAGGCCTGGTATTTGACAACAATCCGGAAAAGAACGACATCGTCGTGATCGATGCCAAAACCAACACGATCAAGGCGCGCTTCCCAACCGCGCCCGAAGGGAATCCAACGTCCCTCGCCATCGACCAGAAGACCCGCCGCCTTTTCTCCGGAGGCCGCGGCCCGCAATTCATGATCATGATGGATGCCGACTCGGGCAAAGTGATTCAGTCCTACCCGATTTCCGCGGGAGTGGACGCCAACGCGTTTGATCCCGGCACAGGCCTGGTGTTCGTCGCAACACGCGAAGGCATGCTGCACATTTATCATGAAGATTCGGCGGAAAAATTGAGCGAAGTGGGAGCCGTGAAAACGGAATACGGCGCCAAGACTTTGCAGGTGGATACAAAGACGCACAACGTTTTCCTATCCACTTCCGATTTCAATCCCCCGGCCGCTCCCACGGAAAAGCAGCCACATCCGCTGGCGACAGCCAAGCCCGGAAACTTCAGAATTCTCGTTTTCGGAAAATAAATTCGTAGTCTGGAAACGCAGGACAGAAGCGCGGCTCGTCGCAACCTGACGCCGCGCTTCTGTTTTTTTCTGCCTGAATTTTTCTACTGTGGCTGAATAAATTGCACGGTGTAAGCGGTTGTTGGATCGATTTGTTTATCGATCACTTTCAGATCGACGAGTTGTTCATACATCGTAGCCCAGCGCTTGGGATCCATTTGCCCGACCTGTGCGCCGGTTGGATCTTCTCCCGTTACAAAATGCCCATCCTTTAATTGTTGCCAGGTAAATTGCATCCATTCCGGATTGAGAGCCGGATTTAATTTCGCGATCAGGGTGTTCGCTGGAGCCGGGTCATTGAGATACTCCTTCCAGCCTTTCACGGAAGCGCGAACAAATTTCCCGACAATTTCTGGATGTTGCCGCAAAAAATCTTTCGTTGTGTACATCACGCGATACGGATTGAACCCCGCATCGCTGACCAGAAGGACTCTTGTTTCGACTCCGGCCTGATGCGCAAAGTAAGGTTCCGACGTGGCAAACGCCTGCTGAATGTATTGCGGATCGGCGACAAAGTTGGCCACATTCATCATCGCCGGAACTACGCGAACATTATTCAGTTGATAGCGTTTGGTTAAATATTCAAACCAGGTCGATTCGCCCACTTTTATCGCGATCGAATGTCCATTTAAATCCGAAAAAGAATGAATCGGGGAATCTTTCCTGACCATGATGCCTTGCGGATCGTGTTGCAGCGTAGCCGCCACGGCGATGAGAGACTGTCCTCCGGCATTGGCCTCCAGAACCTTGTCTGATGATCCCATTCCAAATTGTGCGGCGCCGGCGGAAACCTGCTGTTCCACTGTGACGTACGGACCGCCTGGCTGGATAGCTACGTCGAGCCCTTCATCCTTATAAAACCCTTTCGCTACCGCAGTGAAAAAACCTCCGTGCTCAGGTTGCGGATACCAGTCCGCCTGCAGCACAACTTTGGTCAGCCCGTTGCCGTTATCCGAAGCGCGTTGGTGGCATCCGAACATAAAAAGACCGAGAAAGGCAAGCGCGCACAAAATGGGGAAGTAGCGTTTGGCCATGGGAATCCGTTCATTGCTGTTCACTCCGTGGAGAATATCACGGCGCAATTCGGGAAAATCGGTCTAATACTTTCAATGCAAAAATTGAATAGAGGTCCCCCGGTTGGCTGACCTCGCATTGTGGTAAATTGCGGCATGGCATTCACAGAGATTTTAAGATCGCGCGGTGCGGCCGTGGACGAAGAGCGCATGCGCGAAATTTATCAATTTACGGCGCGCTCCTTGGTTACGTCCCGTCCAGTGCCGTTCGGCGCGCTCATCGTAAACACGCGCACGGGTGAACGCCTCATGCGCGCCACCAACGCCGTCTTTCGGGAAAGCGATCCGAGCGCCCACGCCGAAACCCGCACCGTCCGCCTTGCTTGCAAGAAACTGAAACACCCATCGCTTGCCGGCTATACGATGTATTCCACCTGCGAGCCGTGCGCGATGTGCATGGCCAATGCGCTGTGGGCCAGGCTCGATCGCGTAGTTTTTGGTGCGACGATCGACGATGCCAATCGGTTCTGCCTGCAAATCCATATTCCAGCCAAGGAAGTATCGAGCCGCTCGGATATGCCCTGCACCGTGGAGGGGCCGGTGCTGCGCGAATTATGCATCTCGCTTTTTACGCATCCGAACATGCGAAAGGCGTTTCGCACCTGGAGCTCAAGCAAAACAAGATTGGCGAAATAGAAGTCGTCTCATCAATAATCTTTTTCTGGCTTCATAACGTGAACGTAATGCCAGTGTCTCGCGCCAACGGCGCGGAGGATGCCAGCCCGGGGCAACGCCCCGGGAACAATGTCTAACTACCGGTTTCGCCCTGAAGGGGCGGAAGGGTAGTACGAAGGAATCGAAGGGCGAATTTCATGGATCCGAAACATATCGCTGAACTTCGTTTGCTGGTGGCAGATCCCGCTCGCGTAATTTTAAATCCCCAAATCGTGGAGCAGCTTTCCAAAGATTTTTATTGGTATTCCCCCGTATTGCGCAAACAACTCGACGGGAAAATTGGCGAGGTTGTCGTACAGCCTCAAAGTGCGGAAGAAATTCAAAAGCTTTTGCGCTATTGCCATTTAAACGGCATCGCAATCACGGCGCGTGGCGCCGGAACTGGAAACTACGGCCAAGCAGTTCCTCTCGAAGGCGGTGTTGTCCTTGACGTGAGCCTCATGGATCGCATCGAAAAGATTCAACCGGACGGCGTTGCCATCTGCCAGCCCGGCGTGCGCCTCGGCGATCTCGAAAACGAAGCCCGAAAATCTGGCTGGGAGTTGCGCTGCTATCCTTCGACCATTATCAAAGCGTCCGTCGGAGGTTTCGTCAGCGGCGGCTCTGGTGGAATCGGCACGGTCGCGCACGGCGGCCTGCGCGATTTTCAAACTGTCCGCGCTCTTGAAGTTGTGACCATGGAACCGGAGCCTCGCATCGTCCTGCACGAAGGCGAAGCGGTTCACGAAATTTTGCATGCCTGGGGCACGAACGGCATCATCACGCGCATCTGGCTCGCACTCACTCTGGCCGTCGAGTGGTCGCAGTGCATCGCGGCATTTGAAACGTTCAGCGCCGCTTTCGATTTCGCCGAGAACATTGCCACGGGCTCCGCATGGACCAAGCGCCTCGTAACCGTATTCGAGTGGCCCATTCCCTCTTTCTTCACTCCCATTCGCCAGCACGCGCCGGAAGGTAAAACGCTGATTTTTTTCATGATCGCATCGAGCCAGTTAAATGAACTGGAAGCCGCAACGCGCGATGCAGGAGGAAGCGTAACGCACAGTGGAATTTATCCGGGCCTCAACGCGCGGCCGCTGCTTTCGGACTACACCTGGAATCACACCACGCTTTGGGCCATGAGGGCGGACGACGCTTACACCTACTTGCAATGCGGTTTTAACCCGGATACTGTGCGCGATCAGATGAAGCAACTACGCGAACGCTTCGGTCAGGAAATTTTATTTCATATGGAATTTATGAAAAACGGCGAGGGCCGCGTGGTTCCCGGTGCGATCCCTGTCGTGTATTTCAAATCGGAGGAGCGCCTGAACGACATGATCGATTTCTGCCGCAAAATTGGAGTCTTTGTCGCGAACCCTCACGTGAATAACGTGGAGGGCGGTGGACGCTATCGCTCCGACAACGTCCAGCTGCTAGCGAAGCTGCGCTACGATCCCAAAGGTTTGCTCAATCCGGGGAAAATGATTACCTTTCATTCGGAATCCGCAAAAGCTGGAGCCACAACGAAATGAAAACCTGGATACCGGATGCAAGAAATTTTGCGTACTTAAATTGGAAACAAGTCGACGCGCTTCCGCGCGACACCACGCTCCTCGTCCTTCCCACGGCAGCAATCGAGCAGCACGGCCATCATCTGCCGATCGCGACGGACACGCTGATCAACAATTTGCTGCTCGGTCACGCGCTGCTCAAATTGCCTGCGGAGCTTCCTGTCTACGCCTTGCCGCCCGTGCACTATGGCAAAAGCAACGAGCACATCGGTTTTCCGGGAACGCTTTCCCTGAGCTCCTCTACATTCATGGCCGTCTTGCACGACCTCGGCGCGAGCTTAGCAAAAGCAGGATTTCGAAAACTCGTTCTCTATAACACGCACGGTGGAAACACTTCTCTCATCGACGTCATGGCCCGCGATTTACGCGCTGAATTGGGGCTGCGCACGTTTGCCATGCACGGCTCCGGCGGAATTTCTTTCGAAGGCCTTAATCCTCAAGAGCGCGCGTATGGATTTCACGCAGGTGAAGTCGAAACTTCTTTTCTCCTCACCTGCGTGCCGGATCTGGTCGATCAATCCGCGTACACATCGAACTATATCGCCGACATTACGAAACCCGCGATGCTGCTTCCGGAAAACGCTCCCGCAACTTTTGCCTGGCTTACTAAAGACATTGCAGCAAGCGGTGTGATGGGCGATCCGCGTCCGGCCACTGCGGAAAAAGGCGCGCGCTGGCTCGAACAAGCGGCCACGCGCTTAGCCGCTGCGCTCACAGAAATGTATCAGTACACGGATCTGTCCACGCCATGAACCCGGCAACATTGCTGGATTGCGGAGACGGCGTTCGCCTCGAACGTGGCGTGCGCACCCGCATGCGCGATGGCGTAGAACTTGTTTCCGATCATTATTATCCTGCGCAGTCCGGCCCTTTTCCTACGCTCTTGATGCGCCAACCCTACGGTCGCGACATTGCCTCCACCGTCGTCTACGCCCATCCAGCGTGGTTTGCGCGTCACGGATACAATGTCGTGATCCAGGATGTGCGCGGCCGCGGCGATTCCGAAGGCGAGTTTTATCCTTTTCGTAATGAAGGCCCGGACGGCGCCGATACGATTGCCTGGTTGCGAACTCGCCCCGAATCGAATGGCCGCGTCGGAATGTACGGATTTTCTTATCAGGGCATGACGCAATTGCTCGCCGCCGCCGAGCAGCCCGAAGGCTTGCAGTGCATCTCGCCGGGCATGACGGCATGCGATTTGTATCACGGATGGTTTTATCAGGGTGGGGCGCTGCGTCTCGCTTCCACTCTGGGCTGGGGACTGCAGATATTGAAAGAAGACGCGCGGCGAAAAAAACTTCGCGAAGCAAGCGACAGACTCGAACAAGCCTGGGCGCAATTCGCCTCTCAAATAAGCGCGCTGCCCATTCGCGCGCATCCCGCGCTGCACGGAGAAGGCTTGCCGCAGTACGTGCTCGACTGGTTCGATCACGATATGCCTGATGATTACTGGGCCTCGCTCGATGTGAACCGTCGCCTTGAAAAAATCTGCATTCCCGCGCTGCACATTTCCGGCTGGTATGACATGTTCCTTCGCGGCAGCGTCGACGGCTTTCTCGCCTTGAGCCAGTCCGCAGGCAGCGAATTTGCACGGCAACACCAATACTTGCTCGCCGGGCCTTGGGTGCATATTCCCTGGGGCGATCGGATCGGCGCGTCCGATTTTGGCACTGAAGCGCTCATCGATACGGACGAAATTTTGTTGCGCTGGCTTGATCATTGGCTGAAAGATTCCGGCACATTAGCAAATGAGCCGCGAATCCGCCACTTCGTGCTAGGCGAAAATAGTTGGCGGGATACGGAAACTTTTCCAGCAGATGCGAATCGTACTTTATTTTTGCACAGCCTGGGGAGAGCTAATTCGCGCAAAGGAAATGGCACGCTTTCCGCTTCAAGTCCATCTGCGAATGAGCCGTGCGATATTTTCGTGCACGATCCCGAAGTGCCCGTCCTCGCGCCCGGCGGACCGGCCGCCGCCAGTGGCCAATTCGATCAGGCAGCGCTGGAAATGGGCAACAACCTTCTCGTGTATTCGACAGAGCCTCTTGAAAATTCACTGCGGATTTTCGGGAAGCCGCGCGTCGTTCTCTATTGCACCACCTCTCTTAAAAATGCGGACGTCACCGCAAAACTTGTCCGCGTGCGTCCGAGTGGCGCAGCGGAATTTATTTGTATAGGGGTTGCGCGCTCCACTTACCTTTTTACGGAAACAAAGTATGAAGCCGACAAAATTCTTCGATGGGAATTTTTCCTGGAGCCAACTTCCTGCCGCTTTGAAAAAGGCGATCGCATTCGCCTTGAAATCGCCGGCAGCGCGTTTCCATTGATTGATCGAAATCCCGGCAGCGATGTTCCTTCCTGCGAAGCGACGTCATGGGATTGGCGGCGCTCGACACATTCCGTTTTCCACTCGAGCGAGCACGCCTCTGCTTTGTACTTGCCCGTAACCGAGGAATCGCAATGAACGCCAACGTGGAGATCCCGGAAATCGAGATTTCGGGAGTCACAAAACAGTTTGGAAACGCTGGCCCCGTCCTGGATGCGATCAACATTGTCGTTGGCAAGCAGGAATTCGTCAGCATCATCGGCCCATCGGGCTGCGGTAAATCCACGATCCTCAAATTAATCGCCGGGCTTTCTTCGCCCACCAGCGGAATGATACGCGTGGATGGAATGACGCCGCTGAATGCCCGAGAAACTATTTCCTTTGTTTTTCAGGACGCGACGCTGCTGCCTTGGCGCACAGTGAAAGAAAATATCGGCCTTGGAATGGAACTTGAGCGCGTGCCAAAAGACCGCCGCGAAAAAGAAATCGCCACGCTATTGGACCTTGTAGGGCTCAAGCAGGTCGCCAAATCCTACCCGCGAGAATTATCCGGTGGAATGAAGATGCGCGCCTCCATCGCGCGCGCACTCGCGACGCATCCTCGCGTCATGCTTCTGGATGAGCCGTTTGCGGCCCTCGATGAAATGACGCGCGACCGCCTGAACGAAGAATTCCTACGCCTGCGCGCCGAGCAGCAGTGGACCGCAGTTTTCGTCACGCATTCCGTCCCCGAAGCCGTATTTCTTTCCGACCGCATTGTGGTTCTAGCGCCGAATCCTGGCCGCGTGTACGCGGAGTTCAGCGTGGACCTGCCGATGCCGCGAACCGCCGCCCTCCGCGGTTCCAAGGAATTTGACGCGCTCGCTTCGCGCGTGGCGCACACGTTGCGGGAGACCATCCTGCAATGAAGCAAAAAACCATCACGGTTTTAAATGCGCTAGCCGTTTTCGCGGTATTTCTTTTCTTATGGCAACTCATCCTCTGGGTGTTTCACGTGCCGCGCTTCATGTTGCCTTCTCCTTACGCGGTAGCGCTCGCCGTTCTTGCCCGCTTTCCTTCTTTGATGAACTCACTGGCGATTACTGCGGAAGAATCCGCTGGCGGCTTGATCGCAAGCATCGTGGTTGGAGTTCTGGTAGCGCTCGTTTTTGCGCAATCGCGGTGGATCAGGAAAATGCTTTATCCTTACACGCTGCTATTGCAAACCGTGCCCATCATTGCCATCGCGCCGCTCATCCTGATGTGGATGGGAGCGGGTTTGCCCGCCGTGACTCTCATCGCATTCATCATTTCGCTCGCGCCGATTATCGCCAACACCACGCAAGGTCTGATCAGCGTCGACGAAAATCTGGTCCATCTTTTTCTGATGCACAACGCTTCCAGCCGCCAGATACTTTTCAAGCTGCGCTTGCCGCATGCCATCCCCAATCTTTTCGTCGGAATGCGCATCGCCAGTGGAATTGCGGTGATTGGCGCGATTACCGGAGAACTGTTCGCCGGGTCCGGCCGTGTGGGAGAGGGCGGGCTTGGATATTCGATTCTCTACGCCTCTTCGCAGCTGCAGACCGAATATTTGTTTGCGCTGGTGCTGGCTGCGACGGTGCTCGGCTTCGGTTTTCTTTTTCTGATTATGTTTCTCGAATGGTATTTTCTGCACAAGTGGCACGAATCGGCTCGCGCCACGGAAATAGAATGATTGGTTTAACAGATCAGTAAATTCCTGAGGAGAAAAACAATTGCTGCGACTCGAAACCGAAACCGGATGGTGGCTTGTCACGCATCCCGATCATGCACGGCTCGCTGGAGCTTTTGCCGAGCGGTGGGGCAACGATCTCTTTTTGCCGCCGGAGCCGCGCGAGCACGTGATGCGCGGAATAGCGCGCCACGATGACGGTTGGGTGGCGCGCGATACCGCCCCGCAAATCACGCGGCAAGGCAAGCCCAGCGCATTTTCCACGGAACTTGTCGGCAAATATTCGGCGTTCGAGGAAATCGATCTGGCCGACTATCTTGCGGTGCGTGACAGAGCGGTCCGTTTGATTGCTGCTGAAGACCCTTACGCCGCGGTCCTCATATCCATGCACACCCACAGCCTGCTGCATGATCACGCGGACCGCTCCACCATCGCTCCTTCGCAACTGCCATTGCTCGATCAGTTCCTCGCAGATCAGCGCTCGCTGCAGGATTCTCTGCGGCAGCAAATCGCGGCAAACCCAAAGCTGAAGCCGGAACATAAAAGCGATGATGCAATTCTGGATCACTTCCATCTATTGCAAGCCAATGACAATCTCTCGCTGCTTACTTGCGTGGATTTTCAAAATCCCGCGAATCTATTGCACGCCTTGCCCACACGCGATGGAAGGCGCGTCTCCGTACAGGTTCGCTCAGTCGGCACGCGCCGTTTTATTTTGGAGCCGTATCCATTCGCCGAGCGCGCCATCACCTTTCAATTTCCCGCCCGCCATGCCAAGGGCAAATTATTTTCATCCGCCAGGGAATTGCAAAATGCCTTCGAAGCTGCGCCGCGGGAAATGCTTTCCGTAATGGTCAGCGCAGATTAAAAGAGACGGCAGTATAGGAAAATTTGTTTGCTGCGAGATCAAAAAGCGTTCTCACAAATGGTACTTGTAGGCTCAATCGTAATTGTGGGTGGCGGCTTCAGCCGCGACATTCAGAGACTCAAAAAATAACGGCTTTAGCCCCTGACTTCTCGTCGAGCTTGAGATTAATTTACCCAAACGAGCCACAGCCATCCAAACGCCAGCGTGATCAGCGTAATAGGAATGCCCGCGCGCAAATACTGCCCAAACGTAATTTTCACTTCAGGCTTGGCGCGCTCCACAACGATAATATTTGCCACCGATCCGGTAATCGTCAGATTGCCCGCGAGTGTGCTGGCCATGGCCAGCACCAGCCACCCTTGCTGAGGATTCGCAAATCGCGGCACCGCCGACTTGAGCAGCATTACGGCAGGCACGTTGCTCACAATGTTGCTCAGCCCAGCCGTAACAATCGTCAAAGTATAGGCGTGCTGCAAGTTCCATCGATTCCCAACTTCCAAAATCCGCGCAGTTAAACCCACATTTTCCGCGCCGCCTACAATCAGAAACAAACCAACAAAGAACACAAGCAGGCCCCAATCCACTTCATCGTAAACTTCCCGCGGCTCGTGCCTTCGTGTCATTAGCATAATTGCCGCGCCTACCGCCGCTACTTGCGCCGGCGGCAATCCCGCAAGAAATCCCGCCAGAACCAGCAATATCACGATGCCGGCTTTCATCAACGGGCTACGTGGACTCGATGCGGATTCTGCAGGATCGACACGCTGCGCAACCGGAGTTTCGTGGCGCGTGTAAATGAACCACAATATGAACCAATCGACGAGCAGCCCGAAGAACGCAACCGGTCCTAAATGAAATAAAAATCTGCTATACCGAATTCCGGAATACGAACCGATCAACATGTTTTGCGGATTGCCAGTAATGGTAGCCACGCTCCCGATATTAGAAGCCGTTGCCACGGCCAGCAGGTACGGCAGCGGCGGCAATCCCAATCGCCTGGACACCTTCAGCGTAAACGGAACCATAATCAGGCAAATGATGTCATTGACAAAAAACGCCGAAAACGTACCGCTCAAAAAAACGATGGCGGGCAATAAATGGCGTGGGCTGACTCGCGCGGCAATCCATTCCGAAACCCAATCGAAAAATCCATCCAGGTGAAGATAGGCCACCAGCAACATCATGGAAAACAACAGCACAATCGTTCCGAAATCGATGAAATGCAGGGAATCCGCAGGTTTTACAGCCCGAATGGCCACCATCAACACCGCTCCGATGATGGCCGCACCCGGCCGGTCAATTTTCATTCCCGGGAATTTTCCGATGGCAAAGACCAGGTAGCTCAGCAGGAAAACCGCATAGGCGGCGAGCCGCGTGAATTCGCTCAACGTGGCGGGCGAGAGGGTCAAGACCAAATCATATCGCGCGGTTCCCGCACCCGGCAACCGCTTGCGACACACCTTCTTCGCATTTCTATCAGTTGCTATGGCCCAGCGTCCGGTTGACTGTTACAATAATGCCCAGTGAGCGATTGGCGACAAATTCAGGCCCGCATCCGCAAGGCGCGCACCAGCGCGGATCCTCCAGGCCAATTATCAGCATTATATGAACGAACCCATGACGCTATGGTAGCGTTCGAACTTGCCCAGCTGCATGAGAAGGCTGGAACAATTTCTGAAGCCGTACGCTGGTTTACCACGGCTGCCGAACGTTTTCGGCGCCCGCAATGGAAACAAAAAGCTGAAGAAGGTTTAGTTCGCCTGGGCGCGCCCATACCGGTTGCGCCTGCCATTCCTGCAGGGGTGGCTGTCAGCGAAACTACAAGTGAAACGGTGACGCAGGTGGAACCAATAATTTCAGAATTTTCGGATGATGACTCAAACGAAACCGAGCAGGAAATGACCGAAGGAACTCAAGAAACCGTTTTCGAACAGCCCGCAGCGGAAGGCGTAGTCGCGCCCGCAGCGCAGCCTTCGGACACCGGTCCAGACCGGCGTCGCAGGCGCCGTGGACGTCGCGGTGGCCGCGGGCGTCACAAAGGTGTGCGCACGGCAGCTCCATCGACCGCGTCAGCAGCGGCAGCCGCCGTTCCGTCTGCTCCTCCAGCGCCGCCCTCCATGTTTGATCGTGTAGCCGCGGAGTCGCGGCCGTTTCCCGTTGCTCGGCCCTCGGTGTCGGCTGATATCGCCGAGTCTCGAGTTCGCGAGCCGGAACCCGCGCGCAGTTACGAGAGCGCTCATGCCGGTCCCATCCTTTCGGCGCGTGTAAAGTCGGGCGACCCTGCTCTTTCTTCACGCCTCGCGCAACTGGAATCTCAACTTCGCCGACTGCTTGCCTGCTCGCTCCATTCGCTGGAGCAGGCGGATGATGCGCCTGCAGGCCCCGGCGTTTTCCTTATCACCGACACAGACCAGACGACTTACTATTACGCCGAAGCTTGCCAGACTTTGCGCGTCGGAATCGGAAACATGCTGCGCAGTGGGCGCGGCACGCGTGAAGGCTCCAACTTGAAAGAAAAACTCGCGGAGCATCTCGGCATCAACGAAGCCCGCGTCGGCAAATATTTGAAGGAACATTGCGGCGTACGCTGGCTCCAGTTGGATGAAGGCGCGCCATTGCTGGCGCATTTCGCCGTCGCGGTCCTTCGCCCGATTTCCAACGATTAACTTTTTCCCCTCAACATTTCACAAAAATTTTCCTTGCCCATTCGCATCATGGACAAGGTGTGCCCGTTGTGTCTAAACTGCGCGTAGTTCCAGCACACATCGCTCAACGCGAAAGGCAAACCGTGCGCACGCAAATCGGCATCGTCGGGGCGGGCCCCGCAGGATTGGTCCTCGCTCATTTGCTGCATCTGCAAGGAATCGAATCCGTCGTCATCGAATCGCGCAGTAGAAAATATATTGAAGAGCGCATCCGCGCAGGCTTGCTCGAGCACGGCACGGTCGATCTGCTGATTGAAACCGGCGTCGGGAAACGTCTGCAGCGCGAAGCTCTCACGCATCACGGAATCGAATTGCGATTCAACCGTCGCGGCCACCGCATTGATTTTAATGATTTGACCGGCGGCAAGACCGTCACGATCTACGCGCAACAAGAAGTGATCAAGGATTTAGTTGCCGCGCGCCTGGAAGCGGGACTTCCTTTAATTTTTGAGGCAAGCGATGTGAGTGTGCATAACTTCGATGGCGCAAATCCATCCATCCGTTTTCGCGTCGCGGGCAAAGCACAGGAACTTCATTGCGATTACATTGCCGGATGCGACGGTTTTCACGGCATCTGCCGCCCCAGTATTCCCGCGGGAGTCCTGACGGAATTCGAGCGCATTTATCCCTTTGGATGGCTGGGCATTCTCGCGCAGTCCCCGCCTTCTTCGCCTGAATTGGTTTACACCTACCATGAGCGTGGCTTCGCTTTGCTCACCATGCGCACCACGGAAGTTAGCCGCCTGTATCTGCAAGTTCCGTATGATGAAGAAATCGACGCGTGGTCCGACGATCGCATCTGGAGCGAACTCCGCACACGAACCGCTGCGGACGGAAATTGGAAACTCAACGAGGGCGCAATTTTTCAAAAGGGAATTACAGGAATGCGAAGCTACGTGGTCGAGCCCATGCAGTACGGCAAAATGTTTTTGGCAGGCGATGCGGCGCACATCGTGCCGCCCACTGGCGCCAAGGGCCTGAATCTTGCCGTGGCCGACGTGCGCATTATGGCGCAAGCCTTCGCGGAATTTTATAAGACTGGAAAAACTGAATTGCTGGACAGATATTCCGAAATTGTTCTTCGCCGTGTGTGGAAAGCGCAGCGCTTTTCCTGGTGGATGACTTCTATGCTCCACCGGTTCGACACCGACAACGCATTCGATGAACGCCGCCAGATCGCGGAACTCGACTACGTAACAAGTTCCCGCGCCGCCATGACCACGCTAGCCGAAAATTATGTAGGTTTGCCCTGGGATTAGTTTTTTAGTGGCGCGGGCTTCAGCCTGCGGGTTTTAATTTTTGCAAGCACTATCCCCCGCAGGCTAAAGCCCGCGCCACATTACACCTACGGAAACACCGCCTCGACCACAGGATCAGCAGGCTTCATGCTCCAGAGCGCAGCGGATCCTTTGCGCAGCGCTTCAAGCAAACGAGAAGCAGTTTCATTGTGCTGGTCCGGGTCTGCAAGCTGAGCCAAGACATTTCCAAATCCGCCGCCAAGTTCGAGAGCGGAAATCATGGACTGCAACGCGTATTGATCGCGCGAATCCACAATGCTCTGCAGGATATCCACGGTCTCGTGTTCGAACTTGGCCAGAGCCGTGGCGGCTCGAATTCGAACCAGCCGGTGCGAGTCGCGAATCGCCTCAAGAAGAATGGGAATCGCGCGGGGGTGAAGGATCTGGTTGAGCGACGAAGTGGCGCGCAGCCGGACGAACCAGGCGTCATCGCGAATCAGCTTGGCGAGCACAGGAATCGCGAGGGCCAAGGGCATAGCGGCCAGGGCTCTCGCGGCACTGGCGCGAATTTCCGGTTCAGGATCGTCCGCCAGAATTATGATTTCATCCGCCATTAGCGGCGTTGCCAGTTCTCCTGCGACTCGCGCCAGCAGAACGCGCGATTCTCCGAGAGATCGGCGTAAATAGGGCAACAGGGCTTCCGGCGCATCCTGGTAGCAACGTATCAGCGCATCTGCAATTGGCGCTGTGGGGACCTTGAGGCCGCCAACCATGTGAGCTTCCAGAATCGGAGCCGCTGCCTCGGGCAGGCCGGTTAAGCCCAGCGCTCTTACGGCGGTGATCCGCGTATCCAGTTGCCAGTCGTCCAATGTTTCCACAAGGGAATCAATCCCCTCAGGAATGCGCATCGCGCCTAAATCCAGCATAGCGCGGCGTTTCGCCCATCCACTTTCATTGAGTACCCGTTCCATGCACCGGCTGAATAATCCGCTTTCTCTCAAAAACTTTTGCAATCCGGCGCGGTCCTTATCCGTCACAGAATTTATTTCGCGAATCACGATGGATTGCAGAATTTCAGTTTTCAGGGAGTTCTTGCGCCACTCCTCTGGCGATATTTCGCCACGGACGATATTTCGCCACTTTCCATGGATGTTGAACGAAACGGCGTCATAGCTCTGTTCGCGATAGATTCTCCAAGCGCGCCTCACCATCAGCGCAACGATTAGAAAAACCGTTCCAACAGGAATGGTCAAAAGGAAACTGGCCGGACGAAAAATTGATTTCAGCTGTAACAAAGCTGACAGGACCGAATGCATACTTCACTCCCAAATTGGAAATTTTCAGGCCCAAAATGAAACTCAAGTGCTCTCAAAAACTCACGTTATTCGAATGGCTTTTGCGCAAGCTTTTTCTAACCAATCTAAAAAGTTGAAAAAATCGCGTCCGAAGGTCTGAATTTGGCGGAAAGTTCAGCAAAAAAGCATTTTCCCCAATCCGGACAGTCTTTTTTTTTATTTTTCCAAATTCAGTTGGAGCATGATCGATGCCAATCCAAAACATGGAGGAAACTTTCTAGGCTCCGGAAAAAGTAAGGTATTTTGTCATTCTGAGCGAAGCGAAGAATCTCTCTTCGATTTAACTATGAGAGAACAAAGAAAGCGAGATTCCTCGCTTCGCTCGGAATGACAGCGATGGCGGGGTTTTCCACAGCAGGTTCAGACAGTGAAGTCTTCGAATTATGCTTGCCGAAAGACAAGAGATAGTGAAATGAGAAATTGAGATTTCATTTTAAGAACTGATCGTGGGGCTGATTTGGATGTAGTTGGAAACCGTTGACCGGCTCCTGGACTTGTATTGGGGGAATTAGTGCTGAGTGGAGGTTTTTTGCGTTGGTGTGACCCGTGACCCGAAGCCAATTGCCATAGCAGAATTTTTCGGATACACAACCTCCTGCCCGCGTGAAAGAAAATTGCGCTGGACTGACTTGGCTGCTCCATATACTCCGAAAGCGATTGCCAATACACGTACCCGTGAAGCGGCACCTATTGCCAAGCCGATGAAGTTATAGCCTGACGCACCGTCCAGCGTCCTGTTCAACATGTCATCGCTGGAGAAAGCAGCAATTCCTATGGAAATCCCTGTGGTCAGATATCTCGTCTTCGGAGTAGTGGCCTGCGCGCCGCCTTCGGAATCCAAACTTAAATTTGCGTTATTGCCTGCCTCCACTCCTTCGAGGCTGCCTTCGACTTTTTGCTGAGCGGAATTGGGCGGCGTGATTTCGCGAAAAATAATGCGGAGCTGCCCGTTGCGATGGAAATTGCGCGCAGGGCGAACCTGCAAGACACTTCCATTCAGAAGTGTTCCTTCGGGAAGAACGAGTTGATTGTCGGTGAGGAGAGGCGCGGTCAGTACGGCTTCTATCGATTCACTTTTTTGCGCGGTCTCGGAGCTTAGCGGCGTCTCAAGGCGTGCGTGAACGATGCTTCCCGGTGCAGGAGTAGTGCCAACCATTCGCAATTCTTCCGCCGATTTATTTTCAGTTCCGAAATGCAGGGGATCGATAAGCTCCACGTTGAAGCGGGTTCCGACGTCGATGTATTGCGGATGGACAGGCAATTCCGCGATCAGGATTCTTTTCAGCCGGTGTATTTTTCCGGGCGCGGTGATTTGCTGCTTGGCCATATTCCATTCGCGGTTTACTTCCTGCTTTTTCTCGTTCACCTTTTCAGAGGCGAGTTTAACGGCGCCATTTTGTTTTTTTCCTTTGCTTCCGTTTTTAGGTTCGGTCGCTGTGACAAACTCCAGTGCGGTTTTAGGCGCGAGAGAAACCCGCGTGTGTATCGGAATCTCGTTCCCGCCCGGCAGCTTTAATTGTGTAAAGGTAATTTCCACGTCGCGAACTGGGGTGAAGTCAGAGTTCAACGCTGCATAAGTCCGCTTCAAAGCCGGTACGCCGCCAATTTGAGTCACTTTTCCCGTGACGTCGCTGCCGGCGGGCACCACCAGCTTGTCGAATACATATACGGGTTCCGCGATTTTTCCGTGAATCTCCTGACCAGTATTTCTAATGCGAACTTCCTTGTCCAGCACTACGGGGAGCGGCGTGCCAGCCGAAACATTTAATTCAATGGCCTGGGGAGATGCCGGAGCCGACGTAACACCCCGCGTGTGAATTTCCTGCGCAAACAACAAAATGGGAAACCATAAAATCAGCAGGAAAATGTAGGAAATATTGCGCATAGAAGCTTCTTGCTCAAATGTTGCTCACACTAAATGTAACCTGCGGACTATTAAATGTTCGACACGCCTGCCGGCAATTCCCCCAACGAAAATGCCGATTGAACGCTTAGTTAGAGATGCGTTGAAATGAGCCGATGTTGTATGCGGGATGCCTGGCCTGGTCACCCTGGGAACTAGGCTGTGACGCACGCGCTTTAATACTCGGTAAAAACAGGGTGAGGCTCCCGGGATGGCAAAAGACCTCCAAGCATAGTTGACGCGATTTGCAATGGGGTTTCCTGGGACCGCCAATTTCCTGATTGGCTCGATGGGAAATAGCGCCAATCAGGAAATTGGCGGTCCCAGAGAAGACATGAAATGCGGGCTAAGTCTGGCGGCGTCGGGAGGCTGCAAAGTGAGAACGCGGGATCGCGATGGGTACTAAATTATTGATTGGGCGCGGGTGGAACGATCGCGGAGGCCGCAGGTTTGGGAGCTGCGCGGAGCGCAAAATAATTGCGGGCGAACGCAGCGTATGCCGTTCCCGCGTCGACCACGACTGCCTGCACGGTGTAACGGCCTGTTGCCAGATCCGCGAGGGGAACGCTGAGCCGGAAAGACGCAGTTCGGCTTTTATCATCATATTCCGTTGCGCCAACCATGGGCGTGTCGGAAAGCCGTATCCCGTTGCGGAAAAAAACAAGGCCCGCGCGGATTGTATCCGCGTCCGCTTTTTGCGGAACATAAGCCTGGAAGAAAATGTAGAGCGTTTGATCGCCGCTGAAAACGCGCGTCACGCTGGGAATAATCCGCTCGCCGCCCACGTCCAGCGGGGACGATTTCATTTTGGCGTCCTGCGCCAGTGCCTGTGTTTTAATCTGCGCTGTGTTCTGCAGAGCCTGTACCTGGCTGGAGAGCAGGAGGGAACTCACCTGCAGGCGATCAGGTTGCGGCGGCGCGAGCGAAAGTTTCTGCTCGAATGTTCCGATCCTTCCGGATTCATTTTCGCGCGCCAGAAATTTCAGTTTGTACTCGCCCGGTGCAAGAATCATGCCGCCTTGATAGATAAGGGCACGCTGTTGAATATCCTGAAAATGTTCGGCATCGATCTTCACGCTGATGGTGTCACGCAGTGCGCCCATCACGCGATTTGATTTTGCATCGCGCACTTCCGCCGCGAAATCAAAGGAAGTTTCGTGGCTGCCACGTTTTTGCGCCCATTGCAACGCGCTGGGCGCAAGCTTTGCGGAGATCGGCACAAAAATCTGATTGGAATTCAACCGGAAGTCCGACGTTTCCACCACCACCGGCAAGTCCTCCTCAGGATTATCGGATTGAAACGCGTTTTCGAGCTGGCGTTCCCGGTCTTCCGTGGTGAAGACTCCGAAATTCTTTGCCGCGTAATAGCCTTCCCGTGCGCGAATACGCGCGCCTGAGGGAAGTTGATCGACCTTCACATGAATGCGGCGCCACGCGCCGTCGTTTGCTGTGTTCGTGCTGTAATAGCCCACGAGGTAGTAGCCGGAAGTATCGTTTTGCACGCTCCGAAATACTTTGCCGAAATCGCCGACATCAAAAAACGATCGACCTCCCGTGTCTCCCGCGAGCGTGGCTAGCGTTTCGCGCGAATCCTGCCGCGACTGGCTTTGCGAAATAACGGTCGCGCCGGTAAACATCGCATTTCCGCCTGACGCGCCCATGCTGGCATCGCCTCCGGGGGTTGCGGTCATCAGGCCATGCGAATCGACAGTGTAAATCGAAACATTCGAGCGGTTCGCCGCATTGGTTGCGGCAATCAGTTCGGAGCGGTTTTCCTCGCCTGTCTGCGTAATGCCGCTAGTGAATTGAACGATCGATTTTTTCCCGGGCACGTTTTCCAGGATTTCGCACAAGGATTCGATGGCCGCGAGCTTCCGGTCCGTATTGAAAACATTAAATTCGGTGTCATCCGCGACGAATGCAGCGCCGGTATCTTCCGTGACGGCGGTTTCTCCGTTCGCGGCCGTGGCGGCATCGGCCAGTTGCGAGAGCGCGGCCTCATGCCCCGGTATGAGCGCGTCGATGGATTGCTTAAGAAGTTCGCGATCGTTTGTGAAATTTGCAATGACCTTCAAAGTGTTGCCAAAGGCCACGATGCCCACGAGGTCCGCGGGCGTCATTTGCTCCTGCAAATATTTCTGGGCGGCGCGCGTCGATCGCAATAAATCTTCCGCCTGCAGCGATGTGAGGTCGAAGAACAAAACGATCATGCGATGATCGCGCACCACCGCTTTAATTTCTTCCGGCGTGCTGACCGTCCCGAGCGGCACGGTGACCGGGGATGTATCGCCGCTGCCCGCGGTTTCAATCTGCTCGATGTCGTTGTACTCAAACGTCGATATTTTTTGCTGCTTGCCGTCCTCCGTAATGCTGAACTGATCCTGCTTCAATCCTTTTACGGGTTTACCGTCGCGATTGGTCACTTGTACATCGATTTCCACGAGGCTGACGGTCGACCGGATCGTTCCCTTCCCGCCAGGCGCGAGCTTGTTGGCGGGCGGCGGCGGAGCGGGGGCCTGCCGCGGATTAACGGGGATCGCTTGCGTCTGTTGCGAAGGCTGCTGTTCGGAGGGCTGCGTTTGAGGCTGTGAATTTTGAGCTCCAAGCGGAGCTATGAACAACGACGCGGCGGCCAGGGCGGCAAAGATGCGTCTCGTGATCATCCGTTGAGCAGCCATCAGAAATTAATCCTTGTTGTAAACGTCATCGACCGCATGGATGCAACGCTCGTAATTTGTCCAAAGGTGCTGGACCCAAGAACGGTGGAAAGCCCGGTGTAATTCGCATGATTGAGCAAGTTTGCGACGCTCCAAGTGAAGTCCAGCCGCCGCAAGCCGTCGCGCCCAAAAGGAATATTTTTCGTGAGCCCTGTACTAATCAAGAATGCGCCGGGACCGACCACTGAATTGCGAGCCGCATCGCCGAAACAGGATGCGGTAGGAATGGCGAACGCGGAAGTGTTAAACCATTCCAGCGTGGTTGGATCGGGCAAAGAAGCATTTCCGGTTTGATTCGCGCGCTCGGAGTTGGTCCCTGGCACATTCTGGCATGCCTGGTTTGTCGAAAAAACTCGAACCGTGAAAGGAGTTCCGGAATGCGCGGTGAAATTGGCGGTCGTAGTCCACCCGCCGACCACATTTTTCTGCCAACCCTTGGTGGCGAATCTTCGACGATCTCCGAAGGGAAGTTGATATACGAACTGACCGAGGAACTGGTGAGTCATGTTGAACGAAGAGAGGCCATAATCGCCGCGCGGGTCGGCGTTATTTTGAATGACCGTCGTGCCGCCTCCGCCGATGGTGCTGGCATCGTCAAGCGATTTTGAATACGTATAGCGTCCCATGAACATGATGCCGTGCGACATGCGCTTCTGCAATCGGACTTGCAGAGCATTGAAGTTGGAGAATGCGCCGGTCGTGTCATAGGTGAATCCGGCGGCATTCGCTGTTCCATTGTTTACCGAACTGAATCCAAGGAGCTCATCGAGATGAACTCCTCGCGTGCCCGTGTACATCACTTCAAGAAAAGTGTTGGGCGCCAAATTATATTCAACGCTGGCATTCCAAACCATGGCGTAAGGAACTTGATAGTTGGGATTTACGCCGACGGTGTTCGTCACACTATTCGGGGATGCGCTGGAAAGATTCGTCTGAAAACTTAAGGGAACGGTTGTGGCCGTCTGTTGCGTCAGCGTATTTGCCGTGGCGAAAGGCGGCTGGTTGGCCATTTCAGCCGACAGAGTGTTCAAATATGCCTCGACGTAAAACATGCTGAAACCCGCGCGAAACGTCAGCTGGTGTGCGCCGGAAAACCATTTGCCCGGGGGCTGCCAGGCGATGCCTACGCGGGGCGCCCAATTATTGTAATGACCATAAAACAGCGACGGAGTCGGTCCGGCGATACAGTTGCCCGTTGCATTCGGAGTGACGCACTGCACTTGTGTGAAATTTGAATTCACCGCGAGGTTGGCGATGTGCCCATTCACTTCGGTGGGAGGGGTGAAGGCTTCATACCTCACGCCATATGTCACCGTGAATTTCGGGCGCACGTGGAAATCGTCGCTGGCATAGCCAACGAAGCCCCAGTTGCGGAAGTACGTCGCGGTGTCGCCGAATTGCACTTTGGTGTTCGCGGGATAGCCGAGCAGGAAATCCGCGAAATCGTTTCCGATGCAGGGCGACGCAGGGCCTGCCGTAAGGCAATTAGCTGGAGAGATGATTGGAGTCCCGGCTGCGGTCAATTGGCTGGTCATCAATCCGGTAAAAGAAAATTGTCCGTTGGGCGCGGGATCGGTGTCGCGGTTAATGTCCATCTTGCGCACTTCGCCGCCCACTGTGATGGTGTGCTTGGCTTTCATCCAGCGAAGGCTGTCCACGTAGCGATAAGTCTGGCTGCGGCTCAGATAAAAAGTGGGATCGGTCAGCCCCGTGAAGTTTGTGAAGTTGATGGAGGGCAGGCCAAAGTCAAATGCGGAAGTCGAAATCCCGGTGAGCCCAAGTTGCGAACTGATATCCGTGAAGTTGGAAAATTCATTCAGGCCAAGCGAACGAGTGCGGGAAAAATAAAGTTGAGACGTATGCATGAATGTCTTGGTCCAATTTTGCGTCAGACCGATCATCACGCTCTGCCCGCGCGTAAACACATTCGATTCGATTCCCGGAAAACTGTTGATCGTGTGCGAGGTGCCGTTGCTCAGGTTGTAATTCACCTGCAGGCTGAGCTTTGAGGAGATCTGGTGGGTGACATTCACATTCAGGCGATTGCTGATGCCGGGGACATTCGTCTGCAAGTGATAGTTAAAATTCTGTCCGGCAACATTGGTCACCGGGATATTCGGCAAGGGGATGAAGGCGAGCAAATTGTTTGCCTGGGAACTGATCATGCTTGTCGGAATGCAAGTACCCGCCGCCGGCAAGGGCGAAGACGGAGTGGACTGGTAGCACCCCGCATTGGTGAACAACGTTCGCGGGCCTTTCAGATCGGAGAGAGGGTTGTAAAGCTGCACGTTATCGGCGCTGAAGTCTCCATTCCTCTCCGCAATCGTAGGCACGGTGGAAAATTCATCCACGGGAGTGCGCGACCATGTGCCGCCGAAATTAATGTAAAAAAATGTTTTGTCCGTGCCGTCATAGATGTGCGGAATTCTAAACGGGCCACCGATATTCATTCCGGCGGACTCTGTCCAGCTGGAAATCTTCGGAGGATTCGCCTGATAGAGTGAATAGGGGCGCGCGTTGAATGGGGAAGCGCCGAACCCGTCGTAAAAACTGTAATGAACGCGATTGATGCGTTGTCGCATCACACGTTGCGCACCCCATAACGCGGCGACTCCCTGAGGCTGGCCACGTGGACCGCGCTGACCGCCACCACCGCCTCTTGGCCCGCCGCCGCCGAACCCGCCTGGCGGTCCGCCGCCAAATCCACCTGGCCCGCCACCGCCGCCTGCCGATTGTCCGGGTATGGTGTTGTTGTCACCAGCGATTCCCGTGCGCGTATCGGGTCCGTTGTCTCCAGGTTGTTGCTGCGGTCCTTCAGGAGCCATTTGTCCCATGGCCACAGTTCCCGTCATCTGAACTGCATCAGCCGAAGCAGCTTGGCCGAGCTGCCCGCCGACTTCCGGACCGCTTTGATCTTCCGTCGTGGTTTCCAAGGTATTCTGATTTTTGCGGTTCAGCCCCAACTGCTGAAACGCTCGACCTCCGCCGCCTTGGCCAGGTCGGCCTGAGGCACTCTGCTGCCCATTACGGCCAGCACCGCCTCCTCCATTTCTGTTACCGGCAGGCTGGGAAGCGCTGGCGTTTGCCGCCGCGCTGGCGGGAGGAGTCGGCGAAGCAGTATTCGCGGTAGTTGGAGATTGATTTGGGGCAGCTTCGCCGCCGGAATTTGGCGTTGTGGACGGTGCGGGTTGCGCACCCTCTTCTTTCGCCGGAGCGTTCGTGGCTGCCGCCGCAGTAGCGTCCGCAGGCGGCGCCATGATCGCCGACAATTGTCCCACATCCATTTTCAAATCGACTGGCGTTTTGGTTCCGGGTACGAGATCGATATCTCGAGTGACGGGTGCGAAGCCAAGCTGGGATACCTCGATGCGAAAATGGCCCTCGGGCAGGGCGGGGAACTCAAATTTTCCGTCATCGTCCGACCACGTGACCCAGGCTTTTCCTGTGGAAGTTTGTATCACCCGCAAAGTGGAGCCAGGAATGGGGGTGCCGTCCGCCGCATGGACAATGCCGGCGAGTTGCGAATCCGCGGATTCCTCGGCGGGGATGGGGTTATCTTGCGCAGCCAGCCGGGGGCAAATACTGGCAATCAAAGCCATTACACCGATAGCCAGTATTGCAAATCTTTTGCCCAAGTATATTCGCTCCTCTTTGACCTACCATGAGGATACCGCTTTATGGCACGGCCGGTTCCATTTATCGCAAGGACTGCAACAAGCAGCTTCCAGGCGGATATTACTACTCGTAGTCTTAGACTGTTTTTTATGGCAAATGGTTACTCCGCGTGTGGCAAGACTGGCTATGCCGTGCGAAAATAACGGCTTGGAGAGAAATTGAATCATTTTGCGGCAATTGCGTCGTGTAGCGCGGCAGCAGCTGCGGGAATTGCCGCGTATGGCGCGGTCGTTCCCTTGTCCCAACTGTTTGGGCCAACGTTGCGGCACACGGAAAGTTCGCGGAAAATTGCGCTCACGTTTGATGACGGGCCGAATCCAGCGATTACGCCGCAAGTGCTCGACCTGTTCGAGCGGTACTCTGTGCGCGGAACATTTTTCCTGATTGGAAAATTTGCGCGCGAATGCCCGGCGCTGGTAAAGGAAATTCGCGCGCGCGGCCACCTGATTGGCAATCATACGGACACGCATGCCAACCTGATTTGGCAAACTCCGGAAGGAATTCGCGGCGAACTCGGGCGCTGCCAGGACGCGATCGCTTCGGCCACCGGAGCGGAACCGCCGCGCTGGATGCGGCCACCGTATGGCTACCGCAGTCCGCTGCTTCGCGCGGAAATTCAGCGAGCGGGAATGCAAGGGGTGGTCATGTGGTCAAAAATTTGCTGGGACTGGAAGCCGCAGCCGCCAGAGCGGCTCATTAAAAGGCTTTCAAGGGTCGGGCGCGCGGGCCGGCTGCAGGGCGATATTGTGGTGATGCACGATGGCGATCATCGCTTTCTCGGGGGGGACCGCCAGCATGTGGTCACCGCGCTTGAATATTGGCTGCCGCGCTGGCGCGACGCGGGCATGGAATTTGTTACAATGGAATCGCCGTCCGCAGTTGAAGTGGCAGGTTCGACGCGGCCTTCGCGCGCGTGATCCGCGAAAAGCCGGTTGGGAGAGAGAGCAGGGACCGTATGGATGAACGACAGTTTTATTTTGAAAAACAGGAAACCAAAACAATTCCTCTTACGTGCCCGGCATGCCGCAAGGAAGATAATTATCCGATTCGGTGGATTGTTCGCACCAAGAAAAATGAATTGCCACGCGGGGCCGGCGAGGAAGATAAGAAGAGATTCACGCTGGCGCGTTCGTACATGGTGCGCGTGGATGAGTTGGTGGCGTGCCGCAAATGCCGGAAGCGTTTTGAACTGACGGGGCAGAGCGTGGTGCTGGTCACATCGAATGCTGTTGCGCCGGGGTCTCCCGATTTCGACCCGGAAAATTTTGGAAACCGGTAGGAGTAGGACAGGCTTCAGAGTCTGCGGAAAAATCCGCTGTGTCTGTCATTCCGAGCAAAGCGAGGAATCTCTCTTCGATTTAATTTTATCGGCAGAAAAAAGAAGGAGAGATTCCTCGCTTCGCCCGGAATGACAGAATGTTGAGTTTTTTCGCAGTTTGCGAAGCCAGTTCTACTTTAAATCTCAGGGTAAATCTCGAAGAATGCTTCCATGGATTGGCGGAGTGTTTCTTCGATCTGTTCTTTGCTTCCATCGATCAGGTGCATGGTCACGCGCGTGGTGCGCCCGTCCTTCAGCGTGATCGTCGCGTCGCCGACTTCGCCCAGTTCGTCCGCCGGGATCAACCGCATCCCGTATACCAAAGCCAGATTTGCCATTGTGCCTCCGGGTAAAAAATAAGCTTAAGCTTGCGCGCGCCGCGCGTCAAATTTGTGGATAAAGCGCCGCCAAAATTTCTCAATTAAAATCGATCTGAAAAAACGGTAGTGCCTCAGGTGGGCAGAAAAGTGCCCTCTCCGTCCCGAAGAGCGCGGGACGGAGAGGCCTCTACAAAACTGTGATGCATTGCCACCATTGGTTTTGTAGAGGCCGCCCGTTTTTTGGGCGGGCACTTTTTCTGCGCGTGCAAAACAAATCGATACATTACTGAAAAAAACTTCGCCGCTTCATCGGTTTAAATACGACGAAGCGGCGAAGTTGAAATTATTTTTACCCGCCAAGTTGAGCGAATCCTATTTCGCAGGGGCTGCCCAGGAGTGAAGACAATTTAAAGCTTGTCCAAACCTTCGTTCAACTCAATGTACGTGCCCCACGGATCTGTCATGAAAGCCAGGGCGATGCCCAAGTCCGGACGCTTGGTGTAAGGCACGTCGAACTTTATTCCGTTGGCTTCGGCCTTCTTGCAAAACGCTTCGAGGCCGACGATTTCAAATCCAATGTGATCCAGCATGCGCCCTTTGGTGGGCACTGTTGCAGTGTCCGATTTGGTGAACGTCAGGTTCGCGCCCGGGATATCCGCCGCGTCGAATATGCCGCGCTTTCCCGGCTTTGCGCCAAACATTTTGGCGTACCACGATTGCATCTCGAGCACGTTCGTTCCCGCCGCGTCCGCAATGTAGAAATGCACGTGATGAAAGGCTATGGGAACGGTCTGCGCCTTGTCTTCCAGAATCTCAACGCGCAAAAGATTGTCGGGCGTCCAGACAAATCCCTGGCCGGGATTGGCGCCTGCTTCTGTTTTTAAGCCTGCTGCCTTCCAGCGTGCCATCGCTGCTGCGGTGTCCGGTACGTGAAACCCAATGTGGCCGACTACCGATCCGACCGTCGGCGTCGTGCCATCGCCCTTGCGGACCAGAATCAAGACGCCTGGAAACTTGTACACATCGTTCGGGCCCAGCTTCCCCTGCACGCCGCCCATGGCGACCCAGAACTTGCCGGCAGCTTCCACATCCGGCACCAAAAAGTGCACGTGGCCCATGGAAGTGCCCACTTCATTCGGACCTGCGACCTGTGCCCACGACGCACGAGCGGGAATCAATGCCGCCAAGCAAAAAATCAGCATCAGCTTTCTCATCGGATTACTCCTTATATGCCAACAGTTTTCACAGAATCTTGACCAATCCTTGCGAATGAAATGCCTGCCGCTTTTTAAATCACTGAGACTTCCAAACGTTTGGCAAAACAGTATGTGACATGCCAATCTATGTCAAGATAAGCCTTCCTCCTCCCGGCGAACGAAAGCTGTGGCATCCCGCTGAGGGGAACATGCATCGAAAGTCGCATCGGAGAATCCAAATGAGAATTAACTGGTTAATTCTTTTTGTGATTATGTGTTCTGTTCCGTGTGGAGGTGCGTTCGCCGCACAAATGCCTGCGGGCCCTTCGCAAGGCCCGCCTGAACCCTCCTCAACCGCTTCACCGGCTACGGCACAGACAGTTCCATCTCCCGCTGCGCCGGGGGCCGCTGCGAAGGCCAACAAGGAAAGATACGTGGTTCCATCCGGCACACGATTGCCGTTGATTCTCCATAATGCGGTGACCACGAGGAATGCCAAGGCCGGCGATCCCGTCTACCTGGAAACACTTTTCCCCATCGTGATCGACAATCGCATCCTTATTCCCGCAGGTTCGTATGTGCAAGGTGAAATTCAGGAAGCCAAACGCCCAGGGAAAGTAAAAGGCACGGGTGAAATTCGCATGCGGCTCAATTCGATGATTCTTCCGAACGGCTACGTTGTCGATTTCAATGCGATACCAACCAACGCAGGCACCGGCGGCAATGAAGCGACTGACAGCGAAGGGAAAATTCACGGCGATACGGACAAGGGAACCGACGTCGGCACGATTGCGAAAACCACAGGAATCGGCGCAGGCGTTGGAGGGATTGCCACGCAAAGCGCAAAGGGCGCCGGGATTGGAGCGGGTGTAGGGGCGGTGGCTGGGCTGGCGGCCGTGCTTCTCACGCGCGGTCCTGAGTTGGAATTGCCGCGCGGCACGACGGTGGATGTAGTCCTCGATCGAACCGTGTATCTCGATGCCAGTCGCGTGAATTTTACGGACCCGGGCCGCCCTTCCGATCTTCCAGGCCCGCCCAGCCGCGAGCCAACGCGCAGCCGGTCGCCGTTCTAGCCCGTATTTCTCACGGAATTGTAAATTTCTTGGAAACGCCAATCTCCTGATTGGCATTTTGCCGCGCGCCAATCAGGAGATTGGCGTTCCCAGGTTTGCCCCAAAGCAATTCGTGCCAACTGTGCTTCGAGATTTCGAAGTTCGATCTTTCCGCGTACTTACTTCATTTCGTCAGTGAGAAGCGGCGTTCGAAACAGCCTTCGCCGTTCTTAAGAAACATGTGTAGAAAGTTTCGAATCGGAGCGCAAGAAGCGAAGCGGGCTGAATGTTTCCCATTCCATGCTGGTTTTCTTTTCAGCGATCCACTCGCCGACCAGTTTGGCTGTGATGGGAGCGAGGAGAATGCCATTGCGGTAATGCCCCGTGGCAAAAACCAATCCTTCGATATCTGCCGGGCCAAGAATGGGCAATTGATCCGGCGTGCCGGGGCGCAAGCCGCTCCACGTTTCGATGACTTCCGCGCTCGCCAGTTCGGGAACCAGCGCATTTGCAGCCGCGAGAATTTTTTCAAGCCCGCCGGAAGTAACTCGTTTTTCATACCCAGCATTCTCAATCGTGCTTCCCAGAATCACGGTCTGCGGGCTCGTCCTGCCGCGCGGCACAATGTAGCCACGTTCGGAGCGCAGCACATTTCGAATGGGCGTGCCGGAATGCCGCAAGGCGATCATTTGGCCGCGCAGAGGAACAGTCGGCGCATAGGGAACTGCATTTAAAATTTGAGATGACCAGCAGCCCGCCGCCAACACCACTTGCGCGGCGTAAATTGTTTCGGCAGTCGAGGTTTTTACTCCGATACATTTTTTCCCGTCGAGGGCCAGCGAAACCACTTCCGTGCCCGGCAACAGCGTTACTCCTGCCGCGCTCGCAGCGCCCAATACCGCAACTGTTAAGGGCCGCGGCTCGATCGAACATTCATCAGGAAGAAGCGCCGTGGCACACGCATCCTGGCTGAGTGCGGGCTCCATGTTTCTCGCTTGATTGAGCGGCAGCGGTTCGCATGCGAGGCCAAGTCCGCGGTGCAGAGCTACGAGATCGTCCACTTCGTGCTGCGCATTCCCGCCGCTTATGACAATCACTGCGCCGCCCGTGCGATATCCCGTGCGGATTGCGGACGCTTGTTCCACCTCATCCACAAATTTCGAATACATCGCCAGGCTCGCGCGTCCCAAGGGGACAACTGGAATAGCCGCCTCGCAATCCGGTGCGGGTGAGAGCATTCCGGCGGCCGCCCACGAGGCCTCATGCATTAATTCCTGGCGGTCTAAAACGGCAACATTCAGTTTCCGTTTGGCCAATTCGAAGGCGATGGATCCTCCCATGATTCCGCCCCCGACGATGACGATGTCATAGGTTTTCACGCGATTATATTATCAGCATTACGGATGAGCGGCACTTTCATCTTGGCGGGGAAGAAGTCCAACGATTTGTTATAGAAAATTTTCTGGATGAGCTTAGTGACAAAGGGTCTTTGTTTAAGGCCCGGATCAGACGGAGATGTTTAGATTTCGCGCAGTGCAGTTGCTGTAGCTCGCCTCTTCAGAGGCGGGGGTTTAGAGTTCACATGTCGACCTGGCCGCCGGTAATTTGAGCCCCCGCCTCTGAAGAGGCGGGCTACAGCAGGACCATCGTTAAGGATTTGAATAGTGCCGGATAAAAAGCTAAAAAGATTTTACGAGGTCAGTGGAAAGGACGCGGGCTTTTTCAGCAAGGTTCTGCGCACGGACCCAGTCATCGGAACGAATTGCGTCGTGCGACTGGCTTAAAAATCCTTTAATTTTTT
>DATHNC010000070.1:0-8906 GCA_035486415.1 Saccharimonadales bacterium (SeqCode)
CAGCAATCATTTCGCGCGCGTGTGCATCAAAAACTGTCGTCTGATTGCTGGCGGAATTCGTAACCCATACTTGCGCCCCATCCGGAGTGAACGCCATTCTCTTAGGTCCCTTACCGCCGCTCGGAAATGCCGCGACGATCGCGTCCGTTGCAGTGGAAATAATCGAAATTTTGGCGTCAATACGGCTAGCGGCCCACACTTCTTTTCCGTCCGGAGAAATCGCGATCCCCTCGGTGCCCGGTCCCGTTGAAATCACTTTTACTTCACCAGCATTTTTATCGATCACGCTCACGCTTCCGGAAACCGTATTCGTCACGTAAAATTTTTTCTCATCGGGCGTATCCACAATCATGTGGCTGCGCACTTGATTCGTATTCCACACGTGCAGAATTTTTCCGCTTGCTGAGTCCAGTTCTAAAACCGCCTGCGGAGTTTCCGTCGTAACCCACATCAGCTTGCCGTCGTGGCTGAGAATCATTCCGTGCGGTCCCGTGTGCGTGCCCAGATCAAAAGTGGATTTCACTTTCCGGTCGACAAGATCGATCACCGTAATCGTATTGCCCGCCTTGTCGTGCAACGTATCCCCGGCGGGATAGACGCTGTAGCGGCCAAAATTGGAAACGTAAGCCGTGCGGCCGTCCGGCGAAACCGCAGCTTCATGCGGCCCCAACCCGGTGGGAAGTTTCAACAGGATTTTTTCTGTCGCAGGATCGATCAATTCCAGCTGAAAATCGGATTTGCAAACCACGGCCAGAGTGTCGGCCCACAGTCGCGGAATAAAGGCGCATCCGGTCAGCAATGCAAGCAACGAAAATTTGACGAAGCTGTTTTTCATACTAAATTTCTCCTGAAGAATCCGAGATAAGCCTTTGCTATGAGTGGCGACCGTACTCCGGTCCAGGTTCCATGTCAATATTGGCATTTGAGTGGCGCGGGCTTCAGCCTGCGGGGTTTGGTCCTTGCAAAGCCTAAACCCCGCAGGCTGAAGCCCGCGCCACAGAAATGCCTAAACATCCGATTTACAATTATAAAAAAAATTAGGCGGCTTGCATTTCTTCGACCTCCATTTCAACACTCCTGATATGATTCTGTAAATCGAAAGGGGAATAATGAAATTACAATTTGGTTTGATTATTGCTGTCATCGCGGTACTGGCGACTATTTATGGTTGTGGCAAATCGGAAAAGCCGGGCGGCTCAAGTTCATCCTCGGGGCCGGCAAAAGTAAATGGTTCTCCCACAACAACTCCCTCCGGCCTGCAATATTGGGACATTGTGGTGGGTAACGGTCCAACAGCGGTTCCTGGAAATATGGTCCACGTACACTACAGCGGTTACCTCACGACTGGAGAAAAGTTTGACAGCTCCCGCGACCGCGGCGAGCCGTTTTCCTTTCCACTCGGGGCCGGTCAGGTCATCAAAGGCTGGGATGAAGGCGTAGCGGGAATGAAGGTGGGCGGCCAACGGCAATTGCGAATTCCTCCGCAACTTGGCTACGGATCAGCCGGAGCGGGTGGCACGATTCCGCCGAATGCGACATTGGTTTTCGACGTGGAATTGCTCGGCGTGGATAAATAGAAATCGATAAATAGATAGTCATAAATAACAAGGGAGAAATTTATATGGCAAGCGAGACACGAGTGAGCAGCACTTCTCGCGTCACGGTTATTCCTTCGGGCAAGGCGCTCGGCGCGGAAATACAGGGAGTCGATCTTCGCGCAACAAACGCGGAAGATTTTGAGAATATCCATCGAGCCTGGCTCGATCACTCCGTTCTCCTCTTCCGCAGTCAGAAATTGACGGATGACGACCTCATCGCCTTCAGCAAAATGTTTGGAGACCTGGACTTTGCTCCGATTCAAGAAACCGGTCGCCGCTTTGTCGAGGGACATCCCGAAATTTACGTCGTGTCCAACGTGATGGAAAACGGCGTACCCATCGGAAGCCTGGGAGCGGGCGAAGCAACTTGGCACACGGACATGTCCTACCTTTCCGATCCTCCGAAGGCAAGCATTCTGTATGCGCTGGAAGTTCCGCCGTCCGGAGGAAACACATACTTCTGCAGTATGTATCGCGCATACGAAATACTGCCCGATGCGCTGAAGAAACGCATCGAAGGAAAAATGCTCAAGCATGATGGCACCTACAACAGCGGCGGCTATGTGCGTCAAGGAGTAACTGCGGTGGATGATCCCGTAAAATCTCCCGGCACATTTCACCCGCTCGTTTGCACGCATGCCGAAACCAGGCGGCGCGGGCTGTACCTCGGACGCCGTCGCAATGCGTACATCCAGGGATTATCGCTGCAGGATTCCGAAGCGATGCTAGACGAGCTGTGGTCCTACATGGATCGCGAAGAAATTGCCTGGCACAACGAGTGGCGAGTCGGCGACCTCGTGTTCTGGGACAACCGCTGTACCATGCACCGCCGCGATCCCTTTGACGCCAGCTCGCGCCGCGTGATGCATCGCACCCAAATTAAAGGCCAGTCAAGTCCGGCTGCCTGATCAAAATGTGCATTTTGTTTTTGTGGCGCCGGTGTCTCGCCCTCGGGTTTTTCGATGCGCGCCACGCCGTAAAACCCGCCGGCGAGACCCCGGCGCCAATAGACCCGGCCCACTGCCAAATTTAAATTAAGGAAGAGCCAAAGTCCTCGAGGAGAGTGTCGATGGGCACAAAAAAACTCTCGATCGCCATTATCGATGCCGGAATCGGCGGCATGGCCACCGCGGCCACGCTGCGTCAAATTGGCATGGACGTGCACGTCTACGAGCAGGCGCCGCGCTTTCTTCGGATTGGCGCGGGCATTCAGATGATGCCCAACTCGATGAAAGTCCTTCGCCGAATCGGTGTGGAGGAAAAAGTCCTGGCGACTTCTTTCAAACCGTATTCCCATTTAAATCGAAAGTGGGACACCGGCGAAGTGATTCGCGAGTTGCCCATGCCGGAAAGCCTTTTTGGAGCGCCATACCTTTGCATGCACCGCGCGGACTTGCATGGCGCTCTCGCCGCGGTTGTGCCGGAAGAAATCGTTCACCTCGATAAAAAACTGGTGGGGCTGGAACAAACCACAAGCCGGGTGACTCTCACATTCGCGGATGGAACACGCGCCGAGGCCGATGCAGTTGTCGGCGCCGACGGAGTACACTCCGTTGCGCGCGAAATTATGATTGGCGCCGATGAACCGATCCACAAAGGACGCATAGCCTATCGCGCAATTTTCCCCGCCGCCTTGCTTGATGGGATGGATATCGGCCCTTCGCGCACGAAGTGGTGGGGAATCGACCGCCACATCGTCATCTATTACACCAACGCCGATTGCAGCGAGCTTTATTTCGTGACCAGTGTGCCCGAGCCTGCGGAATGGGTGACGCGCGAATCGTGGTCGGCAAAAGGCGACGTGAAAGAATTGCGCAAAGCGTACGAAGGTTTTCATCCCGATGTTCGCGCCGTTCTGGAAGCGTGCCCGGATTGCCACAAGTGGGCGATTCTCGAACGCGAACCGCTCGCTCGATGGAGCGATGGGCGCGTCGTGCTCCTGGGCGACGCTGCGCATCCTATGACGCCATACATGGCGCAAGGCGGAGCGACAGCGATTGAAGACGCGGCCGTCCTCGCGCGCTGTCTCGCGGAGAGCGACGGCGAAGATATTCCCGCAGCCTTTCGGCAATTTGAAGCTCATCGCAAACCGCGCACTTCGCGCATCCAGGCAATCTCCAGCGCCAACACCTGGATGAAAGGCGGAGACGAAGACACCAGCTGGCTATATGGCTACGACGCGTGGAGCGTGCCATTGACTCCCTCGGAACCATTTGTAAAGACCATCTGAAGCAGTCGACGTAGCGCCCGCCTTTAGGCGGGTATTCGCTTGTAATTACAAATGCCAACCTAAAGGTTGGCGCTACAGCTAGTTCAAAAAATGTCATTCATAGATTGTGGCTCAATATCGGAGGATGCCCGCCAATTTCCAATCGTGCCGCGGGTCTTGTGGCGCCGGCGTCTTGCCGGCGGGTTTTACGGCGTGGCACGGATCGCAAAACCCACCGGCGAGACGCCGGCGCCACAAAAGACAAAAGGCAATTTTTCTTAGCCACCAAGGCTTTTTTTTGCCAATAATCTGGCCGTGGCGCGACACGCCGCGGTAGCTTGCGTCAAAAAGTTCGCGGCAGTGGTTAGAAATATATCTTCCGATCGACTGTGAGACACAGTGAATTTCGCGAATGGACAGGCCAGCGCCGATTTGCGGGAAGCCGGGCAAACTCAGCGCGGCGCACCCGACGCGGCAAGCCTGCTCGCGCGAATGGAACACGTGCCATTTTCCGGATGGCACAGGAATGCCCGCCTCATCATGGGCAGCGCGACATTCTTCGATGCGTTTAACGCGTTGTCGTTGGCTTTCGCGTTGCCCACTCTCATCCGGCTCTGGCACATTTCCCCAAAACAAAGCGGCTTGCTGATTTCCGCAAGCTACGTGGGACAACTCGCGGGAGCGCTCTCGTTCAGCGCGCTTGCCGAAAAAGTGGGGCGCATTCGCGGCACGACGGCCGCTATCGCCATCATGTCCATCATGAGCTTCGGATGTGCGCTGGCTGGGAATTTTCCGGCATTGCTCGCCTGCAGGCTGGTGCAGGGAATTGGCGTGGGCGGCGAAATGCCTGTGGCCGCCACGTACATCAATGAATTGTCGCGCGCACACGGGCGGGGAAGATTTTTCCTGCTCTACGAAATGATTTTTCCGCTGGGATTAATGGCGACGGGGCAACTCGGAGCGTGGTTTGTTCCCGCTTTCGGTTGGCAATCCATTTTTCTTTTCGGCGGAATTCCCGGACTCATCATCGCAGTGCTCGTCGCGCGGCTGCCGGAATCACCGAGATGGTTGATTTCCAAAGGCCGCCTTCAAGAAGCGGAAAAAATTGTCGAGCAAATGGAAGCTAGCACTCCGCGAAGAATTCTGCCGACAGAAAATTCCCGCGCGGCCTCCGCGCCGAATTTGATGAAGCGCGGAAAATGGACGGAACTTCTTTCCAGCTTTTATCGTGGGCGCACATTGATCGTGTGGCTGCTCTGGGCAAGCGCTTTCTTCATCGCCAACGGCCTGAATAACTGGATGGCCAGCCTCTACAACACGGTTTATCACCTGAGTTTGCGCCAATCGTTGCGAGCCGCATCCATGACCAACATCGCGCAAGTCGCCGTTCTGCTCATCTGCGCGTTCAGCATTGACCGCATCGGCCGCAGAAACTGGACGGTCGGTGCTTTTATTTTGGGTGGGGGATTGCTGGCGTATCTCGGGATCACCGGCGCGCAAAATGCACTTAGCGTGATGATTTTCGGCACTTTGGGTTACGGCCTAATCGGTTCCATCAACGCGATTCTCTATCTCTACACGCCGGAAATTTATCCAACGCGAATGCGTGCGATTGGAACCGGCCTCGCCACATCCTGGCTGAGGATCGCCTCGGCACTGGGTCCAGCGCTCGTAGGTTTCATGGTTGGCGCCGACGGCATCCATTCCGTTTTTCTGATGTTCGCGGGAGTCGGTGTCGTGGGAGCGATTGCCGCCACCTGCATGGTAGAAACCAGCGACCGAAGCCTCGAGGAAATCGCGCCTTGAAACACCCCGAGGCATCGCAACGCTCAGATCAGAAAAAATTGCCACGAACGCGGTGGACCAGCGCGCCGAATGTTGTTCTCGGGCTCCTATGCGCGATCTATCTCATCCTCTACATCAATCGCGTAAATATTTCGATTGCCGCTCCCTTGATCCGTGCGGATTTGAAACTCAGCAATACTCAATTAGGCTGGGCATTTTCCGCGTTTGCTTTTCCCTACGCGCTCTTTCAGTTGGTCGGCGGTTGGATCGGTGACAAATTGGGCGCGCGACTAACGATGATTTTGTGCAGCGCGGTTGTCGCCGCGGCAACGATGCTCACGGGCGCAGCTGGCGGATTTGCATCTCTCTTTTTAATCCGCATCGCACTGGGCTTTGGCGAAGGTGCCGCGTTTCCCACCGCTACTCGCGCCATAGCCACGTGGACGCCCAAATCTCGCTGGGGTTTTGCGCAAGGCATCACGCATTCTTTTGCGCGCATCGGCAACGCGCTAACGCCGCCGCTGATTGTCGGTCTCCTGTTCTGGGTTTCGTGGCGAGGATCTTTCGTAATCGTGGGGCTTGCGAACCTGGTGTGGCTGTGCGTCTGGGCCTGGTATTTTCGCGACAATCCCCGCGAGCATTTTGCGATTACGGACGCCGATCTCAGCTCGTTGCCTCCGCCGAGAACGGGCGCACGTCCCGGCGTTCCGTGGTTGCGCCTGGCTCGGCGCATGCTCCCCCTCACGGTCGTCGACTTTTGTTACGGCTGGACTCTTTGGCTCTTCCTGAGTTGGATTCCGGCATTCTTTTTCGAGAACTATCATCTCAATTTGCAAGCATCGGCATTATTCTCGGCGGGAGTTTTTTTCGCCGGAGTTGTTGGCGATACGGCTGGGGGCTTGGCCAGCGACCGGCTTCTTCGCAAAACGGGGAGTTTGCTTGTCGCTCGGCGCTACGTCATCGTCACGGGATTTTCCGGAGCATTGGTTTTTCTCTTGCCGGTAATCCTGTTCCATAATTTAAAAATCGCCGCGATCTGCCTGTCGTTGGCTTTCTTTTTTGCGGAACTCATCGTTGCTCCCATCTGGTCCATGCCCATGGACATCGCGCCACAATACGCGGGTTCGGCCAGCGGCATGATGAATTTTGGATTCGGAATTGCCGGCATTATTTCGCCGTCCAGTTTCGGCTACCTGGTGGACAAAACGGGAAGCTGGGTCATTCCTTTTATCGGCTCGGTCGCGCTCCTGCTTCTTGGCGCGATCCTGGCTTCGCGGTTGCGTCCCGACTTGCCGTTTGAGGAGTCAGAACAGTAACACGCCGCGGAAAGAGCCCGTTGACCCGCGAATATTCCGGGCGTAAGGTCATTGGAAGAGATGAAGTAGAGCGGGGAAATTGCGCCATACACATGAATGATCTTCTAAAACGTTACGCGAAATGGGCGATCGGGCGGCCGTTCTCTCCCGCCATGCTCAACATTCTGGTGACATCCGTGTGTGACATGCGCTGCACACACTGTTTTTTTACCGAACAGCTGGATGACGCGCCTCGCAAAAAACTGCAAATGTCGACGCGCGAAATTGAAAAGATTTCCGAAACGCTGGGCGGAAACCTGGGCGTACTGGTTCTGGCTGGCGGCGAGCCTTTTATACGAAAAGATTTGCCGGAAATCGCGCGAGCATTTTACAGCAACAACAAACTCGAATCTCTGTACATCACCTCCAACGGCCAGATTCAAAAACGAATTTTTCCGGACATCGTCCGGATTTTGCAGGAATGCCCGAATCTGAATGTCACCATGGCCTTGGGAATCGATGGATTGAAGCCGCAACATGACAAGATTCGCCAAAAGCCCGGATCGTGGGACATCGCCCTCGACACAGCGCACCAATTGCAATCCATGAAGAGGGAATATCCGCGGCTCGACGTGCAAACCTGTACCTGCTTCATGAACTCGAATCAGGATTCAATTTTTGAATGGTACGACTTCTTGAAATATGAATTAAAGCCCGACAAAATCAATTTCAATTACATCCGTCCTCCCGTGGCGGATCAAAAAGAATTGCAAATCGACAGCGCGCGATACGCCGCGCTCGCCGCGAAGATCGATGAGGATTCACGCCGTGGCGCGATCAAAAATCATTACGCCGGCGACAACGGTTTTTTCAAAGCTGCGCTGGACGTTTACATGCACGGCCTGATCGCCAGGACCCAGGAAACGCAGAAGGCCCAGCTGACGTGCTACGCCGGAACCGCTGGCGGAGTGATCTACGATGAGGGAACAGTTTCGTCCTGCGAAAACCTGGGGCCTGTTGGGAATTTGCGCGATTACGATTGGAATTTTCAGCGCCTCTGGTTTTCCGATGCCATGCAGGCGCGCCGCAAAAAGGCCGCCAACGGTTGCTTCTGCACGCACGAATCGAATTGCTACTATCCGTCGTTGCCCATGAATCCCAAACATCTGATCCAGATCAAGCTGCTGGAACGCGAAATGAAAAAATCCTGGAGCAAAACTGAATCTGCAAGGACGGTTTTGCATAACGCGGCCAAATCAACCACTGCGGCGCAGAGCCAAAATATTCGGTAAGCGACGATTGTTGCGCGTTCGTTGTAGCGCTGGCGTCCCACCGGCGGTTTTTCGTATCTATCAGCATCACTTAACCCCGCCGGCAAGATGCCGGCGCCACAAATTCAAAGCGAAGGAATCTCTAAACGAGTGGCAGACACCCAAGTGCTCATTGTCGGCGCGGGCCCAGTGGGCCTCACCCTCGCCCTAGATCTGGGTCTTCGCGGCGTGCGCTGCACGTTAATCGAACGCAACATGACCTCCATTCGTCTTCCGAAAATGGAGCGATGCAACGCGCGCACCATGGAAATTTATCGCCGTTTGGGAATCTCTGAACAGGTGCGCGATGCGGGCTTACCGCGCACTGCCCCCATGGATGTTTTTCTGGCGCTGTCCATGGCCGGACCTTCGCTGGCCCACTTGCCATGCCCCTCAGTAGCCGAAGCGAAGTCCACAATCGCGGCGCACAATGACGGCGGCCTGCTGGAACCCTATCAACTGATTTCGCAATACACTCTCGAGCCTCTTTTACGATCCATCGTACTAAGTCTCCCCAGCGTAACCTTGCGCTTCGGCTGCGAATTGATTTCCATTACGCAAGAGGCAGATTCGGTAACCGCAGTCGTGCAATCGGAATACTCGAGCGACGAAACCATTCGCGCCGCGTATCTCGTGGGTTGTGACGGCGGCTCAAGCTCGGTCCGCAAGCAACTCGGCATTCCCCTTGAGGGCGATGGAAATATTCGCA
>DATHNC010000071.1:0-2764 GCA_035486415.1 Saccharimonadales bacterium (SeqCode)
GAGCTTCTGGTAATTCGCCGAATCGTTCAAAATTTCCGGCGACGAAAGCTCCGTGGTCATCTCGACGTAGCGGTGTTCAATCTGGTCGAGCTTTTCGTACAGCGTTAACCCTGCCATGGCTTGCCCCTCAAATAGAATTCCCATCGGGAGTAAAATCTAGGTCTCTCAAAACAGTATGGCTCGGCGATCCCGCACAGGAGATCCGGAAGGGGTTGCGGCTAATAGAATGCGGTGAACATGACGTATGCCTAACAAAATAGCGTGAAATCGGTGCAAATGCAATGAAGCAGGAAGGAAGACGTGATCTAACGGCAATTCCAGATCTTCGGGAAGCCCCGCGATCTTTACAACCTGTGAAAAAACACATCTTTTCTGTCATTCCGGGCGGAGCGAGGAATCTCTCTTTTTTTCTTACTGTTAAATCGAAGAGAGATTCCTCGCTCCGCTCGGAATGACAGATTATGATACATTTTTCGCAGCATGTTTAGCCTGGGAATAAAGCGCGTAAGCCACGATCGCGGCGGCGCACCCTATCGGATACTGGATTACGTCCCAGACGGTCATGTAGCGAAAGCTGAAGTGGATTCCCAACGCGAACGAAATGAGCAGTGACCCGGTGATAAATATCCAATAGAAAAATGCTCCCGCCATGCAGGCTCGAACGCTGAATGGCGATGGTTTTGCGAGTGTGAGCACAGCCCCCGCCGTCGCAAGAATGCAGGCGATCACTACCGAAAACGACGCGACCAGCAAACTCCAGAAATAAAGTTTTGGCACCCCAGATAAGTCCGCGTCAAAATGCCCGCTCTCGCTCATCCCCAGAGAGCCGAGCGCTCCCGGCACTCCAAAGAAAAAAACTTGCGGCACCATGGTCAACGCAATCACCAGCTGAAAAACGCCCAGGATCCATCGTTTCATGGTTTGGTTTTATAGCATGCGGCCCTACCAGGCAGTCCAACACTTACAAACGGAGTTTCGATAAACACGCCTATGCGGAAAATTTGTTCGCAATAACGGTCGCACAAAGTTGCGACCGCGAACAATCGGTATATCATAGGCAAGCGATAACTCATGAGCACAAGCCAGCCAATTTCCCTGCCGGGTGTCACCGCGTCAAGCATTGACGGCGAACTGCTGTGGGGCTTCTGGTATCCCGCGCTGCGCAGCAATGAACTTCGCGGACGCGCTCTTGTGACTTCGACACGCATGGAAATCCCGCTCGTTCTCGGCCGCGACGCCGCTGGAAAAGCGTTTGCGCTGCGCGATATTTGCCCGCACCGTGCGTTCCCGCTCTCTGCCGGCACTTGCGATGGGCAGACCGTGGAGTGCACCTATCACGGCTGGCGATTTGACGCGCACACCGGGCAGTGCCGCGAAATTCCTTCCATCACCGCGGATTCCAAGCTGCAATGCGAGCGCATCTACGCGGGCAGTTTTCCGTGCGAAGAGCGAGACGGCTACATTTGGGTGTATTTGGCAAATCCTGAAGCCCGCGCCGCACGCTTGCCTAATGGGGAAATCGATCGATCGGCGATCCCGCTCGTTCCCGAATTGCCGAAATTCAGCGAGCGCTATCGCATCGCGCATCTAACCGCCGACCTGACCTGCAACATGGACACGGCCATCACCGGCCTGATGGACCCTGCGCACGGCCCGTTCGTCCATCAATCCTGGTATTGGCGCAGCCGCCGCAGCATTCGCGAAAAGCGCAAAACGTTTGAGCCCATTCCGCTCGGCTTCCGCATGAGTTCGCACGCGCCGTCCGCCAACAGCGGTCCCTACAAATTGCTCCGCATTTACGGAGAAGAAGTCACGACGCAAATCGATTTCGTGCTGCCCAACATGCGCACGGAAATCATTCGCTGCGGCAAATACTTTTTCACCAACCGCACCACCGTCACGCCAATTCGGCGCGATTTGTGCCGCCTCGATTTCGTGGCCGCATGGAATCTTTTCCGCTGGTTTCCCGTAACGCCATTCCTGAAATTTTTTGGCAAGCGTTTTATTGGACAGGATCAGGACGTCATCAACCGCCAGCAACCCGGCCTGAAAGTGCAGCCGCGCATGATGCTGATCGACGATGCCGACAAGCAGGCCCGCTGGTATTTCCAACTGAAGGCCGCGTATCAAGCATCAGTGCAGACAGGCGAGCCGATGGCGCACCCCCTGGATGGCCCGGTAACGCTGAAATGGCGGAGTTAAAAATTGTGATTCGTGAATCGTGATTTGTGACTCGTGATTTGCATATCGTGTTCAGAAATTTCAAATTTGGGATTTCAAATTTGAAATTCACGATTTGAAAATTTGTGATTTGATATTCGTACCCAGAGTTAGCGGCCTGCTGTAGCCCGCCACTCTTGCCCTGAGAGGATGAGAAGGGTCAGAGGCGAGGCCTTTCGCTGCGCACCCAAATCCTCGCTATGAACGCTGGCCTTCAGTCCTGCTTCTTCTCCGCGCCCACTTCTCCCCTCCCGAACGCCCGATGAATCAAAAACAAAACTCCCGCATTCAGCGCCGCCACAGGCAATCCCAGGTACGGATGATTCTCGGCAATTCCGCGGACACCGAGAAAAAGCAAAACAGCGATCTCGCGCCGCACGCCTTGAACCTCTGATAAATCCATCAGTCGAGATGCCCAGCGCACCGCCCAAACCATGGGAATGGAGAGCACAGTTCCGGCAAGCACCCATTGCCACAAGCTTTCCGCGTGCAGCAAACGCATGGCACGCCGCAGAAAAAACGCAAACACCACGGAAAGAAATGC
>DATHNC010000072.1:0-21816 GCA_035486415.1 Saccharimonadales bacterium (SeqCode)
GCCATAATGACCAGAATTAACCACTTGCGCGAACACATCCGAACACGCTCCTCGCGAGCTACCCTGCCGGGACAGCGGGCAGACAAAAACGCATCGATATCAATTCAGGTGCTGAGGAAGTCAGAGACGTTCCAGTTTTCCAGCAGGCTTCGTGCATCGTCTCCACTGCACTGGCAGTGAATTGCACGGCTCCAACGAATGGCCCGCGCCCCAAAATTGAGAAGAACCCCCACCAAATCAGACTGCTTCTGATACCACCGGGAAACTACCAAGTCAACCCGTAACGTCGCCCCATAGCTTACCGCAGCGCTGTTGAGATGCACAGGGCTCGAAGGGACGTTGCCCAAGATTTCTGGCGTGAGGAAAGTCGGTCAGGCTACTTTGAAGGATTTGGCTTTGACCCAAGGTCAAGTATGGCGAGGGCTTCGCGCGTAAGCAGGCGGGCCCGGTCAGCGCATGCCGCCCCTTCCCAGGGAACCTTGGTTATCGAATGAAATCTTGCGGCTGCCTCTTCGCCGTGGCCCAGTTTTTGCTCGATGTCTCCTACCAGCAGCAAAAAAATGCAGTTATTGGGATACTCGGTGAGAAGCGGCGCGGCGGCCTGTTCGGCGCCCGCGTAATCGAAATCATAATTGCGAAGGCTCTTGGCCATGTTGAAGCGGGCTTCCACCTGGGTCAATTCGCCTTCGGTGGATGCAATTTCCAGCTGGCGCAAACCTTCGTGTTTGTCGCCGCCGGGGATGCCCATAAAGAAGCGCAAAATTTTGGCCATGGCCGAAAGCGTGTCGACGTAATAGTTGTACAGGCCGAGACCCAGGTAGGCGTCGGCCATCTTGGGATTCAGCTCCAGGCAGCGCAGCAGGTGCCTGCGCGCCTCGACTCCCGCGCGAGCTACCGGAACTTTTTCATAACGCAAACCGAGCAGGCGCGCGCGCGACGCATATCCTAATCCGGCGTACAATTCCATCTCCGCCGTATCTGCCTTGGCAATGTTGGCCTCGGCCAGGCTTGCGACTTTATCGGCAAGCGCGAGCTCGGCGTCATCATCAGCGTCCGCCGGACGAGTGTGACTCCACGCATCAATCGTGTTGTACTTTCTTTCCGACCACTTGCAATAAATATTCCACCACAGTACGTCCGCTTCGATCAGGTATCCGAGAGGATGGTCAGGCTTCGCGGATTCCAATTTGTGTGCTAGCGCAATGGCCTCCTGCGGCTTGCCCTGGTACATCAACTCGATGGCTGAATGAGCGTCCGGCGGAATATTGAGTTCGGAGGCGTGCAGTTTGCAGGGCAAAAGCGCGGCGAACGCGCCTAAGGCTGCGCAAAAAAACAAGCCGTAGCTTCCCTGAGAATAACGCACGAATCCATTTCACCTATTTGAAATATTTTTTCTCGGCGACATATCGGGGGCTCAACAACCACGCGCCGTACGCGTACATCGTAAAGCATTCTAGCGCAAACACCGGGAATGCCAGATAGCCCGGCGCGGGCATCTGAAAAATTTTCCATTGCTGTCCGATTGGAAACGTGTAAATCCAGCCGGTGCGAGCCCAGTAATTCCAGAACTCCCACAGCCAGCCGCAAATCCAGCCCGCGGCCAGGAACGAATACAAACGGCCGCGGTCGCCGCGCTCCAGATCTCCTTCGAAGGAGGGCAAGTGGATACGATAGTTGATCGGCTCCAGCAGAAACAGGAAGCCTATCCATACCAACCCGAATAAATACAAAGCAATGTATTTCGGCACCACCAGCGGAGCGAGAAGTACTGCCGCACCAAAAACAATCGATGCGGTTTCTGTGCCTCGCGCAAAGCGAATCGGGCGGGAATCCTGTTTACACCAGCCAAAGGACTCGATGAGCGTGGCGGTCATAAAAATCCCCGGAGTGATAGTGGCGAATGCCCAGCCGAAACCGAACCATCTTTGCATATGGCTTTGCGGTAGTCCGCCATAGGTCCAATTCGACAAACGCAAATTGTAAGCTTCGAAAATCAGCCATAACGGAATTGAGAGAGCTGCCATTTTCAGCAGGCCGCGCCACTCGTCGCGCAACTGCGAATGGCCCGTGATCGCGCAGATCGCGGCATCAACGATCAGGATATAGGACGTCCACGCCATGGGCGTGAAATACGTGGCCGCCGGTTCAATGCCGTGAAACATCAGGTATTCAGAGCAGACGAGAGCGAAAAGTCCGAACCAGCCATGCAGGGGAAATGGTCGCCGGCGCATACGAAAGAACTCCACAACAAGAATCGTCACGGTGGCGGCGGTTACGATGACCCCGAGCTTAACCATTCGTGTAGTTTGCCCCGAAGAGATTTTGCATCATTTTGAGGGACCTGCACAAAATAAGTGGCGAGTCATGCTTCCAGCGAATACTCAACCAGTTTCCTCTGACGACGATTTGTGCTTGCGGGAGAGGGAATATATTTGCAAGGATTCGCTAAACTTGGATTCGATTTTCGCCGAAGATTAAAGGTGAGAAGGGCGCATGGGGCCGCCTGTTTCATTGTGAAACGTCCCACGCTCGCGATTTGCGTAGAGCAGGCCCGGCTCATTCCAGGATGCCGCCCGTATTTGCAAATAAGCGCCGACTATGACCACTACCGAAAAAAGCGAACAAAAATTCATGCCGGGATCTTTGACGGAAGTTCCGGCATTCCCCGTTGTGGCTGTTAAGACTCTTCAGGTTATGTCGCGCGAACGCGGTGCATTATCGGAGCTGAGTGAACTAATCAGTTCGGATGCCGCCATGGCGGGCGGAATTCTTCGGTTGGCGAATTCGGCGCTCTTCAATATGCGGATAGAAATCAGCGGTGTTCTGCAGGCCATTCATATGCTCGGACTGGAGCGTGTGAAGGGCGTGGTGGTAACCGTTGCGATGAAGGCGTATCTCGGCCAATCCATCGAAGTGCCCGTGCTGCGCGCGTGCTGGCGTCACAGTCTGGCATGCGCAATCGTTGCGGAGGAATTTGCGAAAGCGGGTTTAATGGAAGCGGATGTTGCGTACACGGCCGGGCTCATGCACGATGTCGGGCGGCTCGGGCTGATCGCGGCGTATCCGAAGGAGTACACCGATTTTTTGATCAAAGCGGAGAATGAACCCTGCGACGCCATGGCGCGCGAACGCGATTTATTCGCTATCGATCACTGTCAGGCAGGCAAGCTTCTGGTTACGCGCTGGAATCTTCCCAAGATTTTCAGCGAGGTGACATTACGACATCATGACGCTCTTATTGCGGGAGACCCGACCATTCTCACTGTCGTGCGGCGAAGTTGCAAAATGGCGGAAATCCTGGGCTTTGGAGTCGTTCATCCGATTCATCCCATCAGCTACGAAGAAATCTTAAAAGACCTCCCCGATCGCGAACGCAACCACTTTCCCAAGGAATCCTCGGAACTCGTCCAGCAGATCGCCTCCAAGATCAATTCCATCGAATCTGTATAGAAGAAATTTGCTGACGTTGTGTTTAGGTAAGAAAATCTTTAAAAACCCCCCGGAACAATACCTGCCATATCCCTGGATAGTTTTCATCTGGATATGGCGAACCAATATTCATTTCAATCCTGTGTGCTGACCTTATTTGAAAGGAATTCTTTCGCCACGATTGTTTAGGAGGTCGGGACTTCAGTCCCGACGATTAGCTAGGTCTGAACGGGGTTTTAACCCCTGAAGCTTCAGGGGCTGAAGCCCGCGATAAAATGCAACTTAAATGGCCGAGTTAAAACTCGGCCCTCCTAAATTCGAGAAATTTCAAATCAGGTCAGCACCCAATTTTGCGGAAGCTTTGGCGGTCTGGACGCATCTGATATGCTTTGCCCGCTTCGCGCCGACTATGTCCACATCGATGCCAGAGGATCAACTGGAACGAGGCCTTGGCCTGACCGAGGCCGTAGCGTTGAACATGAACGCCATGGTCGGAATCGGGCCGTTCATAGTGATCCCGCTCGTGATTCAGTCCATGGGCGGGCCTCAATGTTTGCTCGCGTGGGTGGCAGGCGCGGTGCTTTCGCTGCTGGATGGGCTGGTGTGGGCCGAGCTTGGCGCTGCGATGCCGCGCGCGGGCGGCACGTATGCGTTCCTGCGGGAAATTTACGGACCGGGTCGCGGCGGGCGGCTGATGTCCTTCCTTTATATTTGGCAGACGCTGATTCAGGCGCCGCTCGTGGTTGCATCCGGCGCAATCGGATTTTCTCAATATCTGACGTATCTTGTTCCGCTAGGGCTGTATCAGCAGAAAGCGATTTCCGCCGCACTCGTTATTTCCTTAATCGTGCTTTTATATCGCAGGATTTCCGCAGTCGGATTGATCTCCAAATTTTTGTGGGTCGGCGTTGTGGGTACGATGCTATGGATGATTTGGGGAGGGCTGACGCATTTTTCAGCGCGCATGGCATTTGATTTTCCGCCGGGCGCGTGGAACTGGTCCTGGCTATTTTTTGCGGGGCTCGGATCGGCTACTGTCAACACGATCTACACGTATCTGGGCTACTACCACATCTGCAATCTGGGTGCGGAAATTCGCGATCCCGAAAAAAATATTCCTCGCACGATCCTGATTTCTATCGCGGGAATCGCTGTGCTGTATCTGGCGATGCAGACCAGCATTCTGGGCGTGGTGCCGTGGCGCGAGGCTCAAAATTCGCAATACATTGTGAGCACATTTGTGGAGCGCTTGTACGGCCCGCGCGCCGCCACCTTTGCCACGATCATGATTTTATGGATCGCATTCGCATCGCTCTTCACCACGCTGCTCAGCTATTCGCGCGTGCCCTTTGCGGCGGCTGAGGACGGCAATTTTTTTCCGATTTTTGCGCGAGTGCATCCCACAAAACATTTTCCTCATGTATCGCTGTTGTTTCTGGGCGCGGCGTCGCTCGCTTTCAGCGTGCTGTTCCGTCTATCCAGTGTGATCAAGGCGATTATCGCTGTGCGGCTGATTGTGCAATTTATCAGCCAGGGCGTCGGTGTGATGATTTTGCGCCGCCACTGGCCTCCGGAGCGGCTTCCCTTTAAGATGTGGTTTTATCCTTGGCCAGCTATATTGGCAATTTTGGGTTGGGCGGCATTGTTTTACTCTACCGGTCGAACATTCGCCCTGGGAGGGCTTGGAGTGATTGCTTTGGGCATCGTTACGTATATGATTCAGGCGCGCTACCGGCGCATCTGGCCGTTCGCGGTTGTCGTGGAGGCGCAACGATGAAGCGTGCGCAAAAATCTGTCTGGATTTCGCTCGTTGCAGTTCTCTGCGCGCTTTCTCTGACGATGACGCGAGTCTCCGCGCAGCAGGAGCCACCTGCGCCGGGCCGCGGCGAAAGCGTCGCGGACACACTCGAAGCGATTCAAAAGGCGCGCGTGGTGACCCGCGTTCTCTTCACCGTGGCGCATCCTGATGATGAAGCTTCGACGTTGCTCACCTACTTGCCGCATGCGCTGGGCACGGACACAACGCTCCTGACACTGAATCGCGGAGAGGGCGGCCAGAATGCCATTGGCCCGGAGCAAGGCGCGCAACTCGGCATTCTTCGCAGCTCTGAACTTTCCGCAGCCATGAATGTGGAAGGGCCGCATCTTTATTTCACGCGCGTGGTTGATTTTGGATTTTCAAAAACGCTCAGCGAAACGCTCGAAAAATGGCAGGGCCTGGAATTGGAAGACATGGTGCGCATGATTCGCATGCTGCGCCCGCAAATTGTGGTCAATGGATGGGGTGGACAGACAACCGGACACGGGAATCATCAGGACTCCGGCTACCAGACGCCGAAAGCCGTCGAAGCCGCCGCCGATCCCACCAAGTATCCGGATCAGATTGCGGAAGGCCTGAAACCCTGGCGCGTGGAAACCGTGATGAATCCCGTCCGCGCGACTGCGCCGAATGAAAAAGTGGATTACAGTGGGTCATGGATTGTTCCCGCCGATGAAATTTCTCCGATCTGGGGGCTCAGCTATCGTGACATTTCACTCGAAGGGTATTTGCATCATCGCTCGCAAGGCGTGACGCCATTTATCAATGCACCGTTTGTCCGGCGCCCGTACGGTTTGAAGCGCTCCACCGGCGGCGCTCCCTCGCCATCGGATTTTGCGCAGCCGCTGACCTCTCTTGCGCATTTGATTCCTGTGCCTGCGGAAGATTCTCTTGCCGCCACCGATCACGATCTGGACCAGGCGCGCATTGCGGCGGAAAAACTGGATTGGGGCAGTGCGGTGCGCAATATCGCTGAAGCGGGGAAACGCATTGCCGCGCTCGAAGACCAGCTGAAAAAGTCGAAGGATGTCTCGGCTGCCGGCGCTCTGTGGGAACTCGAACAGGTGCGCGGGCGAATCAATTACGCGCTTTCGGATGCCGCGGCGATCAAAATTGTTTCCAACGCGGATCGTAGTGAGCTGGTCGCCGGCGAGGGCTTTAGCGTGCGCGCCGAGATCGCCCACCGTAACGACTTGCCAGCGAATTTCTCAAAGCCCGAACTGCTGCTCCCCGCAGGTTGGAACATCACGAAACGGGAAGAAAAAGAAGGATCGATCAACTTCAGCGTTGTAGTCCCCGCTGGAGCCAAAACGCCGCGCACTCCGGGCGAATTTCTCTATCCGTTTCCGCCGCCGCTCGTGAACGCGTGCACGCACGTGGAAGTTGACGGATACAATTTCGACTTTACGGCGCCCGTGGGGAGTCTGCATTCCACTTCCGTCAGCGTGCTCACCTATCCACTGCGTATCGTTCCTCCAGTCGGGATTACTCCGGAGCCCCAACAGTATGTGGTCGTTGAGTCGCATGAGCCCCGTCAATTTGACATTTTTGCCCGCGTGCATTCGTTTTCGGAGGTAGCTTCGAAGGTAAATGTGGGGGTCGAAGTGCCATCGGGGTGGAAAGCGCCGGAGCCAGAGGCCGTTGAATTTTCCGGCGCAGGCGACCGTCTGGTGCACTTGACTGTCAGCGCGCCGGATAAAATCGCGGCTGGAAATTACGAATTGAAAGCTTATGTGAAGCGCGGCGATGCCACATTTGAAAATTCGCTCGAACCGCTGCCATCGTTGCCGACCTATCTTTGGAGCGAGCCCGCCACTGTGCCCGTACATGTTTTCGCGATCACGGTTCCGGAACGCCTTCGCGTCGGTTACGTTTCTGCGGATAACGATGGCGCCATTTCGGATTCTTTGCGACGACTTGGCGTTGACGTTGAAATGTTGGATGCAAACGCTCTGGCATTCGGCGATCTCAGCCGTTTTGATTCCATCGTTGTCGGCATGCGCGCTTATGAATTGCGCTCCGATGTCGTCGCATCCAATTGGCGGCTCCTCGATTACGCGGCAAATGGCGGCACGCTTGTTGTGCTCGATCAGCGTCCCGCCATCTGGGATCCGCTCAAGCCTGCTCCGTTTCCCGCAACCATGGGGCCGGGTCCGCGCGTGACGGATGAAACCGCGGCGGTAAATTTCACCGACCCTGCAAGCCCGCTTTTGAATTTCCCGAATAAAATCGAAACGCACGATTTCGATGGCTGGGTGCAGGAACGCGGTCTCTATTTCCTGGAAAAGTGGGATGAAAAATATCACACGGTTCTATCGATGCACGATCCCGGTGAAAAAGATTTGCAGGGCAGCCTGATATGGACGCGCACGGGCAAGGGCGTTTACATCTACACAGGGCTTTCGTTTTCACGTCAGTTGCCGGAAGGCAACGCCGGTGCATTCCGCCTGTTTATAAATCTTCTGAGTCAAACGCGTAACACTGCGAAGTAGATTCGTTTGGAAGGCCCGCAATTGCGTTCTAAAGGGGAGTATCTTTCAAACATCACGTTTCGGTCCCACCCTTGACAACATTTTGCATGAGGTTGAGACTGGTGTTCACCCTTCCAGAAAGTGAATTCCCTTGTTCGCTTGGCCCCCAGGCCCCATGCGACTTTGCAATGGACCGTCTTGAGGCGAGCCTGGTTTCATTCTGAAATTCAATTCACTTATCTCAGAATGGTCGAACCAAGATTGGGAATCACGAGGTTGCTCGGTGTCCATGAATGGTTGTCCGATTCGGATATTGGTAGTAGGCGAAACGAAAGATGCCTGTCGAATTAGAGGACTCTTAGATACGCAAGATAGTGGCAATTTTCATATTTCTCACGTCACGGATGTCAATCTCGCGGCCGAACGTATCACCATGGATCCGACGGATGTTCTGTTGCTTGATCTGGGATCCAAAGATCAACATTGTCGCACATGTGTGCAAGCCGCTCGTTCGGCAGCCCCGGACATCCCCATGGTTGTACTGGCGGATTGTGACGACGAACTTTTTGCGGTGGAGTCCTTGCGGCAAGGGGCGCAGGATATCCTTTTCAAGGAACGGCTCGATCGGCCCAACCTCGTAAAAGCGCTGAAATATTCCATCGAGCGCCACAGACTCCAAAAAAATCTGCATGACCTTTCGCTAAGAGATGATCTGACAGGCTTATACAACCGCCGCGGATTTATGGCCCTGGCGGAACAGCATTTGCGAATGCTTCAGCGCAGGGGCCCCGCGCTGCTGATTTACATCGATCTGGACGAATTAAAATTGATAAACGATTCCCACGGTCATTTGGAAGGCAATCGTGCCTTGATTGTGACGGCCAATGTTCTGCGCAATTGTTTTCGTCAGTCAGACATCCTGGCGCGGTTGGGCGGAGACGAATTCTGCGTGTTAATGACGGATGCGGCGCAGGATTCCGCCGAGCAAGTTCGCAAACGGCTCAAATCACGGATCGAATTCATCAATGGGCTGACATCGTGGAATTTCCGGATATCCTTATCCGTTGGAATCGCCGATGTGCCTGCGATGCATCAACCGTCATTGGAGCAATTGCTTCGGATTGCCGATACCAGTATGTATGAGGAAAAACGAAAGAAACAATCGCGCGACAGCGTGCCGCAAGTTGCCAAACAATCAACAGTTGCGTAGCCTTCCTTGCGCGACAATTACCTGACCTCCGAATTTGCCTCAAGCAATATCGCATTCCTGCCGATAGAACAATCGTGGAGTGTTCGTGGTCTCAATCATTCCTGATTGCATTTCATTTTGCATTCCACTTTGAAACTCATGGACGAGGCAGTGCATGCATTTCCTGAATGATTCGAATCAGTTTATGGCAAACGTGTATATCCACGAATGGATTACTAGCGCGCGAGCTGTGAGGTCGGCCTTCCATTTCCTCCGCTCCGTCATTCGCTATTCGGCTTCCATGAGAAGAGAGTCACGCCGGCATCCAATCGATTCTTGGCAAATGTTTCGGCTCTCCGGGATGACTTGTGGGGAGCTGCTACGATGAGCCAGGCGACGACCAATACAGCTTTGACAAAGTTTTGGAATATGTCCGCACCTTTGCATCCGCTGCTAATTGAAAAATCCACTCCTGAAGCTGAGAAAAATATTGATGAATTGGTGCGGGCGGGATTTAGTTGCAAGCCGCAAGTCATCGCCACGCGATCGGAATTCCTGGAGTCTATCTCTCGGTTTCCCTTCGATGTAGTGCTCTCCGATTACCGTTTGCCGGGATGGACTGGTATAGAGGCGTTCTCGGCCATGCGGCGGGCCGGGCGTGACGTTCCCTTCATCCTGGTTACAGAAACGTTAGGCGAAGAAGTGGCCGTCGAATGCATTAAACAAGGCATTACGGATTACGTGTTGAAAGACAACTTAGCCCGGCTGCCAGTGGTCGTGGCGCGAGCGCTCGAAGAAAGAGCTCTGCGCGACGCCCGGCAGCTGATGATTCAGGCCCTGCGCCAAAGCGAAGGGAATTCACTTTTTCTGTTCGCAAAAAATCCGCTGCCCATGTGGGTTTTTGAAATGGAAACACTCCAATTCCTTCAAGTGAATGACGCGGCGTTGCGCCACTATGGGTTCACCCGCGCGGAATTTCTCCAGATGAATACCGGAGCATTGCATCCGGCGGAAGAGATCCCCCAATTGTTGGGCGCTATCCGAGATACGAGGATGCACGAGAGGCTTTCCGGTGAATGGCGCCATCGCAAGAAGGACGGTTCTGTAATCGACGTGGAAATGTTTCTGCATAAAATGGATTATTCCGGCGTGATAGCGGGTCTCGTGGTTGCCCTGGACATTACGGAACGAAAGCGGGCGGAGGAAGAGAAACAGAAATTTTTTACGCTGGTCGAATACAGCCGGGATTTTATCGCGGTCGCCGACCTGAACGACAACGTGCAATATGTGAATCCCGCGGGCCGCGCCATGCTTGGAATTCCCAGTGAAGAATCGATTAAAGGAACCCACTCGATCGATTACGTAGTTCCCGCCGATCTCCCGCTGGTTTATAACACCATACTTCCAGCGCTTCTCACATCAGGCCATTGGGAGGGAGAATTGCTATTTCGCCACCTCCAAACAGGACGAAGCCTGCCAATGGATTTCGTGGGATTTCAGGTAAAGGATCAAAAAACAGGTGAGCCACGTTTTGTGGCTACGGTTTCGAGGGACGTCACCGAGCGCCGGGCACTGGAACGGCAGTTGCAACAAGCACAAAAATTTGAAGCCTTTGGCCAACTCGCTGGAGGTATCGCTCACGATTTTAACAATGTAATTGGCGCCATTTTAGGTTGGGCGGAGATGGGTGAAGATGAGACGGCTGCCACGAACCCGGTGCTGAAAAACTATTTCAAAAAAATTCATATTCAATGTGATCGGGTGACAGCTCTTGTCCAGCAATTGCTGGCCTTCGCGCGCAGGCAGATTCTGGAGCCCAAAAATTTGAGCCTCAATCAAACCGTTCGTGACGTGATGAGCCTGTTGGACAAATTGATCGGGAAAGATGTCGAAATCAAAACAAATCTGGCGGATGATTTGCTGTCGGTGCGCGCGGATCCCACGCAAATTGAACAAATGCTCATCAATTTGTGCCTCAATTCCCGCGATGCCATGCCGAAAGGCGGAACCCTTACGATCGAAACCCATAACGCCAACTTTTCCGAAGAAGATGCGCGAAACACAGAAGGCGTTCAAACCGGCTGCTTTGCCGCATTGCAAGTGAAAGACTCGGGGATGGGAATGGACCTTGTGACGAGAGAAAGAATTTTCGAGCCCTTCTTTACCACCAAACCCATGGGCAAGGGGACTGGATTGGGATTGGCCACCGTCTATGGCATTGTCAAACAGCATAACGGATTTATCCAGGTGGAAAGCGAACCCGGAAAAGGGAGTACATTTCGAATTTTTCTTCCCATGAATGGTGTGCCAACCCAGACCGAATTTCGACCCTTCGTTCTCGATGATTTGCCGGTCCGCGGCGGAAACGAAACAATTTTGCTTGCGGACGATCACGATGGGATCTGCGAGATGGCTTACTCCGTTTTGTTGGCCAAAGGATATAACGTGCTGTTGGCGCATGACGGAGAGGAAGCCATTGAAATCTTTACGATGAATCAAAAGAAAATTTCGCTGGTTTTGCTGGATGTTATCATGCCTCGGCGTAGTGGTCCTGAAGTTTTCGCTGCCATAAAGGAGCTAAACCCGAGGATTTTAGTGGTTTTCGCCACGGGATACAGTAATGAAACTGCTGTTTTGGCTGATCTTGTAGAACACGGAGTGGCAATTCTCAGAAAGCCTTACACCCCTTCCGCCCTTTGTAGAAGGGTTCGCGAAGTTTTGGATGCGGTTCCGTCGGTTTTGCCGAATGGCGAATTCAGGGTTTCGTAAACAGGCATATTTTTTAACAATAATCGTTGTTGACATTGCGTGCACTGTATGCTATTCCCTAGGTCAGATGGTGAAGGTAACTCAAGTTTTTGCAAGGAAGCAGCCGGTTTACAAGACTTTTTGAATTTTGATTTGCCGAGTTTACCCAGCAACACCCCACCCCGGGAGGCGATAACCGTTCAGGTTATTGCCTCCCTTTTTTATTGAAGAAACTGCACAAGGAATTCCGCCAAAATCCCAAAACGGGATGATCTTGCCGGGTCTCAAGAGTATTCAAGGAAATAATGGAGTTTTGCCCCTGTTTATCAGCGGGGTTTCCGAGGGTCTTTATCATGCGGAGCCCAATCTTCCGGGGGGAAGCTGATTTGCCAGAAACTCGCGTTGGGCTTCTTGAATTCAAGAGCAACATTGAATCTGTCGCCATCAGTTGGAGTAACCAATTTCACAGTGCATTCAATTTCTTCGGTTGTTCTAAGGTTCTTTAAAGTAACCGTTTGGCCCGTGTCGAGAGCGGCGTGCATTTCCAGAAGAGTGCCATGAGCATTCAAGACAACAGTATGAGTTTCTTCCAACATGGGAGGTCGATTCGGTTCACTCGCCTGGACCACTACCGGAACCCGAAGAAACAGGCGTTGGCTTCGTCTTCTAGTGGTGGTTATTTCTGCCATTTGATTGCCTCAAAAATTTCTGATGACCTGTTATACCCAATATCGCCCATCATTTCACTGCATGTTTGTAGCCAGCTCGATGAGGACCAAGATCTAATTCATTAAACAATTATTAAATATACTTAAACATAAAAATGCCAAAAGTCAATCACACAGACACGATCGCGGAGGACATTTCTGTTTTAGCCTGTGTCTCATTGCGGGAAGGCATATTCGCTTCCTTTTCGACCACTTTTCCGGAGCGCTTTTCGGCATACAAAATGCGATCGGCGCGCTCCAGAAATCTTTCTGTTGTTTCATCTTTGTCGTATCCAACCCAACCCGCCGAAAACCTAATGGGAATTTTTACTCCTCCCCAATCAAGTTCCATGGGCCGCAGTCTGGAAATGAGGATTTGAACCTGGCTCGTCGTGCAATCAGGGAGCAAAATCAGAAACTCATCTCCCCCCATGCGCGCTGCGGTGTCCGATTTTCGAATTGCGGATTGCAGTCGATTTCCAAAATGTTTGAGGACGAGGTCCCCTGCGAGGTGGCCATAGGTATCATTGATATGTTTGAACTCGTTGAGATCGAAACAAACAACGGTCAGGGGGTGCCCAGTCCGCCTGGAGCGTGAGGCTTCCGACGCGAGACGTTCTTCCGTGACCCGTCGGTTGGACAGCCCCGTTAAGGGGTCTACCTGCGCCAATCGTTCGAGTTCCTCGGCGCGAACTTGCAGAGTCTGCATCTCGTTGATCTTGCCCGAATAGTCCCGGCGCAATCGCTTGACCATGATTTGCTGATAGATGGTATAGGCATTAAAGATTAGAACTAAACCGACGAGGCCACGTATGTCTCGACTTAAGCTGAGTTCAAACCATGGATCATCAACCTTAATAATGCCCGGAAAGCTCATCGAGAAAACGGCAAACGTGAGCAAAAGCATGACGACGACAGCCATGCTCCACAACCACCAGTCGCGGCGCTCCAGCTTCTGCAGGTTTTCCTGAGCTTCATGCAGTGCTGGATCCGATATGGGCGGATGTTGCTGGTCGAGAATCGTAAGGAGCTTGGAATTCATGTCAGTTCGCAATCCGCAGAAAATGAAATCTGCATATACATAATGATAGATCGCTTAGGAAACTGTGAATGAAGAAAATGTGCGGAGCGTATTGGAATGTCCACTGTACTGAAGTACAGCTGTCTGAAAGGAAAGTTTGATCAGATAAATTTAAGAGATCGGAATGTTAGTACTACTAAGTGCCCTTTTTCAATTCGGCAAGGACCAGCTTGGCCACTTCCCGCAGAGTTTCAAACACTCCTTGCCCTGTAATGGCCACTCCCTCCATAACCGGCTCGCCCTTCACTTGCAGTTGCTTGGTAAGTTCCTCGACGGAAAGGACTCCGGGAAGATCGCGCTTATTGAGCTGCAGGACATAGGGAATCGTTTGGAAGTCGAGCTTGTGTTCCTTCAAGTGCTCGCGGAGGTTTTCCATGGTTTCCAGGTTTGCGTCCAGACGTTCTTCCTGCGAGTCAGCTACGAAAACAACGCCATCGGCGCCCTTCAAAATGAGCTTACGGCTCGCTTCGTAGAATACCTGGCCAGGGACTGTATACAAATGAATGCGCGTTTTAAATCCGCGCACCGTGCCCAGATCGATTGGAAGAAAATCGAAAAAAAGCGTTCGATCCGTCTCCGTTGCCAAGGAAATCATCTTGCCCTTCTGTGCGGATCCCGTATGGTCGTAGATCCACTGAAGGTTGGCAGTCTTACCGCCCAGACCTGGGCCGTAGTAAACCAACTTGCAATTAATTTCGCGAGCAGGAAAGTTGATAAAAGGCACGGTTGTCCGGACTGACTGACCGGTCCTCTTTTATAGCACACGCGCCAAGCGAGTCCAATGTTCAAACCAAGTTTTGTTGCGCCACAGGCATAAGGCGGTCGTACAACCCCCAGGCGTAAGGATGACTCAGAGTTGAAGAGTTCTACCCTATTGTCGGTAAAGATTTGGGTATTCTGGAAATTTTGTGTGATTCCTCAGGCTTCCGTTGCTCGTTTCGGGGACATGCCCGTACATAGGCATTTTAGAGAAATTTTGAGTGGGGAATTAGGAAGCAATTGAACTATACTCTGGTGTCCAATTTCGCATAAGGGAGAAAGAACCATATGAAGGGTTTCGTCGTTGGTGTGTTAATTGGAGTCGCTCTACTTGCTGGGTCCGTCTATTTTTATTTTGTATCGGGAATGGCGCCGGCAGCCGTTGCGGATCCGCCGATGATGATGGAAAAGAAGATGGCCAACAAATCTCTTGATGCGCATATCGAGAAGGCCAACGTTCCAGCGCCACCGATTCAGCCGAGCGACGATAATTATGTGGCCGGCGCTAAAATTTATAAGGAGCAATGTTCGGTTTGCCACGGATTGCCGAATCAGCCTGCTCCGATCGCTTCGAATATGTATCCCCACGCTACCCTTATGTTTAAGGGCAAAGGCGTTTCGGATGATCCTCCGCAAGAAAGCTATTGGAAGATCAAGAACGGTATCCGCCTGACGGGAATGCCAACCTTCTCAGGAATTCTGGATGACAATCAAATGTGGCAAGTAGCTCTCTTCGTTGCCAACAGCGACAAGCTTCCGGACTCCGCAAAGAAGTTGTTGGTACAGGATTCGACCCCATCTGGGGCAATGCCGGCAACAGCGCCAGCGATGCCGAATGCAGCCGTAACTAAGAAATAAGCGGTTATAGGTACCGGGAGGGCGGCAAACTGTCCCTCCCCGTGCTTGTAGGCTGTTCCGTTGACGGCGGGTAGGACCTCTGTTAGACTCCCCGAAATGCCGAAGACTGGGAAGTCTACAAAACGAGCTGGTCGGGCAGGTTCGGTTAAGAGTAATCGTAAGCCATTGAAAAACAAGGAAGTTAGTAAAATCGCAGCGCACGCGGAAGCGGTACGCCAGATGGTAGAACCTCAATTCGAACAGCAGCTAAAGATTTACGAACAAGCGGTACAGCATTTCCATCAGCAAAAATTTGTGAAGGCAAAAGAATTGCTCGAAAAGGTTGAGGCAGGCCCGAGCAAGGAATTAGCCGATCGTGCGCGCATCCATCTCCGCATTGTTGAGCAGCGCATGGCCAAGCAGGCTGCACCTTCCGTACGAACACCAGAAGAACATTATCAGTCCGGCGTAGCCATGATGAATTTGGGCCGCTGGGATGAAGCGCGCGAGCATCTTTTGCGCGCCAAGAAATTAGCGCCCAAGGCTGACTATGTTTTTTACGCCATGGCTGCGCTCGATTGCTTAACCGGGGAAGCCGAATCCGCGATGGAAAATTTGAAAATCGCGATTCAGTTGCGCCCCGAAAATCGCTATCACGCACGTAACGATGAAGATTTTGCGTTCCTCCAGGAAGATCCCCGATTTACTGAATTGCTCTACCCTGAACGCGAAGCCTCGGGCGCTTGAAACCAGTTGTGCCGAGCCTTCGTAAAATTGCGAAGCAATCCTGATGAAAAAAAGCACACGACAACGCGCCACGGGCCATGGGGGCGTGCGCGTGGTCGCAATCGGTGGCGGCACGGGACTTTCAATGCTGCTGCGCGGTCTGAAGCATTTCATTTCCCGCCGCAGGCATGAGTCGGAGCGCCACCCGATCAGTGATCTCGCGGCTATTGTTACAGTGACGGACGACGGAGGCAGTTCCGGGCGATTGCGCCGCGAATATCGCGTGCTTCCTCCCGGGGATATACGCAACTGCATGGTCGCGCTTTCACAGGATGAAGCCCTCCTCGGGCGCCTTTTCCAATACCGCTTTCATGCTGGCCGCGGATTGCGCGGACACAGCTTCGGAAACCTTTTTCTTACCGCACTGAGTCACGTAACCGGCGATTTTTCCGAGGCCGTGCGCGTCAGCGGGGAAGTCTTGGCCATCCGCGGGCGCATTTTTCCAACCACGTTGGAGAATGTTTCCCTGGAAGCTGTGATGGCGGACGGAAAGATAGTTTCGGGAGAAACTCGCATCGCGAAATGCGGCAAGAAAATACGCCAGCTCAGATTGCATCCTCGCCACGTTCGCCCGTTGCCCGATGTGCTGGAGGCCATCCACAAGGCGGATCTCATATTGATCGGGCCTGGTTCTCTTTACACCAGCATCCTGCCGAATCTGCTGGTTTCCGGCGTTGCCGAAGCGATTGAGAAGTCTGCTGCAACGCGTGTTTACGTCGCGAATCTGATGACGCAGCCGGGCGAGACCGACCAATTTTCGCTGGCCGACCATGTTCGCGTGATTTACGCGCATACGCGGAGAAAAATATTCGATTGGGTGGTTGCGAGCAATCAGCCCATCTCACTCGAAGTGGCCAGGCGGTACAGCCGGCGTGGTGCACAGCCCGTGCGAGTGGACCTGCCGGACCTGCAACGAATGGGCGTGCGCTGTTTGCTGGACAATTTGCTTGAGGAGCACGGGGTTGTGCGGCATAACTCGCAGCGCCTCTCGCAACTCTTGATCGAGGAGTTCATCGAACGGCGGCAATCTCTTTCCTCGAAACCGCAGTGATTTTCTTGCAGAACTCGATTCCTTTTCTTGCACCACGCGCGGTTTGATTCGTATACTTGCGGCGTGCGGCTTTAAGCCCAAAAATGGCTGAAGCAGCAGGTATCTTTTGCGTGGGATTGCCGATCCAAGTGTTAACGGAGCCGGCAGGGTTCGTGAGGAGCGCTTTTCCATGGCCACGCTTGTTACGCGGGATGAGTTCAATGTTTATGAGTCTGCGGATGCGCGCTTTGAAGCAGCCGCACGAAAGTTAGGGCTTGAAGAAGGCGTTTACCGCTTCCTGAAATATCCAAACAAAGAAGTCACAGTTTACATTCCCGTTGTCCTCGACAACGGCCACCTCGAAGTATTTATCGGTTACCGCGTGCATCATTCGATCGTTCGCGGGCCGGGCAAGGGCGGCATTCGATTCGCTCCCAACGTTACGCTCGATGAAGTCCGCGCGCTCGCCAGTTGGATGACCTGGAAATGCGCGGTTGTGAATATCCCGTTTGGAGGAGCCAAGGGCGGGGTGATTTGCGATCCAGCGAAATTATCAAGCGGCGAGCTGGAGCGAATTACGCGCCGCTACACGGCTGAACTTCTGGAATGGTTTGGTCCGGAGCGCGATGTGCCGGCCCCGGATCTCGGTACCAATGAACAGACCATGGCCTGGATCATGGATACCTATTCCATGCACGTGCGGCACACCGAAACCGCTGTGGTTACGGGTAAACCGGTGGATCTCGGCGGATCCCGTGGGCGTCATGAAGCGACGGGACGCGGTGTTCTTTTCAATTGCGATCGCGCGTTGGCCAAATTTCGCATGCTTCGCGTCAATACTCGCGTCATCGTGCAAGGATTCGGAAATGTCGGCTCCATGGCGGCAATGCTTTTGCACGATGCTGGGTACAAAATCGTGGGAGTCGCCGATGTTCATGGCGCGCTTTATAACGAAAACGGGTTTGACATTCCCAAACTAATCGATTGGGTGAATGTGAAGCGGCAGCCGCTTCCCGACTTTCCGGGCGGCGGCGCAAAAATGGACGCGAGCGAAATTCTCTTCCAGCCCGCCGAAGTCGTCATTCCCGCGGCAGTCGAAAATCAGATCACTTCCCAGAATGCGCACAGGTTGCAGGCCCGTATCTTGTGCGAAGGCGCGAACGGGCCCAGCACGGCGATGGCGGATGAGATTGTGGACCGCAAAGGCATCTTCGTGATCCCCGACATCCTGGCGAACGCGGGCGGCGTGACCGTCAGCTATTTTGAATGGGTGCAGGATCGCCAGGGATATTTCTGGAGCGAAAAAGAAGTGAACGATCGCTTGAAAGACGTAATTGAGCGCAGTTTTGAGGAAGTGGTTCGCTATGCGGAGATGCACCAGGTCAATAATCGCGTCGCCGCCTACATGCTTGGAATCGATCGCGTCGCTTTTGCGTTGAAGGAGCGTGGAATTTACGCCTGACAGATGTACTATATCGCCGCGCGTCTGGAGCGGGATTGGACCCCAGGCGTTGGCAACAGTTTCCTGAGACAGGGATGGATGGAATTATTAGAGAGGACGCAGGCAATTTCCCGCAACCGATGAATGCCGATTTTATTACCAATGGCAATGTAAAGTCCGAGGACGAACACCGCCGCGATATTTGCACGGTGGGCCGATGGATTCACTCCCGCTCGTTTGTGGTGGCGACCGACGGAAATATTTCCGTGCGTATGGATTCGCAGCATATCCTGACTTCGCCGACCGGAATGAGCAAGGGCATGATGGTTCCGGATGATCTGGTGATCACCGATTTGCGCGGCCGCAAACTCTCCGGCCGTCGCGAGCCTTCCTCGGAACTGGCCATGCACCTTTTAATTTATAATCGGCGGCCGGATGTTTATTCCGTAGTGCACGCTCACCCGCCGACCGCCACGGCACATGCCGCAGCGGGAATACCATTGAACAAGGCGCTACTGAGCGAATTGATTATCGCGCTCGGCTGCATTCCCGTGGCGCCCTATGGAACTCCGGGGACGCAGGAACTTTCAGACGCGCTCGAACCCATGGTCCAGCAGTACGATGCAATTTTGCTGGCCAACCATGGGGTCGTGACGTGCGGTCCCGATTTGTTGACTGCATTTTTCCGGATGGAAACGCTCGAACATTTCGCTCAGGTTTCTCTGATGACAGAGCTCTTGGGGAAACAGGTCTTGCTTTCTGGGCGCGATGTGGAAAAATTGCTCGTCGCGCGCGCTCGCTACGGCACCACAACCGCGGCCCCAATGCTTCCCGGCTGCCCGATTACAAGCGACGACGCGGCGAATGAAGAACAACGAACGAAACGCATTTCGATAACCCGGAGGGAATTGGAAGGGTTGATCGAAGAAGCGGTGCGCAAGGATCGTTCGCTTCGATAAACCCGCAGTTTCGGCGACAGCTAATTCTTCGGGCCAAACAATTTTTTGACAGCTGAACCGGCGGAAACTTCAAATGCCGGCCACGGAGGAAACAGAATGGGCGAAGCACTTGGCATGATCGAGACCCGCGGCTTGATCGCGATGATTGAAGCCTCGGACGCGATGGTTAAAGCGGCCAAGGTCACGCTCGTTGGCTGGGAAAAAATTGGTTCTGGCTATGTCACGGCCATGGTTCGCGGCGATGTTGCCGCCGTGAAGGCCGCGACCGATGCCGGAGCCGCTGCAGCGCGACGCGTCGGCGAACTGGTTTCCGTTCACGTCATTCCGCGCCCGCACCAGTCGCTGGAAGATGTGCTTCCCATTGGCAAGACTGCCGTTGCCGCCGGAGACTAGGCGGATAGCTTTGTGGATGGGGCAAATTCCCGCTGCACCGAAATATAGTAATGATCATGCGTGATGCATGAGCGATGTTGCTGCCGTACATTTTACTTTTGTAGAACGATGAACGATTGTTGGATCCGAGTTGGATAAGGGGCTGATGCTGAATTCATGATTCTTGGACGCATTGTCGGCACCGTGGTTGCGACGCGCAAAGATGCGCGGCTCGAAGGAAAAAAACTCCTGGTGGTGAAGCCGATTTCGCCGCAAGGCGATGGCGAACCGGGTTACATGATTGCCGTGGACACAGTGGGTTCAGGATTCAGCGAGACGGTGTTGGTGGTGACTGGAAGCTCTGCGCGCAACGCCGCGGAATGCAAGGACCGCCCCGTGGATGCCGCCATCGTGGGCATTGTTGACGAAGTGATGCTCGATGCTGTGCACGAAACTGAGCTGGCCGACGCGCGGAAAAAATAAGATGCTTCTTGGACGCATTATCGGAAACGTTGTTTGCACGATGAAGGACCCCGCTCTGGTCGGGCAAAAGCTTCTCATTGTTCAGCCACTGGATCGCAAAGGCCGCGATAAAGGCCGCCCAGTCGTGGCGCTCGATGCAGTGGGCGCTGGCGCCGGAGAAACCATTTACTGGTGCCGCGGTAAGGAGGCCAGCTTCCCCTTCGCTCCCGCCGACTTGCCGACGGAAGCCACCATCGTCGGCATCGTCGATTCCGTGAATATCCCGGCAAACTAAAATTTATTTTTCATCTGTTCCCATTCATACGATTCTGAAATTCTTTTTTTGAATTGTGAAAGGGCTCTACACTTCTTCTCATGCTGATTGGCCTTGTCATCGGTGATGTGGTTGCCACTCAAAAAGTGCCCTCACACGAAGGGCGCAAGATTCTTATGGTTCAGCCCATCCAGCTGGACGGCACGGATCGCGGCGACCCAATCCTCGCGCTGGACGCGGTAGGCGCAGGCATCGGCGAGCGCGTGTTGCTCACCACCGAAGGTTTCTCCGCCATGACGGCCGTCGGCCGCCCCAACTCCGCCATCGACTCCGCAGTAATCGGCATCATCGATTCCGTGGACCTGGGCGATAAATAATTTTGCCTCGCAGTTGATCGAACAAATCAACGTTGGCAAAAAATTCAGTCAAAATCATATTCGTAACAAATGCCATGCGGAGTGAGGGCGGAAATGTCTCTGCGTTGACACTCCGTGGGCATGCCTCCATAATCGCGGGCGGGTAGACACATCAGGTATACATAAGATGATTGCGCAGCTTCGCGGAACGCTTGGCGATAAAAGACCGAATCAGGTGCTGGTGGATGTGGGTGGCGTGGGCTACCTTGTACACATTCCGCTGTCGACTTTTTATGCGCTGGGCGATCTTCATTCCAACGTAACTCTTCTGATCCACACGCAGGTGCGCGAAGACGCAATTTCCCTCTACGGATTTTTAAGCGCTCGCGAAAAACATCTGTTCGAGCTGCTCATTTCCGCTTCCGGCGTGGGTCCGTCGCTGGCTCTTAAAATTCTTTCCGGAATGAGCGTGGATGATCTGGTGCCTGCGGTTCGCGCAGGCGATCTGCCGCGGCTCACTCGCATTCCAGGCGTGGGCCGTAAAACTGCCGAGCGCATCATCGTCGAACTGCGCGACAAGCTTGCCGCCGAAGAATTTCCGGAAGATGCGCGCAAGCCTGTCACGACTTTGGGCACGGCGGGCGATGTTGTTTCCGCTCTGCTCAATCTTGGTTACGACCAGCACGCCGCGGAACAAGTCGTCGAACGCGCCGGAAAAAAGGGAGTCTCCGAAACATTTGAAGCTCTTTTGCGCAGCGCTCTGCAGGAATTGACGGCGCCTTCTCAGAATTCCGCGCGGGCAGCCCGATAATATGAGTCACGGAACAGGTAGCGAACCGAAAATGGACCAGGAAGGACGCCGCATCGTTAGTGGTGCAATGCTCGATGAAGACGCGCGCATTGACGCGAGTGTCCGTCCGCAGCGCTTTGCCGACTACATCGGCCAGACGCGCGTAAAAGAAAACATAGAGATTGCCATTCAGGCCGCGCGTAGCCGCGGTGAGGCGCTCGATCATGTTTTGCTCTATGGCCCGCCCGGTCTGGGCAAGACGACCCTTGCGCAAATTATTGCCAGCGAATTGGGCGTGACGATCAA
>DATHNC010000073.1:0-2179 GCA_035486415.1 Saccharimonadales bacterium (SeqCode)
CTTTCCTGGTGGCCCGGCGAGGACCGGCCGGACGCACACATGTTTTATTAAAACAATGGCCCTTCCACAAGAGCCTATCACAACTCTGCGGATGCCCCGCTACAGGACATCGGCCTCGCGCGGGGTTCGTACCCCGGCAAGCCTGCTCAACTGGAATTTCGGCCGCCGATGCAGTATCTTGAATTGCAGCACAGTCTGCAAGGAGACGTCCATGGCCGACGAGAAGAATTCAGGAAATCCGGGGGCAGTCGCTCCCGCACAAGCGGCGCCGCAAACTCCACATATCGTGAAGTGCGTAAAATTCGGCCGGGAAATGCCGGGACTGGATCGCATTCCGTGGAAAGGCGAAATCGGCAAGCGCGTTTACGACAACGTCTCGAAGGAAGCCTGGAAGCTGTGGGTGGAACATTCCAAGATGCTGATGAATGAGTTTCGCTTGAATCCCTTGGATCCGAAATCGCAACAGGTGATGGAAGAGCAGATGGAAACCTATTTCTTCGGCGAAGGCGCGAAACTGCCGGACAGCTACGTACCTCCCAAGCACTCGCAAGAATCGTAAGCAGCTCCCTGCCGCATCACGGCTTCAGCGCATGCGCACATTGCCACGCCCGAGCGCGAAATTCGCGCCAGAACCCGGACCGTAGTGCGCTAAAATGGATAGTTCGGAAGAGAGGAGAATTAATCCCCGCATGAGCTCCGCAAAGAAAAATTCATTTGGTACGCGAACCGTGCTGCGCGCTGGCAATGATTCGTATGAAATTTACCGGTTGAGCGTGCTGGAGCGCGCGGGAATCGGCAATATTTCGCGGCTGCCCTTTTCGCTGAAAGTGCTGCTGGAAAATTTGCTGCGGCACGAGGACGGTCAGTTCGTTTTTTCCGAAGATATTCATGCCTTGGCGGGCTGGGATCCTTCCAGCGCGGCAGGCGCGACGGAAAAAGAAATCTCTTTCATGCCGGCGCGCGTGTTGCTGCAGGATTTCACCGGCGTTCCGGCGGTGGTGGACCTGGCGGCCATGCGCGAGGCCATGCGGCAGCTCGGAGGCAATCCAAAAAAAATCAATCCGCTATTGCCCGCTGAACTGGTGATTGACCACTCCGTGCAAGTGGATAAATTCGGAGTCGAGGGTGCGTTCGCTTTTAACGCCGACTTGGAAATGCAGCGGAATATCGAGCGCTATGCGTTTTTGCGCTGGGGCCAGAAGGGATTTCAGAATTTCAAAGTCGTGCCGCCGGATACGGGGATCTGCCATCAGGTAAATTTGGAATATCTGGCGCGGGTTGTTTTTAGTCAGGAGCACGACGGTAAGCGGCTGGCGTTTCCGGATTCGCTCGTTGGCACGGATTCGCACACCACGATGGTGAATGGACTCGGCGTATTCGGCTGGGGCGTCGGCGGGATCGAAGCGGAAGCAGCCATGCTCGGCCAGCCGCTTTCGATGCTGATTCCGGCGGTGGTCGGCTTCAAACTGCACGGACGGTTGCCGGAAGGCGCGACGGCGACCGATCTCGTTCTAACCGTCACGCAGATGTTGCGCAAAAAAGGCGTGGTCGGAAAATTCGTGGAATTTTACGGCACGGGACTTTCGAGCTTAACGCTTCCCGACCGCGCGACCATAGCCAACATGGCGCCGGAATATGGCGCGACGATGGGATTTTTTCCAGTGGACAGCGAAACGCTCGCGTATCTGCGTTTCACAGCGCGCGATGATGAACGCGTTCGCTTGGTCGAAGCCTACACGAAAGACCAAGGTTTGTTCCGTACGGATCAAACGCCCGATCCGATTTTCTCTGACCGGCTCGAACTCGATCTCGCCAGCGTTGTACCAACCATGGCGGGGCCCAAGCGTCCGCAAGACAGCGTGCCGCTGACGCAGGCGAAGGCGTCGTTCGAAAAGACGCTGACTGCGCAGCCAAAGCACGTCAGCGTGCAAAATAATGGCGACAAATTCGATCTGGCGGACGGTTCGGTCGTCATCGCGGCGATTACCAGCTGCACGAACACGTCGAACCCTTCGTTGATGCTTGGCGCCGGGCTGCTCGCAAAAAAAGCTGTCGAGCGCGGCCTGAAAACCAAGCCCTGGGTGAAAACCAGTTTCGCGCCGGGTTCGAAAGTGGTCACGGATTACATCGAAAAAGCCGGTCTGTGGCCCTCTCTCAATGCGCTGCGCTTCAATCTGGT
>DATHNC010000074.1:0-10965 GCA_035486415.1 Saccharimonadales bacterium (SeqCode)
GGTACTAGTTCACTATCGGTCGCCAGAGAGTATTTAGCCTTGGAGAGTGGTCTCCCCAGCTTCCCACGGGATTTCGCGTGTCCCGTGGTACTCAGGATATCCCTTCGAGTCCGGTAAGCTTTCGGTTACGTGGCTATCACACTCTGTGGCCCCGCTTTCCAGCGGGTTCACCTAGCCTCCGGATTGGTAACTCTACTCATGGGATCCTACAACCCCGCTGTGTAAACACAACGGTTTGGGCTCTTCCGATTTCGCTCGCCGCTACTTTCGGAATCTCTGTTAGATTTATTTTCCACTAGGTACTGAGATGGTTCACTTCCCTAGGTTGACTCGTACCAGCCTATATATTCAGCCGGCCGTAACGTGAGTTCATCACGTTGGGTTTCCCCATTCGGACATCCCCGGATCAAAGCCTGCTTGCGGCTCACCGAGGCTTATCGCAGCTTGCCACGTCCTTCATCGTCTTCTGGCGCCAAGGCATCCACCGTACGCCCTTAGTAGCTTAACCATAAAACTTACCCAACACGTCATCCCCCTTGCCCACTTTTTCGAAGGCAAAGTCAACTTCATGTCAAGCAAGCTCGCCTTTCCACATTTGCTCTTATCGAGAATTTGCAGATTTAGTACCACGCCTCGCGTTCGTGCGAACGCAAAACGTAGTACAAAATGCCAGCCTATTCAGTTGTCAAAGAACTCTGTGTTCCTTACTTCAGAACCGTCCCACTCCCGGTGAGACGTCCAACCCTTAAAAAAGAGTCGAAACAATAAAAAACCCGGCGTCGAGCGCCGGGCCAAGCCGTCCAAAACTAACCCTGGACGGGTTCGCGCGATGCTCGACAAATTGGCTACCCTGAGTTCGTAATTGACCTCGCTTGAAAGTTAGGTCTTTCCGGAAACTCTGAACGCCCCTGAAACGACAGCCGTTCCACTACCATTCGTCTGACGAATGCAGAGTATAACAGTCTGCTCTTTTCGTCAAGCGGTCGTTTTCACATTGTGAAGAACCTGTGAATTTCCCGACAACGAATTTACGCTTAATTTCCCGCTTTGCCAACTAAAAAATAAATGCGCTGCTTTCTCGCAGCGCACCGTTTACATTTTTGTAATAACGCCGCATGCAATACGCGCGCCCGCGTTTCCCGCAGGATCGCTCTTCTGATCGTCGGTCATGGCGTGAATCACAAGAGCCGTGCCGCCGTTGCTGAAAATCGAATTCGCGCCATCGCCCATCGTCACGCCTGGCGCAACGATTGTCGACTTTGCGGTCCCATCAGCCGCCACAGTTACGTTCATCATGTCGCCCGCATGCGGGCCGTCCGGATTATCCAGACCATGATGCTTCATGTCCGGATTGAGGTGGCCGCCGGCCGTGGTGAACGCCGGGCCTTCGCACTTAGCCACTGCGTGAACGTGAATCCCGTGTACGCCAGGAGGAAGATTCATCAAATCGAGCTTGATGCTCACGCCCTTTGCCGCAGGCGAAAGCATAGCTGTGCCCACGCTGTTACCCATGCCATCTTTCAGCTCTACCTTGACAGCCTTCTGGGCTGCCGCAGAAAACGCCGATGAAATTACCAGTGCCGCTGTGATCGCAATCGCTTTGTGTGTTCGCATAGGTTGTGGAGTATACCCCAATCGAAGTTTATTTCTGCAATCGAAAATACTGTAGGAAGGGCTGAGACAGATTCTACCTCCTAATTGTAGCCATTGGAAGTAATTGTCAGGGGAGTGGCTTCCCAGGTCAGCCCCGCTGGCATCTGCGCCAGCGTATTCCCTTCCATATCGAGAAAAATACCTTCGAGCGTGCCCTTCAATTCCTTGCCGTTCTTTCCATTCTCCATGTGAAAACGGAACGTCAGATTTTCTGTTCCGATCGGGGTTCCTTTGCTGACGGGAGGTTCCGAAATATTCGCAATTAAATGCGCCACAAAATTTCCATGCCCTTCGCTCACCCATGTGCCCACAAAACTCGTTTCCACAAAAGCGCCATTGCCAAAATTTCCGCCCGTCATGTACACAGACGGCCCAGCCTCCATGGCGATGCCTCCGGGCATAAAGCTCAGCAAATTATGCCGCACCGCTATCGTCCCCGGAGCCTTGCGCGTCCCGCGCCACGATCCAATCAAGCTCGCCGACGGATCCTCATCAGCCCGGCTCGCCGTGGACCACCTGGATATTCTTGACCCCGCAAACACGCACGCCAGCGCCACAATCACGCACAGAGCCGCCAATCCTCGAATTCCACGCGTACTCATTTTTTTTATTGCCTCCGAAACCGCACAGGAAATCACAACGGAGAGACACCCTCTCCCGAGTCCCTCAAATATATATTTGATTCACCTGGATTGCGAAAATATTTTCAGAAGGAATGTCCGTTCGATGACTCGCTCGCCTTTGAAATCATCTCCACATCTATCGCAGGCTCTCAGGCCAAATCCTCCGCCCCTTCGAAAAACGCAAAGGAGCGGCTAGCCGTCCGGAAGGGCAAGGGCTCCGGAAAATGCAAAAGCCGGTGCCTCCGGGATGACATAAAGGGACGGTATTATTCACGCGAGAAAAAATGTCAACTGAATAAAAAGCGCAAGGGTGCGCCACCCGTCCAATGATCTCCCCACTTCCCATGGCACCGTTTTTACCAGGGAGTGATAAAGTAGATTGCTCCAAATCCGAAATAATTTTTTTGAAACGTGCCCAGATGAAACCTGAATCCAAACCAGCCGAAATGTACTTGAATCTAATGAAGCAATGTCTGACTCGTTATATTTTCCCCGAGACCTATCGGCCTTTATATCGGCTCCCTCTCACCATAAAAAATATTCAGTGGATCGCTTATCCTCTGGTTGCCGCGATTCTGGCAAAAATGGGGTTGCGCCTCTATTGCCACGCAAATGTCGATCTAGCGCGGCGTGCCGAAGGCAGGGATTTGCCCGCGGATGCCGAAACGATGATTGGGCTGAAACGCCTGGACAACTTGCAATTTTGCATCGAGCAAGTGCTGCGCGAAGACGTGCCCGGAGATTTTATCGAGACCGGCGCGTGGCGCGGCGGAGCGTGCATTTTCATGCGGGCTGCTTTGGAGGCGTATGGGGACAATTCTCGACAGGTTTGGGTCGCGGATTCGTTTGAAGGCTTGCCCAAGCCGGATGGGCGCTATCGGCAGGACAAGGGCGACCGTCACTGGAAGAAGCGCGACATTCTGGGCGTGTCCCTGGATCAGGTGAAAGCCAATTTTTCCAAGTATGAATTGCTGGACGACAGAGTACATTTTCTAAAAGGTTGGTTCAAGGATACTCTTCCCGTCGCACCTGTCGAGCGACTAGCGATTTTACGGCTCGATGGCGATATGTACGCTTCCACGATGGATTCACTCGTGAATCTCTACCCAAAGCTCTCCGTGGGTGGTTATGCGATCGTCGACGATTATGGCGAAATTGCCCAGTGTCGCAAGGCCGTCGACGATTTTCGCACCAGCAATCAAATCGATGCGCCTGTGATCCCTATCGATTTGAGTGGAGTCTACTGGAAAAAGCTTCGTTAGATTTTTTCGCATCTTATTTGCAAGTACTGCGGTGGCCCAGCTCGTGTGGATGAATTTGGGGTGGCCCGTTCTACGGGCGGGTGGCAAACCCCTTCGCGATTCTTGAGTTTGATTAACACACACTGTTGCGTGATACCACTCCGGTACGTCAACATTGAGCGACTGGTTCCGCTCATGCGGGTGCCGGACCCTTTCGGGTTTGAAAGAGTCCGGGTTTAGATTTTTTCCCACCGACATCAATCGCAAAACCGCACCCTTTGAAAACCGGAAATGATGCGGCATCCACGAATCATCTTTCACGGCGACAGGCTTTATTGAATGTGCGGATTTTATTGCACGTTGTTTGAAGAGAGGGACGCGCGCGCGATGAGGGTCCACAGAAAAAAACAAAGCGGCCAGCCCGGGCTGAGGGGGACTGGCCGCTTCTGGATTATTAACTTCCGTCCGGTTACTTCTGTGCGGCTGGCGCCTTGTCACCGGCGGCTGCGTTGGAATCCGCTGAGATTGCGCTACCGGGTGTGGCCATGCTGCTGTTCGAGTTGACTGTGCGGGTCAGGTAAAGCATGAACGGGGTAACTTCAAACGGCATCTTTTCCCGCTCTGCTACCGTGCCCACTGGTTTCGACTTCAGCATTTCGAGCTTGTCGCTCCATGGGTCCATCTTTACGCGGCCGCCGAGCGGCAACGCAACCACTGCGGTGGTAGCAGGCTTCTTTGGATCGGCCGGGGCCGCGGCTGCCACAGGCTGAGCTACAGGGGCGGCGGCGGAGGCGACTGTCATGTTGACGGGGACGCGATCGCCCAGATGCGGGCTGATCAGGTTTGGAATATCTTTCTGGCGCGTTTCGAGAGCGTTCATGAAAAGCTTCGCGGTAGCGAGCTGATCTTTATAGGGCGAATTCTGAAGAAGTTCATTCGCCTTGGCGTTGGCTGCATCTTCTTCAGCTTGCGTGCGTGCGAAGCCGAAGTGACGGAACGTATCTTTCTCGTCGAAGAGCAGGCGATCGAAGAAGGCATACTGTCCATCAATGCGGTGGCCGAGGACGACGTGAGACAACTCGTGCGCAACCATCGTGGCCAGGCTGGCTTCATCCGGCAGCACATCGATCAAACCGCGGCTGAACACAATGGTGTGGCCGATGGCAAAGGATTCCAGGGTCGAAGTCAGCAGCACGCGGCAGCGAACTTCGGGTTGGAGGTCCAGGTTATTTGTAACTTCGAGGTTGTTGACAACGGTTTCGAGAACTTTGTCCACTTCGCCCGCGGGGGCAAGCAGTCCGAGGCGCTCGAGACGGTCCACAACGTTATCTTCCGCCTGACGATCCCAATCGCGCTGGGCCATCACGGGGTTGATGTCATTCGCCGTCGTGGTCTGGTCCTTAATTGGCGTCTGCGACTCGATCAGGATCTTGCTGAGTTCCTGTTCCTGCGACGAGTGGCCAAGGTTATATCCCCAAAGGCGCGTCTGCGCTTTGAACGAGAGGCGCTTGGACAAGGCAAAGTTCAAGTCAGACTCTTCGCTGTAGATGAATGCCGGCAGCCACAGGTTCGGGCCGGTGTTCACGCGCCAGCTGTCAAAGTGGAAATAGTAGTTGGTGCGCGAGCTGCCGCTGTATGCACCATTGAACCGGACAATGTGGAAGTCCTGGTCTTCGACCCAAATGCGGCCGGAGAAGCGTCCCTTGCCGGACTTCGCGAGGGGCGTGACGTCAAACACCAGCGTCCGGACTTCGCCGAGAAATTCGCGGCGAACGTAGTCAAACTTATAGTGCTGCTTGTCGAAGCCGTTGTTGTCCAGGTAAATCATCTGCAAGAAACCTTGGGGCAGATATTCCATGGACAGGGACAACATGTCGCCAATTCCGCTCAGCATCTTTTTCTTGGCGCCATGATTGTCGTTGCCATCCGTCAGAGGATCCAGGGCAATGCCCTTTGCAAGAACCGCTCGGCCAAGGAAATAACGATCGCCGGCCGGGACGGAACCCAGTTCATTGTCTCCCCTGAGATTCTGAATGTACGTTTCCACCAGAGGAGTGAAAGGCTTAAGAGAATTCATCTCAGCCTGCTCCGTGGTGACGATCTTATCCACAATCTGGTCCAAAGCAGTGTTAGGTGAATCAGCCGCATGTAGTGGCAGAGCACCCAACGCCAGGACCGCCAGCACCGTCTTGAAAATGCGCATATCCCCTCCGAACTTCAATTAAAAGTCAGTATGCGATTTGGAACACGATATGAACCACAGCTGGGAAGTCGACAGCGTGCCCGTTCGAAAGCGCAGGTTTAAATTTAATTTGCTGCGCTGCTCGTGTCGCTGCTTCGTCCAGACCATGTCCTAATCCTTTAACTACTCTGTTTACTTGAACTTCACCACCGGATGCCGGGAATACAACTTCCAGCAGAACCTCACCTTCCAGGTTCAACTTAAGAGCTTCCGCTGAGTATATCGGCTTTGGTTTAGACAAGATTACGACTGATTCAACCGCCGGTGCGTCTTCCACTTTCTTTTTTGCCGTCTGAGCAACCTGGTCGTTGGTATTCGCAAACCCGGCAGTCTGAACCGCGCCGCCACGCTTGCCGCCAGATGGTTCAATCGCAACACCGTTACCAAACCCGGTGCTTGCTACCACACCACGCTGTCCATTGGCACCACCTGAGCCATTGCCGTAACCCGGCCCTGGTGGCAGAGCTGCATCGCCAAACTGTCCAATATTCGCCCGCTTATTCGGATTGCTTGGGCCAGAGACTCCCTGAGGATCGCCGAATCCGCCGGTTTGCACTTTGTCGACCGGCACGGATTTGGTAATCGTCGGAATTGCTGAGCTGCCGCTGGTCATCATGCCTGTTTTCACAGGTTCGCGCGGCCGTGCAGGTTGGCTGGAGTCCACCTTCAGGTTCAAAGGCTGGAACGTGTCGTTGACCTTCGGAAGATCCGCGTCCACTTGACGTGGCTTCACTTTGGGCGGCGCAATCTTAGGAGCAAAATATTTTGCTACATCGATCTTAGGAGGAGTTGTCCGCTCCACCGGAGGCGGAGTTGGCTGCACCTTTGCCACCTTCGGAACTGCGGGCGGTTTCGGTTTCGGGGGTGCCGGAATATCTAGGGGAGGCCCTGCAAGGTCCGTCACCATATACATGGCTCTAGGAATCATTTGTTGCGGAAACAAGAGCGGGACGGTGACTAGAAACGCCACCGCGCAAATTTGAATTATGACACTGGTTCCCAAGGCGCTCATGCGCGGCTTGGTTTCGGGCAAAAGAGCAAAACGCGCGCTCACAGGCTTGGTACCAACCATGGCCTTCCATGCTTTCGGGTCCCTGCCGGACGAAGGAGGTCCAGAACGGATTTGGAGACTCCCCTGCGAAAATTGTTGCACTGTGGTTGTCATATCGTCTCGTCGCCTAATTAGAGATCTGAGCGCGTAAGGACAGCGACTCACCTGTTGGTTTACAGGAGCAAGGCTGGCGCTGCCGCGTGCTCATTCAATGTACTGGGCTGGTCTGGGGGTCTGAATAGGACTTTTGTACTATTGTTGCCTAATAGCCACCTGATCGAATGGCCATCCGAGGGGGTAGATGGCTTAGTGCCTCGATATCGGATTGGAGACACTTTGACCATATAACGATCAACTCCGACCCACTTCAGAAGACCTAAATCAATCGAGTAATCCAAGTGCAGTGTAGCACTGGCCTCCCTGCACAAACAAGAACCCAAAATAGATTGAAAGGTTGCACGGAATTTCCCAAACATCGGCTTGAAATTTCCAAGTGGAAAACAAATAGCCTCGAGCGGTTCCCAAATCATTCTCATTTAAAGTAGGATGTTCCCACTCTATATGACACCAATTGTCATTCGCACCGACCGCTTGTTTACCCCATTCGAAGAGATACAGGACGCGATCCTGGTTATTCGGGGGGGCAAAATTTCGGCAATGGGGCGGCGAGGCGAAGTCGATACACCGCGCGGGATCCGCGAAATCAATGCCCGCGAAAAAATTGTGGTTCCTGGTTTTGTCGATCTCCACATTCATGGCGCGGGCGGCCACGATGTAATGGAAGGCACTACGGACGCACTGGAAGCCATTGCCGCCACGGTTGCCATTCACGGGACGACATCGATTGTAGCAACCACGGTCACGGCCAGCGAAATTGAAACGTGCGCCAGTGTTAAAGGCATTGCCACTCATATTCTGCGCTCATGGGAGAGTGCTCCCCGTGAACTATCCGCCGAAATTCTGGGGATCCATTTCGAAGGACCGTTTATCAGCGCGGCGCGACGCGGCGTGCATCCATCCAAGTGGATTGCCACACCTTCCAGCGAGATTTTCGAGGAAATTCTGAAGAAAGCGCGCGGCACCGCGCAAATCATCACTCTCGCGCCGGAATTGCCTGGGGCGCTCGATTTAATTGCGGACGCACGTAGGGCGGGTCTGGTCATTTCGCTGGGGCATACGGACGCCACCTACGAGCAAGCGATGGCCGCGATTGAGGCGGGCGCCACACATGCCGCGCATGTCTACAACGCCATGCGGCCATTTTCACATCGCGAGACGGGTGTGCTGGGTGCTGTGTTGACGTCGCCCAAGGTAAGCGCGGAGCTGATTGCGGATGGTGTTCACGTGGATGAAGCGGCTATGCGCATCCTCGTGGAGATGAAAACTCCGGAACGCGTGATCCTCGTAAGCGACGGAATTTCAGCCACAGGAATGCCCGACGGCAGATATCAATTAGGAAAATTCGAAGTGAAAGTTTCCAAAGGCGTGGCTCGGAACGCGGAAGGAAAGCTTGCCGGGAGCACGCTTACGCTGGACCGAGCGCTGCGAAACATGGTTGCGCTGGGCGTGCCATTCCCTTCGGCGCTGCGAATGATTACGGCGAATCCCGCGCGGCAGATCGGCCTCGCGGCACGCAAGGGCATTCTGGCAGTGGGCGCGGACGCGGACCTGGTTTTGCTGAATGACAAGCTGGAAGTTTCCGGCGTGATGACCAAAGGAGTGGGCCTGAACCTGACGAATTGAACTTGCCGGTCGCACTTCCTGCTGCAAGCAGGATTTTGTGAATTAGAGTTGCGTAGAAAATTCACCCCCCCTGATCAAGATAGAGAGGCATGGAAAAAATTCAGAACTGCGTTGTCTTCAAAACGAGTGCATTTAATACGACATTGCGCAGAGATTATTTCATCAATCCATCGTGCTTTGGCGATGACGCCGCGCGGTGGATTATGGTGGAGCTCGGCATGCACGGATTTCATACTGACGCAGAGCCGAGCCAGGAAGATTTTGGATGGTTTTTTATGTTTAAGGCCGCGGGGGTCAGTCACCATGCCGCGATTGGCTACAGGCCTGGAGCGTTCGGCAGCGAAGGTGAATGGATTTGCTGGGTGGAGCGCAGGGCCGGGCTGCTTGGCAAAATATTGAAAATGACCAAGGAAATCAAGCCAGAAGCGGTGAAAGCGATTCAGGATGTTTTGTTATCATCGCCAGCGGTTAACGTGGTGAAATTCTGCGATGTTCGGGAGTTATAAAAGACCTCCGACATATCCAATTAAAAATTATTTCGGCGACTCTGACCTGGACTTCTCGCAGGCGGTAAGCACGCAATTTCGTCTTGGCGCACATCCGCTGATAATTCTGGTGGGGGGTGCCCACGCCGTAGGGGCACGGAATGCCGTGCCCCTACAACCTCCCCACTCGCAAATTAGGGAGTGATTCATCGAATAACCCGGCGATCTAGAACGCATTCGTGTGAATTTCGTGCTAACGATTCAGGGGGATGTTTAATTCGGATGAAAGGATGTAGGGATCGAACGGGCTGCAAGCAAAAAAACGCTCACCGACCTTTATTGTGGGCACTTTTCTGCGGCCATTATTAACTTCCATAACTAAATCTTCCGCGTCGGGTTCCTCATCGATATTTACTTCGACGAAGTTCACTCCGCGATCTTTCAGGAATTTTTTGGCACGGCGGCAATCCACACACCAGCCCGTGCAGTACATTGTAATTTGTTCCATATACTATTCGATTTTAACGGGATGGAAACGCATTCAGGCTATGCTCAATGCCCCGCGGATGCGGAAGAGGCAACAGGAGCTGCGCCCGCTTTGGCCGCAACCTGCAGTCGCGCCTGGGCACGCGTAAGCGAAGCTTCCGCGCGTTTCCAATCCACGGTCGGGTCGTTGGCTGTAGACATTCTCTTTTGAGCACGAGTGCGGGCAGCCTCAGCGCGTGTCACATTAATTTCTTCGGCGCGTTCCGCAATGTCCGCCAGCACGATGACGCGATCGGCCAGAACTTCCACGAAGCCGCCAAACGCGGTGCAATAAAACGTGCGGTTTCCAACCTGATAGCTCAATTCCCCGATACCCATCTCAGCGAGGAGAGGTGTGTGCCCGGGCAAAACGCCAATGTATCCGCCGCGCACAGGAATCTGCGCCTCGTTCACCGCTTCGCGCACCACGAGCCGCGCGGGTGTGACCACTTCGAGTGTGAATGTGTCCGCCATTGTTTCGCGTGATTCGTGAATCGTGATTTGTGATTCGTGAGCCGGAACCGCACATTGCCAGCGGCTTGCCGTTCACGAATTACGAATCACAAATCACGATTCACATCCCTTTACGCCGTCGCCGCCATTTTCTCGGCCTTTTCGCGCGCTTCTTCGATTGTGCCGACCATGTAGAACGCTTGCTCAGGGAGATCGTCATGCTTGCCTTCGACGATTTCCTTGAAGCCGCGCACGTTGTCGGCGATTTTTACGTACTTGCCTTCGAGGCCGGTGAATTGCTGCGCCACGAACATCGGCTGCGACAGGAACTTTTCGATTTTCCGTGCACGCGTTACGGCCTGCTTGTCTTCGTCCGAAAGTTCTTCAATTCCGAGAATCGCGATGATGTCCTGCAAATCCTTGTAACGCTGCAGGACGCCCTTCACGGCGCGGGCCGTGTTGTAATGATCCTCGCCGACGACGCGCGGATCGAGAATGCGCGAGAAGCTGGCCAGCGGATCGACCGCGGGATAAATTCCGCGCTCCACGATCTGGCGACTGAGGTTCGTCGTCGCGTCAAGGTGCGCAAACGTTGCAGCCGGAGCGGGATCGGTGTAATCGTCCGCGGGCACGTAAATCGCCTGCACGGAAGTAATTGAACCGTGCTTGGTGGATGTGATGCGCTCCTGCAATTCGCCAATCTCGGTGTTCAGATTTGGCTGGTAACCGACGGCGGAAGGCATGCGACCGAGCAGCGCGGATACTTCCGAGCCGGCCTGCACGAAGCGGAAAATGTTGTCGATGAAGAGAAGAACGTCCAGGCCTTCCTCATCTCGGAAATATTCGGCGACCGTCAAGCCGGTCAGTCCCACGCGCAAACGCGCGCCGGGTGGCTCCGTCATCTGCCCGTAAATCAGTGCGGCGCGGGACTTCTCCGAATTGCCGGGAA
>DATHNC010000075.1:0-8063 GCA_035486415.1 Saccharimonadales bacterium (SeqCode)
GCCAGATTCGGAATCACGGCAGGTACGAGAGCGACACGGCGCTCACCTGGATACGTTTCTCGAGGAACTCCAACTATCATTCTACTTCCTCCTCAATTTCTTACTGCGCGGCACTCACAAGGCACCGGACAAAACGAGGCATTCTCTTCCATCTGCCCAAGCCAAAATCAAGAATTTTCTTCGAGAAGGCCACGCCAGGGGGGTTAAATTCCTTTTGGCGGCCGGCGTGGATTCGAAGGCGGAAATGCCGGGCACTATCGCGGATCCAAAAACCCGTGCTGTTCAGCGATTGAAAATCGCTGAAGTGAAGATTTTACATGCAAAATTGCAAAAATCCAATTGAAGATGAAAACCCCGCGTTATTCAATTCCCTGAAATTATGAAAACAAATTATTGATCACCAAAAATGCGAATCCAGGTCGGCGCCGAGATTACAAAGTGCGTGGCTCAGGCGGAATCGCATCCTTCGTGACTTCAATTGCATCTAGAGGCTCCTCGGATTCCGACGTGGCCATCTTTTTGGTTCGAATGCTGCCAAAAACAAGGAGAAGATTTGTCACCAGGATCACGGCAAAAGCCATCGGCGATAAAAATGACATGGATTGACCGCGCACCTCCACCACTTCAAGAGCTAGAACGATTGTGATCAGCCCGCGCGGAAGCATCCACAGAATTTTCTCGCGATCCGCTGGGCCTAATTCGCTCCAGCTCCAACGACAGAGTTGAATCGAAATCCATCGCGCAAGAAAAATGGCTCCCGTAACACCCAATAACAATAGCCATATCGGCCGCAGCCCGGATAACTCCACCACCACGCCGATGAGAACGAAAAAGAAAGTACGTACCAGGAAAGAAAGCTCCGCGTGGAAATTTAGGATCTGCTCGTGCGTCTCCCCACCTCCTTGCGAAAGTTGAAATAGCGTGGGAACAACCGAGCTGTGTCCGCCAGAAAGATTGGAGAGAGTTAATCCGAACCCTAATACGGCAAGCAATCCGCTTCCACCTAAACTTTCCGTTCCCGCATACAGCAGCAAGACCATGGAAAAAGTAAGGACTTGCCAGAATTGCTGCTCGGAAAGATAAGGAAGCAGGCGCGACCACGATAATCCGATCAGAAACGACACGCCGAGCGAAATCGCGACTTGCGAGAAAAATCCGGCGAGAAAATCACCGACTGCGGAGTGCCCTGCGTGGTGCGTTCCAATCAGGAATCCAACCGTAAGAACCCCCAGAATGTCTCCGAGAGTGGACTCCAGCAATAAAATAATCTTTACGGCCTTCCCCGATTTCCATTGCTGCAGGACGGGCAGGACAATCGTGCTGCTTGTGCATCCCACCACCGCTCCCGCCAATAAACCGTCCGCCCGGCTGATTCCAAAGCTTGCCGATACAACGAAACCCACTGAAAAAGTCGAAAGAGCATAAGCAAACGCGCCGAATAACAAACCGCCGGGAAAATGACTGAGAGTTTCGCGAATGTTGAGGTCCAGGCCGCCTTCAAACAGAATCAGAATCAGCGCAAGCGTGCCAAAAGCATGGGTGACGTCCTTAAACTGATCCGGGCGCGCCCATCCGAGGATGGGACCAATCACCACTCCTGTGGCCATGAGGACCACTACGTCCGGAATTCGCGTCCATCGAAACATCCGGTTGGCGACAAACGCCAGAACCAGCAATCCCCCCAGCAATCCGAAGAGGTACGTTAGATTCATTGCTCCCTACACTACACCAAGCTCAACAGGATGCTCATTTATATGCTTAGGAATCAAAAACCAAATTCCATTTGGACGCAGTTTTTCCGGTACAATTCGGGATTGACACACGCAACGCAGGGGAGGCAATTTGAATACTGCTTTCATGCAGGAAGCGATCGAGCGAGCGGTGGAAAATGTTCGTTCCGGCCAGGGCGGCCCATTTGGCGCGGTCATAGTGAAAGATGGCCGCATTATTTCCGTTGGCGCCAACTCCGTTACTACAACAAATGACCCAACCGCGCATGCGGAAGTGAACGCCATCCGGGAAGCTTGCCGCGCGCTTGGCACCTTCCAGCTCACCGGTTGCGATCTTTATACCAGTTGCGAACCTTGTCCCATGTGCCTGGGCGCTATTTACTGGGCCCGGCCCGACCACGTTTTCTTTGCTGCCACAGCGAGCGATGCTGCGGCTGCCGGATTTGACGACTCCTTCATTTATGAGGAACTAAAGCTGGCGCAGGAAGATCGCAAGATTCCGCTCGAACCTCTGATGCGCGAAGCGGGGCTTGAGCCCTTTCGTATATGGACAAATAAGAACGATCGCGTTAACTACTAGACTCGAAATGCGCGTTGAACAGCAGGAGTTTTCCTTGCGTTCATTTACAAGGTTCAAAAGCCATGGAAGAAAAATATTTCGGACATTCCGTCATCCGCAAAGAGGGACGTGAAAAAGTCACGGGCCGCGCGCGTTACGTGGACGACCTCACCGTTCCGGACATGCTGCATGGAGTGACTGTGCGCAGCAGCATTCCGCGCGGACGCATTCGCGCCATCCGCTTCGGAGACGGCATTCCGTGGAGCGAATTTACCGTCGTAACTGCCGCTGACATCCCCGGAAAAAATGAAGTCGCGTTGATTGAACACGATCAGCAATGCCTCGCCGCCGAAGTATTTAATCACCCGGAAGAAGCGATTGTGCTTCTCGCTCATCCTGACCGGTATTTGCTGGAAGAGGCGCGCCGGGCGGTACAGATCGACGTCGAGCCATTGCCCGCAATTTTCACCATTGAAGACTCCATCGCGAAACGCGCCGTTATTTATGGCGACGATAATGTCTTCAAGTCCTACCACATGGAAAAAGGGGATGTAGACGCCGCATGGGCGCTGGCAGACGTAATCGTCGAGGGCGAATATCGCACAGGAGCACAGGAACAGCTCTATATTGAAAATCAGGGCATGATCGCGACTGCAAATTCCACAGATGGCGTGACTGTCTGGGGCTCATTGCAATGCCCTTACTATGTGCATAAAGCGCTGGTCCCCATTTTTAATCTTCCCGCGGATAAAATTCGCGTCATTCAAACGGAAACGGGCGGCGGCTTTGGCGGCAAGGAAGAATACCCTTCAATCATCGCGGCGCACGCGGCTCTCCTGGCCTTGAAATCTGGAAGGCCCGTGAAGATGATTTACGACCGCGCGGAAGACATGGTGGCGACGACCAAGCGGCATCCCTCGCGCACGCGGCATCGCACGGGCCTCACGCGGGACGGCAAACTCGTGGTGATGGACATTGATTTCGTGATCGATGGCGGAGCATACGCCACACTTTCTTCTGTAGTGCTCTCTCGGGGCACGATTCATGCGGCAGGGCCCTATTCCTGTCCCAACGTGCGCGTCCGCTCGCGCGCGATGGCCACCAATGCCCCACCGCACGGCGCGTTTCGAGGCTTCGGCGCCCCACAAAGTATTTTCGCGATTGAGCGCCACATGGATCAAATCGCGCGCGCAATAAACTTGTCGCCGGAAGAAATTCGGCGGCGCAATTTTATAAGCAAGGGGCAGACAACTTCGACCGGGCAGCTGATTCATGAGGACATAAATTTTAATGCTCTGCTCGACCGCGCTTTTCGGGAAAGCGACTATCAAGCCAAGCGCGAACGCTTCGCGCGTGAAAATCCCGGCGCGCCGATCAAACGCGGCATCGGCTTTGCCGCTTTCATGCACGGCGCGGGATTTACTGGTTCGGGCGAAGTGTATCTCGCATCAGTGGTCGAAGTGGAAGCGACGGCTCAAGGAATCGTGCGCGTCCTCGCTGCAAGCACAGAAATCGGTCAAGGCACCAATACAGTTTTTTCGCAAATCGCGGCGGACGCTCTGGGCATAAGCTACGATCGCATCGAAATTGCGCAGCCCGATACCGGCGCGGTTCCCAATAGCGGCCCTACTGTTGCTTCCCGCACTTCTATGGTCGTCGGAAATCTGGTGGAGACCGCAGCGCGAGATTTGAAGCACAAATTAGTGGACAGCGGCTTACTCTGCGATCAGTGCACTGAAGATGAATTTGTGCGGGCCTGCCGGCGATACATTGAAACGCGCGGCCCGCTTCGCTCACGAAGTGTTTACGAGCCGCCCCCGGGATTATTGTGGGACGACAAAAAATATAGCGGCGACGCCTACGGCACATACGCGTGGGCGGTGTACGTCGCCGAAGTTGCGGTAGATACCGTAACGTTCGAGGCGCGCGTGACCGATTTTGTGGCCTTGCAGGAAGTCGGCAAAGTAATTCATCCGGTGCTCGCGGCGGGCCAGATCGAAGGCGGAGTAGCCCAGGCCATCGGCATGGCGCTCTATGAAAATGTCGTCTGGCGCGATGGGCGAATGGCCAACGGACAAATGACGAATTACATCATGCCCACCGCCGCGGACGTTCCTCCGATTCGAGTATTTTTTGAAGAGCAGCCCTACCCGTTCGGACCGCACGGGGCAAAGGGAATCGGCGAGCTGCCCATGGACGGACCAGCCCCTGCCATTGTGAATGCGATTGAAAATGCGATTGGCATTTCGATTTGCGAAATTCCCGCGACGCCGGAAGTGCTGATGGAAGCCATGACGGAAAAGGCGGGTGCGATTGCCTGAACCGGTGAATAAGATTGACATCGATTGCATGGTGAATGGCGAGCGGCGGCATGTACGGGCGTTTCCGATGGCGCGATTGCTGGACGTCTTGCGCGAAGAAATGAATTTAACCGGAACGAAAGAGGGGTGCGGAGAAGGCGAGTGTGGAGCGTGCGCCGTTCTCATAAATGGCGCAATTGTGAATAGTTGCCTTCTGCCGGCGATCGAAGTGAACGGAGCGGAAATCCGCACGATCGAAGGAATCGCGCAAGGTGACCAATTAAATGCCGTGCAAGAGGCGTTTTTGCAATGTGGCGGCGCGCAATGCGGAATATGCACGCCAGGAATGGTGATTGCTTCAACCGCCTTGCTGGAAAGGCATCCTCATCCTTCCGACGCGGAAATTCGCGAAGGTCTTGCAGGAAATCTCTGCCGCTGCACGGGCTACCAGAAAATTTTTGCCGCTGTTGTGCGCGCTTGCGAATCATCGGGCAATAAAAATACAGGGACGCGATGAGAGCTTACATTCCCTCCTACGATTTGCGCGTTCCCGGAAGTTTTTCGGAGGCGCTCGCGCTTCTGGCGCGCGAACCGGGAGTCTGGCAACCATTCGCGGGCGGCACCGACCTGATGGTGCTGCTCGAAGCCGGAAAACTTTCTCACAAGCGATTCTTCAGTGTTGCTCGGTTCAACGATTTGCGCGGCATAGAAATGAGCACCGATTATCTTACTTTAGGTGCTCTGACAACTTATACCGAAGTTCAGAGGCATGAAACTCTCCAAAAAGAATTTTCTCTGCTCTGTGCGGCAGCGAAGGAAACCGGCAGCATCGCCACGCAAAATCGCGGCACACTGGGCGGAAATATTATGAATGCATCGCCGGCGGCCGATACTCCGCCCGCTTTGCTCGTTTACGACGCGGAAATTGAACTTGTTTCTGTGCGTGGCATTCGCTGGCTGCCCTACCACGGTTTTCATACCGGGTACAAAAAAACGCGAATTGCGCCTGATGAATTATTGCGCGCGATCAAGATTCCCCGGCGGGCTAAAAGATGGAGGCAGTATTACCGTAAAGTGGGTACGCGCAAAGCGCAGGCCATTTCCAAGGTGTGTTTCGCTGGGGCGGCGTTTGTGGAAAATGGCGCGATCCAGGATGTGCGCATCGCGCTGGGCAGTGTAGCGCCCATAGTTCAGCGCGCGGTAAAAACAGAAGACGTGCTGCGAGGAAATAAACTTACACCCGCCATGATTGCCTCGGCAAAAGAAATACTGGTGCGGGAAATTGTGCCGATCGACGACATTCGCTCGACCGCTCAATACCGCCTGCGTGTCGCGCAAAATCTACTCGAAGAATTTCTTTCAGAGCTCACGAAATGACCGTCATTCACGCGATTCGCAGCAAACGGGTTGTCATACGAGAGGGAGTTCAACCAGCGACGGTATACGTTCGCGATGGCGTCATCGAATCCATCTCCGGCTACAACGATTCCCTTTCAAGCAAACACGTTTTCGACGCGGGAAATTCCGTCGTCATGCCGGGCCTTGTGGACACCCACGTCCATATCGACGAACCGGGGCGCACCTATTGGGAAGGTTTTCAAACGGCGACTCGCGCGGCGGCAGCGGGCGGGGTCACCACGCTGATCGACATGCCTCTGAACAGCATTCCCGCGACCACGACCGTTGACGCGCTCGAAACGAAACGCAAAGCGGCTCAGAGCAAATGTTGGGTGAACGTAGGTTTCTGGGGCGGCGTCGTGCCCGGCAATGCTCCAAATCTTCGCGCACTGCATCGCGCAGGCGCTCTCGGCTTCAAATGCTTTCTTGTGCCCTCTGGCGTATCGGATTTTGCAAACGTAAATGAAGATGATTTGCGCGCCGCGCTGCCCGTCCTTGCTGAACTAGATGCGCCCCTGCTGGTTCACGCGGAATTGCCGGAACCAATCGACAAGGCGGGCAGGAAGGTTGCAAAATCCAATCCCGCAAAGTATAAGAGCTGGCTGCTTTCACGACCTCCCTCCGCGGAGACCAAAGCCATTGAGATGATCATCCGCCTCGCGCGTGAATATAAGGCGCAAGTGCACATCGTTCATCTTTCCTCGCAGCTTTCCTTGCCGCTGATTCGACGCGCAAAAAAGGAAGGCCTGCGTATCACCGTGGAAACATGCCCGCACTATCTGTTTTTTGCTTCGGGCTCGATTGGGGATGGACGCACGGAATTCAAATGCGCGCCGCCGATTCGGGATTCGCAAAACAACAAGAAACTGTGGGCGGCATTGGACAAAGGCTTGATCGATTTCGTTGCGTCCGATCATGCCCCGGCGCCTCCTTCGATGAAATGTCTCGACTCCGGCGATTTTTTAAAGGCCTGGGGCGGCATATCCTCTCTCCAGCTCGGCTTGCCCGCCATGTGGACAAAAATGCGCGCGCAAAAATATTCTCTGCAACAATTGGCGCGGTGGATGTGCGCCGGCCCCGCGCGCCTTGCTGGACTGGACAAGCGCAAAGGCGCGATTGCAAAGGGATACGATGCCGACTTCGTCATCTGGAATCCGGAAAGAAGTTTCACTGTGCAGCCAAAAATACTGCAACACCGGCACAAGCTAACTCCCTATTTAAAACAGCGACTGCACGGAGTCGTGGAAGCAACATTGATTCATGGCGAGATGATTTACGATCGTGGCCGATTTCTCGGCAAACCCAAAGGCACTCTGTTGCAGCGAGGCGAACTCTAATGGATTTTAGCGAATACATTGATCTGGCAGCCGAGCGGCTCGGCGGGCGTGTGCTTGCCGCCAACGACGATTTTTTCGCGCCGAAAGAAAATCTAATAAAGGCGTCCGCTCCCATTTGGATTGCGGACAAATACACGGACGTCGGCAAGTGGATGGACGGTTGGGAATCGCGCCGCCGCAGAACTCCCGGCTACGACTGGTGCATCGTGAAGCTGGGCCTGCCGGGCATCGTTCACGGCGTGGTGGTCGACACCGCGCATTTTAAGGGAAATTATCCGGAACAGTGCGAGATCGAAGCGTGCGCCGTGGATGGAGATCCCAGCCTTGCGCAGCTCGAAGACTCCGCGACCGAGTGGCGCAGCCTTCTTCCTAAATCTCAACTTACAGGCGATTCACGAAATCTATTTCCGCTCGCGCCATCGGATCGAGTCACGCATTTGCGTTTGAAAATTTATCCGGATGGCGGCGTGGCGCGCCTTCGCGTTCATGGTGAAGTCGTTCCCGATTGGCCGGCGTTGACTCGTTCGGGCGGCGAGATCGATCTTGCGGCTGTAGAGCATGGCGGCTGGGTCATCGTTTCGAGCGATATGTTTTATGGCTCGCGGAATAACCTGATTCAGCCGGGCCGCTCCACTGGAATGCACGACGGCTGGGAAACACGCCGCCGCCGAGGTCCCGGCCACGATTGGTGCATTTTGCGTCTGGGAACGGCGGGGAAAATCAGCCGCATCGAAGTTGA
>DATHNC010000076.1:0-8604 GCA_035486415.1 Saccharimonadales bacterium (SeqCode)
ATTTTTCAATTTCGCAAAAAAGTAAAACAGGAAAATGACATTCAGCAAAACGTTCGCCAGCATTGCGAGCACAGCCACGCGAACCGGCGTCCGAGTATCCTGCGTTGAATAAAATGCCGGAACTATCAGCTTAACCGCCGCGAAAGCGGGCAGGCCCAGCGAATAATACAGCAACGCGCGGGCCGTCAAGCGCGTGGACTCCGCCACGAAGCGTCCATGCTGGAACAGCACCTGGACAATGGGCTCTCGTAGGATCACCAGACCCACAGCCGCAGGTATCGTTATAAACGAAACGATTCGCAGCGCAAAAAGAAATGTCTTCTTCATTCCCTCGTGGTCGCCGGCCGCCGCCTGGTGCGACATCATCGGGAGGATGGCCGTGGCCACGGCTATCGCGTAGCCGCCCAGGACAAGCTCCGTGACGCGATCCGCGACATAGAGAGAAACCAGGCTGCCCTCCGGCATAATCTTGGCATTCGCGAAGATGGTATCAACCAGCAGGTTGATCTGCGCAATACCCATGCCGAGGAAGCCAGGAATCATCAGCTTCGCCACGCGACGTACTCCTGGATCGGAAAATGACACCATGAACTTGAAATTCATGCCGCGCTTGACCAGCTGCGGAACCTGCCAGAAAAATTGAAAAATTCCGCCCACCAGCACGCCCACAGCAAGTGCCGCCGCCGGGCTTGAGAAATGCTTCCAGACCGCCGCTACGGAGAAAACAATGAACGAAATGTTGAGCAAAATAGGGGTGGCTGCGGGGGGCCCAAAGATATGAAAACAATTCAGGATGGCCATCGCCATGGCCGCCATCCCGATAAAAAGGATGTAGGGGAACATCAAACGATTCAGATAGATAGCTTCGAATTGCATCTGATTTTTTCCGAACATAGAGAAAAATCGCACAAAAAGAGGGGAAAAGATGACACCAAGAACCGTCAAGCCCGACAATATCACGCAAAATGTCCAAAATAAACGGTTTGCGAACTCCCAAGTCTCCTCCCGGCTACGATTCCTCATATGGTCGGTGAAAACCGGGATGAATGCAGCCGTCATAGAGCCTTCGCCAATCAGTCTGCGAAAGACATTGGGGATTCGGTACGCCAGCACAAATGCATCGGCCAAGCCCGTAGTACCCAAAAGAAGGGTGAGTCGTTGATCACGGACGTAGCCAAGAATCCGGCTCACAACCGTTATGATACTAATGATGGAAGCAGATTTGAGGATCTGCCGCTTATGGGTGACAGTTTCGGTCAAAAGAACGAGGCCCCCAGTCACAGCCTCTGTCTAAACCTCTGAAAAATATACACTTGACAGCAAAAGAACGCTTAACATAACATACTTGCGCTCGACTCGCAAGGCCCGCCCTTCGAGTCTCGTCCCGTGAAAGTGCGAACTCCATCGTCTACGCATAAGAAAGTTGTCGTGCGATTTTTCGATCGCAACGACTTGCGGGGATACTTGAATCCCAGTAGGCTGGGCGAATCGGAAACGATTGAACTACTCACTCCGGATGGAGAACAACGCAATTTTGGCCTGAAGGAAGTGCGAAGCATTTATTTCGTTCGCGATTTCGGTGAACATTTTGAGCCGGAGCGCAAAGCGTTTCTTTCCCGGCCCAAGCTGGATGGATTATGGGTGCGCCTGAAATTTCGGGATGGGGACATTATCGAGGGCGTGGTCCCCAATGATTTGCTTTCGCTGCTTGACCGGGGAGTGCAAATCACTCCCCCGGATCTGCACGGGACAACTTTAAAGATTTTCATTCCGAGGACGGCCATGACGGAGTTGATGGTCCTTGGCGTTGTGGGAATCGCGCGTCGCAAGCCCCCTGCTCCTCCTCAACCAGGGCTTTTCAATGACTAGGAATTCTCTCGCCCAGATTCTCTCTGATTGGACGCGCCTGCCGGCAGGACCATACCGACGGGACTTAGTTTAACTCTTACGCAGGCCAGTCCCGCAAGCTTCGCAAAAATCAGCAAGATGCTCTTTGTAGTGCGCGACTGGGATATTGCATTTGGGGCAATTGGTTATGACCGGCGTCCCGCACTTTCCGCAAAATTTTGGAGCGCCCGCGGTATAAAAGCGATTATTGCAACCCGGGCACAAACCATACAATGTTGTAGTCATCCAAATCCTCCTAAGTCGTGTCCGTGGACCTGCCGTTACTCTGCCCGTTTGTTATTTTAAAATAGTACCAGACGTCCCCGCATCGATTGTTCTGCGGATACGCGATCCGGACGCATGTGTAACACACGAAATTGAGCGAAGCTGTGGATTGTTCAGACTCGATTTCCGGAATTGGCGTCCCGGGATTGAGAAATCTCCCTCTTCGTCCCGAAAAACACGGGACGAAGAGTCCTCTACGAAACCCTAAATGCATGTGCAGCTTTGCTTTCGTAGCGGCCGGCCGTTTTTTGGGCGGTCGCTCTTACGTCCGCGCAATTCAAAATGAGCAACTCCCACATTTCTGCCCCGCTTTGGAATGATGTACAGTGAAGAATCGATCGGCTTGGAACTACTATATTCAATACGGCGAATCGTCATTTTGAGGAGAACGAGATATGAAACTCGGCGAACTGGCCGCAAAATTAGACTGCACGCTGGATGGCGAAGTAAATCTCGAAGTGCATGGCGTCGCGGGAATCGAACATGCCAAGGCCGGCGAAATTACTTTTCTGGCCAATCCCAAATATGCCCGTGAACTTGCAACTACCTTGGCGTCGGCCGTGTTTGTGGAAGAAACAGCGGCCATCCTTCGTGACGTCGGCTTGCCGCCGCTCGCCGCATTGCGCTCGAAGAACCCATACTTCGACTTCGCGCGGGCCATCGAGTTATTTTCGCCCCCAACCTCCTATCCATCACAAATTCATCCCACCGCGGTGATCGCAAAGACAGCCACGATTGGAGATGGCGCGCACATCGGGCCGCACTGCTTCATCGATGAAGGCGCGGTGATCGGCCGGAATGCTGTGCTGCATAGCCTCGTGACGATCTACCGGGACGCCCAAATTGGCGATGATTTTCTGGCGCATTCACAAACCGTTGTCCGAGAGGGTTGCCGCCTTGGAGATCGCGTCATCCTGCAAAACGGCGCGGTGATTGGCGCGGACGGTTTTGGGTTCGCGAAAAACTCCAAAGGCCACTGGCATAAGATCATGCAGAACGCGCCCGTGGTGATCGAGGATGACGTTGAAATTCAAGCCAACTCCTGCATCGATCGCGCGTCGGTGGGAGAAACGCGTATTCGCCGCGGAGTAAAAATCGACGATCTGGTTGTTGTTGGCCATGCCTGCGACGTGGGCGAGGATACGATTTTGTGCGGGCAGGTTGGCCTCGCGGGTTCCACGCAAGTCGGGAATCGCTGCATCCTGGCCGGGCAAGTCGGTTCCGCTGGGCACCTCGACATCGCCGAGGGCGCGGTTGTCACCGCGCAAAGCGGCATTCATCAAGACATAACCGAGGCTGGCGTGTGGTCCGGCTCGCCGCTCATGGACAACATGACGTACCGGAAGGCATTTTCAGCGTACAAGAAGCTGCCGGAGATTCAGAAAAAAGTACGCAAATTAGCCAAGGGAAGCGAAAAAAAACACGGCGAAGAGGATTAACTTGTATGTCTGCAGGGATCGTATGTTTCCTTGGAACGCCAATCGGGAGATTGGCATTCCCAGGTTTGTCCAATTCAATTCGTGCCAACTGTGCTTTGAGATCTTTATGCCATACTGGTTAAGTCACCCTGCTACGCCTCTTGTTGCTTTGGCTTCTGGTCTTCGGGCAAATCCGCGGCAATCGCGTCATGAACTAACTGCGCCAGTTCGTCGCGCTGCTCGATTGTAAATTTTGACGCATCGATTGGCTTGCCAAATCGTACGGTCACTTTCCCAGGGCGAACGATCAGCGAATTTTTCTTCATAATGCGGTGCGCTCCCGCACAGGCCACAGGGACAATCGGAATTCCAGCCTCAATCGCAATTGCGAATGAACCCTTCTTGAATCGTTGCAGCCGCCCGTCCGGGCTGCGTGTCCCCTCTGGATATACAAGAAAAGAAAAACCCTCGCGAATATATTGCACTGTTATTTTGACGCTTTCGAGCGCCGCGTCGCGATTCCCACGGTCCACGGGGACAAATTTTGCCAGCCGAAACGCCATGCCCACGACTGGAATATCGAACAGCGATTTCCTTCCGAGAATGGCGATGCGTCGCGGAATGGCGCCGACGATTGCGGGCGCGTCGGCATTGCTCGTGTGATTCGCGGCAAACAGGCACACGCCCGCGGGAATATTTTCGCGCCCTTCCACGGTCACTTTTTCACCGGCGATTCGCGTAACGTAAACCACCATCTTCACGCCGGTCCAATACATCAGCGTCGCGGATTTCGTTATGAGCGTGAGCAAAATTAGTGGGGGCCCGAGCACAAGTGTGCAGAGCGACATCGCCAGGACAACAAAGGCTGAGCGAATCATTTCAGGGAGTTGTTATGCCGCGCAAGATTCCATTACGAATGCGCCGCTGCCTTTCCGTGGGAGACGCGATTTCCGTAATCTGATAGGTCGAATCCGTAAGCCGGTTGAGCGGAAACGAGAAATCCATCGCTTCCCCGCCGCGCTGTATTTTTACCGTGACGCGTTCATCGGGCTGGTGGTCCCGCAACCACCGGTCCGGGACACGCGGAAAAGGCTCGCCGTTCAGTTGAGTGAGCACGTCGCCTTCCTTCAAACCCGCCCCGCTCGCCCCGCTGTCCCGGTCAACGGTCGCGACGGTCGGGTTCGATCCTGCATCGCGGCTGATCGCGAACCCGAAGGCGGCGCGACGCTGGCCCTCTCGCAGAGTCAATCCCGCGTACGAGAGAAAATCAGAATACGGAATTTCGTCCGTTCCCGCGACGTAGCGCGTGAAAAAATCAGACAAGTCAGAAATTGCTCCCGGATCTTTTTTGCGAATCACTTCTTCCATCACCGCGCGAAGTCCATCGCTTTCATGATAGTAGCGCCCTGCCTTCGCATACTCTTCATTCAAAGCACGGAGGACATCATCCATACCGGCGCGGTTGTCACTCCTGTCGCGAATAATGATATCAAGCAGTACGCCTAAAATTTGCCCTTTGTTGTAATACGAGATGCTTTCCTCGGGACGGTTGTAGAGCGGATATTTTTCAAACCAGGAATCCAGACTGGATTGCTCGACGCTTTGCCAGCGATGCGCGGGACGCGACTGCAGTTCCCTGATCTGGTCCGCCAGATTGGCGTAAAACTGCTGCGCGGACCACTGGCCTGTGCGCTCCAGCGCATACGCGCCGTACGTGTTGGTAACGCCTTCGGCGAACCACAGCGAGCGCGTGTACATTTCCTTCGTGTAATCCACGGGCTCAAGAGCTTGCGGCCGGATGCGCTTCACGTTCCACGCATGAAAAAATTCGTGCGCCGAGTAGCTGGGCAATTGTCCAGGAACATCCGCTGAAATCGCGGTGCAATTCATGTGCTCCATTCCGCCGCCGCCGAAATTATTTCCGACGTGGAACAGAAACATATACTCGCGAAAGGGCGCTCCGCCCATGAGCGACACATCGTAGTCGACGATCTTTTTCAGCGACTCCACCAGTTTGGAACGGTCGACCGCGTCTCCATGGACTACGATGCGAATCGGCTTTCCGCCAGCTTCCGTGCGAAACTCCTCAAAATGGCCAATTTCGACCGGGGCATCGACCAGCGCGTCATAGCTTGGCGCAACGAAAGCGAGCGAGTGATGGCCGGCGGACGCGCTTGCCGCATCCAACTCCACCGCCACGCGCCAGCCTTCCGGCACATCTTCGAATTCGATTTTCGTGTCTTCGGCCCTTCGATCAGGGACATACATCAGCAGCATGGCGGAGTTCATAAAGGCATGTTCGATATTTAGTTGTGACGCAAACGGCCCCGCCTCATCCCAGTAAATCCCGTAGGTAACCGTGACGGATCCGCTTGCCGCCACGCTCCAAGTTTGTTTATCGAGCTTCGCCACGGCGAGAACATTGCCCGCCTGGTCCTTGGCCGAAACCTGCATGATGTGCGAAGAAAAATCGCGAATCTGATACAGCGCATTCCATGCGGGCATTTGCAGCGTTAGGTGGTCGCGCACTTTCGGGATGCTCATGGTTACGCCAAAAACGTGTCTCTCAGGATGGGAAAGCGAAACCGTGTAATCAATTGTGGCGTTCGCCGGAGAAGCAAAGTAGAAAATAACGGCAAGGATTGCCGCGCAGGGCCAACCGCGAAGACGAAAAATCATGCTCTAATTTTCCCTGCCGGAGCGCTACGCTCCTGCAACTTGCCCAGGAGTTTCCCGCACAGTCCGTCAAAGCTGCCGTTGGACATCACGAGGACGAGATCGCCGGGACTTGTTTCGGCAGACAAATATTTCGCAATCTCATCGGCGGTTTCAAATCCGGCCGCGCTCTTCCCCGCCTCTGTGATGGACTCCAGGACGCGCGTAGGCGACATTCTTTCATTATCTGAGAGCAGGTTCGCGCGGTTTACTGCGCCCAAGACAGCCGCGTCGGCCGTTGCCAGCGAATCGGCAAGATTTTTTTCAAATACTTTGCGGCGCATGGTATTGGAGCGCGGCTCGAACACAGCCCACAATTTTCGGCCGGGCCAGCGGTGGCGCGCCGCATCAATCGTTGCGCGAATCGCCGTGGGGTGATGCGCAAAATCGTCCACCACGAGCACGCCAGAGGTTTCGCCCTTCACTTCCAGGCGCCTCAATACACCGCGAAATTCGGCCATCGCGGAGGCAATCGCTTCTCCACTGACGCCGCGCCCGTGCGCAATCGCGGCGGCGGCAGTCGCGTTTAAAACGTTGTGCCGTCCGGCCATGGCCATCTTTATCCGCGCCACTTCTTTACCGCCGCGTGAAATTCGAAAATGAGTTTGGCCGTCCCTGATTTCCAGATCGCCCGCGAGCCAATCCACTCCCGGCGCAAATCCGTACGTTTCCATCGGGCAATAGGCCTTTTGCAAAACTCCGCGCACACTTTCGCTCTCGCCCCACGCCACAATTCTGCCACTCTTCGGTACCAGGTTCACCAGACGGCGAAACTGCAGCTCAATGGCCGCAAGATTTTCGTAAATATCCGCGTGATCGAATTCCAGCGAAGTGAGAATGACTTCCTGCGGATGATAGTGCAGAAATTTTGGCGCTTTATCGAAAAATGCGGAGTCGTACTCGTCGCCTTCGAGCACGAATTCTTTTCCGCCGCCAAGTCCGAAACTGCGCCCGAAATTTTCCGCCACACCGCCAATCAGAAAATTCGGATGCCGTCCCGCGTGGTGCAAAATCCAGGAAAGCATAGACGTCGTCGTCGTTTTACCATGCGTTCCGGTTACGACCAACGAATCGTGACCCGCCAGAAAAAACTCTTCCAGCGTTTGCGGCAGCGACCGGTACGGAATTTTATTGTCGAGCACGGCTTCTACTTCCGGATTACCACGAGAAAGCGCGTTGCCAATGACCACAATGTCCGGCACAGGTTCGAGATTCGCGGCGTCGAAGCCATTCTTCCAGCCAATGCCCAGGCTTTCGAGCAGCGTGGAGGCGGGCGGATAGACGCCGGCATCGGAGCCCGTTACACGGTGCCCGCTCGCGGCAAGCATTCCGGCCAACGGCGTCATGGCGGCGCCGCCGATTCCCGAAAGATGAAAATGCATGGGTTTTGTCATGCGCGCACCGCCGGTTCCAGAATGTCGACGCGGCCTTCGCCCGTCGCGTAAAGTTTCGCACGGACGCCGAGCGGCATGGTAAGCATCGGGCGCTGCGTGTGGCCCACAGCCACGCCGTACACGATGGGAATTTTCAGTGGCGCAAGCACGCGCTTGCAAACTTCAGCCACGCCCATCGTGCTGCCCTCCGGCGTTTCGGAGTCCGGAAATTCTCCCAGAATAATTCCGCGCACACCATCAAATTTACCGGCCTGCTTCAAATGCATCAACATGCGATCGAGATGATAGGGTCTCACTCCCCGGTCCTCTAGCAATAAAATGGAGCCGCGCGTATCGAGCTCCCACGGCGTGCCGATCGAAGTTTCAATCAATGTAATGCATCCGCCCAGCAAAGTTCCCTCGGCTGTGCCGCGCGCAAACGTTTCGCCCTCCAGCGGAATGCTCCAGCCGCTGTTCGTGGCCGTCATCGCCCACATAAAAGTGTCCGGATCGAAGCCGTTCGTGGCATTCGGTCCCGCATCGAAGCCGCCCGCGACAAGAGGGCCGTAAAAAGTGACCCAACGCAATTTCTGCCACAAGAAAATATGCACGGACGTTAAATCGCTGAAGGCGCAAAAAATCTTTGGCTGCTTGAGGCGTCCCGTATTTAATCCATCCAATATTTCCGTGCTGCCATAGCCGCCCCGCGAACACAGGACCGCCGCAATTTCTGGCCGGGCCAGTGCGTCTTGCAGTTGCTTGCGCCGCTCGGCGAGAGGAGCCGAGAAAAAATCCATCGGTTTATGTTTGGAGGGGTAGCGTTTTACCCGAAAATCCAGGCTTACCAATGTTTCGCAACCACGCTGAATGCGTTCTTCTTTCGTGGAACTGGCCGGCGCAACCACGGCAATTGTGCTCCCCGGAGC
>DATHNC010000077.1:0-18807 GCA_035486415.1 Saccharimonadales bacterium (SeqCode)
GCAACGGCCAAAGCGATGCACGACGAAACTTTGCCCGATGACTTTTACAAGGATGCAAAATTCTGCTCAATGTGCGGCCCGAAATTCTGCTCGATGAACGTGACGCAACTCGCGGAATCAGCCGGCGGCCAGGACCAGTCCGAGCGCCAGCAGAAATTCGTAGAGTTGCTGGCGAAGATCGAGAAGTAGAATTAAGTAGCGCGGGCTTCAGCCTGAGGGGTTTGGTCCATGCAAGGCCGAACCCCCGCAGGCTGAAGCCTGTGCCACGGGCAACCGCACACAAAGCACCAGAAGGCCTGAAGCTACCGAGCACACGGAAAGAAACAGCAAGCTCGAGCCAAAGCCTCCAGTCTTGTCCCGCAAATATCCAATTACGTAAGGGCCGACAAAGCCGCCCAGGCTTCCGAACGTGTTAATCAGGCCAATGCTTGTTGCCGCCGCCGCGCGGCCAAGCAGCATGTTGGGAATTGGCCAGAAGCCTGCGTGCGAACTGTAAAATCCCGCAGCTGCGATCGACAAAGCGAAAACGCTGATCCACACATACTCCGTGGAGTAAATACAAGCCACCAATGCCACGCCCGCAACCATGCGCGGAATTGCGGCGTGCCATCTTCTCTCCCCGCTGCGATCGGAACTCCAACCCGCGAGCCACATTACCGGAAGTGCGAACAGGTATGGAATCGCTGCGATCAGGCTGACCTTCGATACGCCAAACGAGGAAACTTTTTCGACAATCTTCGGCATCCACAGACTGACGCCATAGGTTGCCGTGAGCCCCAAAAATAAAGTGATGCTAAGTAATAGGACGCGAGGATTTCCGAGTGCGTGCCAGGCCGGAAGGTGCGATGCGCGTGCTTCGCGCTCGCGTTCGAGTTCGCCCACGAGCCACTCCCGCTCGTCTTTTTGCAACCACTGCGCTTCTTCAGGCCGTTCCGTGAGGTAAGTCAATGTCATGAATCCCAAAGTGATCGCGGGAATTCCTTCGAGAAGCAGGAGCCAGCGCCAACCGTTAAAACCGAGCCAATGAATTTTCAGAAAAATGGCGGAAAGCGGCCCGCCAATCACTTGCGCAGCGGGATTGGAAGCCATAAAAATGGCTATCGCTTTGCCGCGATCCTCAGGCCTATACCAGTGGCTGATGTAGACAAGAATCGCGGGAAGAAATCCGGCCTCGGCCAATCCCAGAAAAAAGCGCAGCCAGTAAAATTCCTTCGTGGTGTGAATCAGACCCGTGGCGGAAGCCAGAAATCCCCAAGTCAGCAAGATGCGCGCAATCCATTTGCGCGCGCTCCACACTTCGGCCAGCACACCTCCGGGAATTTCAAGCAACATGTAGCCCAGATAGAAAATTCCGCCACCCAGACCGAAAACGGCGTTTGAAAATCCCAGCTCCCGGGTCATCTGAAGCCCTGCGGAGCCAATGTTTACGCGGTCGAGGTATGCAACTACGTAGAGGATGACGAGGTAAGGCAGCAGGCGCCGGTTAACCTTGCGAACCGTGCGTTGTGCGAAGTTAACGTGCGGAATTGCGACCGTGTCCAAGATTCGAGCAGTCTAGCATGATGAAGTCGTAACTTTTACGCCGAGCAAGGTTGCAGGTGCGTAGTGCAAACAAGGCTGTTTATGCCTCAAACAAACCCTGAGCCACGAGGAAGTCTGTAATGACCTCCGCGGAGGCGCGCGGTTCAGTTTGCAGCAGCAAATGCGGCGCGCGAATGGATACGGAAATGGTTTGGGGATGCAGGCGCCGGATTTCCGCGAGCGATGATTTTTCCACCAAGTGATCTTCCGTCGCTTGCAGATAAAGCAGCGGAACATTCACATTGCGTATCTCTTCCCTCGCGTCGCAATGAATCGTGGCTTGCGCCCGTTTTGCAAAGACTGCCGCACTAACCGAACGTCGAGCTGCGCGCACAGCCTGCAGCAAAATCTTAGGCGCATGCGGTCCAGCGACAAAATATTTGACCGCAAAATCAGGCGGTTGAAACTGAAACAAAAATGGATTCGCGAGGAGGCGGGGCAAAATTCCCCAGCTTCGAACAGGATTGGAGACGAACCCTGCACAGAGAATAATTCCCGCCAGATTTGGCGGATGCGTAGCGGCAAACTTGACAGCAAGTTCACTTCCGAAAGATTCACCCAAAACTACGTAGGCACAGTCCCTCGGAACAACATCTTTTAGCCACAAAACGAGCTGAGAGTAAGACAAGAATTGGTGCTGCGGATATGCAGCGGCGATGACTTTGATTTCTTTCGGTAGCTCTGGAAGCAAATTCGCAAAAAGTGTGCCACTTCCGTCCAAGCCTGGGAGAAGGACAAGTGTAATAGGACTCAAATCTCGGCCGCCCGCCTCATTTCGCTACTATACACCCGCATAAGTAACTCGGCAGGGCGATTGCTGTCCGCGTTCACAATAAAAGATGCCCCGGGATTGGCCGGGGCATCTTCGTCACACAGGTTACACCTAAAAACTTTTCCCTAGACCAAGACCGGCTTCGGGACGGTATTGATCGTCTTCAGAATCTGGGAAACGATTTGATAAGGATCACCTTCAGAGTTCGGCCGGCGATCTTCCAAATAGCCCTTGTAGCCGTCCTTAATGAAGTTGATCGGCATGCGGATGGAAGCGCCGCGATCGGAAAGTCCATAGCTGAACTTGTCTATCGCTTGTGTTTCATGCAGGCCGGTCAATCGCAAGTGGTTATCTGGCCCATAGACCGCGATGTGCGCACTGATGTTCTTTTCGAAGGCCTTCATCAGGGATTCGAAGTATTCCTTGCCACCGGTTTCACGCATGTATTTCGTCGAGAAGTTTGTGTGCATACCGGAGCCATTCCAATCGCCCTTGATCGGCTTGCAATACAACTCAAAGTCCACTTCATATTTCTCGCACAGGCGTGCCATCAGGTAGCGAGCCGTCCAGACGTCATCGGCAGCTTTGGCCGAGCCTTTAGCGAATATCTGGAATTCCCACTGGCCCTTGGCAACTTCGGCGTTGATGCCTTCATGATTGATGCCGGCTGCCAGACAGAGTTCCAAATGCTCTTCCACGATTTGTCGCGCGATGCTGCCCATGTATTTGTAGCCGACGCCGCAATAATAGGGACCTTGAGGACCAGGGTAGCCCTCTGCGGGAAAGCCGAGAGGGCGGCCATCTTTATACAGGAAGTATTCCTGTTCGAATCCTATCCACAAGTCAGGGTCATTAATAATGGTAGCCCGCGCATTGGATGGGTGCGCGGTGCCATCAGCGTGCATAACCTCGCTGAGGACAATATATGCATCCTTGCGGCTGGCGTCTGAGTACATCGCCACAGGCTTCAGAACGCAGTCAGAGCTCTTACCTTCGGCTTGCATCGTGGAACTGCCGTCAAATCCCCAAAGTGGCAGATCTGCTAGCGCCGGTGGGTTGGCAAAAGACTTCATCGTAGTCTTGCCACGCAGTTCAGGCACAGGCTTCCTGCCATCAAGCCAGATATATTCGAGTTTATATTTTTTCATGGTGATTTAGTGGATCTCCTTAATGAAATCTAAAGATAGACTGTCAATGACAGCCCTGAGCCGGTAAATCCGCCTATCAGCGAATTGGCAGAATATCTCGACCAAGCCATCTCGTCAAATCAAAGAAATCTTTCGAATAGTTCAATATTTATAATATCTTGATGCCTCCAATACGAGGCAGGACCGTCGGAAATCCGCCATAACCGCAGCAAAATACCCCTGTTTCTATGTACCGCTAATTGGTGTAAGCTTTTTGGCTCTACTACCGAGGCCATGATGAACCGTGTAACAGCCATTTTACCCGCGGCGGGATTAGGCACGCGAATGGGCGCCGAGACGCCAAAGCAGTTTCTCTCGCTCGACGGCATCCCCGTACTTCTATTCACTTTGCGGCGGCTGGCGGCCTGCGCAGCCATAACTGATTTCATCATCGCTACGCGCGCCGAAGAAATCGATTCGCTGACGGCGAGCGTAGCCGGCGAAAAGTTTGGCAGGCCTGTTCGCGTGGTTCGCGGCGGTGATTCGCGCCAGGATTCCGTTGCCAACGCTTTGACTCATGTCCCTTCAGAGACTGAATTGATCCTGGTTCACGATGCGGTTCGGCCGCTCGTGACCGTCAGCCAAATCGAGCGTGTGATCGCTGAAGCTGCGGCTTGTGGGGCAGCCATTCTTGGCATTCCAGCCATGGATACGGTGAAAGAAGTGAAACGCGCGAGCCTGCCCAACGATGTGGCGTTGATAACAGCGACCATTCCGCGAGAGCGCGTGGTTTTGGCCCAGACACCGCAAGTGTTCCGCGCCTTATTGCTGATTCAAGCCTTCGCCCAGGCGCGCCAGGATGGAGTTTCGGCTTCGGATGAGGCGGGGTTGGTGGAACGTGCCGGGCACGATGTCCACGTCGTGGTCGGTTCGGAGCGCAATTTGAAAATTACCCGCCCGGGTGACATGGAACTCGCTGAATTTTATCTGCGGCAAGAGCGAGCAGGACGATGACGCGCTCAGGGATTGGCTACGATCTGCACCGCCTGGCCGAAGGACGGAAGTTAATTCTCGGCGGGATCGAACTCGCTTTTCCCAAGGGGCCCGTGGGCCATTCGGATGGAGACGCGCTTGCTCACGCCATGTGCGACGCCCTTTTGGGCGCGGCGGGAATGGGCGATATCGGAACGCATTTTCCGGATACAGATCCCAGGTGGAAAGATACGCAGAGCTTGCGGTTTCTGGAACATATCCGCGATTTATTGGTCGAGCATAATTTTCGCATTGTGCACATCGATGCCACGGTCATAACCGAAAAGCCGAAACTCGGTCCGCACTTTCCGGCCATGCGCGAGGCACTGGCGAAGGCTCTGGGCATCGCTCCTTCCATGATCAATTTGAAGGCAAAGACCAACGAAACTGTCGACGCCATTGGCCGCGGCGAAGCGATTGCTGCCCAGGCCATCGCAACACTCGACCGCTGAGCCCACGGCAAAATTTCCCTCTTGCGCTTTCGAAATGTTTGCTGGCGCTCGCCCGAAAGATATCGGCATTGCTGTCGTGACCTATTTTTTTCTATTTGACTCATTGAGGAGTACCTTTCGTTATGGATCGTCTTACAGGAATCCACGCGGTTCGCGAAGCCTTGGAAGCAAACCGGCCGCTCGATTCCCTTCTGGTGGCTAAAGGAACGCATGGCAATCGCGTGGAAGAATTGGTGCGGCTCGCGCGAAAAATGGATGTCCCGGTTCGCTTTGAGGAGCGAACTCAGGTGGATCGTGCGGCGGGAACGCGCGAACATCAGGGCGTGGTTGCATTTGTGGCTTCCACTCCTGCAATGAATTTTTACGATCTCTTGAAGCCTCGCCCGGAAGGAAGCGCCCCTGGCTTACTCGTCTTGTTGGATGGTGTAGAAGATCCGCAAAACCTTGGCGCTGTCATTCGCACCTCGCTTGCGGCCGGCGCGCAGGGTGTTGTTATTCCGGAGCGGCGCGCAGCGGGGCTTACGGAAGCTGTGGCCCGATCATCGGCTGGAGCCTTGGCGCACTTGCCTGTGGCTCGCGTCACGAATCTTTCGCGTGCCATGGAAGAAATGAAAGAGGCGGGTTACTGGCTGGTGGGACTCGATGAGCGAGCCGAACAGCTCCATACCGAAGTGGACTTCAAAGTTCCTGTGGGAATTGTTATGGGCGGCGAAGGCAAAGGTTTACATGCTCTGGTGCGGGAACGCTGCGATTTCCTGGTCTCGATTCCGACCACTGGCCCTGTGCGCGCGCTGAACGTATCCGTCGCCGCAGGAGTAGTCCTGTTCGAAGTTGTTCGCCAACGCGGCAAAACCGGGAAGTAACCACGGATACACACGGATTAACACGGATAAAAACTAGATCCGATAAAATTAAAACCAGGCAATAAAAACTAAACACAGGTCCAATCGTTCCTGCACGGTTTCAAAACAAATCCGATTTCTTCATCACCATTTATCAGTGTGTATCGTGTGCATCCGTGGTTCCAAAGCTTTGCAACTACTTGTTGTACTGGATCATTGTGAAAACGTCGATGCCCGGCAATTTTGCGCGGCCGTTCAGGAATGTCAGTTCGACGGCGAAAGATGCTCCGACCACTTTTCCGCCCAACTTGCGGACAAGTTCCACGGTGGCTGCGGCGGTGCCGCCCGTGGCAAGCAAATCGTCGCTGAGCAAAACGGTTTGTCCGGGTTTGATCGCGTCCTCATGCATTTCGAGCGTGTCCGTGCCGTATTCGAGCTGATAGGTAACGGAAACAGCCTTGGAGGGCAGCTTCTTGGGTTTTCGGACTGGAACAAATCCTGCGTTGAGCCTGTATGCCAGCGCGGGCGCCAAAATAAAACCGCGCGCTTCAATGCCAACGACTGCATCCACTTTTTGTCCAGCGTAATGTCCGCAAAGCTCATCGACCAGACTATGAAAAGCTTCTGGATTTTTCAGCAACGTTGTCAGATCGTAAAAAAGAATTCCCGGCTTCGGATAATCGGGAACTTCCCTAATAAATTCCTTCAAATGATTCATTCCGATTGCTCCACCTTTCGCCTTGACTCGTTATTGCCGAATAATTTCCACTTCTAGCCGTCAGCTTTGCTACACAATTTCATCGGTCGTTTTCGATAGAGAAACCGTTTGCATGTTCACGCAGAAAATCGGCGTCAAGCTCTTCCAAGCTTTCCACCGAAGCCATGCGTGGACCGCGGCGCAGTGTATTTCGAAGAGCATCCATCTGTTCTGAGCTGCCAATCGCGTAAACTTCCACGCGCCCATCGAACAAATTTCTTACGTATCCGTTCACACCAAGGCTCGCCGCTGTCCGCTCAACGAAAAAGCGGAAGCCAACCCCCTGCACCCCTCCGGATACGAAGAACCGTTTGGCCAGAGTTTCCACGACAACACACTTCACACATGCACTTTGCAGACGCGCGATTGTAGCAAAGGTCGAATGCCCGGGGAATGGAAACTGCGCTTTTTTCTGCTTACCGTGCCGGAATCGGCAGTGGAGCGTTGTCGGCAGGATTTGACCTCTCCGGGTCTGACCTCTGCAACGCATGCAAAGGCAAAAGAAGACAGGCTGAAGCCTGTCCTACTGGGACTTGTCGCGATACACTACTTTTGGTATAGGAAGCTTTATTCCCGGGAATTGCATCTCAACAATGGAAACAGCTTCCATGAAAATGAGATCAAACTTTTGGTCAGCGCTCTGCGCCCTAGCCATGATCGCGGCAGCGGTACCCGTTGCCCTGCCCGCGCAAGGGAACGGGCCGATGCGCCCCCCAGATTCGACGAAATTTCCGACACCTCCGGCTCCCAGCAAACCGGAAGCGCCCGCGCTGCCTTCCGAGGAAATCATTCGCCGGTTCGCAGCAAAAGAAGACGAAATGATTCGCGCAATCCGCGGCTACACGTTTCAGAAAAGTATCCGCGTCGAGGAGATCGGTCCGGGAAACAAGCCTGCGGGGCAATTGGAAGTCGTCACGCAGCAGAGAATTTCTCCGGAAGGCAAATTATTCGAGAAGCCTGTCAGCCGCCAGCCATCCACTTTGCAGCATCTGGATCTGCAACGCGGAGATTCGGACCTTGTGGCGCAAGCGCCGATGTTTCCGTTAAGTACCGCCATGCTGCCGAAATATGAAATTACTTATGGCGGCAAGCAGCAGCTCGATGACCTGAGCGTTTTTTATTTCACGGTCAAGCCACGCGCGTTGGAACGCGCACACGCTTATTTTTCCGGGGTCGTTTGGGTGGATGAGCAGGATTTCGTCATCGTAAAAACAATGGGCAAGTGGGTGACGGAAACCGGGGACGTCACTTCCTCGGATTTACCATTTACTGTTTTTGAAACTTACCGGCAGCAAGTTGGCAAAAATTTATGGTTCCCTGCGTATTCGCGGTCGGACGAAACTTTTCAGTCCACTGACGGGAGCGTCCCCATTCGCATTATTATCAAGTGGACTAATTTCACTCCGCAGGCAAGTGGACCCGCCCCGGATTCGCCTGCCACGGGAACTCCCCCCTCGAACCAAACAAATCCATAATCAACTTCGCCAGCGATTAGCGCCAATCATCCATTACGAAAACGTCCGGGCGATTGTAACCGGCATCGCCATTCCGTTCCATCGCAACCCCTTGCGCATTCGTTCGAAATCCTGCTTGCAGCATTTCGCGATACGCATCGACGCGCGCAAGATTCACGCCCGCGACCAATGTATTCGCCCCTCGTGAGCTTGCAAATTCGCGGCAGGCATCCAGGAGGCGGCGAAAGTGTGGACCGGCATCCTGCCCGCTTTGCACGGCGCCGAATTTGATGTAGCACTTTCCACTTCCCGCTTCCGTTCTGGCCCCCACATGGCACACTGCAAATCCTGCCAGCTTGCCGCTGTCCCAGGTCAGCAGCGTGTCTCCTAACTTCTGATTGTCCACTGAGCGAATTTCACGCTCCAAATCAAGCCCATCATAAATGGAGTTTGTAAGTTCCCGGCATGCGTGCAGGCATTCTTGCTTCTCGTCTTCGGCAAGGTCGCTGAAGCACAGCCATTTTCGGCGCCCGGCAGGCGCCTTTTCTTCCACCGATAGACTCATGAGAGAAGTAAGATACCGCGGCCAGAAACCAAATTTCTGATACAGGTTCACGTGTTTAGCGCTGGACGCAAACGTAAAGAGCCCCGCGTGCGTGACGCCCCACGCATCGAATAAATCCATGGTTGGCGCCATTAATTTTTGCGCGATGCCGCGGTCCCAAAGATCGGGCCGAATCGTGAGCGGCCCAAAAAAGCCGAAGCTTCCCCATCGTGTCACAAAATTTGTGCCGACCAGGTCTCCGGATAATTCCGCGCCAAATACCGCGGAAGGATCCACCGGCCAGCGGGTCCGCACGTAGTCAGCATCGCCCATGAATTTTGTCGGGTCGGGTAATCCCAGGAAAGTTCCGAATGCAAGCCGCATGATCCGGTCCGCGACAGGAAGGTCTTCTTCCCGCAACGAACGGATGTTGACCTCCGGCAATTTTTTAAGCGATGTTTGCGTTGCAGAATCCATTTACCTTCCCCCCCTTATTCAACTTCCGCCCTTGCGGCGGAGTGATGGCCGTTCAGGTTCTTCAGGCGTTTGTTCCTTAGGTTTCTCGCCGGCCGGGGGAGCGGGAGCTTTCGGAGGCTGCAGGATCCACTTAAATCCATTATCGTAATCGACCATCGCCATTGTAAGTTTGGTCTCCGGCGAAGTCACGGCCGGAAACGCGACCTTCATGAAGTTGGCGAGGCTTGCGGCATCGGCTTTCTGGCTTTGCCCTTCTGTTGCAAAACTTACGGATTTAGCCACGATGTCATTCGCGGTGCGGAATTGCGCGAGCCGCCCATCATTTTGCTGCAAAAGATCGAGGAATTCGGGCTCACCGGAAGCGCGATTTTCCATAGGGTAACGAATTTCCATAAATGTTTTTGGTTTGCCCTTTTCCGGAGGATAGAGCTGGTTATAGGTAGGCCGCAAAACGCGCGTACGCCAAATATCATTTCCCAACAAATCCTGCTGGATGCGGTAATCAATGATCCATACTTCCGGCCCGTAATCGCGAACATATCCAGCCAGAACAATCCGAATCAGCGGTTCGTCCGCGCCGAGATTCACTTTGTGGCGCAAAATCTCCGCAACTTTCCGAACTCGCTCAAGCACAGCAATGCCGATCGTCTCAATATCATTTCCTGCGTCTGCTTCTTTCGGCCGGGCGGGCGCATTAAATGCGGCCGCAATGATGTGGCGAAACTCTTCGTCGAGCCGAATCGTGTCTTCCTTGGAATCCGGCTGCTCCCACTCCACAGCTCCAAGCATCACACCTATGCGATCCGAGGAAAGCGCCTCAATCACGGGCGGCCTGGAATTAGCCTCGCCATGCGCATTCATTGCCGCCAAAATAATCCCATCTTTAGCCGCGCAAATCACCACGCGCCCTTCCGCCAGATTCACCGCCACTTCCTGGTCGCGCGCCTCCTGCGCAAACGCTAACGGAGAGTGGAACCACAGATGCACACAGATGAACACGGATAAAAGAAAAAATAGATGAAAGCGGGGGAAAATATATCTGCGAAGTTTTAATGCCATAGTCAATTTCCAGAATCGCAAATTATCAAATTTTTGTCCCGGTTTAAAATACTTATTCGTTTGTATCGGCCTTTGGCCATTATCCGTGTTAATCCGTGTGCATCTGTGGTTCCAAGGTTTTTTCCTTCCGCGCGATCGCCTGTAGCGCAGTGAGGGCCACAACGTTGACGATATCTTCCGCCGAGCATCCCCGCGAAAGGTCGTTTGCGGGTTTGTCCAATCCCTGCAAAATCGGGCCGATGGCTTGGGCCCCGCCGAGGCGCTCCACGAGTTTGTATCCGATGTTGCCTGCGTCTAGGTCCGGGAATATCAGGACGTTCGCGTGGCCAGCCACGGGCGAACCAGGCGCTTTTGAATTCCCAACTTTTGCCAATAGCGCCGCGTCGGCTTGCAATTCTCCGTCCGCCGCGATCTGCGGCGCTCGCGCTTTCAAAATTCGCAACGCTTCTTTAATTTTTTCAACGCGTGGGTGGTTTGCCGAACTCTTGGTGGAAAAGGAAAGCAGCGCAACCCGGGGTTCCGCATCCAGCAAGGCGCGGGCGCTTTCCGCCGTCGCGCGCGCAATTTCAGCAAGCTCCTCCGCATTCGGCTCTGGCACGACTGCGCAATCCGCGAACAAAAGTGCGCCCCCAGTGGACATGTCCAAGCCTGGCCGCCCCGGGACAATCATGACGAAGAAGCTGGAAACGAGCTTCGCATCGGGAGCCAAGCCAATGGCGTGCAATGCAGCGCGCACCGTTTCGCCCGTCGTGTTTGCCGCGCCTCCCACGGACCCGTCCGCATCGCCGGCCGCAACGCACAACGCCGCAAAATAAAGCGGGCGCCGCGCGGTTTGCCGCGCTTCGTCCAACGACATGCCCTTCGCTCGCCTTCGTTCATAATAAATCTGAGCATAGGCTTCGGCGCGATCGCTCGCCGCGGGATCAACGACCGTGATGCTTCCCAAATCCAGGCGCGCGTCCGAAGCAATCGCCGCAATGATCTGTTTCCGTCCGAGTAAGGTAATTTTCGCGAAGCTTTCCCGTTCGATGGTTGCGGCGGCTGAAATGACTCGCAGATCTTCGCCCTCCGGCAATACAATTCGCTGCGGACGCGACCGCGCTCGATTCCTGAGCTTTTCCATCAGTGTCATCACATGCCCAAGTTATCACAGGTTTGCGTGGCCCGCCGATTTCTGTAGAATGAATGCTCACACGAATCCATTTGCGGCAAGATGCCGAAACGCGCCGGCAGAGCGACCGGTAGCGAGCACGGCGAAGGAAGGCGGACACCATTCGACACAAAGGCAAGAAGTTAGAGGACATCCTGGTAGCGCACGAAAAATTTCATAAGGGACATCCAGGCGGCGAACGCGCCGACCTTTCCGGCGCGAATCTATCCGGCCAGGATTTAAAGAAGCGCGATTTGACCGGCGCAAATTTGGTGGGATGCAATCTTCAGAAAGCGGACCTTCGCGGCAGCAAACTCAGTTTTGCGGATTTGAGCAAAGCGAATCTGCGCAAGGCCGACCTGCGAAATTGCGATTTCACGGAAACGAAACTCGAGGGCGCGGATCTAAGCGAAGCCAATTTGAGCGGAACAGAACTTTTTCGCGGCGATTTGCGTTCCGCGAAACTGCACAAAACCATTTTGCGCGGCACAGTCCTGCGCCAGGCAAACCTTCGCGGTGCGGATTTTTCCGGCTCGGACATGGCGCTTGCCAGCTTTCGCGAAATCGATTTGACTGACGTCAAGATGGACGGAGTGGACTTGAAGGACGCGGTCGTCCGCGACAACCGCAAATCCTAAATGAAGAATGTAGCGCCCGCCTTCAGGCGGGCATGCCGCTGCTGTGGAATCATCCTAAGGGAAGGTTTCGGCTACACCCTGGGGTCCTGTGGACGGCCTGGGGCAGCTTGCATGCAACCACTGGGTTGACTCCGTGGAAAAGCCAGTTTCCGATAAGCGGTGCCAGCTCAACCGGTCGATGCAACACCATCTGATATAAATCATTTTTCTATAAGGTGGTGTTGATGAGATTTAAGCGGCGATTCAAGCTTTCTGAGCAACAGCGGAACGATATGTGGAGGCGCTGGAAGGCGGGACAGTCGTTGCACGAGATTGGGCGAGCCTTCAGCAAAGATCATGTGTCGATTCAATTTATGTTGGCGCAGCATGGCGGGATCGCTCCAACCGCGCGGCGGCGCTCAGCGCTGACACTTACGCTGGCGGAGCGGGAAAACATTTCACGGGGGATTGCTTGCGGTTCGTCGATTCGTGAAATAGCCAGAGGAATGCAGCGGGCGGTGTCGACGGTGAGCAGAGAGGTCGCCCGCCATGGCGGGCGACCTCTGTATCGAGCAACGGAAGCCGATCAGCAAGCCTGGGACTCGGCCCTGAGGCCCAAGCCGTGCCTTCTCGCCATACACAAGAAGCTGCAAGAGATCGTTGCGGGTAAACTCATGCTGGACTGGTCGCCGGAACAAGTTTCCGGATGGCTGAAGAGTGAGTATCTCGAGGACGAGAGCATGCGCGTGTCGCACGAAACCATTTATCGCAGTCTGTTCATTCAAGCGCGGGGAGTGCTGAAAAAAGAGCTGATTCAGCATCTTCGGTTCAAGCGGCGAATTCGCCGCTCGCGGCACGCGCGCGATAGCGGACATCACAAGGGTCAAATCGTCGACGCGATTTCGATTCGAGAACGGCCTGCGGAGATCGAAGATCGCGCCGTTCCCGGACATTGGGAAGGCGATCTGTTGGGCGGCACGAAGAACAGTCACATCGCGACACTCGTAGAGCGTCATTCGCGTTTTGTCATGCTGGTCAGAGTGCCAAGCAAAGATACGGCGACCGTGGTCGCCGCTCTAAGCCAGTACATTGGGAAGCTGCCTGCCACTTTGCGGCGCTCGTTGACCTGGGATCGCGGGCTGGAAATGGCTCAGCACAAAAGCTTCACGGTAGACACGGAAGTGAAAGTTTACTTCTGTGATCCTCAAAGTCCCTGGCAGCGAGGCTCGAACGAAAACACAAATGGCCTGTTGCGTCAGTACTTCCCTAAACGAACAGACTTGTCCGTGTATTCACAAGAAGACCTCGACAAAGTCGCGCTGCTTTTAAATCAGCGCCCAAGAAAAACTTTGGGGTTTCAAACTCCGGCAGATAAGCTGCAAGCAAGTGTTGCACTGACCCCTTGAGACCGCCGGACTTATCATGACTTGACTGAAAATGAGCCGATGCGGAAAATCAAAAAACAAAATCTCTAAGGTGCCCGGTAAAGAAGCTGGTACCGCTGATAAACGTACGTTCCCTGACAATTCGGACACCGAACCTGCAATCCGCCTAATGGCAACTCAGGCTTTATGTAGGGTACGAAGGGATCAACTACTTCTTCAACGGGCGAGTGAGAAACGTCCGCTCCGCATCCCTCGCACGAAAATACCCAATGTGCCATATTGTCTCGCTGTTCCCGCAGGTGACCATCGATGAAATAATCAGGAGGGGTACATCCAATGTACGCTTCCGGACATATCTTGTAAATACAGTGATTCTGAGCACGGCGCTTCAACGCGACCGCTGGGGATGCGACGGGCCAGCGGGAGGAAACATCGGGCCATCGTGCGTCAGTGCCATGCCCCGAAAAGCCAGTTTCCGGTAAGCGGACTTATCATGACTTGGCATTAACTTTGATGCCATACAATGACGCACCTTGAGGCGATTCCCCCTGCTAATTTAGCGGGGATTGCGACACCATCGCCGTACGTCCGACCATGGGGTCCGAGGCGTATCCATGCTCGCTACTCATACGTCCTTTACTGCAATCCCGATTGAGTCATCTTGATTGCCGAGTTCGTTGCGCCAGTTCCGGTCAAAGTTCCAAAATAAATGTTGGCTTCGCCGGCGCCGGTACCATCGTTGTCGATAATGATTCCACTGGCGCCAGTGGGCTCCGGAGCCGTCGTCTGGCCGTTGCTGGCGCTTTGGTAGGTCCAGGTCAGGGGATTCGTCCCGCCCGCAAGATCGCCGGTCGGATTCCAGGTGAAGCCGGTCAACGTGCCGCCGATGGCGACGCTGTTTCCTGCCGCGCCGGCATTGGTGCCTGTGCCCATAGCGGTAAAGCTGCTCCCGGAAACGTAGGAAAGTGTAACGTTGGCGGAATTGCCTGCGGCCGCCGCCGTAATGTTCGAGGCCAGCACAGAGGGACTAACTGCTGTCGATCCCGACCAGTATTGAAAGTTTGGCGGGGTACTCGATCCGTTGGTGCCAAGTGTGCCAGTGCCGGCGCCGAGTGTGCTCGAAGAGGTCCCTAATAAGCCATTGATCTCGATGTCGGTGGTGTTATTGGTGGCCAGAGCATCCGAATTTGCTCCCGTGCCCGGCGTTCTGGCAATCAGAGTAACAGTATTGCCCGTAAAAGTTGCCGTGACGTTTGGGTCTCTGATACCGCAGCCAGACAAGCATAGTGCGGAGGTGCCGAGTATATTGTCATCCAGGACTACCGCGTTGCCCGCAATGGATGTCGTATAAGGTTTAAGACATACATCGCCAGCGGTACAATTGCTTACATTAGTTTCCCATTGGTATGTCTTACCCTTAATGGTAAGCGTCGTGTTGACGACAGGCACTGCTAAAAACTGGACCGAACTCCTCGCCGCCGTCGGCGCGCTGGCCGTTAACGTGAGCGATCCGATCGTCACCGTAGCACCGCTGGTCGCGCTATTCGCAGAGACGGTTCCCAGGGCGCTGGCATTTGCGGTGACGCCATCCGGGGTAGTTCCCGTCGTCCAGGAAGGCGTGGTGGTGCCGCTCTGTTTTCCAGCCACACCACACCCGCCGGTACACTCCTGAATGTTTCCGTTCGCATCCACGACCTCAGCGTTCGCCGGATATGCCGTGGACGGCGTCCAGGGACCAGGTGTCGCGGCTGTCGCAGCTGTGGTGATATTAAAACTCATTACGCAGCCGCCCGCCGTAGTCCCAGACGCGCCGCATGAAGTGGACGGAACACTTCCGAAGAGCCAGTCGGTATTCGTGCTCGTGTTGTAAAACTCGGTGAGCGGCGAGCACGCGATGTTGCTGCTGGCCAGGGCCAGTCCGGTAACCACGGATCCCAATACTGGCCCGCTCGAATAGGAGACCGGTACGATGTACAAGGTGGGGTTTCCGCCGGCGTTTCCACAAACGTAAAGATTTCCGGCACTCGTCGACGACGTATAATAAATGTTGTCGAAGGTGCCGTCATATAGGGGGACTGTGGCGCTCTGCATTCCCAAAGTAGCCGTCGACCCGGTGCCGCCGCTGGTGATCCCTGCCGAAACATCGAACGCGAACACAGCGCTACCCGTACCGCCGACATTATCGCCAACGAAAGCATAAAGAGTCTTAGCGCTGGGATCCAGCACTGGGGAATCCACGATGCCGGTTCCACTGCCCAATTGGCCCGACTGGACCACCGCGCCCGTGACGCTGACGGAGTACAAATATCCCTGCGAGTCCCCCAGGTAAACCAAACTGGTGCCATTATCAAAAACCGGGCCTGTAAGAATCTTGCCGGTCTGCGTGGACACCGTTGCAGGCCACCCGCCGGTGGTTACCTCGGCAGGCGCGCCGTTGAAGACCGGAGAGAACTTATGGAGCACGCCACTGTCGTCTCCGACATAGGCCACGTCGTGCGCGTAATCATAGTACGGCGAGGAACGCGTGACGCTAACAAAGCCGCTCATGGTGATTGCCACATCGGTCGCGGTGTTTCCAGTTCCCGGGGCGACTGGTGCGGCGACAGTGCCGTTGCTGCTCCCCGTCCCCGCACCCGTCAGCACATGGAACTTGGATCCCACGGAGGCGCCATCGCCGGTTATGCTCTCCACATAGGCGACCTCGCCAACCACATCCCCGAGGACCGGAGACGTTTGCACCGTTCCGGTGCCGACGTAGTAGGAGAAGAGCACAGTTGGCGCCGTGCCCGGACAGGTTCCGGTATTCCCGGAGTTCACATACAAATTCTGATATGCAACGATGTTCGGCTGGCTACCCGAGGCGCCCGCTGCGTTCACTGGGAATACCACAAAGTCACTGCAGCTGGGTGTATCCGTGGTGCTGAATGTCCACTTGGCAGGGAACATACCGGGCGCCACGCCGGCGGTGCCGAGAGGGGCGCTCCAGTCACGCAGCAGAGGCGCTTCATGCGGCTCTCTTTTTTTATTCCACTTCCTGAAGGGCGGCTGCCGTCTTTGCTTCATCCGCTGAAATGTGTAACGTGGATTGGAGAGAACTGAGTGCCAGGCAATGAAGGATCCGTTGCCCGACGCGTGCGAAAGCGTTTCCGGACGCGAGAACACCACGTGATGGTGGCTCCAGTCTTCAGGGAAGCCCGGCGTTTCCTTTTGCGCCATCAAGGGGACCGTTGCAAGGAAAGCCAGCGCGATAATGCCGGCAAATCGAAAGAAGTGTGTTCGTATGCGACATGGCTCATCACAACAAGCGTAAAGATTGGGTTGAGCATTCCATTTGAGAAGGCGGAATACAATTTGAGGCGTGCTATTTCGCTGCGCCATGTTAGATTTCATTTTTATCCTCTTGGCCCGCTTGCCAGACATTTGTAGCCTGATGACAAATTCAATGCCGTTTTGTTCCGGAATTTGGTCTTGCGCTTGCCCGTCGCCGATTTAACGCTGTCTCAGTGCTGAACTTGCAGATCTTGCGCTGGAGAGGTTCGCTACAGGGATGGCCCGGGGAACCCTTCTCAACAACCCGCAAACATTGTAAGAAATCTAATTGCACGGATTCAACATCAAGTGTAAGACTAAGTTCTTAAGTTTAAATATGTCTAGAATATTGGACTGGGTTGAGGGAACCGCTGTTATACGCATTCGCGGGTGCTAGGTGAAGAATCCGTGATCCTGTGAAATAGACAAACCCGCGCGCCGGGAAACCGAGATGAACAATATGATAGAGGAACCTTGCGGGATCTGTCGCGGCCATCCATATCGATGGAGCGCAAATTGCGAGCGTTACGGGAATCGCGCGAGACGACAGATAGGGCCTGATAAACGGTCTTATCGGCAACTGGGAATTTCGCATTCTTCATATTCCCTGAAGCGGACATATCAGGACTTGGCATGATTTAGGCTTGTGACAATGCGAGAAATCTCGGGGCGCGTGTACAGTTCAACGGGGTCTTCATCCCGCTTGTCGTCATGGTAATACTCCCCTTCGTCGAAGGCGAGATATACCTCCCAGAACAGTTTCGGTTGACCCTCGTAGGCTGAGATTGAGACTGCAAAGATGCCGTTTACGACAGCATCGCAGAAGCCAAACGGCAGCTCCAAATTGTTGAAGCCACGTGCTAAATAGGTCGCTATCCGGTCATACAGGACCGCTCGGGACTCGCCCAAGAGGTCGGTCCATCTCCGAATATCGTTCTCGGTCAAGCGGAGGCCTGCCGGTATGTGGCCGTCAGGCCCAGCCTGATAAATCGCGTGCAAGTCCTTCATCACGACATCAAACGTCATGTTGTTTGCCAACGAATCACCCGCCGCAGCTTACGCGCCCCCAGCATTGTTTGCCAAGTCCCGAAAAACGGCCTTCTCGGAAACTGGGATTCTGACCAATTTCCACATTCCGAGAAGCGGACTTATCATGACTTAGCAATTCGGTTTGCCTGACCGAACTGTTTCTTTGCCCCATTTTTCAGAAACCACCAGTACATCGTAAAAAAGAAGTAGAAGAACATCCATCCTGAAGCAAAAAACCTTAACTCCCAACCTTTCAGGATTAGGTATTCAGATTCAGTCAATACCGCAGCAATTCGGCCATGATTATTTAAGATGAAATCTCCATTACGAATTTCGGGCGTGGCGAAATGACTCAATACAAGGAATAAGACAAAAATTATTCCGAAGAATAGTCCCAGCAGCCTTATTCCATAAACGGCCCAATCAGGTGATCTCCGCTTAAATTCCTTCCATGATTCATTGGGCTGTATACCTGTAGACCGTTCAAACACAACAGCAGAGGCAACCAGAACAAATATGCCAATATGCAGCACAATGGGCAACCGCAACGACCATGACCACTCCATGGTTGTCCCAAAGAAGCTAGAAATAAAGAGAATCGCACTGACCGTGAACCCGAAACAGGCGACAATAGCGATAATTTTTCGCATGGTGAATTATGAATTATGCACTGAATCTGCTCAGTGGAGTTAGTCCTGTGAAACGGGGTTCTCGGAAACTGGCTCTGAGCTTCTTTATAGAAACTTTTTGTCGTGAGCGGCAATAGCTTCTTCCAGTGAAGGATATTCTGCATTTCTGCTCGTCGGGTCTTGTTCAGTGAACAACTCCAGAAATTGAGCATCCAGATTGGAAACCAACTTTTGGTCAAAAGGCAGTCGATAGAAATCCGCACTCTGGACGCAATACTGTTTGGAGTTCACGCATTCAAAACACCGATAGCGAACGGCCGAAGTTTTATCCAATTTCTTCCAAACGTCGATCGCTTTGTAGAGATTCATTGTTATTTTTATTGAGATTAGTAGATGCGAAAGATTTAGTTCAAAGGACAGGCGAAATGATAACGCTTTCCATGTGAAGTCCCAAGTCCTGAGAAACGCATTATAAAAGGGCGCCCCTTTGAAGTAGGGTTTGATCGTTCGCATCAATCCCAACAGCAAGGAGCGCCCTCATGAATGACACCAAGTATATTGGGTTGGATGTTCATCAAGCAACGATCTCGG
>DATHNC010000078.1:0-16384 GCA_035486415.1 Saccharimonadales bacterium (SeqCode)
CGCGGGCTTGCGCGTTTTGCACGCAACCATTATCTTCTAAAGACTCAATTTTACATTGCGCCGCTGGGGCGTGGTCCAATCGGTAGGGCACCTCACTGTTAATGAGGACGGTGTTGGTTCGAGTCCAACCGCCCCAGCCAATTTTTCCCTGCTCGTAATTTACACCTCGAAAATTAATCCGCTGATCGTCCTGTGGTTATCGGAGAGAATGCGCCAATTCGCAGCGTTGTAGCCCGCCCCTTCAGAGGCGGGGTTTTTCCGATCCCCGGTGCGAAATTTGCGGCACGTCGGAAATTTTTTGAATGAATACGGTTCAAAAATTTTAGAAGAAAACAAAATAAATATTTCGTGGAAATTAATGGACAGGGCTTCCGCCGGAGCCTTGGTGCTTTTGGGGTGTGGCTTTTTGGGGTGGTTGGCGGAAGCAGGTCGGAGGGAAGATCGCGCCGGCCCAGCCCTCAATCCCCTAAAGGGATCCTCGGCGTGTCTTCCCTCCTACAGTTCTACTGTTTGCACGCGGTTGGCCAAACACAAAGCGCTGAAAACACAGTGTTTTTATTTTCGTACTGCGGGTAAAAAAGCCATGCTGCGGGAAATTTTTCCGTGTGCACTTTTATGCACAAGGAAAAAAAGCAAAAATTCATACCCATCTGTTTCCTGATCGCGCTACTTCGGCACCCATTTCAATATTTTGGTACCTCAAAAAATACAGTGTTTCCCCTACGAAAAATTATCAATGCATTAGGACGAAGTTGACTACCCTGCCGCGGCCTGCTACGTTTTAAGGTTACGATGGGCGCATTTTACGCACAGTGTGCCGGGCCGGCAGTGGGGGCGGCCTACGCAATATGGGCCTGAAGAAAATTGTCATCCGGGGCGCGCGCCAGCATAACCTCAAAAACATCAGCCTCGAAATTCCGCGCAACACGCTGACCGTCATCACAGGTCTGTCCGGCTCAGGCAAATCCTCGCTCGCCTTTGACACCATTTACGCCGAAGGCCAGCGCCGCTACGTCGAGTCGCTCTCGGCGTATGCGCGGCAATTTCTAGATCAGATGGAGCGCCCCGAAGTTGACTCCATCGAAGGCCTCTCGCCCTCCATCGCCATTGAGCAGAAAACCACCACGCGCTCGCCGCGTTCCACTGTGGGAACGATAACCGAAATTTACGATTACCTGCGCGTGGTCTACAGCTCCATCGGCACGCCGCACTGCCCCAAATGCGGCAAGCCCATCTCACGCCAGTCCACCGACCAGATTGTCCGCTCGATCCTGCAAGGCGAGCTCGCCAAGAGTGGCGACCGCGTGATGATCCTCGCGCCCATCGTGCGCGGCAGAAAAGGCGAGTACCGCCAGGAGCTTGAAAAGTTGGCGCGCGACGGCTTCGTGCGCGCGCGCATCGACGGCGAGCTTTCCCTATTGGACGATCCCCCGCGCCTCGACAAGCGCAAGAATCACACCATCGAAGTCCTGATCGACCGCCTGCTCGTGAAGCCGGGAATCGCGAGTCGCCTCGAACAATCCATCGCCACGGCGCTGAAGCTGGCGAAGGGACTCGTCACCGTCGTCGTGGTTGGCGGGACCGAACAAGTATTCTCCGAAAAAATGGCCTGCAGCGAGTGCGGGATTTCCGTGCCGCAACTCGAGCCGCGCTCCTTCAGCTTCAATTCGCCGTACGGCGCGTGCCCCGCGTGCAACGGCCTCGGTTCGAAATACGATTTCGATCCCTCAAAAGTGATTGCGGACTGGACGCGTCCGCTGTTCGAAGGCGGCCTCGGTCCCGGCGCGGGCTCCGTGTTTTTGAAGCGCAACTTGGAACTTGGCGCGCTCGCGCATGGGTTTAACCTCTCGACGCCATTCGAAAAATTACCGCGCGACGTGCAGAATTTAATTTTGTATGGCAATCCGCCTTCGAACGCGCGTGGCTCCGGCGAAAATGGCGCACGTTCCGCGTCGGCGAAAGGCGCGAAGGCTGGATCTGGGCTGCACTTTCAAGGCGTGATTGGTTTCCTCGAAAGCAGCTTTGAGGAATCCGGCTCGGATTCCTACCGCGAGTGGATCACGCAGTATATGTCGCCCGTGCCGTGCGCGGTTTGCCACGAGCAGCGCTTGCGTCCGGAAAGTTTGGCCGTAAAAGTTGGCGGCCGCTCCATCGCCGAATTTACCGCGCTGGCGATTTCTGACGCGCGTCCTGCCGTGGACGGAATTCGCAAGGGCCTCACCGAGCGCCAGACGGACATCGCCGGGCGCGCGCTTGCCGAAATTGGCGCGCGCCTCGATTTCCTGCTCGCGGTCGGGCTCGGCTACCTCAGCCTCGATCGCTCCTCCGCCACGCTTTCCGGCGGCGAGTCGCAGCGCATTCGCCTCGCCACGCAGATCGGCTCGCAGCTGCGCGGCGTGCTCTACGTGCTGGACGAGCCGTCCATCGGCTTGCACGCGCGCGACAACGACCGCCTGATTTCTTCGCTCGAGAAATTGCGCGACATGGGCAACACGGTTCTCGTCGTCGAGCACGATGAAGAAACCATTCGCCGCGCCAATTTCGTGGTGGACCTCGGCCCCGGCGCGGGCAATGCGGGCGGGCACCTCGTCGCGACGGGCCCTCCGGAAGAGGTCGAGCGCAGCGTCGACTCGCTCACCGGCCGTTACCTGCGCGGCGAATTGAAAATTGCCGTGCCCGCGAAGCGCCGCTCACCCAACGGAAAAGCGATTCGCATTCTTGGGTGCGAAGCCAACAATCTTCAAGATGTCGATCTCGAATTGCCGCTCGGCTTGCTCACGGTCGTTACCGGCGTTTCCGGCTCGGGCAAATCCACTTTGGTGAATGACATTTTGTATCGCGCGCTCGCGCAGACGCTGTACCGCTCAATGGAAAGACCGGGCGCGTTTCGCTCGATCGAAGGCGCGGACCAGATCGACAAGGTGATTGAGATCGATCAGGCGCCCATCGGGCGCACGCCGCGCTCCAACCCCGCGACCTACACGGGCGTCTTCGCGCCGATCCGCGAAATTTTCGCGCAGCTGCCCGAGTCGCGCGAACGCGGCTACAAGCCCGGCCGCTTCAGTTTCAACGTGAAGGGCGGCCGCTGCGAAGCCTGCCAGGGCGACGGCCTGCGCCGCATCGAAATGAATTTTTTGCCGGACGTGTACGTCACCTGCGAAGTTTGCCGCGGACGCCGCTACAACTCGGAAACGCTTTCCGTGCGCTACAAAGGCTATTCCATTTCCGATTTGCTGGACATGCAGATTGCCGACGCGCTGAAAGTCCTGGAAAATATTCCGCAAATCCGCGTAAAGCTCGAAACGCTGGTCGACGTCGGCCTCGGCTACATTCAACTCGGCCAGTCCTCCACCACGCTTTCCGGCGGCGAAGCCCAGCGCATCAAACTCGCCCGCGAACTTTCGCGCCGCCAGACGGGCCGCACCCTCTACATCCTAGACGAGCCCACCACCGGCCTGCACTTCGACGACGTAAAAAAACTTCTCGACGTTTTAAATCGCCTCGCCGATCTCGGCAACACAGTCCTCGTCATCGAGCACCACCTCGACGTAATCAAGCAAGCCGACTGGCTCATCGACCTCGGCCCCGAAGGCGGCTCCGGCGGCGGCCGCATCGTAGCCCAAGGCACCCCAGAGCAAGTAGCCAAGGTGAAAAAATCGTACACGGGGCAGGTGTTAGCGAGGGTGTTGAATGGGAACCACACATAGCATTTTTCCTTCTTAGGTATTTTACCTACCTGATATCATACATACATTTAAATAATCCTTATTAATAGGCGGATAATTCTGCGAGCAAAATCCAGAAAATTGGCAGCAAAGACTGAAGATGGCGGCTACTATGCAATAAAAGGATTTTTATATCAATTCGACAAAACACTCGTAGAAATTCTTGAAAATCCCAATACAACCGTGAGCTTTGAAACCCATCAAGATATTAATTACGAGGATTTTGTTCTGCAAATAAAACACAAGGAAACCCAAACTTTCGCCAACAACAAAATCCGAAAAGCGGTCATTCAACTACTAACGTTCTTCAAGCAAAATCCGACAAAGAGAATCCTTCTCTATTGCCACTTCAAGGATAAGCCTATTCAGGATTTGCGATTGAGCCTCACACAGCTCGATACCTTAATTGGATTTAGCGGAAAGAAACTTTTTCCGCAGTCCGTAAGGCAACATTTCATTGCCCGATTCGCGATTCGATTCTCCGAAGATTACAAAAGCCAGTTTGAAAATGTTCTCGCATTAATCATGGCTTCCTTTTCATTGCAGTCAAGAGAACTAGCGGTTCTTCATCACAGCATTTTTCGTTCGAGACTTCTGGATTTAAGTCTCGAACAGAAGTCGAATCGGAAATTGGGACTTCAAGACCTTAGGTCTTTCCTGGAAGATGTTGAGGTGAGGTGGTTCGAGGGTACATATTCAAAGTATGTTGGCGTTGAGAAATACTTGCGGCTGATCAAGAACACATATTTTACCGCTTCGACGCCAAATATCGAAAACTTTGAGAGATTGTTCATCATTGAATGCGATTCTCTTGCAAGTCAATCAGACTTGATGAAAATCACCGTTCAACTGTCCAAGAAGTATTTTAGAAAGGGAAAATCTCCTCAACCTTTTGTACTCTTTCAAAAAATTCCAGAAACCCGCCTATTTGAGTTAAAGCAAATGCTCCTTGATGGGGGCTTCGATTTCTTTGATGGCACACATTTTGATGGTGATCGGTTTCGAATTGAAGATCTGGCCGGAAATCCAACCACCCCTCGAGAGTTCAACATTAAGATTATAAAAGAAAACCAAGTGTCTAAACTTTTGAATAAGGTTCCGATGAGAGAGGTTTTTCAATTCTTTATCCAAAATCCAGTCGATCTAAATATCTCTGGAAAGGATCATCGGCGAATTCAAATTGGCAAGACAACTCAGATTCTCCGAATTATTTCTTGAGGGGGCGCAGATGATCGACGAAAAAAACACAGTTAATGCAATCGTAACGGGAGTATATCCGGACAGGGTCCATATTGAAGTATTAGATATCGACACTTTCCGGGTCGCAGGGGAAAAGCTCTCAGTTGGCGCCTATCTGCGGATATCGGACTCTGAGGACTGTGCAATTATTGCAGTTGTGCAAAGTTTTTCAATACAAAAAAGTATGGAGGACGAAGAGCGTAGATATGTAATTGATGGAATACCGATCGGGTTTATTGACGCAGAGGGTAAATTTTCACGCGGGGGCAACAAAATTGCAATTCCGCCTGTCGGAGTGGCTCCAGCCTCAAGGGCTATCATTCAAAAAATATACGCATGGGTTGAGCCGGTCAAGTCTTTTGAATTTTCTTCACTCGCCCAGGATTCCGCGATTCGTGTACCAGTCGACGGAGATCGATTCTTCAATAAACACATCGCGATTGTAGGTTCGACTGGGTGCGGCAAATCGTGCTCTGTGGCTACTATTCTCCGCAAAGCTACCGAGTCAAAGCAAGGTAAGTACAACGGATTGAATAACTCACATATTATTATTTTTGATTTACATGGAGAATATTCGAATGCCTTCCCCATGGCCAACAAGCTAAGTATAAGCAATCTCCTTCTTCCTTACTGGTTGATGAATGGTGAGGAACTTGAAGAACTCTTGATTGAATCGGGTGAAAATCAGGCCTATAACCAATCCAGCTTGCTCCGTAGGATCATTACTCGCAACAAACAAAAACACAGTAAGGATCAGAAGGTAATGTTTGATTCCCCAGTGAAATTCTCGCTAAATGAAGTGCTAAATTGCATTCTGAATCTCAGCCGCGAAACTCGCGAGTATAAAAACCAGGACTCCTATGCACTTATAACTGGCCATAAGGAGTTCCCCTCTGACGAGGCACGATTTGACCACTATTTTGCCAATGAGTTCCAGTTTGAAGAGCCGAAAAATCAAAATTTCAGTAGGGGCGCATATAACGACGGGACTCTCGATAAATTCATCTCTCGTATCCGCTGGAAACTATCTGACGAGCGTTTAAAATTCCTGCTCGGACACGAGGCAGAAGGACTGGGATTTGAGGATACAATTCGACAGATTCTCGGCTACCAAGAAAAGGACCAAGCGAATGTCACAATAATTGACCTCAGTGGGATACCGTTCGAAGTTCTGAGCATTTCAGTGTCGCTTGTGTCTAGAATTTTGTTCGATTACGGGTATTATTATAAAAGGACATTTAAGGATAATTCTCCAAGGACTCCCCTGTTGCTCGTTTACGAAGAAGCCCATAAGTATGTCCCAAATTTGGCAGGCGCGAGATATACCGCATCTAGGCTCGCAATCGAACGGATAGCTAAAGAAGGTCGTAAATATGGAGTCACACTTGCTTTGATAACCCAGCGACCGTCCGAGATCTCAGAAACGATTTTTTCTCAATGTAATAATTTTATTGCCTTAAGATTAACGAATCCAGCCGATCAAAACTATGTCAAACGACTTCTTCCGGATGCTCTCGGCCCGCTAATCGAAGCGTTGCCAACTCTTGAGTCTGGAGAAGCTATTATTATTGGTGATGCAGTTGTTATGCCATCGCTAGTTCAAATTGATCGATCCAACCCCGAACCATCATCCACAGATATCAAGTACCTTCAAGAATGGAAACGAGAATGGTACGAAGTAGACTTCAAGAAAGTAATTGGGAATTGGGTGAAGTAGTCGGGTGCCCCATCGTTTGCGGGTTTGGCAAAGGGTGGCGGGTGGCCCATGCTTTGTGAGGATTTGAATTTGGGGTGGCCCATCCTTTGCGGGTTTTGCAAAGGGTGGGTGTTAAGTCCACGACTGCAGTTCCAAAGATTGCCGGAATAACGTAAACGGCTGAGGCGACACTGGAATGTGTGACGCAGGGCGAAACTTTTTGAAGTTCTCACGAAGAAAAATCAAAACACTCGGCAAGAATGGATTAATGGCGAAACTCGAATCTATTTCGGGTGCGGGATGACATCGAGCAGGTAGTACGATTCTCCGTCGATCTGGAAGTAGAAGCGCCAGCTGGCATTCACGCGGCCTTGCCAAATATCGCGCGCCTCGTCGAATTTCTTGGCGCGCAGCGATGGATGGCGGAGGTTTTCCGACAGAAGCGCCAACTGTTTATCGCACTGTTTCTGGACACGCAGCGGGGCATCCGCGTAACTGCGGCGGAATCGCTCCGTGTAGAAGAGCTGCATCTAGGAAGCTTTCGTCTTTTTCGTACGGTGCAGCGAGCGAAGCAGCTCTGAGGCGGAGCGGAACGGCCCATGTACGCGCCCCTCGCGAATGTCGTCGAGGCTTTCCGCCAATCGCTTTTCGACCAGCGCTTTGGGCGTAAGAATCAAACGGTCGCCTTCCAGCTGAATCTCCAGGTAATCCCCCGGCGCGAGTCCCAACCGGTCATGCAGTTTTTTGGGAATGGCGACCTGGCGGCTGACCCCAATTTTCACGACAGCAGCGGAACGATTCGCCTTGGTTTGTATTTTCATATAATTGTATTTTACAACAGCGGATCGATATCGTCATTGAAATTTTTCGCGCGCAAGCCCGTGCGCTTTTGAATGAATTCAAGATACGATCCCTATTGCTCCTGGAGGACAGCAGGCAGCTCCAATACCGGAATAATCAAAACCATTCAAAACTGACTTATTACCAGACTTACAATCCGTCAAATAAATTCACTTTAAATACGTAAGCTACTGATATACAATGTATTGTACTCAATAAAGTGCGCGCCATGAAACAAGACATTAAACCAGACCTGATGATCGAAGATCGCAGTGAATCTGTCTCCGCAATGGAGCCGCTGCTCATTGGCGAAGGCTCGCGCTATCGGGGCATGCTGACCGATCTGGCTATTGATCTGGCCCAGAAATCGGCCGGATTCCGCCATAGCTTGCCGGAAAGTTTGCTGGCATCTTTGGCCGAGCTTGTACGGGCCATGAACTGCTACTACAGCAACCTGATTGAGGGGCACTACACTCACCCGGTCGATATCGAACGAGCGCTGAAAAGCGAATATAGCAATGATCCACGCAAGCGCGACCTGCAACTGGAGGCCAGGGCGCATATCGCCGTCCAGAAATGGATTGACGAGGGAGGCCTCAAGGGGCGCGCGGCGACAGCCCCTGGCATTCGCGACATTCACCGCCGCTTCTGCGAATTATTGCCGGACGATCTCTTGTGGGTGGAAGATCCGAAAACGAAGGAACGCGTTCGCGTGGTTGCGGGTGAGCTGCGCGGCAAAGATGTGAGAGTGGGCGAACATGTCGCCATCAGCCCCGGCGCAGTGCCGCGTTTCCTCGATCGTTTCGAGCTTGTTTATTGCCGGCTGAACAAGACGGATTCCATTGTGGGCGCGGCGGCTGCACATCACAGATTGCTTTGGATTCATCCGTTTGTTGACGGCAACGGACGCGTTGCGCGCCTGATGTCTCATGGAATGTTGCTGGACACGCTCGATACTGGCGCGGTGTGGTCTGTGGCGCGCGGGTTGGCTCGCAATGTCGATTCCTACAAACGCTACCTTGCCGCCTGCGATCTTCCGCGGCGAAACGACCTCGACGGACGCGGTAATTTGAGCGAGGAATCTTTGGCCGCGTTCACCGAATTTTTTCTGCGAACGTGCATCGACCAGGTGGAATTCATGCAGAGCCTGATGCAACCGGATCGCCTGCGCGCGCGCATTCTCGTGTGGGCGGAGGAGGAAATTCGTTTGAAAAACCTGCCGCCCAGGTCAGGCAATGTTCTGGAAGCAATCCTTTACAGAGGAGAGCTTCCACGCGGCGATGTCCCTGGAATTATTGGAACGGCGGACCGCCAGGCGAGCCGCGTTGTCTCTGCCTTACTGGAACGAGGAGTGCTCACTTCGGACAGCACGAGAGCGCCTTTACGACTTGTGTTCCCTGCAACGCTTGCTTCACGGTGGATGCCCGGACTGTTTCCTGACAGATGAGTTTTTGAAATGCCGCGTGCTCGATGTGTTCTGTGGCGCGGGCTTCAGCCTGCGGGGTTTAATCCTTGCAAGGTCCAAACCCGGCATGCTAAAGGCCTGCGCCACAAATTACACGACGTCTTAAATTTGGCCCATGCCGCCGTCCACGTTGATTTCCACGCCGGTGATGTAGGACGCGTCCTGCGAAGCCAAAAATGCGACTGCGCCGGCGACTTCCTCGGGCTGGCCGAAGCGCTTCATGGGGACACGCTCAGTGATTTCCTTGGTGAATTGATCGATGGCTTCCTGGGGCAAACCGGTTCGGCCCAAGATCGGAGTCACAATCGGGCCGGGAGCTACGGTGTTGACGCGAATGCCGCGCTCCACAAGTTCCGCCGCCGCGGTTCTGGCGAGAGAGCGCATGGCCGCTTTCGTCGCTGAATATGCGCTGGCGCCTACTGTGCCTGTGCTGTCTGCCACGCTGGTATTCAAGATAATCGATGCGCCGTCATTCAGGAAGGGCAACGCTTTCTGGATCGTGAAGTACGATCCCTTGACGTTGATGTCAAACTGCTCGTCGAACACGCTTTCGGGTGTATCGGCAAGCGGCACGAACTTGCCGACTCCTGCGTTCACGAACAGCACATCGATTTTGCCCAGCTTCTGCGAAACTTCCTTGAACAGCTTGTCGATGTCGGTAAGTTTGGAAACGTCGGACTGCACGGCCAGCACGCCATTGCCAATTGTTTTTACGGCTTCGTCCAATGTCTTTCTGCTGCGGCCTGAGATCGCGACGCGCGCGCCCTCTTCTTGCAAACGCTTGGCCGTTGCCAGGCCAATGCCGCTGTTTCCGCCGGTCACCACTGCTACTTTTCCTTCAAATCTCTTCATCTGCTTCTCCTTTTAATTGCCGATTTGCCCGCTGGCCTTTTCCGGAGGCAACCTTGCCGCCGCGGCCAGGCTTCCAATGATTTAGATATTTAGATGACTATCGAAATGATAGGATGCAGATGTTTCCGGATTTTCTTTCGGCGGGTTCTAGTTCCCTCTGGCATCACGTACAGGGATTCCGGTAGACTGGGAGCAATTCATGGACCATTCCGGGATTGAAAAAATATCGAAAGCGCTGGCGGACAAGACTCGCCTGAGGATTTTTGAGGCGATCTCTTCGTCCAAGCGCATGAACTGCGGCGAAATCGTTTCGCTGCGGGACGTCACGCCCGCAACCGTTTCACACCACCTCAAAATTTTGAGCGAAGCCGGGCTGATCGAATGCCGCCGGGAAGGGCAATTCGTCCATAGCCAGGCCGTACCGGAAACTATCGCCGCCTACGCGCAGGCACTCGCAAAAATCGCGCGTGGCAAAAAACCGGCGCGCCGCAGCTGAAAATCCGCAACCGTTTCGAATTTTTGTGGCGCGGGCTTCAGCCTGCGGCAGTTTGTCCATGCACAGTTCGGCAATTATTGGCATCAAAACCGCGCAGGCTGAAGCCTATGCCACGTAAACCTGCGCCCAATCGCCCGGACTTGCGCGGAGCGGAAACTGCCGTTACAGTGAATGTGGCGTTTTAGTGCGGCTGTACCTCCCGACAGCGCCTGGGCCACTCTGAAATGATTTACGACGAACAAAATTTATCAGGCGCGGCACCCGTCAGGGCTCGTTCGAAAGATGCGATGGAACATGCCTCGGATGAACAGCGTCCTACCGAACCGGAGCAGCCTTCGGCGGAACCCCCTTTGATGGAATCACTTGGCCCTGAGCCCCAGAATGGCCACGGCGGCTCTTTTCCCTTCAATCATTCGCCGGAAGCGCATCGCTTTCATGCTGAAATTTCGGACGATTTGGATGTTCCCTGGGGCTGGATGGAAGTGCTGCTCCTCGTCATTCTGGCCGTGATTGGCAGCGCCGTGGTTACGTGGGGAGCCGCGCAGGTGGCGGTACGATTCTTTGGTATACCTGCGAACGAAGTGTTTGGCGACACGATGAGCACGGCGAAATCGGTGGTGGTGCTCGTCAGCCAGGCAATGCTTGACGGTCTGGCAATATTGTATCTGTACCTGATGCTGCAGGCGCGCACGACTGCGCCGTTCTGGCCGTCAATCGGATGGCGCGAGATGCGGCCCGGCCTGGGGAAAATTCGCGATTCTGCATTTCATTATTTGGCGGTGGGCGCAATGCTGGCCGTGGTGGTTTCGTTTGTGGGGGGATTCCTTAATTCAAAAGAAACGCTGCCCATTGAAGAGTTGCTGAAGGCGCGCGTGAGCATCCTGTTGTTTGGCGTGCTGGGCGTGCTTGTTGCGCCGCTCGTGGAAGAGACTATTTTTCGCGGCTTTCTTTATCCGGTGATCGCACGGCGCCTGGGCGTGGTGGGCGGAGTCGCCATCACGGGAACGCTTTTCGGGCTGATGCATGCGGCGCAGTTGTGGGGCGGCTGGGGACAGATTGCGCTCTTGATTCTGGTGGGCGTGATCCTCACGTGGGTCCGCGCGCGAACGGGCACGGTGGCGGCCAGTTATTTTGTGCATCTTGGTTACAACGGGTTGCAGCTTGTTGGATACCTGATCTATGTTGTCAGCGGTTCACATCATTAAATAAAATGATTCAGTATTTAAAGTGGGATAGGCTTCAGCCTGTCTGCCTTTGAATTTTTTGTAATCGATGAAAAAGTCAAAGGAAAACAGGCTGAAGCCTGTTCTACTTAAAGTTGTTCGCGGCTGCACAAAATTTTATCGGGGGATTTTTCCAGCATTATGAAAGTCGCAAAACCCATCGAATGGACGAGCAAGGGTGTGGTCATGATCGACCAGCGCCTTTTGCCCGGTGAAGTGATTCACCACACGTATACGGATTATCGCGAAGTGGCGGCGGCGATCAAGGACATGGTGATTCGCGGGGCGCCGGCGATTGGCGTGGCCGCGGCGATGGGCGTTGCGCTGGGTGTTGAGCATTCGACCGCGCGCACGCACGCGGAACTTCGCGCGGAATTTCCGGTGATTTGCACGACGATTGCCAAGACGCGGCCGACGGCCGTCGATCTGTTCTGGGCGCTGGAGCGCATGACTCGTAAGTTCGAGGAGTTGATCGCGGCGAACACGCCGCTCGATGAAGTACGGCGCGCGATGATCGATGAAGCGCTTGCAGTGCATGCCGAAAAGCGCGCCACGGACGAAGCCATTGGACACTTTGGCGCGGAATTGATGCCCGCTGCAGGCACGGTAATGACGCAGTGTAACGCGGGAGCTCTTGCAACGGCTGGGATTGGCACGGCGCTCGGCGTAATTCGCGTGGCCATCGAAGAGGGGCACAAGCTCAGCGTTTTCGTGCCGGAAACACGGCCTTATTTGCAGGGCGCGCGGCTCACTGCGTGGGAACTGCACGAAGGCGGCGTGCCGCTGACGCTGATCACGGACAACATGGTGGGACATTTCATGAAGGCGGGAAAAGTGAACGCGGTAGTCGTGGGCGCGGACCGCATCGCAGCTAATGGCGATACGGCCAACAAAATCGGCACCTATCAGATTGCGGTTCTGGCACGCGAACACGGTGTGCCGTTTTACGTGGCCGCTCCGGTTTCAACGTTCGACCTATCGATTCCTAATGGAGAACACATTCCCATCGAAGAGCGTTCCGCCGAAGAAGTGACGCACATTCGCGGCCTGCGCATCGCTCCTGATGTAGTCGCGGCGCATCCCGCGTTTGACGTGACGCCCGCGCGCTTTATTTCCGCGATCATTTGCGAACGTGGCGTGGCCCGCGCGCCATACACCGAATCGCTGCGGCAGCTTGCTGAGATAGTCGCAACGGCAACTCGGTGAGCATTACGTGGCATAGGCTTCAGCCTGTGCGGGGTTAATCCTTGCAAGGCATAAAATCGCACAGGCCGAAGCCTATGCCACATCATCCCACTTAAATTTTTGAGTTAAATTTTAAGCGCCAGCCAGAATCGCATATTGCTCTTTCGTGAGCGGAACCACGGATAGCCTGCCTATTCGGATTAGCGGCGAATCTTTAAATAATCTGTTCGCCTTGATCGTTTCGAGCGATACCGGTTTCGCTATGGCCTTCCCCACCTTGATTTTCACAACTGGTTTTTTGGGATCGCTCGCGTCGACTGACGTTACCGTTGCTGTTCCAACAGCACTCTTACGCGAACCTGTTTCGTAAATAATCAGCCTTGCGCCAGAAACCATTTCGCGAAGATGCTTGACCGCAGCGGGGGCGGTGACGCCTTCCCATTCGGTTGTACCATCCTTCAAAAGGTCGGCGAAGGAATATTCGGAAGGCTCAGTTTTCAGCAAGTAGTCCTGGGACATGACGTTCACCTCGGATATCGAGAAGCTATTGTAGCGCCAACCTTCAGGTTGGCAATTTGCAATCGCGGATAAATGCCCGCCTGAAGGCTGGCGCTACAGAAACGCACGTGCTTTTTCGTTGGCGTCCGGTGGGCAAAGCGATATAGACTCCCGAAGTTCGCAACAATTTTAAAATTTTGAAAAAACACTGGGCTCGCCGTGTCGCCCACTGCATGCGGGGTGATCGCAAAGCCCACTACGAAAGAGCTGAGGAGATTTCAATGAAAAAATTTGCACTCGTTTTGGCCTTGTTCCTAAGCGCTCCGCTGAGCCTGTTCGCGCAGGCGGCTCCCGAAATTCCGTTTGATTCCGTGCCCAACCCGGTCAAACTTCCCGCGGGAATGTATCTCGGAGAAGTTTCCGGCGTGGCCGTAAATTCCAAGGGACACATTTTTATTTTCTCGCGCGGAAATACGACCGGCCCGGCCTATGGCGCGAGCGCCGCGCAGCTGCTGGAATTCGATAAAGACGGAAAATTCATCCGCGAAATTGGCCACAATCTTTACGCGTGGTCCTTCGCGCACACCGTGCGGATCGACAAGTACGACAACATCTGGGTCGCGGACAAAGGCTCGGACATGGTCATCAAGTTCAATCCCGATGGACAGGTGATCATGGTCTTCGGACGCAAGATGGAAGCTTCGGACGAAGGCACCGAACCGCTGAAGCATCCGAAGCCGCCGCTGCCTCCAGTTGACGGGCTATTTCGGCAAGTGACGGATATGGCCTGGAATGCGGCCGACGACACTTACATCAGCGACGGTTACATTAATTCGCGCGTTGCGAAATATGACAAGAACGGCAAGTGGATCAAGTCGTTCGGCGAGCCCGGCAGCGGCCCCGGCCAGCTCAACACTCCGCACAGCATTGCCACCGATGCGCAGGGAAATGTGTACGTCGCGAACCGCGGCAACGCGCGCATTGAAGTGTTCGATGGCGACGGCAAATACCTGCGCAATATCAAAATCAGCGAACCATTCGATTACGCCAACACCGTGCCGATCATCGGCAACAAGCCGCCCGTCGATCTGGTGGGAACCATGGGCCCCGGCGCACCGTGGACCGTTTGCATCACGCCTGGGCCGAATCAGGTGATCTACGCGTCAGACGCTTTCCCTGGCCGCGTGTACAAGATCAGCCTGGACGGCAAAGTTTTGGGCATGCTCGGCGGGACCGGCAGGCAGATGAAACAATTTGGATGGATCCACGAAATCGCGTGCCCATCTGAAAATGAAATCTACGTGGGGGAATTGCTGAACTGGCGCGTGCAGAAGCTGCTGCTGCATCCGACGAAGTAGCAAACCTCGAAAACAATAGCGAAAGATTTAACACAGAGGACACGAAGGAAAAATGGAGGGCCACAGAGAAATTCAAAGGCAGGAAAGAGGAAGCATATATAAAATTCTCGGTATTTCTCTCTCTTGCTTTTCTCTGTGGCCTCTGTGTTAAAGCATTTGATTTTCTTGAATGGAAAGTCGCCTGCGCAATCGCCCGAAACTTACCGGACGATTCCCGCTTCGCGCACGACTCCCGCCTCACCACGTTCCCGTGCCATGTACTGGTCGTAAATCCAACGGTACGTTTTTTCGAGTCCCACGCGAAGCGGCGTGCTCGGTTCCCAATGCAAATATTTTTGGATCAGCGTGTTGTCGCTGTTCCGCCCGTTGACGCCTTTCGGGGCGGTCAAATCATAATTTCGTTTTAGCCTGATTCCCGCGATGTCCTCGGCCATGTCCACCAGTTGATTGATGGTTACGGCTTCGCTCGACCCCAGATTGATCGGCTCAATAATGTCTGAATTTGTGATTCGTTGAATGCCGTCCGTGCAGTCGTCGATGTACATGAAGCTGCGCGTCTGCACTCCGCTGCCCCAAATTTCGATTTCATGCTTGCCGGAAACTTTTGCTTCGATCACTTTTCGGCAGATGGCCGCCGGCGCTTTTTCGCGCCCTCCGAACCAGGTTCCCCACGGCCCATAAACATTGTGAAATCGCGCGACGCGCGTGTAGAGGCCGAAATCCTCGCGGAAATGCCGGGACATTCTTTCTGAAAATAATTTTTCCCACCCGTAACCGTCTTCCGCAAGGGCGGGATAGGCATCCTCTTCTTTCAAGGAGGGAGCTTCAAACGTTTTCTGCTTGTCTCCGTTGTAGACGCACGCGGAGGAGGCATAAAAAAAGCGCTTGGTTCCATGCTTCAGCGCCGCTTGCAACATATGCGTGTTAATCAGCACGGACAGCATGCACAGCGCTTTATTGTGCTCGATAAAACCCATGCCGCCCATGTTGGCCGCGAGATTATAAATATCGGTCACGCCCTTGGCAGCCGTCTCGCAATTTTCTATGAAATTTAAATCGAGGCATAGATTTTCCACGTCGTCGAACCGCTGGTACCACTCGTCGAGAGGTTTCACATCCACGGCGCGGAGGTTGGTGTACCCTTGCTTGCGCAGCAGCGAGATCAGCGCGCCGCCAATAAATCCCCCGCCGCCCGCCACAAGAATTTTGTCGTTGAGTCCCACCGGTACCCCTCCCTTTAAAGCCATAACACGGCCCCAATAACCAATTTCACCACGTGCAAGATTTGCGGGCAACAAATAATTCGCGCCAGGCCCGTGGAGAGACATCAGTCCACGGCCGGACACCCAAGGCATTGCCCTGGGATATCATCCTCCGTGCCTTCGGCGCGGGAAAACAGGGCATGATCGGAGCGAATAAGCAAAATTCAATTTATTTCTACTATTTCAAGCCGATCATCTCTGACTTTCTTTGCAACATTTTCTTGGAGAGTCAAGAATAGGCCCATGAAACCTAGGTAAAATGCGGGTATGACAGGAGTCCGGGGAGATGACAAATTTTTCACAGGGGTGTGAATAACCTGTAATACTTATGCTTGACATTTAGGGAACCGATGCTATTATCACTGGGCTAGACGGTAGCCCACCTGCAGGACAGGGGGAAATGTTCTTTGACAAACTGGGTAAGTAAGATGAGATGTGCCAGAACCCGTTCGATTAACCTTAGCACTTAGGTGCTAGGGGATTGAGTGAATCGAGCGATAAAAAGTTCGCTTGGAAAATGGGAACCCGACACTCAGAAATGATGG
>DATHNC010000079.1:0-16146 GCA_035486415.1 Saccharimonadales bacterium (SeqCode)
ATCGGCACGGATCGCCTGATTCTCTCGCTGCAGGAAGCGGGAGAGGGCGCCGTGCCCAGCGGTTTCGATGTATACCTTGCGTGGTTCGGCGCGGCGGCGCAGTCCGCGGCCATCGGCCTCGCGCGGCGTTTGCGCGACGCGGGTTTCATTGTCGAGTTGCCGGCCGCGGAAATGAAATTTGGAAAATCACTGGGCCTTGCCGACCGGTTGAAGGCGCGCCACGCCGTGATCATGGGCGATGATGAACTGGCCGCGGGAATCGTAACCGTGAAGCGCCTCGCCGACGGTTCGCAGCAAAAGCTGGCCGAGCCCGAATTGTTTGCATATTTACTGTCGGAGCATCAAGCGTAGCGCAAGAACGGAATTTTGTGGCGCGGGCTTCAGCCTGCGGAATTTAGTCCTCGCATGGACCAACCCCTGCAGGCTGAAGCCTGCGCCACTGAAGCCGATCGAGAAGAATGGAAGGGATAAACGACTCGTGCTCGATTCACTCGGAACATTGCAACGTACACATTATTGCGGAGATTTGCGCGCCGCGGACACCGACAAAGACGTCGTCCTCATGGGCTGGGTCCACAAGAGGCGCGATCTCGGCAATCTGCTTTTCATCGATTTGCGCGACCGTTCGGGCCTCGCGCAGATTGTTTTTAACAAAGAATTGAATGCCGCCGCGCACGGACGCGCGGAAGAATTGCGGTCGGAATATGTGGTCGCAGTCGTGGGCCGCGTGGTGAAGCGGCAAAAAGTGAATCCCGATCTCACTTCGGGTGAAGTGGAAATTGTCGCGAGCGAGCTGCGCATTTTGAACACATCAAAGACGCCGCCTTTTGTGGTGGAAGACGATTTAACCGCGAACGAAGAAACGCGCCTGCGTTACCGCTATCTCGATTTGCGGCGCACCAAGCCGCGGGAAAACCTGGCACTGCGCCACCGCGTGTTCCTCGAAATCCGCAAGGCCATGGACGAAATGGGCTTTTACGAAATCGAAACGCCCACGCTCACGCGCTCGACGCCCGAGGGCGCGCGCGATTATCTGGTGCCCAGCCGCGTGCATCGCGGGCAGTTTTACGCGCTGCCGCAATCGCCGCAACTTTTTAAGCAGATTCTGATGATCGGCGGAATGGACCGCTACTTCCAGATCGCGAAATGTTTCCGCGATGAAGAGTTGCGAGCGAACCGCCAGCCGGAATTTACTCAGCTCGACGTGGAAATGTCATTTCCCACGGAGGACACAGTTTTCGGCGTGATCGAAAACGTGATGGTGCGCGCCTGCGCCATCGCGGGAATCACGGTGAAAGGCCCGTTTCGCCGCATGGAATATAAGGACGCCATTCGGCGCTACGGTTCAGACAAGCCGGACCTGCGCTTCGGCATGGAATTGAACGATGTGACCGAGCATTTTGCAGCGGCTCGGGAAACGCTGCGCTTAGAAGGCAATGTGCAGGCGATGGTTGCGCCGGGCGCGGCCACGTTCTCGCGCAAACAGCTCGACGAACTCACCGAAAAAGCGAAATCGCTCGGCGCGCGCGGCGTGTACACGATTAAGGTTACGCCTGAAGGCGCAACCTCGCCGCTCGAAAAAAATCTCGGCGCGGAAACACTAAAGAAAATCGCCGCCGAAGTTTCCGCCAAACCGGGAGACCTGATCGTCGTCGTCACCGCTAAGGAACAAATTCCCGGAACGGATGCCGCCGCGATGATTGCTGGACAATTGCGTTTGCTTCTCGCCGATCAATTGAAACTAATTCCGAAAGACAGCTGGGAATTTGTGTGGATCACTGGGTTCGCGTTGTTTGAATGGAACACTACGGAAAAAGCTGTGGTCAGCGCGCAGCATCCCTTTACGGGGATTGTCGACGAAGATATTTCCAAGCTCGAAGATCCCTCGGACGAAGTTCGCTTGTCCATGCGCTCGAAGGGTTACGACGTGGTGCTGAACGGCGTTGAGCTAGGTTCCGGCAGCATCCGAATTCACCAGCAGGCTTTGCAGGATCGCGTCTTCAAAATGCTGGGCCTCAGCGAGGAGCAGCGCCGCAGCCGTTTCGGCTTCTTCCTCGATGCGCTAACGTACGGAACGCCCCCGCACGGCGGCATCGGGATTGGTCTCGACCGCTTCATACAATTGCTCGCCGGCGAAGAATCGATTCGCGAAGTCATCGCGTTCCCCAAAACGTCGAAGGCTCAGGATTTAATGGCCGAAGCTCCGTCGGATGTGGACCGGGATCAGCTCGATTTGCTGGGCATCCAGCTAAAGTCCACGGAAGAAAAGTAGTGGAAGGAATTGTGTAGCGCCCGCCTTCAGGCGGGCACGCATTTGATTTCCGGATGCCAACCTGAAGGTTGGCGCTACTATTGATCGACACATGCCACGAATACGCATACTTGCGGAGCACGTCGCGAACAAGATCGCCGCCGGCGAAGTGGTGGAGCGGCCCGCGTCCGTCGTAAAAGAGCTGCTCGAAAACGCGCTGGATGCGGGGGCGCGCTCGATTCGTGTGGAAGTGGAATCGGGCGGCAAACGCATGATTCGCGTGATTGACGACGGCTGCGGCATGATTCACGACGATGCGCTTCTGGCGTTTGAGCGGCACGCAACCTCGAAGCTGCGCAATGCGGACGATTTGCTGTCTATCTCCACGCTTGGCTTTCGCGGCGAAGCGCTGCCTTCTATCGCGTCGGTTTCCAGGCTGCTGCTGCAAACGCGCGCCGAAGAGGATGCCGAGGGCACGCGCATCGAATTCGCGGGAGGAAAACTTATCGGCGTCAAGCCGGAAGGTTTGCCGCTTGGGACGACAATCAGTGTTGCCGATCTTTTTTATTGTGTTCCGGCGCGCCGAAATTTCCTGAAGTCGGAGACGACGGAGCTGGGGCACATCGCATCGCTCGTCACGCATTACGCGCTCGCGCATCCCGACAAACAATTCGTATTGAAAACGCCGACGCAGGAAATCATCAATACTACGGCCGTGGAATCGATGGCGGACCGCGTCTACCAGCTTTTCGGACGCCAGGCGCTCGATGATCTGTTTGAGTTGCTGCCGGTTTCTTCGCCCATGCGCGCGTCCATCACGGAAACGGAACTCGCGCCCGAAGAACGCGGCGCGGAAATGGTCGTGCGCGGCTTCGCGTCGCGGCCTGAAGTGCAACGCGGCAACCGCAATGGAATTTACGTTTTCGTGAACAAGCGCCTCGTGCGCGACCGCCTGATTTTGCATGCGATTCACGAAGCTTACCGCAACGTTCTGCCGCCTTCCGTTTTTCCCGCCGTGCTGCTGTTTCTCGATATGCCTGCCGAAGAAGTGGACGTGAATGTGCACCCGGCTAAAATCGAAGTGCGCTTCCGGCATCCGCAATTTGTACATGATTTCACGCGCGACTCGATCCGCCAGGCGCTTTCGCGCGCGCGGCCCATTCCGAGTTTCACGGGCGCCGCGCCGGAAGCAGCATCGACGGGAGAACAAGCGGCTGGCCCCACCGCCGTTGCTGCGTTTGCGGCCGGGAACCAATCCAGCACTGGATTGCCCCGCGCGGTGATTCCTCCCTTAAATGGGCTGCCATCTGCAAATTCTCCGATGAGCCGGACTTCCATCGACGAAATCCCCATGGACACCGCGGGCGCAACCGGCGCTGCAATCGCCAACGATTTCGAATTGACCGTCGCTCCCTTGCGTCCCGAGGCGCAACGCTTTCGATTCGAAGGCGGCATCGGCATACTTTCCAGCGAACCGTTTTCCGACAACGTGCCAAACTTCAGCGAATCGGAAACTTTGGCCAGCGCAGGGAGCCTTACGGAACTGAAGCCGCTCGGGCAGGTCAATTCAAGTTTCATCGTGGCGGTCAATGGCGAGGGCCTGTGGATCATCGATCAGCACGTGGCGCACGAGCGCGTGCTGTTCGAACAGCATTTGCGCGCGCGACGCGAAGGGCAGCTGACCGGCCAGCGCATGCTGGTGCCGATCATGGTGGACCTCGCCCCGCGCCAACTCGTGATTTTGGAACGCATCGCGGAGGAACTTACGGCGAACGGTTTCGAAGTGGCGCAAATGGGTCCGCGCAGCGTTGCGATTCACGCAGCGCCCGCCGGAATCGTGACATCCGATGCGGAGCGCCTGCTAATGGAAATTCTGGATGGCACGGAGCGCGAAAACGCGGCAGTTTCGATGGACTCGCTGCAGGCGAAAATTGCGGCATCTACTTCTTGTCACGCGGCGATTAAAGTAAATATGCCGCTCGACCAGCAAAAAATGGAATGGTTGCTCGCGGAACTTGCGAAAACGGAAGCGCCGATGAGCTGCCCGCACGGTCGGCCGATCGTGCTGCGCTACTCGGTGCGCGAAATCGAGCGCGCATTCAAAAGGATTTGAAAACTTCGTGAACGATAAACTGATCATCGCAATAGACGGCCCGGTAGGCTCGGGCAAAAGCACGGTGGCGCGCCGCGTGGCGGAGATGCTTGGCTACACGCATCTGGACAGTGGCGCGATGTACCGCGCGGTCGGCCTGAAAGCGTTGCGCTGCGGCGTGCCGCTCGATTCGCCGGAGCGGCTGTCCGAGTTGGCTGAGGGCGCGCATATTGATTTGGCACCGCGGGAAGGGAAGTTGAGCGTCATCCTGGACGGCGAAGATGTGACGGAAGCGATTCGCGCGCCGGAAGTTTCGCATGCCGCGTCCGTGGTCGCTATAGTGCCGGGAGTCCGCCATCCCATGGTGGCGGAGCAGCGCCGCGCGGGCGAGCAGGGCGGCGTCGTGATGGAGGGGCGTGACATCGGGTCCGTGGTTTTTCCGCACGCGGATTTGAAAATTTTTCTGGATGCTTCACCTGAAGTGCGCGCGGGACGCCGGCAGCGCGAACTGGAAGAAAAGGGCGAGCCGATGGAATTTGAAAAAGTTCTCGAGGAAGTGCACCAGCGCGATCGTCGCGACCGTGAACGGGAGATGTCTCCCCTTGTGCGCGCCGAGGATGCTGTGGTTGTGGATAACACGGCGATGGACGCGGAAGAAACGGCGAGGGCAATTGTGATGCTGGCGAAAGAAAAAGCGAGCGCTGTGGCCGGGTGAAGCGGTGATTGATTCTGCGAACAGCGAGAAGCGGGCGCAAACTCCGTACAATCTTTCTTTGGAAACCAGTGGCGCGGGCTTCAGCCTGCGGGTTTTATGCGAGCGCACGAAAATCCGCAGGCTGAAGCCCGCGCCACATGGAAACTGCTTCGCAATTTTAGCTCGTCAGAAATGCGGGCTATTTCTTCAGCGGGCCGCCGGCACATAGAAGCTTTGTCGCAGCGCTGTGCACCAATCGACGGCGGAAACATACAAAGCGGAAACACGCTCTTCATTCATTCCAAGTGCTGACACAAGTTGGCTGACCTCGGCCCAATCTGCTTGTTCATGTGCAACCGTAATTTCCAGCAGCTGCCAGTAAAGCCCCTTCTGTCCAAGCAAGGCGTCCTTGATTTCGCTGCGTACCGGCAGTTCTGCCAGAATGGAATCGAGGGGCTGGTCCAGAATCGCGTCCATCAGGGAAAGCAGTCCCATCAGAAACAAGTCATTGGAGTCGCCGGGAATTCCGGCGAACGGAGCCAGCAGTTCGCAGAAACGCGAGCGTATGAGCGGTACGGTCATCAATTCATCGGGCTTGCCATCCGCGAGCACGCCGACGGATACAACGGCGATCCATTTGCGCAGTTCACGTTCGCCCAGCAGGGAAAGCGCATGCTGCACGGAGTGAATTTCACCGCGCAGCCCAAAGAATGCGGAATTCAGATAGCGCAATAACCGGAACGTGAGCGAAGGCTCGTATTTAATTTTCACGGCCAGCGCCTGAATGTCGAACTCAGGAGCTGTCGCAGCGCGCAAAAGTTCCAGGTACGTAAGCTTGAACGAAGGTAATCCGCGGTGCGTCATCATTTCAGGGTGGCAGAAAAAGTATCCCTGAAACAACGAATATCCCATCTGCATCGCGGCGGCAAATTCATCCTGCGTCTCCACTTTTTCCGCGAGCATCTTTATTTTTTTGCCGGCATAGCGGGAAACGATCTCGCGTTGTTCTTTTACATTCGTCAGCCGGAAATCCACTTTGATGATATCCGCGAGCGCGACGAGCGGCGCCCATTTCGCGGAATCCACAAAATCATCCAGCGCGATCCTGTAGCCCCGTTCTTTCAGGCGCTTGCAGGCCTCGATAATTTCTTCGTCGGGATGAATCGTTTCCAGAATTTCGACCACAATGGATTTGGGCGGGAAAAGCGATACGTAATCGCGCATCAGGAAATCCCGCGGGCAATTGAAGAACATGGGATGCCCGGAGGAAATTTTTTCCAGGCCAATCAGAAATGAAGTGTCCAGCACCGAAGTGGAGGCCAGTTCGAGGTCCAGGCCTTCGCAGGAATTCTGAATGCCATTGCGAAACAGAAGTTCGTAGCCGAACAATTCGCGGTCACGATTAAGGATTGGTTGTCGAGCCAGATATTTCATCGTTGGACGCCTTTGCGATTCACAAAAACATACCAAACCTCCGGCGCTGGCCGAAGTGGAAAGGGGGAGAGTTTTAAACGCGCCGAGCCCGCTATGTGGGGCTGGACATAGAAGCCAGGAACTCGGCGTTCGACTTTGACTTGGAGAGGCGTCCCAAGAGCAATTCCATAGCTTCCACTGGAGAGAGGGGATTCAAAACCTTACGCAGCACCCACACGCGATTCAGTTCATCGGGTGGCATCAGCAATTCTTCTTTTCGCGTGCCGGACCGGTTGATGTCGATGGCTGGGAAGATACGCTTGTCGACCAGGCGGCGATCGAGGTTAATTTCCATGTTGCCGGTGCCCTTGAATTCTTCGAAGATCACGTCGTCCATGCGGCTGCCGGTATCGATCAGGGCCGTTGCGATGATCGTGAGCGAACCGCCCTCTTCCACATTTCGAGCGGCGGCGAAGAAGCGGCGCGGGCGCTGCAAGGCGTTGGCGTCAATACCGCCTGAGAGAACTTTGCCGGATGGCGGCGTGACCGCGTTGTACGCGCGTGCCAGACGTGTAACCGAGTCCAGAAGAATCACAACGTCGCGCTTGTGCTCGACGAGGCGCTTGGCCTTTTCCAAAACCATTTCGGCGACTTGAATGTGGCGTTGCGGTGGTTCATCGAAGGTTGAGCTGATGACTTCGCCCTTTACCGTGCGCTGCATATCCGTGACTTCTTCCGGCCGTTCGTCGATCAGCAGAACGATCAGCGCAACTTCCGGATGGTTCGCGGTCACGGAGTTCGCGAACGCCTGCAGCATCATGGTTTTTCCGGTGCGTGGCGGCGCGACGATCAGGCCGCGCTGCCCTTTTCCAACCGGGCAGAGCAGATCGAGAACGCGCCCGGTCAGATTTTCGCGGGTCGTTTCCATCTTCAAACGGCCCTGCGGGTAGAGCGGCGTCAGGTTATCGAAGAAAATTTTGTTACGCGCGACTTCGGGGTCCTCGAAATTGACCGCTTCGACCTTGATCAGCGCGAAATAGCGCTCGCCGTCCTTTGGAGGGCGAACTTGTCCGGAGACCGTGTCCCCGGTGCGCAGATCGAACTTGCGGATTTGCGATGGCGATACGTAAATATCGTCCGGGCCGGGGAGATAGTTGTATTCCGGTGCGCGCAAAAATCCAAAGCCGTCGGGCAGGCATTCGAGAACGCCTTCCGAAAATATCAGGCCGTTCTTTTCGGTCTGGGCTCGGAGGATCTGGAAGATCAACTCCTGCTTGCGCATGCCGCTGGAGCCCGGGATGGCCAGGTCTTTGGCGATTTTAGCCAGATCCGTAATGTTCTTTTCTTTCAGTTCCGCAAGACTAATACTCATCGTTTTCATTTCCTTAAGTCTCTTTAGAGATAAGCCCTAAGCGCAGGCCGGATTATGCTTTATCGGCGGATACCGCTCTGGTGCGATTCGATTTCCAACCGGGTTAGCCAAACTGGGTATTCAAAACAAAGGCGATACGAATTAAAAGTTACGCTCCATCCCTTAACGCGCCACCCATAACTGCACTTGCACAATTCATCGGGATGGAAGAGCTGAGGTTGCCCTCAATTGGTTAATTCTTGATCGCTTTCTGTATCGGGTCCAAACTTTGCTGCTGCCACTTCAGGGCCGGCATCGTGCGTCGCGGGCGTCAGGGGCCGCTCCAGTGCGATTTCCAGAACCTGGTCCACATTTTCGACAAACCGGATGGTCAAATCCGCTTGGATTTCAGCCGGAATGTCAGCCAAATCTTTTTCGTTATCTTTCGGGAGGATTACCGTTCGAATGCCCACACGGTGAGCCGCCAGCAGCTTTTCTTTCATGCCGCCAATTGGAAGCACCTTGCCGCGAAGCGTAATTTCGCCCGTCATGGCCACGTCGCAGCGCACCGGAATGCGCGTCAGGGCGCTGACGATGGATGTGGCAATCGTAATGCCAGCCGATGGGCCGTCCTTGGGGATGGCTCCTTCGGGAACGTGCATGTGAATGTCGAGGTGACGATAAAAGTCGCGTGGCAGCCCAAAGGTTGCTGTGCGCGAACGCACGTAGCTCATGGCTGCCTGCGCCGACTCCTGCATGACGTCGCCCAGTTTCCCGGTCAGTGTCAGGCGTCCCTTGCCTTCCATAATGGTCGCTTCGGTGGAGAGAACAGAGCCGCCGACTTCGGTCCATGCCAGGCCAGTGGTAAGGCCAATTTCATTTTTCTTTTCGGCCCAAACTTCCCGGTACTTGATGACTCCCAGGAATTCGCCAACGGTTTCTGGCGTGACGTTGATCGAGTATTGCTTGCCTTCCTTCACAACGCGCCGCGCCACTTTGCGGCAGATGCTGGAGATTTCGCGTTCCAGGCTGCGCACGCCAGCTTCGTAAGTGAAGTGCCGGATGATATGCGTAATGGCTTCGTCCGTAAAGGTCAGGTTCGACTCTTCGAGGCCGGTCGTTTCGCGCGCTTTTCGAACGAGGAAGCGTTTGGCAATCTGCGCCTTTTCGGCTTCCGTGTAACCCGGGATGCGCAGGATTTCCATGCGGTCCTGCAAAGGCTGCGGAATGGTATGCAGCACGTTCGCGGTGCACACGAACATGACTTTCGAAAGATCGTATTCGACGTCGAGGTAATGATCAGTAAAAGCGTTGTTCAGCTCGGGATCCAAAACTTCCATCAGGGCCGCGGAAGGATCTCCGCGGAAGTCGGTGGACATCTTGTCGACTTCATCGAGCACGAAAATTGGATTTATGGTTCCGGCCTTCTTCATCATCTGAATAATCTGGCCGGGCAGGGCGCCGATGTAGGTGCGCCGGTGACCGCGGATTTCCGCTTCGTCGCGCACGCCGCCAAGAGAAACGCGGATGAATTTGCGTCCCGTAGCGCGTCCGATGGACGTGGCAAGGGAGGTTTTTCCGACGCCGGGAGGCCCGACGAAACAGAGAATCGAACCGCGAGGATTTTTCACCAGCTGGCGGACGGCAAGAAACTCAAGGATGCGTTCCTTTACCTTATCCAGCCCATAATGCTCTTCTTCCAGAATTTTTTCGGCGAGGGCGATATCGCGGATTTCCTTGGAACGCTTTTTCCAGGGTACCGCGAGCAGCCAGTCCAGATAGTTGCGGCTCACGGTGGATTCCGCGGACATCGGCGGCATCATTTCCAGGCGTTTTAGCTCCTGGGTGGCCTTTTCCAGTGCGTCTTTCGGCATGCCCGACGTTTCGATCTTCTTTTTCAGTTCGTCGAGTTCATTCTTTTCGCCGCGTCCCAGTTCCTTGTGGATGGCCTTCAATTTTTCGTTGAGGTAATACTCTTTCTGGGCACGTTCCATCTGGCGCTTCACGCGTGTGTTGATGTTGCGATCGACATTGAGCTTCTCGATTTCGCTTTCGAGAATTTCGCCGACGCGCGTCAGCCGATCCAGCGGATCGAAATTTTCTAGGAGTTCCTGCTTTTCCTCGACCGGAATCTGCAGGTTGGACGCGATGGTGTCGGACAGTTTCGCGGGATCGTCCACGCGAGTCGCGGCAATCATCGTGTCGTAATTCAGGCTCTGCGAAAGCTTTACGTACTGCTCAAACAGCCCGGTCACTTTCGTGACAGCCTGCTCGATTTGTGGGGAAGGCTCGGCTTTGTTGGGAATCACTTTCAGGGTGGCGCGGAAGAAACCTTCGTCAGTGGAAATCTGCAGTGCCTTGGCCCGCTCGACGCCCTCCACCAGGACGCGTAGGTTGCCGTCCGGCAGGCGCACGCTTTGCACAATATTGGCCAGCGTGCCCACCGAAAAAATTTCATCAGGCTTGGGATCGTCGACTGAGGCATCGTGCTGCGTGGCGAGAAAAATTTTCTTGTCGGTGGCCAGAGCCTCTTCCAGTGCGCGTAAAGAGCTTTCGCGCCCCACGATGAACGGGTTCATCATTTGGGGGAAGATAACCAGGTCGCGCACCGGCATCATGGGGACGCGCTTTGATTCAGACTTATCTTTATTAAACATGGGTTCCGTAATTTTCTCCTGCTCCTTCATCATCCCGCTTTTTCGAGCAGCGACCAGTTAATCTCGCGGCTACGGACCATTTCGCCGGTCACCACAAATTCCCTGAGCTTACGCTGGGCTGGCAGGTGGTACATGAGTTCGAGCATGAGGTCTTCGAGAATCATGCGCAGGCCGCGGGCGCCAACTTTGCGTTGCAAGGCAAGTTCCGCAACGGTTTCGAGTGCATCATCGGCAAACCGGAGGCGAACATTCTCGAATTCAAAAAGTCTCTGATATTGACGGATGAGCGCGTTTTTCGGTTCCGTCAAAATCTGCATTAGAGCAGCCTTGTCCAGGTCGCCCAGAACGCCGACGACCGGCAAGCGGCCAACAAATTCAGGGATCAGGCCGTAGCGGATCAGGTCTGTAGGTTGGGCCTGGCTCAGCAACTCAATGTTGCGGCGTTGCGCGGTCGTGGGTTGCGCATCGGTATGAAACCCGAGCGACTTCTGCCCAATCCGGCGCTCAATTGTCTTTTCCAGCCCGACGAAGGCGCCACCACATATAAATAAGATGTTCGTGGTGTCAACCGGGGTAAATTCCTGGTGTGGATGCTTGCGCCCGCCCTGAGGGGGAACGTTGGCAATCGTGCCTTCCAGAATCTTCAGAAGGGCCTGTTGAACGCCTTCACCCGAAACGTCGCGGGTGATGGAAGGATTCTCGTCCTTCTTCGAAATCTTGTCAATTTCGTCAATGTAGATGATCCCTTGCTGCGCCTTGGTCACATCGCCGTCGGCAGCCTGCAAGAGCTTTAGAATGATGTTCTCGACGTCCTCACCCACGTAGCCTGCTTCGGTCAGGGTTGTGGCATCGACGATGGCAAAGGGAACATCCAGCATGCGCGAAAGAGTTTGCGCCAATAGCGTCTTGCCTGTTCCGGTCGGGCCGATCAATAGAATGTTCGACTTGGTGAGTTCGACGTCGCCTGGCTGGCGGTTTAGGAAAATGCGCTTGTAATGGTTGTAAACGGCGACGGCGAGCTTCTTCTTGGTCTTATCCTGGCCGATGACGTAGCCATCGAGGAACGCTTTGATTTCCGGAGGGCGCGGCAGGCGCTTGTTAACAGGATTGACCTGTTCGCGCTTTTCTTCCTCGAGGATTTGCTCGCAGACGGTCACGCACTCATTGCAGATGTAGGCGCGCGGATAGTCCGAAGGCGAGCTGATCAGCTTCTCGACTTGCTCCTGCGTTTTATGGCAGAAGGAACAGCGTAGTGGTTCGTCAGTGCTGAGTTTTTTCAACGGTGTGTCGCCTTCCGCCGGTCAAAGAAAATATTCTGCCCACGCGGATTATTCTAGGCCCCTTTGCCTGTTCCGTATACCGCGGCGTTTTTCTCGATTACTAACTGATTGGAACGCTTAGCGGTGCTTGGTAATAATTTCGTCGATCAGTCCGTATTCCTTTGCTTGCGCCGCGGACATGATGAAATCGCGCTCTACATCTTTTTCCAATGTTTCGAGCGGATGTCCGCTGTGTTGCGCGAGCAACCCATTAATGACTGTGCGCATACGTAAAATTTCCTTCGCATGAATGTCGATATCCGTGGCCTGGCCGGAAAGGCCTGACATCCACGGCTGGTGAATCAAAATTCGCGAGTTGGGCAGGGAAAAGCGCTTTTTCGGCGCTCCCGCCGTCAGGAGCAATGCGGCGATGGACGCGGCCTGGCCAACACAAATCGTGACAACGCTCGGGCGCACGAATTGCATTGTGTCATAGATCGCCATGCCCGCGGTGATCGATCCGCCGGGCGAGTTGATGTAAAGCGAAATGTCTTTTTCGGGATCTTCCGCTTCGAGGAACAGCAGCTGAGCGGTGACCAGATTGGCGACATGATCGTCAATCGGCGTCCCGATGAAAATAATATTATCTTTCAGGAGCCGTGAATAAATATCGTAGGCTCGCTCTCCCCGGTTTGTCTGTTCGACGACCATGGGAACCAACGTCGTTGCGTACGGAGTCATATCGTCTCGATCGTTTCTTAGGTTCATTGGTTTTTAATTTGAGCGAGGGAAAAAACCCGGCCGGAATCGCCTCAATTCTCCTTGGTTATTGTCCGGGTCCGGGAATTGCTGCAGAGCCAATCAAGAGTTTTCTCACTCCTGATCTTCGATTTCATCCTATCCAGCGCTCCCTGCCTTGTCAAGTTTGCACGTACCGCTGTTGCCGATTCGCCACTACGCTCCGCGAGCGTCGCAATTTCCTTGTCGACTTCCTCATCGGACACTTCGATTTTTTCCGCTGTCGCAATTCTGTCGAGCAGCAATTCTGCCTTTACATCTTCGATCGAGCGATCTTTTTGCCGGTTGCGCAGTGCGACCCAGTCCACATTCATCGCGCGCGGATCAACGCCTTGCGAGGCAAGCGAGCGCACCGTTCGTTCCAGGCGCGAATCCATTTGATGTTCGACGAGCGCTTCGGGAACAGGGAAGTCATGGCCTTTCACGATTTGTGCCAGCAATTTTTCACGCTGCTGTTCGTTCTGTCTGTGCGTGCGCGCCGCTTCCAGATTGTCGCGCATCTTCTTGCGCAACTCATCCAGAGTTTGCGCGTCGCTCACGTCCTTCGCGAATTCGTCCGTCAATTCTGGGCGCTTCTTTTCTTTGATGCCTAAAACTTCCACAGCGTATGTATACGTTTTTCCCTGCAGCTTGGCGTCCGGATAATCGGCAGGATAGGTCACGTCAAAACTCTTTTTGTCGCCGGCGCTGGCTCCGCGAAGATTCTCGTTGAAGGGCTCCATCGTTTCTTCGCCGCCCACGTGGCAAAGAACGCTTTCCGCTTCGAGTGGTTCGCCGCCGCCCATCGGAATGCCGTTCAGCTTGAGTTGCGCATAATCGCCGTCGGCAATGGCGCGGCCTTCGACCGGAACAAACGTGGCGGCGCGGTCGCGCAGTTCCTCAAGACCCTTGTCGACGTCAGCGTCTTCTACTTTTAAATCTTCCACCTCGACTTCGAGGTCCTTATATTGTCCCAGCTCGAACTCGGGGAGGACTTCAAACACGGCGCGGAACTTGACCGGGCCGCCCTCGGCGAAATCGACCTTTTCGATCTGCGGCTGCGTCACCGGAACAAGCTTGCTCTCCGTGACGGCCTTCTCGACCTGCTCGGGCACGAGCGATTGCAGCACTTCGCTCTTGATGTCATCGGCAAAACGGCGCTGGATCAGGGTGATCGGCGCCTTTCCCGGGCGAAACCCGGGGACGCGCGCCACGCGGGCAAATTCTTTCGACACACGATTTACCGCTTTTTGTACTGTTTCCGCGGGAATTTCAAGATCCAATTCGCGACGGCAGGTTGCTTCGCTCATAGTCACGCCTTCAAATTAATTAATTTCAATGTAAATGATCGAAATATGCCAGGAACTACCCTACGATTCGTGCTTCTACTCTAAGCCGCTTCTCGGTCCGGAAAATTGGAAACGGGAAAGTACTGCGAGCGGGGCACAGCGAAACGGCAGTATAGGTGAATCCCAGATCAACGTCAACTCATTGCAAACACATTAGACGTTTGAGTGTTGGCTTTGGATGCATATAAAAAATTTGTGTAAGCAGGGACTCGATGCCCACCGTCCTGAAATTGTTTTCCATTTTTACGCTCGCGTCGTTGCTAGATCAGCACGCACAACCTCGAACCTGCTTTATGGAATCTTTACTATGCCTATGTTAGAGTCCTCTTATATTTGTTCGGAGATGTCGGAGAATCGAGCTATATCCATATCCTTGCTCTTTTTTCCATTTTTGCTGCCTAAGCGGTCGTTTTATCGCCAGGAAGGATTCGCTGGCTTCGCCTGAAACATGACCGAGACCGTCCTGAATGCGCTGTGGTTTATTCTCGCGATTGCCAGCTTTGGGTTGCTCTTCCGGAGTTTTGCATATCGCAGCGCGGAACCTTCACGCAGCTCGACCCGGTTCCAGTGCGTTGTTGCGTTAGGATGCATTCTGGCAATTCTCTTCCCGGTTATTTCCCTGACAGATGATTTGCACGATATGCAGGCTGCGGTCGAGGACCCGGCGTCCTCCGGCATGACCGCGAAAAAGTTTGGAGTAAACCGGCAGCTGACGCCAACTCGGGCTCAACACCAACTGCTTTTTATCATTTCTTTGCTTCCCACAACGGTCGGCTTGGCCGCTTTTGGTCATGCCGCAATTCGGCAAACAGTTCTTTTATCCTCAGGACTGTCATTGAACACATTTGGCCGCGCTCCCCCTTCTTGCTAATCACTCTATTTCCCTAACGAAACCCTGAAAGCACACTTCACCGGAATCGATGCATAAGCGCCACGGCGCATGGTTAGCGCCTTCCCTTATTCGGCTCCTGTGATGAATTTAGCTGCTCATGCAGGGGGACTGGGCGAATTCCTGGCGAGGATAAGGGCTGAGCGGAGGGACGACAGTGTCAATTTTCAACTCGCGACTTTTTAAGAATCTAATTTTCTTCTCGTTCGTGGCCGTTATGATTCTGATGGGAGGCTATGGGATATTGCTGATCATACAAGCGTCGGGGGGGAATGGAAGCTCGGAAGGGAACTCTCTTATTTTTGTTCTGGGCTTAATCCTGATTATTGTATCCGCTTTTTCGCTTAGCATAGGGGTGCTTTACCGGAAGACAATATCTTCCGCTGAAGGCAGCAAGAAGAGAACTTGATTGTAAATCTGGGGCACCAACCCTCCGTTTCTCGTCCTGTCCTCATTTGAAAAGATTTGGAATTTAGGAGGGCCGAGTTTCAACTCGGCCGTTCAGGTTGCATTAAGTCGCGGGCATCAACCTCTGAAGCTTCAGAAGTTAAAACCCCGTTCAAACCTAGCTCCTCGTCGGGACTGAAGTCCCGACCTCCAAAAAATCCTGCCATGCGAATTCACATCAAATTAGGACAGCGTTCCATTTCTACTTCATTCGTTTATTGGTGAACGTGCTGCTATAGTTGATCGTTCGTCAGGTCGTGAGCGTGATTCGCAATATTTTGAAATCGCAAAGGAGAGTTTATGTTTCCTGAAGAATTTGTCCGGCCGATGCGCGAGGAACTGACCAGCGTCGGTTTCATGGAATTGCGGACACCCGCGGATGTGGATGCCACGCTTCAGCAGGAGAAGCGCACGGTCCTGGTCGTGGTGAACTCCATCTGTGGATGCGCCGCAGGGAAGGCCCGTCCGGGGGTTGCGAAGGCGCTCACTCACCACGTTCGTCCGGAAATTCTGGCCACGGTTTTTGCCGGGCAGGATCGAGATGCCACGGAACGAGCGCGAAGTTACTTCCAAGGTTATGCGCCGTCTTCGCCATCTATCGCGTTGCTTCGGGATGGCAAGGTGGCATTCATGTTGGAGAGGTCGAACATCGAGGGTCGCGATGCCGCTGCGATTGCTGAGGATCTTACGAACGCTTTTGACCGGTTTTGTGCGTCCTGCGGATCGGTTCACACCGCTACTGGATCCAAATAAATACTTAAACGACGCAATCGGCCACATCCCGGAAGAATACTCCCGGAATGCGGCCGATCCGTGAAACCTGCTAATCAGGCAAAATTACCCACGACTGCTGCAGCAAGAGCAAATTTAGTTGCCGCCTCGGCCACCGCCGCCATTACCTCCACCGCCGCCACCACCGTTACCGCCGCCGTTGCCACCACCGCCGCCATTACCTCCACCACCGTTG
>DATHNC010000080.1:0-28103 GCA_035486415.1 Saccharimonadales bacterium (SeqCode)
GCCACGACGCGATGCGCGATCAGGCCGGAGACGGGGTAGTACGCGCCGCGCACTTCGCCCAGCTGCATGGTGTGCTCGTTATTCCAGAGCGTGCCGATGTCTGAAACTTGTCCGCCGGACTCTGAGTAGAAAACAGTACGATCGAGGACGATTTCGCCTTCGGCGCCGGCGGGTAATTCATTGACTAGGCCGTCTTTGGTGACTATAGCTTCGATGCGGCGATTTTTCGCGCTCGTGCTGAAATAGAAATCTGGTTCGGTTTTGAATCTTTCGGCGAGTTTGGCGAAGACGGGATTGGCGACATCTTTGTGGCCGCCTTTCCAGGAGGCGCGCGCGCGCGTGCGCTGCTCGTGCATGGCGCGTTGAAAGCCTTCTTCGTCGAATGTCAATTTCAAATCGCGAACGGCGTCGGTGATGAAATCGAGAGGAAGGCCGTATGTGTCGTACAGTTTGAATGCCTTGCTGCCTTCGTAGGTCGAGGTCGTTGTTCCCAGGTCGTCGTCCAGTTTTTTTAGGCCGATGGCGAGTGTGCGAGCAAACCGTGTTTCTTCCGACAACACAATTTTCGAGACTCTTTCAATTGAATCGTCGAGTTCGGGATACGCTCCGCGCATCTCGGCGTGAACTGTTCGCGTCATTTCGGACATGAATGGCTCATTTGCGCCGTGCAGACGCCCGTGGCGAATCCCTCGACGGATAATCTTTCGCAGAACGTAGCCGCGGCCTTCGTTCGAGGGCACGACTCCATCCGAAATTAGAAACGTAGAAGCGCGCGCGTGGTCGGCAATGATCCGCAGGGAAGCGTCGCTTTGCGCGGATGCTCCCGGGCGAATTCCTATGAGTTCACCGGCGCGCTGAATGAGCGGCACAAAAAGATCGGTATCGAAATTGCTGATCTTGCCTTGCAGGACAGCGGCGAGGCGCTCGAGGCCCGCGCCGGTGTCGATGGAAGGCTTGGGCAAGGGCTCGACCGTGCCCGAAGCGTCGCGATTAAATTGCATGAAAACGAGGTTCCAAATTTCTACGTAGCGGCCGCATTCGCAACCGAATTTGCAATCGGTGTGCCCTTTGTCCGATGCTGCGGGGCCCATATCGTAATGAATTTCGCTGCACGGGCCGCACGGGCCAGTGTCTCCCATGGCCCAGAAATTTTCTTTTAGGCCGGGAACGGGAACCACGCTATTGCGCGGCGCGCCGACACTGATCCACAGGTCGCGCGCTTCCTCGTCGACGCCCAGAACTTTTCCCGGAGCTACTTCCGCGCCGCCAAACACGGTGAAGGTAAGTTTCTCTACCGGAATGCCAAACCAATTGGGCGACGTAATCAATTCCCAGGCGTAGGCGATGGCGTCTTTTTTAAAATAATCGCCGAAAGAAAAATTGCCGAGCATTTCAAAAAAAGTGTGGTGACGGTTGGTGAAACCAACGTTTTCGAGGTCATTGTGCTTGCCGCCGGCGCGGACGCATTTCTGGGACGTGGTGGCGCGCGTGTAATCGCGCTGCTCCAGGCCGAGGAAAACGTCTTTAAATTGGTTCATGCCGGCGTTTGTAAAAAGTAGCGTAGGGTCATTCATCGGGACGAGGGACGAGCTGCGCACGATGCGATGGCCGCGCTCGGCGAAGAATTTCAGGAACGTGCTGCGAATGTCGTTACCGCTTGGCAAGATTGCCCCTGTGATTCGTGATTTGTGAATCGTAATTCGTGACTCGAAATTCGTGACCGGTGATTGGCGACTGGTGACCCGTCAACATGGTCACGCTACCTTCCATTTTTGACGCAGTCCTGTCAGGAAACCGATCCAATCCAGCAAAACATTATGGCAGACGGGGGACATGGTCGCAACGCGGGCTATCTGGATTGGATTGGCTAAGTGGTCGGAAAAATATCGGAAAGAGCTTCAACAGAGAGGGCATAGAGAAATGCGGAGAGACACGGAGAGACACAGAGAGAGCGGGGAGAGAGAAAAAGTAGTCGAGGGATGAAATGAGAACAGGCAGACCAATCGCATTCCTTCAAAAGGTTTTCCATCGACGTGAGTTTGGTTTGCTTTTCTCAATGCTGTGCTTTTCTCAACGATTTTCACTATGCCCTCTGTGTTAAAGATTTTAAGGTTTGGAATTGGGCTACCGCTCCGTCTGATAAAAATCCTGTGAAACCGCTTGTTTGTGATGTCTGTCACCATTTATCCTACATGACAAATTCGCGTGGATGACGTAGAACTCACAGATGCGATGAATCCGTTTATTGAGTTTGACTGTTTTGCCGCGCGATATTATCTTCGTTTTTCTACGGTCTATGGGCCTCTCGGGAAATACTTCAGGAGAAGGGTTGATGGATTTGAAATGCGCCAATCCGATTTGCAATTCCGAATATGAATATGGGCATGGACGATTGCTTCGCGTGCAGCAGGCCCTTGCACAAGAAAAGCAGCCGACCCACTGGCATGGAGTGAAACACTTTTGGCTCTGCTCGCGGTGCAAAGAAAAATTTACGATTGAATTTCAAAAGGGGACGGGCGTGCTGCTCGCTGAGAAATTAGAAGAAGGCGCCGACACGCAACCCACCTACACTTTGCTGCAATCTGAAATGCCTCCCAAACAGGATGCTAAACCGTTGCTACCTCGTCTGACGAGATCCAGGGCGCGGCTAAGAAAGCAAGCTGGCGAATTGTCTCCGGCGGTCGCGAGCGCGGCGGATGTTGTTGAAACTCGGAAAAAGGAAAAGAGGGGAAAATCTCTATGACAGAAGAAATCGGGACGATGGCGGGCGCCATCTGGCACACGCTGGAATCGAATGGTGAAATGACATTGACGAAACTGAAAAAAGAATTGAAAGCCGCGTCACCACTGTTTGATTGGGCGATTGGCTGGCTGGCGCGGGAAGATAAAATCATGCTGACCACGGAAAAACGAACGACGCGCGTCTGCCTGAAAGGGTGGCATACGCAAAGCATGCACGCCGCTTAAGCAAGTTCGTTGGACCGTTCCTCGATTACGAACTTCTGCTAAACAAATGGCATTTGTATGCGCAATTTGTGAATGTTTCTTCTGCTTTCAAGTCTCACGAATAACCTTCCCCGGAATGTTATCCCCCTGGCCAACTTCCAGAAATATTTTTTAAGTGCGGGTCGCAGTTGCGGGCATCCCAAAATTGAGTGTGTGCATCTTTACGCGCAGATGTCGGATAGATTATCTCTACTATTATATTAAATCAGCGATACGGGATGAATGGGAGGATGTTGATATGAATTCAAGAGCGGCGAAAAGTATCGTCGCGCTCTGCATTTTCAGTCTGCTCTCTGTGAATTCGATTTCGGTCTTCGCGCAGGAGGCAAGCGCCCCGTTGTCGGGAGTCATCACCGCTGCCACAGCAGCACCTGTCGCCAACGCAAAAGTTGCCGCGAAGAATTTATCGACTGGCGAATCAAAAGAAACACAGACCGATTCTTCAGGCCACTATTCCTTGCCAAACTTACCGCCGGGGGAATATGAGGTTTCTGTAACGGCGCCGGAATACAGCACGAATACGTTGAAGGTAACGATCTCTGCCGCTGGACCGAATAGTGCGAATGTAACGCTGGCAGGAGCGCTCTCGCTTTCGGACCTCGGTTTCTCATCGGATCAGTCGCAAGGTACGACGGCTGATCAGGCCCGGCTCAACAAGCGATCGCACATGCTGATGTTGCACCAGCGCATCGGCCTGATTGCCGCCATTCCGATGATTGCAACTGTTGCGACTTCGTTTGGAGCGGGCGGCCGCAGCACCAGCACAAGCGATCGCTACTTGCATTTGGCTCTTGGCTCAGCGACGGGAGATTTATATTTCATGAGTGCCTACTTCGCGATTCGCGCTCCGTCGATTCCGGGGACGCAACGGCGCGGACAAATCCGCGTGCACAGGGCACTGGCGTGGATTCATGGGCCGGGAATGATTCTCACACCCATCCTGGGAGCCATGGCCTTTGACCAGAAAAGCAAAGGGGAAAAAGTCCATGGCATTGCCAGTGCGCACGGGGCGGTGGCCATCGTAACCGCGGCGGCCTATGGCGCGGCCATCGCATCTGTTTCATTCAAATTCTAAAGATAATAATTGAGTTGGGCCAAGGATGAATTGTGATTAAAAAATTTATGTTTGTGTTTTTGATTCTGGCGTTGCCCGGGCTGGCCGCCGCGGACAGTCAATGGGTCCTCGTGGAATCCACGCTGACCTACCATGTATCTCATCCGCTGCACCAGAGCGAGGGCGTCAGCCACGCGGCGAAGGGGAAGGGCGTTTGCCGCGGCGGGCAATGCGATTTCCTGATTGCGGTTCCGGTAAAGTCATTCGATTCGGGGGACAGTAATCGCGATTTGCATATGCTGCAAGTGGCGCGCGGCGGAGAGTTTCCAATGATTACGGTGCGCACGCATTTGCCTGAGGATGCTTCTGGCCTGGCGACGATTCCCGTGGACTTGGAAGTGCAGTTCGCGGGACAGACTGTGCCGTACAAGCAGATCGCTTTCCAGCATGTGGTGAAGGGGAGCGATACGATGATTACGGGGACGATTCCCTTGACGCTGACGGATTTTAAGATCGATCCGCCATCCCTCCTGGCGATTCCTGTGAAGAATGAAATTCCGGTTCGCGTGGAAATGAAGTGGCGGCAGATGTAATTGCGATTGTTGATTGTTAGGAAAATAGTGGCACAGGCTTCAGCCTGTGGGGGGTAGATCTTGTAGCGCTGGCGTCCCGCCGGCGGTTTTGCGCTGGGTTGCGACAGGTGAAAACAGCCGGCGAGACGCCGGCGCTACAAGGACCTACCCCACAGGCCAAAGTCTATGCCAATTGAACCGGAGTTTCCTCAGAGAAAATCCAAAAGGACTGCTTCCTTGAAAATATTCTTCAGGCTTCCTCGGCTGAACTGTCTGGAATTTCTTCCACAGATTGCTTGGTCAGCGCGGCTAATTCGCGGCGAATGGTGTCGGCAGCGAAGCCGGCGCGAAGCAGGCTGCGATAGAGCGAGGCGACGCGGCGCTCGTCGAGCGGACCACGCAGCAATTTAATCCGCCGCTTCAGGCGTTCGCGCACGAGGGCTGCTTCGTTCGATTCGGGGGCGCGCTCGGCCAGGGCTGCTTCGATGTGGCGGTCCGGGACGCCGCGCGCCCGCAAATCCCGCGCGATGCGAAACGCGCCCTGCTTTCTCAGTTCGGTGTGCAGGCGAACGAACTGGCGTGCGTAGCGCTCATCGTCCAGATACTTCAGATGTTTCAATCGTTCCAGCACGTCTTTTACCACGTCTTTATTTTCCGCGCGGCGCTCCAGATACGTTCGCATTTCATAAACGGAATAGGCGCGGCGAGCCAGGCTATTGAGCGCGGCGATGTACAGGTCGTCCTCGGAAGAAAATTTTCGTGGTGAAGAACGCATGGGAGAAGGATAGAGGCAAGGGAGCGGGGAAGCAAGGAAGCGGGGCACGAAGCAGGAAGCAAGGAAGCAGGGCACGAAGCAGGAAGCAAGGAAGCAATGAGGCAGGAAAAGACAGAGGAAATTTGTGGCGGGTGTTGTGGCGCCAGCGTCTCGCCGGCGGGTTTGGATTCAGGCGGAAAGATATTTTTTAAATTGGCAACGGAGAAAACCGCCGGCGAGACGCCGGCGCCACAAGACTGTGGACATTTCGCGGCCACGGGATCTGGAACGCTGCGAAAGGTATCGGGCGAAAAATTGCGTTTAGCGTTTTCCGAAACGATCGAACTCGGTCATGGTGCGTTCCATTTCCTCGCGAGCGGAATCGGAGGCGGAGCGAATACCCTGAACGCGCAGCTTGAAGTCGTCCGGGTTGGACGCGCGCAAGAGAGCTTCCTCATAGGTGATCAGTTCGCGCGAATAGAGATCGAAGAGCGATTGGTCAAAGGTCTGCATGCCGTACTGGCTGGTGCCGGCGGCGATGGCGTCATGAATTAAGCGCGTTTTGTCAGGATTGATAATGCAATCGCGGATGTAGGCGGTGGCGATCATGACTTCTACGGCGGGCACGCGGCCGTTTTCGTTCGCGGTATGCACGAGGCGCTGGCTGACTACGGCCTTGAGCGTCGCTGCCATCTGCAAACGAATCTGCTTCTGCTCGGGCGGAGGGAAGACGGCGATGATACGTTGGATCGTTTCCGTCGCGTCGAGCGTGTGCAAAGTGGAGAACACCAGGTGGCCGGTTTCGGCTGCGAGCAATGCCGTGGCAATCGTTTCCAGGTCGCGCATTTCGCCGACCAGAATGACGTCCGGATCCTGACGAAGGCCGGCGCGCAACGCGGTGGAAAAGTTTGCGGTATCGACTTCGACTTCGCGCTGGTTGATGAAACTTTTTTTGTCGCGATGCAGGAATTCGATTGGATCTTCAATGGTAATGACGTGATCGGAGCGCGTGGTATTTATGCGGTCAATCATCGAAGCAAGCGTTGTGGACTTGCCCGAACCAGTGGTGCCCGTAACCAGAACAAGCCCGCGCTGCTCTTCGCAAATCGTTTCGACGACGTGCGGCAGATTCAGCTCTTCAATGGTGCGAATCTTGGTGGGAATGACGCGCAGGACCATGCCGACGTTGCCGCGCTGCTGAAAAACGTTGACGCGGAAGCGGCCGAGTCCGGCGACGCCGTAGGCCATGTCCAATTCCGCCGTTTCCTTGAATTTTTGCTTTTGGCGGTTGGTCATCATGCTGAAGGCCATGGACAGCATTTCTTCAGGCGTGACGCGGGGGACATCCGTCAGTGGCGTAAGCGCGCCATCAATGCGCAAACAGGGATGGTTGCCGACTTTGAGATGGAGATCGGAAGCCTTGGTTTCAACGGCGCGGCGCAGTAGGTCATCGATGCTGAGTGCCATGGTTCGCGTATCTCCAGGTGGAAAGTGGCAGCATCGAACGTAGCATTCGTTTAGCGGGCGGGCAAGGACGCAGGATGGAAGTGATTCTGCCTAGTAACGGTCAAGGTAAGTAATGGTGTTTGTTGGGGTTCGGGGCATGAAGCACGATCGTGGTCATGGGCTAAAGCTCAGTTTTTATTCGTGAATTGATGTCGCGGCCGAACAGGATGAGGAAAAGTGCTTTTTGTCATCCCGAGCGAAGCGAGGGATCTGCTTTTCTTCTCGACTTCCAAGAAACAGCAGATTCTTCGGGCAAACACCGCCATTCGGAATGACAGGGTGCGAGTTTTTCCGCAGCCTCTGAAGCCGCGACCCACAAGACACGTTTACAAGACACATTTATGAGATTTCTTGGAGCGCGGCTTCCATTTCCGAGCGCGCGTGGTCATCGCCTGTGCGTTGGGCGACGGCTATGCCTGCGGTGAGGGCTGCACGCGCTTCGTTTGTTCGGCCGGATTTTGCAAGGAACTGGCCGTATTGAAAATAAGCGGCGACGTAGTCGGGATGAGAAGTCATTAGCGCTTTGAAATTTTCATCGGCTGCGGCGGCATCGCCGGTGTTGGAGCACTCCATTGCCAGGCCGTAGCGGGCGAAGGCATCCGTCGGTTTTGAGGCAACAAATTCTTCGAGCATCTGTCGACGCGTTTTCTTCTGTGGTTGGGACAATGTCATGCGCATAGTATATTCGCGCTGCAGCGGAACGCCAAATAAGTTGTGAGAACGAAAATACGGACACCTTACTAAAGGTGACTCTTCACTTTCGGGAGCTCTAGTCCTTTGATGAAAAACACTTCCAATACTTCTACGGTCGGGAAAAACAAATTGGAGAAGGCGGTTCCGGGGCGGCCGGTCAGCGCTTCGCGTACGGAAATGACGGAACTGGTGCTGCCGCAGGACTCGAACATTCTAGGGAATATTCTTGGTGGTCGAGTGATGCACTTGATCGACATCGCCGCGGCGATCACGGCGCAGCGGCATTGCCACAGGCAGACGGTCACAGCATCGGTGGATCATCTGGATTTTTTGAATCCAGTGCGTGTGGGCGATTTAATCGTGCTCGAAGCGCAGGTCAATCGGGCGTTTCACACATCAGTGGAAGTGGGAGTTGATGTTTTTTCCGAAGATTCTGTCTCGGCAATTCGCAAGCATACGACCACGGCTTTTTTGACGTTCGTTGCAGTGGATGAAACCGGCAAGCCTGTTCCCGTGCCGCCCGTGCTTCCGAAATCGAGTGTAGAAAAGCGGCGCTACAAAGAAGCAGGAGAGCGCCGCGTATTGCGAATCAAAACGCGAAAGAAAAACATGAGAAAGGCCGAGAATTAATTATTTAGTTTGGCGATCCACGCGATGGGCGTGGTGGGCTGCGGGCTGCCGCCGGCGGGCTCATCGGTTACGGCGAGGGCTGCGATTTCATTCAAGGGAATTGTGACTGGTGCAACGAGAGCGATCTGCCCGGTCGTGTCGGGATGGAAGATTGCGGCGCTTACGGGCTTTCCCGATTTTGGCACAAACCAAAGTTGCAGCGTGCGCGCGGAGGGCATTGACGGCATTTGATCCGCGGTAATTGCCACGCCCATGTGCGGATGCAAATAGGCGTGTACGACGGGCATATTTTTGTCCGCCGGCATGAGTTTCAGCTGTGTCGAGTCCGAAGAGAGCATGACCGAGGCGACCATGCGGTCCACCTCCAATTGATTTTGAAGCGCCTGGCTCTGCATAGTGGCAATTTTCATTTGTTTGCGCAGGTCGGCCAGCTGGTCGTTTTGGCGGTTCATCTGGCGAATTGAATAGCCAGTGATGAGTGCAAGCGCAGCGGCTGCAAGCCATGCCCACGCCGGAAATGTTGTTCGTTCCGAAGTAAACTTTTTCTGCTCCACAGGAGCGGACGCGCGCTTCGCGTCACCAGACGCGTTGACGGCGTCGATGATCTTGGCACGCAACTCAGGCGGAGGTTCCACGCTCGGTGCCGCGAGCGCCAGTTGCGAGACGATGCCTCTTGCTTCGGCTACACCAGGAATGCACTTCGGGCATGCTCGCGCGAGGTGCTGCTCGAGTTCCGCGAGTTCGTCGCCTTCCAGCACGCCCAAGGCGTACTCATCGTAAAGCTGTGCGAGTTGTTCGCAGGTCATCAAGAGCTTGCTTCTCCAAGAGATTGCCGGAGACGCAGAAGTCCAGTGCGAATCCAGCTTTTTACCGTGCCAAGCGCTTCGCCGGTGGTCGCGGCGATCTCGCTATGTGAGAGGCCTTCGAAAAAGGCCAGTTCAATCGCTTTTCGCTGCGCATCCGGAAGCGATGTCATCAGGGCGCGAATTTTTTCCGCGCGCCTTGTTCTGTCGATTTCGCCTTCCGGGTCAGGGCGCACCACGGCAGAAGGAAGAATATCGGAATCTGAATCTTCGCGGCGGCGTTGTTTTTCGCGCTTCAGGCGGAGGAAATCCAGCGCGCGGTTGCGGGCCATGGTGAATAGCCACGGTTCGAGAGGGCCTCGGTCGATCTGAAAACGCTCGGCGCTGCGCCACAGCTGGAGAAAAACATCCTGCACAATTTCTTCAGCCGAAGAGGGATGCTGGGCGATGCGCAGAACCAGGGAGTACACAGGTCTGCCGTAACGGTCGTAAAGCGCTTCGAGCGCGCCGGGATCTCGCTGCAGGATGCGCTGCATTAACGCAGCGTCCGTGGGTTGTCTGCCCTCAGGCCAGGGTTGGACGACCGCGAGAAGCAAAGGTCAATTTCCTTTCGGCTCTTCTATTAGTACGAAGAAACCAGTCGAGTGGATGAGATCGCAGACCGGGAAATTCTGGTGGGGTATCTTACTACGAGGACGGTCTTAGTAGGACAGGCTTCAGCCTGTCTTCTTTTGAATCTTGCCGGGCTGGAAGAAGTCAAAAGAAGACAGGCTGAAGCCTGTCCTACTTAAATTACGCGTGCGCTACAGCTCCTACTCCTGCGACACCGACGGAGGCGAGATAAATACGGGCGACGTCGGCGGTTTGGAATGCTTGTTCGACGCTGGAGCCGATGGATGGGCCGGACAAATAATTCCCGGCGAGAAATAGTCCAGGTATGGAAGTCGTGAGAGCTTCGAGCGATTTTACGTTTTGCGTGTGGCCCAGGTTGTATTGGGGCAATGCGCGTATATAGCGTTGCAGATTGGTGGTTACCGGATTTTCTTTGATTCCGAGGACGCGCGCGACTTCTCCGCAAATGGTTTCCGTAATTTCCTCATCGCTCAATTCACAAAATTTGGGATCGGTCGCGCCACCCGAAAAACTGGTGATGGAAACCATTCCTTCCGGTGCGCGCCCGGCGAAAAGCGATGAGCTGAAAACCGTTCCGAGGACGTGCAGTCCTTCGGCGCGAGGGACCAGGAAACCAAAGCCGTCGGGAGCGCGCTGAAACTGCTCGCGGCGGTAGCCTGCGGAAAGGACGTTGACGGGCGCATATTCGATTCGCGAAAAAACAGGCGCAAAGGAATCGGAGAGGGTCGAAAGAATTTGGGAAGCGATTGGAGTGGGAGTCGCAAGGATCACAGCGCTGGCGGCCAAAGTTTCGTGCTGATCGCGGCGCGTGATATCGATTTCAAACCAGGGCTTGCCGTTTGCTTTGCCGTGACGAATCGCGGTTACGCTCGTTTCCATGTGCAGCGAGGAGCCCAGCCGGGAAGCGATGGCGCGCGGCAGAGTGTCCATGCCGTCGCGAAAAGAGCACAGCCCAGCGCGCGGCGTGCCTTTCGGAGAGCGCGACTTCATGGCGCCGCGGAGAACGCTTCCGTGCTGCGATTCAAATTCATGAATCTTGGGAAATGAGGCCCGCAAGCTTAGTTGCTCCGGATCGCCTGCGTAAACGCCGGAAACAAATGGTGCGACCAGGCGGTCCAGCAATTCCGGGCCGAATTTGCGGCGAACAAAACTGGCGATGGATTCGTCCTCGGCGGGCGGCTGCGTGTGCCGCATGATCTCCGTGAGCAGGCGCCACTTCGTGCTGCCAGAAAACAGCGGAGTAGAAAAAAGAGAAGGCGGTGACATGGGCGCGGGGACCAACTGCCCGCGCAATAGGATGTAACGCGGGGCTCGCGGATCAGCACGCAGCAGCTGATTTTTGAGGCCGAGCCCATCGATTAATTTGAGCAACGGTTCAGTAGTGAGAAAACTTTGCGGGCCAAGGTCAAAGCGGAATCCATCTTTTTCCATGGTGGCGATGACGCCGCCGGGACGCGATCCAGCTTCGACTGCGTGTACTGGAATTCCGGCTTGCTGCAGACGATAGGCGCACGCGAGACCCGAAATTCCTGCGCCAATGACAAGTACAGGATACGCAGTCTGCGCGGAAGTGGACACTAAAAAGCCTCGATCGTTCGATCAGAGAGTTTTTGAAAAGAGCGGACGGCTTTCGAGCTTCTGTTTCTCCAGATACGGATCGAAAACCATGGCGATGTTGCGAATGAAAATGCGGCCCAGGAGCGTAGTGCGCAGAACGCCGTTTTCAAGCTCGATTAGACCGTCGGCCTCGAAGGGAGCGAGGCGCTCGATTTCCGTAGCAAACGTCTCATTAAAATTGATTCCAAATTCCTGCTCAATTTCACTGTTGATCAGCACGCCGTGGCACAAGATGCGGTTAATCACGGTGCGCCGCAGCAAATCGTCATCGGTTAGCCGGTACCCGCGCATGGTGGCGAGGCCACGACCTTCGACGCGCTCGCGGTAGTGGGTTACGTCGCGATCGTTTTGCGCGTAACACATTCGAGTTCCGCTGATGGCGCTGACGCCCATGCCGTATAGGTCAGCGCCCGCTTTCGTGGTGTAGCCTTGAAAATTTCTGTGCAACGTGCGCTCGCGCTGCGCCACGGCCAATTCGTCATTGGGGCGCGCGAAATGATCCATCCCGATGTACTGGTACCCGGCGTTCAAAAAGCTTTCGAGGCCTGCGCGGAAAATGTGGAATTTTTCCATGCCTTCGGGAAGCCGCGTGGCGAGCGCGCCTTGCTGCTTGCGAAGCCACGGCACATGTGCGTAGCTGAACATGGCGACGCGGTCCGGCGCGATGCCGATAACTTGTTCCACGGTGTGAGCGAAGCGTTCCGCCGTTTGCAAGGGCAGGCCGTAGATGAGGTCTACGTTAATGCTGTCAAAGCCCAGTTTGCGTGCGGATTCGATCAGGCTGCGCGTCATTTCCAGCGGCTGCACCCGATGAATTGCCAACTGCACTTCAGGATGAAAATCCTGAATGCCCATGCTCAGGCGGTTGAAGCCGAGACGCCGCAGCGCTTCCAGATGCGCCTGCGTCGTGACGCGAGGATCGATCTCGATTCCAATTTCGGCGTCCGGCGCGAACGTAAATCGTTCGGTCGTAAAGCGAAATAAACCTTCCATCTGTTCCGGAGTCAGATACGTTGGCGTGCCGCCGCCCCAGTGAAATTGCACCACGGGCCGTTCGCGCGAAACGAAGCGGCTGACGTGCTCGATTTCCCGTTCGAGCGTCTCAATGTAGGGAGGAGCGACGCTGTGGTCTTTAGTGATCACCACGTTGCAGGCGCAGAACAGGCACAGGCTCTCACAGAAGGGAAGATGCATGTAAAGCGAAACCGGAGTGCGCTCCGCGTTGGCAGTTGCGTAAAATTGCTCGAGGTCATTCGGGCCGAAATTATCCTGCCATACGGGCGCGGTGGGATAGCTCGTGTAGCGCGGCCCGGGCCGGTTATATTTCTCGAGAAACTCTTCGGAAATTTCGAAGCGTTCCCGGTTCAGCTGCAGATGAAAATTGGAATCGCTCATATGGCGCCTTCCGCGCGCACTTTGTCGCCTACAGATACCGATTGCCCCTCTTGGACAAACGCGCGTGCATTTTCCACCGGCGTTTGCTGCAAAATTCCGTGGCCTAGATTCAGAATGTGGCCGACACCGCCGGAGCTTTCGATCGCGGCGCGCGCGGCTTTGCGGACTCCATCTTCCGGCCCAAGGAGCATACACGGGTCCACATTGCCTTGCAGAGCAATGTTCGGCCCGACTTGTTCGCGCACCGTGGCAAGATCCACGCGCCAATCGACGCTCAAGACATTCGCGCCCGATTCGGCGGCGGCGGTGAGCAGGTGGTTCGATGCTTTTGAATAGAGAATGACGGGCGTGTCTCCCGCACCAATTTCTTCGATCAGCATTTGCGTAGCGGGCAAAGCGAATTCGCGATATTGCTCAACATTCAGTTCGCCGACCCAGGTGTCAAACAGTTGCACGGCGCTGGCGCCAGCGGCGATCTGCGCACGCAGGTAGCCGGCTGTGGCGTGCGCGATGCGTTCGAGCAAGTTTCGAAACAGTTCGGGTTCGGAATAGAGCAGCGTTTTTGCCGCAGGGAAGCCGTCTTTGCCGTGACCCTCGATCATGTAGCAGGCGAGCGTCCAGGGCGCGGCAGCAAAGCCCAGAACCGGGACGCGAGGTCCAAGTTCACGCACGAGGCCGCGAATAGCGTTCATCAGGAAGCCAGTCTCCAGCTCGGGATCGAAGGAGGAGAGCGCGCAAACCTGGGCGGCGGTTCGAAGCGGAGTTTCGATCACCGGACCTTTATCCGACAATTCGAAAGGCAAGCCCATCGCACCTACGGGAATCAGAATGTCGGAAAAAACGATGACGGCATCGACGCCCAGGATGCGACGCGGTTGCAGCGAAACTTCAATAGCCAATTCCGGTGTTTTGCAAACTTCCAGAAAATTATGTTTCAGGCGTATTGCGCGGTATTCCGGCAAGTAGCGGCCGGCTTGGCGCATGATCCAGACAGGGACGCGTTCCACGGGCTCGCAGCGGCAAGCGCGCAGGAACAAGGATTTGTGGTCTACGGATTCGGTTAATTTGGCCATCGACGTTTGAGAGCGAAACTATAATAACAAAAGATTTTGGAGGCTGCTTGGGTGGATTCAGGAGGCGGTGTGTACCGTCGCATTGACTGCGTATTTCTGTGGCACTTCGATTCTGCCGATATGAGCAAAAAAGCTGCCCGCCCGAAAAACGGGCGTGCGCTACGAAGGCAACGGTTTCAGGATATTACGGTTTCGTAGAGGCCATTCCGTCCCCCGTTATTCGGGGCGGAATGGGCGACTTGCCGTATGAATAAGCTTCACCATTTCAACATGGTTGTGCGCGTCAACGTGACTTGGCTCGTTACTCCTGCCGGAGCGCCTTTGTACAGGTGAAAGGCGGAATATTGCTCCATGTATGGATCTTCAGAGGATAGGCAGTCGATTGGAATAATCACCTTGTAGCCGCGCTGCGCGGAGCCGCCGCCTGTGCCGATTCCCACGCCTTGAAAGGAAGTTCCGCAGACGATCACGGTTTTGATTCCTCGAGCTTTTAATTTTTCATCCAGGTTCGAGCCAATGAATTTGTCGGGACCGTTTTGGCGAGCCCACTCACCGTCGCGCGCCGTTACGCCCGGGTCGATTTGATCGGCGGGCGTGGCCTTGCCGTCGCTTCCCACAAAGCTGTACCAGACCATTGCGCCGGCGGTGCGGGCCGCATCGTGCAATTTTTTTACTTTGGGAACCGATGCTACGCAGCGTGGGCGCGCGCCGCAATTCATTTTCATCATGTCCAAAATCAAAAGAGCTGTGGTCGAACCGTCGAGCGTTACGGGTTTGAGCTCTGGCAACGGCGGCGGTTTTACGGCGGACCAATCGTCGAGGATGTCCGCGGCCAATGGCAGAGCCGAAAATGTAATGGCGAGTCCAACAAGGGCGACGGCCGCCGCACGAAATAAATGTTTATCGAGTGACATGATTCATCTCTCCCAAAGTTTTACGTCCTTCTGTTTATGTTTCCTAAGTTTACGGCCTACTTTCTGAGGCATCCTACGCTTTCTGCCTCATTCAGACAATGGATTTGCCGCCGCCCCATAATTGATTGAGAAAGTGGTGAAAGTGTTTTTCACGGCCGGCACGAGTACAGGGAAGTGGCGAAACACTCCGATACATTTTCCTGCCCTTTGGTGCTTTCATGCTGCAGAATTAGCTATAATGTCGAGGCAATGGTGATTTCCGGCGGAGGGGAGCATCTGCCGGCGAATGCCTACACAAGATGACAAGTCCTTATGTAATTGCGACGTTGATCCTGTATGCGGCCAGCCTGGCCCTGTATATTTGGAATTTGCGCGAACCTTCAACGCCTGTGGGAATTGGCGCAACGGCCTGCCTCATCGGAGGCCTTGGGCTGCATTACCTTGCGCTGCTCGCCCGTTCGCGATTGATTCATGCGGTTCCGTACGATGATCTTTTTGGTTCGCTATCCCTTTTTGCGTGGCTGCTTGCCGCTACCTATCTTTGTCTCGAAGCGATTCACCGGCGGCGTGTGGTCGGCCCATTTGTATTGCCAATTGTTCTGGGCGTATTTCTGCTTGCTCACTTGCCTGAGGCGAAACTCGTAAAAGCGCCGCCAGCGCAAGGACCGCTGTTCGCATTTCATGTAACGCTGAACATTCTGGCCTATTCCGCATTCGCGATTTCCTTTGTGCTCAGCATTATTTTTCTAATTCAGAACCAGCGCTTGCGCGATCACAAGCTGGGCGTGGTGGGATGGCGTTTTCCCGCGCTCGATGTGCTTGATCGCATGACGCGCAGCAGCGTTCTGATCGGATGCGTTTCGCTCGTGGCGGGCATGACGGCGGGAATGATCTGGGCGCACCGCCTGGAAGGACGCTACTGGGACGGCGATCCGAAGGTGATCGTAACGGTGTTGATTTTGTTGGCCTATGTGGGTTACACGTTTTTATCCCGGACATCGACATGGCGCGGAGCAAGGGCGTCCACTCTTTGCATTATCAATTTTATGTTTGTAATTTTCAGTTACAGCATTGTGAATAGGTATCTTTCTCATTTTCACCGGTATTTTTGATTCAAGATCGAGCGGGGATCGTAGAGAGCTGTTCAGGCATTTCACGAATGGAAATTGTCCTCATCGGATTGAACCACAAGACGGCCTCGGTCGATCTGAGGGAGCGAGTCGCCTTCACGCCGGAACAGGCGCGCGAGGCTGCTGAGCAATTGCGTTCGCGCGGACTGCTCGAAGAATCGCTGGTGCTTTCCACGTGCAATCGCAGCGAGTTGTATGGAGTGCCAAGCGAGAGTGCTACGAATAGCGCGGGTGCTGTGGAATTGTTCGTTGCGTCCTTCCATCAAATTTCCCTGAACGATTTGGACAATTCGCTGTACCGGCATCGGGATAGCCAGGCCGTGCGTCACTTGTTCCGCGTCTCGGCCGGCCTCGATTCCATGTTGCTGGGTGAAGCGGAAATTCTGGGTCAAGTGCGAGACGCTTACCAGATTGCGCTCGATCGCGGCGAAACCGGGCCGGTCTTGAATCGCATGTTTCAGGCCGCTCTGGAAGTGGGCAAGCGCGTCCGCAACGAAACTGAACTTGGCACGCGACCGGTTTCGGTGGCATTTGCGAGCGTTAAACTTGCCGAGCGAATTTTCGGCAAGCTGAACTCTCACCGCGCGTTGATCGTGGGAGCGGGCGCAACGAGCGAGCAAGTCGTGAAGCATCTCTGCGACCGCGGCATAAAGCAGTTGCGCGTGATTAACCGCACGCCGGAGCATGCCGTGGACCTTGCAGCGCGGTTTAACGGGGAAGTTGTGCCGTGGGAGAACTTGCCAGCGGCTTTGGAATGGCCGGACCTGATTGTGACTTCCGTGTCGGCGACCGATCCGGTGTTAACTCGCGCGATGATTAACAAGGCCATGTCGGCGCGGGGTAATCGCGCGTTGCTGATGATTGATCTTGGCGTGCCCCGCAACGTCGCGCCGGAAGTCGCGGAAATTTATAATACGTATTTGTATAACATCGACGACCTGACGGAAATTGTGGAACAGAATAAAAAAGCGCGCGTAGCTGAAATTCCGCGCGCGGAAGCCATCATCGATGAGCAGGTGGACAAATTTCTGCACTGGCAGGCTGGCGTCGCCGCCGGCGCGGTGCTGGGCGACTTGCGCAGCAAGCTTGCCACCGAGCGCGAAGCTTTCATGAAAGACCGCTTCGCGGCGATGCCGAATCTTTCCGAGGCGGATCGCGCGCAAGTAGCCGCGATGATGCAGGAATTTACGGAGCGCATGCTGATCACTCCCGCGGAAAAGATGCGCGGGATTCCGGAATTGCGCCGCAAGCTTCAAAATTTTGAAGCGATTCGAGATTTATTTCATCTTGACCGGGAGAAGCCCTGATGGCGTTGCGCATCGGCACGCGGGGCAGCGCGTTGGCACTATGGCAATCAAGAAGCATTGCGCGTGCTCTCGCCGCGCAAACAGGCGTCGAGCCCGCTCTCATCATCGTAAAAACTTCAGGCGATAAATTTCAGAAACTAAGTTTCAGCCAAATTGGAACGAAGGGCGTTTTCATCAAGGAACTGGAAGATGCATTGCTCGAAGAGCGTATCGACCTTGCCGTTCACAGCATGAAAGATGTTCCCACGGAATTGCCGGAGGGATTGACCATTGCCGCGATTGGCAAAAGGGAAGACATGCGCGATGCGCTGCTCTCGTCGAACGGGGCGACGCTGGCTTCTTTGCCGCAGGGTGCGCTGATCGGTACAAGCAGCCTGCGACGGCAATCGCAATTGCTTGCCGCGCGGCCGGATTTGCGCATGATGGAGTTGCGCGGAAATGTGGACACGCGAATCGAGAAACTGAAGCGTGGGGACTACGACGCCATTGTGCTGGCGAAGGCGGGGCTTGATCGCCTGGGCTTGAGCGCGAACATCAGCGAAGTGCTGTCTTACGAAATAAGTTTGCCCGCGGCCGGGCAGGGCGCGATCGGAATCGAGGCGCGATCGGCGGACGCGGAGACGCTTCGCGTGTTGGCTGCGCTTGAAGACGCGGAAACACGCGCGGCGGTGACGGCGGAACGCTCCGCGCTCGCCGGCCTTGGCGGAGGCTGCCAGGTGCCGATTGGCGCGTGGGGCCGCACGGAAAAAGGAAAGTTGCTGCTGGATGTCGCCGTTCTTTCTCCGGATGGTACGCAGCGGCTGTTGGAGAAGGACGCGGGATCGCTGGGCGAGGCCGAAGCGATTGGGAAACGTGTCGCTCAAAAATTAATCGAGCGTGGCGCAACCGGCTTGCTCGAGGGCGAAAGCCGTGGGACGCGGGCATGAACGTATCGAACCCGCTGGATGGCAAGAGAATTGTCCTCACGCGCGCGGTGGAGCAGGCCCGCGAACTGAAAGCGCGGCTTGAAAATATGGGCGCTGTCGTATTACTGTTTCCCGCCGTGAATTTTTCCGAGCCCGCGGATACAAAAGAGCTGGATCGATCGATTAACTCCTTGAATGAATTCGACTGGATATTATTTACCAGCGCGAATGCGGCCCGTTTCTTTGCCGGGCGCTGCCGGAAATTGGGAGTAGAACCGAGCAATGAGGGGAATTTTCGTTGCGCGGCGGTAGGGCCAGCTACGGCGAGCGCTGTGGCTGCGGAAGGTTTTCCGGTGGATCATGTGGCGCAGGAATTTATCGGCTCAGAGTTGGCGCGCGAACTTTCCACGATGTTGAGCGGCAGAAAAGTTCTTTTGCCGCGCAGCGAGCGGGCGCGGCCGGATTTGCCCGATGCGCTGAAGACGTCCGGCGCGTTGGTCACGGAAATCGTGACGTACCATACAGGGGGAGTTGGCCTGGTTGATCCGGAAGTGATGCGCGCCCTTCGCGAAACGGAAGTCGATGTGATTTCGTTTTTCAGTCCTTCGGCGATTGAAAATATGCGCGTCGCGCTTGGCGAAGAATTATTGACTCGCCTGGGCGCGAAAGCCAAATTGGCCGCCGTCGGGCCCACCACAGCGGCGGCGTTGCGCGGCGCGGGCTTGACTGTGGCGATTCAAGCGCCACGCGCAACCGCCGAATCCATGGCTGTGGCAATCGCGACTTATTTCTCGACGAATACAGAAACAAAAGCGAGGGCCATATGAATTTCCCGGTCGTTCGTCCCCGGCGCTTGAGGCGCAACGAAGCGATTCGTTCCCTCGCGCGGGAAAATCGGCTGTCGACGCACGGATTTATTTATCCGATGTTCGTTTGCCCCGGCAAAAATGTACGCAATCCCATTTCTTCAATGCCCGGCGTCGCGCAGCAATCTGTCGACATGCTTGTGGAGGAATGCCGCGAAGTGGAGCAGCTTGGAATCCCTGGAATTATTTTGTTTGGCATTCCTGATCGTAAGGATGCGCTGGGCACGGAAGCTTACGCGGCGGATGGAATTGTGCAGCGCGCGATTGAAGGAATTCGCAAAGCTAAATTAAATCTATTGGTGATGACCGACGTTTGCCTCTGCGAATATACGGATCACGGGCATTGCGGCATCGTAGAAAACGGAGAAGTCAAAAACGATCCAACGCTGGAATTGCTGGCCAGGGAATCGGTTTCGCACGCTCGCTGCGGTGCGGACATTATAGCGCCCTCGGACATGATGGATGGGCGAGTGGGCGCAATCCGCAAGGCCCTCGACGGCGCTGGATTTCAAGATGTGGCGATCATGAGTTACGCGGCGAAATATTGTTCCGGATTTTACGGGCCTTTCCGCGAGGCCGCGGAATCCGCCCCGCAATTCGGCGATCGCCGCGGCTATCAAATGGATCCGGCCAACGCGCGCGAGGCGCTGCGCGAAGTGGAATTGGATCTGGCAGAGGGCGCGGACATGGTAATGGTGAAACCCGCGCTGGCCTATCTCGACATCATTCAGCGCGTGCGCGAAACATTCAGCGTGCCCGTGGGCGCTTACAATGTGAGCGGCGAATTCGCGATGGTCAAAGCGGCGGCGGCGAACGGCTGGATCGATGAAAAACGAATCGCCATGGAAATATTGACCGGCATTCATCGCGCAGGCGCGAGCATCATTCTTACGTATCACGCGAAGGACGCTGCGCGCTGGCTAAAGAATTCCTGACAGCTACTCTTTGTTCTGATTTTATAGGCGGCGATGAGCGCACCCAATCCAACTAAATTGCAACGTCCGCATTCGCAGGAAATATTCCGCCGCGCCACCGATGTGCTTGTCGGCGGCGTAAACAGTCCTGTGCGCGCGTTTCGCGCCGTGGGCGGCGAGCCCATCGTGGTCGATCGCGCCGCCGGCGCGCGCATGTGGGACGCCGACGGAAATGAATACATCGATTATGTGTGTTCCTGGGGAGCTTTGATCCTGGGCCACGCACATCCTAAAGTGGTGCAGGCGATTGCCGAGCAATCGCGTCGCGGCACAAGTTACGGAATGCCCACCGAACTTGAAGTGGAACTCGCCACGCGCATTCGCAAGGCGCTTCCTTCCTGCGAAAAAGTGCGCTTCGTCAGTTCCGGCACGGAAGCCACGATGAGCGCTGTGCGCCTGGCGCGCGCGGCCACGAATCGCGATTTGATTATTAAATTTGACGGCTGCTATCACGGTCACTCGGACAGTTTTCTTTCCGAGGCGGGCTCGGGTCTCGCCACACTTGGCATTGCGGCCTGTCCCGGCGTGCCGCAAGTGCTTGCTGAATTGACGCTGAACGCGCCGTACAATGACGCCGCTGCGGTGGAAAAACTATTCGATCTGCACCCCGGGAAAATCGGTGCAGTCATTGTCGAGCCGGTCGCCGCCAATATGGGCGTCGTTCCGCCAGCGCCTGAATTTCTGAAAGCTCTTCGCGAAATTACAACTCGGCACGGAGCCTTGCTGATTTTTGATGAAGTCATAACGGGCTTCCGTTTGTGTTATGGGGGCGCGCAAACGCTTTTCGGAATTACCCCGGATTTGACGACGCTCGGAAAAATCATCGGCGGGGGATTGCCCGTCGCTGCTTATGGAGGCCGCCGCGATTTGATGGACCGCGTTGCGCCGCTTGGGCCTGTATATCAGGCTGGTACGCTGTCAGGCAATCCGCTGGCGATGGGCGCGGGAATCGCTTCGCTCGATCTGCTGGCCGCGCCGGGGTTTTATGAGGAGCTGGAAGCGCGCGCAAAACGATTGGGCGACGGGATTGCAGCGGCGTTGCGCGAAACAGGCGCTGCGGCGACGGCTGTGCGCGTCGGATCGCTGCTCACATTATTTTTCTCGCGTGATACGATCGCCGATTATGCAGGGGCGAAAAAATGTGACACGGGGCTGTTCGCGGAATTTTTCCGCGGCCTGCTCGATCGCGGAATTTTTATCGCGCCTTCGCAGTTTGAGGCGCTGTTTGTTTCCGCCGCGCATACGGACGCGGATATCGATCGCACACTCGCTGCGTTTCGAGAGACATTGAACGCTGTAGCCGGATAATGGTAGCGCCGGCGTCCTGCCGGCGGGTTTTCTAACCGCAACGCAAATCAAAACCGCCGGCAAACGCCGGCGTCACAAAATCATCAAGGAGCAGGAATCCATGGCTGACGAATTAAGCGAATTGCGCGAGAACGCGGAACACGGTCGCGAGAATCCTTCACTCGTTCCCGTTTCCGTCACGATGGCCATTCTCGCTGTGTGCGTGGCCATTGTTTCGTTGATGGGGCACCGCTCGCACACGGAAGAATTAATGATGCAGAATCGCGCGACCGACCAGTGGGCCTATTACCAGGCCAAAAATATTCGCCTGCACAACTATCAGATGAGCATCGATCTGCTTTCCATGATTGAATTCAAGGACAAGGAACAGGCCGCGAAAGTTCGCGATAAATACCAGAGTGAAGTGGAACGCTACACGAAAGAACAGGCGGAAATTGAAGACAAGGCCAAAGAAGACGAAAACGAATCCGCCAGCGCGCAACACAGAGCGGACCGATATGATTTGGGCGAAGTGTTTCTGGAAATTGCGCTCGTGATTTCGTCTCTTGCATTGCTTTCTGGAAAACGCGTCTTCTGGCTCTTGGGACTTGCTTCCGGTCTCACAGGTCTGGGTGTCGCCGCTTCAGTTTTTCTGCTGCGCTAGCGCCAAAGTGATATTTGTGGCGCCGGCGTCCCGCCGGCGGTTTTGCGCTCTCCTGAAGCAAGAAAAACCCGCCGGCAAGATGCCGGCGCCACAACATCTAAAACCCCTCACCTTGATTTTAAAAAATCACCCTTAAGAAGTGGGCGGAGCGGAGCGCAGCCTTAGGGTTGCGATTTCTTCCGTCAGCCGGTCCAGGCGTTCCATCAGTTGCCTGTGGCGCTGTTCGTCGGGATCCGGTTTTTTGCCGACGAAACAAATTGCGCCGCCTGGATCCAGCGTTGCGCTCTCCACTTCCTGCAAATCTCCAAATCCTTGTTTGTGCGCTGCTGCGCGAAGATCCTGGACCGAGAGTAATTCTTTCGCGAGATTGTCTTCCAAGATCACGCCATGTTCGACGAGGGTGGCTGTGTCTCCCTCAACCAGCCGGTCGAGTTTTTCGTGACGAAACAGGAAACGAACCACAAGATAGTTCAAGAGCAGCAGCGTCGCAGCGCCGATGAGTCCGCCGGTTACGCTGTTGTCGTCTCCGATGATCGCATTCTGCACAGTATTGGAGAGCGTCAGCAGCACGACGAGGTCGAAGGGATTCAGCTGCGCCAGTTCTCGCTTGCCGGCCAGTCGCAATCCGATCACGAGGAAAACGTAAACGGCGATGGGTCGCAGGATTTTCTCGGCTACTGGAATCGCGAGCACAAACATGTCTGACAAAATTTTGGAATGCACTTTTTTCTCCTGATACATGAAGATCGATCGGCGCGTTGCGAAAATAACGCAGCAAAGTCCCGGCCATTCTATCGCCTCGCGCAGGGTAACACGTTGCGGAATTCTGTTGCAGCAGGGCTTTCTTTCAGTTGGTGAGGCGGAAACATTTTGGAATAGGACCGCAAAAGAGGTGCCCGCCCAAAATTCGGCCGGGCGCTACGAAAACCTGCATTTACCTGCGCGTGGCTTGACGCAAATCGATGGCTCTTGTATATTCTTTTGCGTCATGAGGTTCTCCGCGAGCTACCACGGTCATCATCACCATCACGTCGCAAGACCGTGCCCGCGGAGGCTTGAGTAGCGCAACGAGATTCGCACTCATAGACCCGCTGGCGCGGTAAGCGCTAGCGGGTTTTTTATTTTACGGCGACTTTCATTGGTCGGAGCTTTTGGAGGAGTGATGGAGCTGGATTTTAAGAAACTGGATGGTTTGATTCCCGCGGTAATTCAGGACGCTGGATCGGGTGAAGTGCTGATGCTCGGCTTCATGAACTCGGAAGCCTATGCCGCGACGCAGGCCAGCGGAGAAGTGACTTTTTTCAGCCGCTCGCGAAATAAAATGTGGCGAAAGGGCGAACAGAGCGGGCATGTGCTGCGCGTTCGCGAAATTCTTGTGGATTGCGATGTCGATACTTTATTGATTCGAGTGGACGCAGTCGGACCCGGCGTTTGCCACGAAGGCTACCGCACATGTTTTTTCCGGCAAATTTCTCCGACCGGCGAAGAGAAAGTGGTTGGAGAGCGCACTTTTGATCCGAAGGCAGTGTACGGAAAGGACGCAAAATAATGAGCGTACTTCGGCTGGGCATTCCGAAGGGAAGCCTGCAGGATGCGACTGTGGCGCTGTTTGGCAAGGCCGGATGGCGCATTTCGATCAGCTCGCGCAGCTATTTTCCCGGGATCGACGATCTGGAAATTAATTGCATGCTCGTTCGTGCGCAGGAAATGGCGCGCTATGTGGAGACCGGAGCGCTCGACGCCGGAATCACGGGCCGCGACTGGGTGTTTGAAACCGGCTCGAAGGTCGCCGAGATCGGCGAAATGATGTACTCGAAGCAGAGCCTTGCGCCCGTGCGCTGGGTTCTCGCGGTGCCGGAAGACGGGCCCATTCAAACTGTGAAAGACCTCGCGGGAAAAGTGATTGCCACGGAAGTGGTGAATCTCACGAAACAATATCTGGCGAAAAATGGCGTGGAAGCACGCGTGGAGTTTTCCTGGGGCGCTACGGAAGTGAAGGTGCCGCAGCTTGCTGACGCGATCGTCGAAGTCACGGAAACGGGATCGTCCCTGCGCGCGAACCACCTGCGCATCGTCGATACGATTCTGGAATCGCGCACCGTGTTTATCGCCAATCATGCGGCCGCGGCCGATCCCTGGAAGGCTGAAAAAATTTCCAATATATTTCTACTGCTCTCGGGAGCGATTGCCGCGTATACGAAAGTGGGCATTATGCTGAACGCGCGCAAAGAGCAGCTTGCGGCTGTTTTGGCCGTGCTGCCCGCGCTCAAGAATCCAACGGTGTCCACGTTAAGCGATCCCGGTTGGGTCGCGGTAAACACGATCATTGATGAGGATGTGGTGCGCTCGATTATTCCGAAATTGAAAGCAGCCGGGGCGCAGGGAATTGTGGAATATCCGCTGAATAAGATTGTGGTGTGAAGAAAAGTTCAAATCAGATGCGCATACTCAAACTAACGGACCGGGTGGCGGAAGAATTTCTCGCGCGGCGCAGTTCGCATGATGTGGCCGCCGACAAAATTGCGGCGGAGATTCTCGCCGACGTGCGAAAAAATGGTGACGCCGCGCTGTTTCGCTGGGCGTTGCGCCTCGATAAGCTTCGCCTCACACGCAAATCGTTGTGGATGACGCGCGCGGAAATTCGCGAGGGGAGCCGTGGCGTGTCTCGCGAACTCACGCGCGCCATCGAACACGCCGCAAAAAATATTCGCCGGGTGGCGGAAGCGCAGCGTCCACGTTCGTGGACGATCACCGTCGAGCCGGGAGTCCGCGTCGGACAGCGAGTCACGCCGCTTGGAACCATCGGATGCTACATTCCTGGCGGGCGATTCTCGCTTTTCTCGACGATGCTGATGACGGCGATCCCCGCGCAGGTGGCCGGAGTGAAGCGCATCGTCGTCGCCTGTCCGAAGCCGAGCCCTGCATTATTTGCGGCTGCGGAAATTCTGGGCATTACGGAAATCGCGCGCATGGGTGGAGCGCAGGCCATCGGCGCATTTGCGTATGGCACACAATCGATTCCGCGCGTCGATAAAATTTGCGGGCCGGGCAACCGTTATGTCACCGCTGCAAAACGAATTGTTTCCAACGAATGCGCAATCGATATGCCCGCGGGTCCGACGGAAGTTCTGATTCTCGCAACTGGCGGATCGCCGCGATTCATGGCCGCCGATTTTCTAGCGCAGGCGGAGCACGATCCTGACGCCATCGCGCTGCTCGTCACTCCTTCGGTGCGCCTCGCGAAATCTGTCGCCGCCGAGGTCGACAAGCAATTGAAAGAATTGCCGGAAACGAATCCGGCGTACAAATCCTTGCAGCAGGCGTGCGCGATTCTGGTTGCTCCGTCCCTCGATGCGGCGATTCGCTTTACGAATCGCGTTGCGCCCGAACACCTGAGCATCCCTCAAGCGAACAAATCATTGATCGAGAAATTGTCCGAGGCGGGAAGCGTTTTTCTCGGTCCGTGGAGCGCGCAGCCGATTGGAGATTACGCGAGCGGCACGAATCACGTGCTGCCGACTTCCGGTTGGGCACACACGCGCGGCGGCCTGAGCATCGCCGATTTCGTGAAATGCTCGAGCACCCAAGAAATTTCGCTCGCTGGATTGAAGCGCCTCGCTCCGGTCGTCACGGCAATGGCGCGAGCAGAAGGATTAGAGGCGCATGCGCGCGCCGTCGAGGTGCGCGAATGAAGCGCTCCAAACCTCAATCGATCGCGATCCGCAAGGCCGTCATGGGGCTCGCGCCTTACAATGCGCCGTCCGAAGGGCGCGCGAAAAAACTCCGCCTCGACTTCAACGAGAATACTGTGGGCTGCTCTCCTGCCGTGATTCGCGCGCTTTCCCGCATGACGGCGAAAGAGATGGCAGTGTATCCCGAGTATCAGGAGACCACAAAACGTCTGGCTCGCTACTTTGGCGTGCGTCCGGCGGAAATACACCTGACCAACGGCATCGACGATGCGCTGCATTTGATCGCCGACACTTTTATTAACGACGGCGATTCGGTTCTGGTCGTTGAGCCAACGTTTGACATGTACCGATTTTTTGCAGAGCTCGCAGGCGCAAACGTTGTCGTGTTGCGCTATGACGATGAGATGCGATTCCCGGTGGATGACGTAATTCGCGCGCTGCAACAACCGGCTAAGCAATGCCCGCGCGTTTTGTACATCGCGAACCCGAACAATCCGACAGGCACTCTTGTGCAACGGGAGGAACTGAAGCGTATCTTGCAAGCGGCCGCGCACACCCTTGTGCTTGTGGACGAAGCCTATTTCGATTTTTCAGGCCTTACGATTCTTTCGTGGATTCGCCGCTATCCGAATTTGCTGGTGGCGCGTACGTTTTCAAAATCCGCGGGACTTGCGGCATTGCGTATCGGTTGCCTGTTTGGGAATCCCGAACTGTTATCGGCGATGCGCCGCGCATGCACACCCTATCCGGTAAACTCGGCCGCGCTGGTTGCGGTGGAAGCGGCGATTCGCGACCCGAGCTTTTTGCAAAAGTACACGCGTGAAGTATTACAGAGCCGTGCGATGCTCGAAAAAGGGCTTGTGCGTCTCGGGGCTCGAATTTATCCGAGCAGCGCCAATTTCGTGCTTGTGGATTTTGGCCCGGGAGCGCGCCGCCTCGTTCACGCCCTGGAAAAAATGGGAATTCTCGTGCGCGGACGTAAAGATTTTCCGCGCGAAGGTTTCATTCGCATCAGCGCTGGAACGCGGGCCGATACTCGCAAATTGCTGCGAGCCATGGAAGGAATCCTGTGAAACTAGCCCCGAAGCTGATCATTTTTGATGTGGACGGTGTTCTGCTCGACGTTCACGGATCGTTTCACAAGTCGATCATCGACACGGTTCATTTTTTTACGAAAAAGCATGTCACGACCGCAGGAATTCACGATTGGAAGAATCGTTCCGGCTATAACGATGACTGGCGCTTGACGACGGACTGGATTGCGTCGCTCGGCCCGGCGGTTCCGTATGAAAAAGTGAAAGCGCGCTTTCAGAAATTTTATTGGGGCACAAAGGCGAAGCCTGGAAACGTGGCCAAGGAGAAATGGCTTATCACACACAAGCGCCTGGAACGCTGGTCGCGCCGCGCCGAACTGGCGATCTTTACTGGCCGCACGCGCCGTGAATTAAGCCACACGCTCGTGGGCACGGAGGCGCATGATATTTTTCGCCGCGCTGTCACCATGGACGACGTGAAAAAAGGTAAGCCAGACCCGGAGGGATTGCGATTGCTGTTAGGCGGTATGCCGAAGAGCGAAGCCCTCTACCTCGGCGACAACATAGACGACGCGCTTTCCGCGCAAAGCGCTGGCGTCCCGTTTCTAGGCGTGCTGCCTCACGGCAGCGAAGCGCACAACGCGCGCGCCAAGCGCCTGCGAGAACTGGGCGCCTTGAAAATCCTGCACAGCGTTCTCGACCTGGAGAAATTGTGGAAATGAGAAAAGCCAATCTGCGCCGCACTACCACGGAAACGGATATTCGCGTCAGCCTGAATCTGGATGGCCAAGGCCGCGCGAAAATCGCCACAGGCATACCGTTTCTCGATCACATGCTGACGCTCGTGGCGCGTCACGGCGCGATGGATTTGGATTTGACGGCGCGCGGCGATCTGCAAGTCGATCAGCACCACACCGTGGAAGACACGGGCATTGTGCTCGGGGAAGCGGTGCGGAAGGCCCTCGGGTCAAAGAAAGGAATTTTGCGCGCCGGATATTTTTTGATGCCGATGGACGAAACTCTTGCGTCAGCCGCCATCGATTTCAGCGGGCGGCCTCATCTTGTGTGCAAGTGGAAATTTTCTGCCAAACACGTGGGCGGAATGCAAACGGAATTGCTGGAAGATTTTTTCGGCGGATTCGCGCAAGCAGCCGGCGCCAACGTACATCTAAGTTTGCTGTACGGTAGATCGTCGCACCATCAAGTGGAAGCCATTTTCAAGGCATTCGCACGCGCGCTTCGGTTTGCGGCCACGCGCGACAAACAATTGAAGAAAGTTCTTCCCAGCACGAAAGGTCTGCTATGAATATCGCACTCGTGGAATACGGCGCTGGAAATCTACCATCGGTTGAGCGAGCGTTGACGCGTCTTGGCGTCGAATCACGTCGCGCGTCCACGCCGGAAGCACTCGCCGGATGCGACGCACTCATACTTCCGGGCGTGGGACATTTCGGCGCGCTGATGCGCTCGCTGGACGAGCGCGCCCTGGTTGCGCCTCTGCGTGAAGCTGTTTCGCGAGGAACGCCGCTGCTCGGAATTTGCCTTGGCCTGCAGGCCATGTTCGCCACAAGCGAGGAAGCGCCCGGAGATGCGG
>DATHNC010000081.1:0-4021 GCA_035486415.1 Saccharimonadales bacterium (SeqCode)
TGCCGAGAGGGCACAATCACCTCGGTTTGCATTGTTTGGAAAAAATATCTCGTCGATGGTTTCGAAATCGTTGTCATCGATGGAGCGATGGCGGTAGCGAAAACCGCCGCGCACGCCCAGCTTGGATGAAAATTGGTATTCGAGTTCGGCCAGATTGGTCTCCTCTTCCTGCTTCAGGAAACGGCTGGACACCGCGAAGGAGATGTCGGGTTCGGACTTAGTGCTGTGCACCGGAGTCCCCGGGACCGCGTTAGCCGGCGGGACGCAGGTAGTCGATAGAGGAAGCGTGCCGGTGGGCGTGAAAAAGTTTGGAGTCGTCAGCAGATTTGGACTGAAAAACGAGCAGCTCGACTGGTCAAATTCCGCGGGGTTATGCCAATTCGAGAAGTGGAACGAGTCCACGAAGCTCAGCTTTTCGGTAATGTGCCAGGTCGCGCCGAAGTCCGCGCTCGCCGCCACATGGCGTCCAAAGACCGGCCCGCTGTTGGTCTGGTTGTAAAGGTTGCTTTTCGCCTCAAGGCCGGTTAGAGATTCGATCCAGTCGCTTACCGTCATGTCCCCGGCGGAGTAGCTGACCCTCGCCGACAAGTCCCAGCTCTTGAAGTAATTAGACTGCAGGCTCAGCTGCTCGGTGGGAAAGTTCGTTCGCGTACGCCCATGCCGCTGGTAGGCGATGTACGCGTTGCAGACGGGATTCACCACGCCGCCGGGAAGAAATGTGCCGCTGCAGGGTTGGTTCGCCGCGGAGTTCAAAGAGACGCCCAGGTCCACGGGCGTACCGTTCGCCAGCGGGAAGGTCTGGTTATTGTCGAGCTGCCCGGTGTCTCCCTTGTAGTAGGTGAGGATCTCGTCGAAGCTGATGTTTGTCCTAGGCAAAAACTTGAAATCAACACCTATGCGGTAGGTGTTGACCGTGTCCTTATTGTCCTGGAAGAGCAGCTGCTCCGTGCCTTGATGAATGGTTGTGAGTGACGGTCCTTCGTTGACATTCCTCGAATATCCCAGGCGGAAGCGGATCCGGGATTGCGGCAGCAACAGCAGGTTGTAATCGCCCATTTTGCGACGGGTACTGTACAGGTGCGGCGAATTGCCAATTACGCAACCGGTGCACAGCGGTGGGCCAAATCCCGCGGGCCCGTTCGTATAAGGTGTTGTCGGATTCAGAGGATTCGCCAGCAACGAGTAGTTCCAGGCGTTTTCGTCGCGCCGGAACAGCACATCGAAGTCGTACCAGGCATTCTTGCTGATGCGCAGGCGCGAAACGTTGTTGGGGTCGCCGCCATAGCCGAAATTGTCGAAGTACAAGCGGTCAAACGGCGCACCATGGTGGTTCAGCGAGTTCATCTCGGTTGTGAATCCCAGCAACCGCGCGCCCTCCTGAAGATTTACGAACGTGTCGTACGTCGGCACGTCGCCACCGATGCTGGTGAGTCGGCCACCGAATTCGATCGACTGCTTGATGTTGTAGTTGCCCTGATCGATGCCTTTTTGTTCGTCGTCCTGGGCCCAGGCCGCCGACCCGGACAAAATAGTCACGGCGAAGAAACACGCAGTAGTGATGGGAGGAAGCAGGAGTCTCGTTCGTGCGTTTTTCATGTCTCGCATCGCCCCCCTCCTACTTGAAGAAAACCGGACTAAAGTTTGATCCGTGGATGGCCACGTGGCACAGCGTGCAGGCTTGATATTTCTGCGCCTGGTTGTGGAACGTGGGCGTGGACGGCGCGCCTGCATCGACGTTGAAGGAATGGCACTCCAGGCACAGCAGGTTGACCTGACTGCGCTTCAGCAGCCGCGGATTCGACGAGCCGTGGGGGATGTGGCAGGCTGCGCAGCCTTCAATCTTCACTGCCGGGTGCTCAAACACGAACGGCCCGGCCTTTTCGGTGTGGCACTTGAAGCAAACCGCATCCTGCGACGCAGTGGCCCGCAACTGGCGGCTCAGGAAACCCCCGTGCGGATTATGGCAGTCGCTGCACTGCACCAGCCCTTCGTTCACGCGATGATGAAACGTGCGGTTGAATTGCTGCTTGGTCTCCAGGTGACAGGTGTAGCAGAGCAGCGGCTGCTTCTCCTTCATCAAAAACTGAGATTCTTTGGCGTGATGCGGATCGTGACAATCGGTGCAGCCCACGTTGTTTTGCAGGTGCGCTGACCGGCCAAAGTTGCTGTGTTCCTCGCCATACTGGTGGCAATCGAGGCATCTCGCGCTGATCTCCTGCGCCGAGGCATTCTTGAACGTAAAGATTTTTGTTTTGTCTCCGCCGCCGTCAACGTGCTCTTTGCCCGGTCCGTGGCACGCTTCGCATCCGTGCCACTCCGGTCCCTTCTTGGTATCCAGCGTGGTGGCGTAGTGCGGCGACGACTCGTAGTTCTTGAAAAAATCCTTGGTCGGCATGTCTTCGTGACACGTTTTGCAGGTCTCTGAACCGACGTAGAGGGAAGGGTCCGTGACACGTTCGTATTTCACGCCTTGGTTGGCTTGTTTCTTACCTGTCTTCGGCGTCTCATCCTTGGCTGCGGGTTGATGAGCCTTGCCAGGAACCACACCGGCAGGCAACAGCAACAGACCGGCCAGAATCGAGGCCGCAATGAGGACCACTTTAGGGTTAGCCCACCGAGGCATTCACACCCCCTCCGCTGACTCGTATTCCATGGCCAGCATAGTCTCCGCTCAGCTGTGTTACCTGTCGGCGATGCCCATCACAGTGTCGGCTCACGCTTAAGGGTTGCACCTCGCGTCGAGGTGTTACCTGGTCTCCCTTAACCGTTTACCGGCCCACTGCGCTCGTCAGAAACGTAGCTACGCCAGCGCACCATAGTGGAAGTCTAGCGACGCCGCAACTGGGTCTTTTGACAGTCACAGCCTCAGTGTTAATCACCAAGCTTTACTGTGGAAGGGAGGCACCAACAGGCGTCTCTACCGTTAAGGATTGTGTTTTCAATGGCCTGCTCGAAGACGCTCACTTGTGTATCCCTAGCAGCCTGCGGAAAAACTCAAAAATATGTCATTCCGAACCCCGTTCGGTTTTTGAACGGGGTGAGGAATCTGCTTTTTCCTTGGTTTTCTTGCGAACAGCAGATCCCTTACCCGCAAACAACGCGGGTTGGGGATGACAAATCCGACTTTTTCTGCAGCCTGCTAGTGCGCTACTGGCGGAGTCCGCGTCCAATATTGCGAGACGGCTCAGAGGAGGCGTCTTTCCGTCAGTTAGGAAGTAGCTCCCTATCCCTGGATGGTGTGCAAATCACTGCAACTTTGTTGGTTGTGAAATTTGACTTAGAGTGGAGAGTGGTGTTTTAAGTCCTCAGGGTCTGCCATTCCGCCACCTAGGCACAGGCACAACAAATCTAACCAATAGAGTCACTTACTGCAAAACCGGCCGGACGCTCGCTATGATGTTGGAACCGAGGGGACTTTGGTGTTCTTACACGCCTAATTCGTGACTTTCTGTAGCGCTGCTCCCGAGACTTTTCCGAGGCCGGAATCTTGAACCAGAGCAATGACGCGGATATTTGCGGTATCCGTCCCGGGCTTGAGCTTGACTTGGAAATCCTGGCTGAAGGTTTTTTGCTTCTCGAGCTTTCCGACCTTGACGAACTCTTGCGCTACCGCGACGTGCGTCAGATGGCGGCCAGAATTTTCTCCTCGTAATACCTGAGACTCCGCGTGGTCCAGGGCCACCACCACGAAAATTTTGGAATTGCGCTTCTGCGACGTGCCGTCCACGTCGAGGTGCGCGTGGACGATCGCCAGCGATCCGGCCGTGACGCTTAGCGACCTGATGCGCACCGCGACCTTTTCGTAGCACAGACACTCCTGTTTACCCTGAGCGCCGAAGGGTCTGTGCCCCCGAAAGCGCAGTGACCGAGTCTCCGCCGGAGCAGCGTTCCTGATGACCCAGATTTGCGAGGCGAGTTTCGTCCATGGGCGCCGCCATCGTTAAGCGTCTCAGCAGTTCCCAATTCGTTCGCCCAATTTGTACGCCCAATTCGTTCGAATGATACCTGATATAATACTTGA